>NZ_JBEZLQ010000003.1:0-604587 GCF_040652235.1 Streptomyces sp. NPDC048277
GTCTCCAGGGCAGGGCGGACAAGCAATCTGCAGGCGTACGACGGCGCATTTACTGTGCCCCCGGCGCACGGCGAAGCCGCGCTGGATTGCTGTCGCTGATTTGGAGGTGCGTGACGATCACGAGCAGGTGGGCATCACCTACCCTCACCGCCCAACTCACGGCCATCGCCCTGTTCCTGGGCGGACGTCCCGGAGCCAGTCTGTGCGGACGTATGGCCGTCGACACCGGCAAGGACACTCTGCGCGGCCCTACCGCACCGGGACGATCCCGGCGGATGCTCCGCTGCCCCATCTGACCGTCCGTCGGGTCACCGACTGGATCACGCGCCGGCCCGAACACCTCACCGACACCGAGCGCAAGGATTCAGGCAGGGGACACAGCCACGTCGCCGCCCGTTCTGCCCCGCAGGTGAGTTCGCCAGTCGGCGAGGCGGTGTCGCTGCGGCGAAGCTCACGGCCGTTCGGGGCCGGAGCGGTTGGCCGGGGTCGGCACGGAGTGGACGAGCGGTTCGCGGTCAGCGCCGGCCGACCAGATCGCGTCCAGTCGCGCCATCACCTCATTCCGCACTCTCCTCCAGCAGACGCCTCAACTCCCTTTCGTCCTGGCCTGTGAGTCCCTCCACAAATCGAGCGAGCACCAGACTGCGGTCGCCGTCCTGGTCGAGTTCGCGGTGCATGCGGCGGGCGGTCAAGCCGTGGGCGTCCTCCACCGGGAAGTAGGCGAAACCCCGGGGTGCGGGGCTGCGGTCTATGACGCCCTTGTCGAAGAGCCGGCCGAGCAGCGTGGCAACCGTCGTGCGGGCCAGTGACTGTGACAGGGCCGCTCTCACCTGCGCCGCCGTCTGCGGTTTCCCCGCAGCCCACAGCGCCGCCAGAACGCTGGCCTCCAGCTCCCCTGCAGGCCGACGTTCACCCTCTTTGTCCGGCATGACCCTCCCTGCGCTCCGTTGGACCGTTCAACCCCCGCGACCATTATCGAGGGCAGGGAACTCGGGCCCGACGGCCCGGGTCAGCGGGCGGTCGCCTCCCACTCAGCCGATCACCACGATCCCAGCCGCGGCGGACCTCGGCCCTTTCGTCACTCGCCGCTCCTCGCGCGAACAATCCCACTTCGATGCACTTCGGCCACCAGTTGGGCGCGACTCCTGACATTGAGCTTCGCCATGGCGCGATTGATGTGCGTTTTGACGGTGAAGTGCGAGACGATCAGCCGACCGGATATTTCCTTGTTGTCCAGCCCGAGAGCCGCGAGGGAGACGACTTCACGCTCCCTGGGCGTGAGTTCGCTCCACGACCGCTCGATGTCGTCGCCGGGGCCGGCCAACGCGAACGGAAACATTTTGTCAAGGACGCATCGTGTCGCGGCAGGCGAGAGGTGCGCCTCACCACGCGCTACCGCTCTTATCGCCTCGACAAGGGCTTCCGGCTGCGCTTCCTTTTCCAGGAACCCGCGCACTCCGGAATTGAGGGCACCGAGCACCGACTCGTCTTCGGCGGAGTCCGCCAGCATCACCGCGTGCGCGTCGGGCAACTCACCGCTTCCCACTATCTGGCGAGCGACCTCGATTCCGTCCATCCCCTCACTGTGGGCATAAATGAGGACGACATCCGGATGCAGATCATGGGCCAGCCGGACACCCTCCACACCGCTCTCCACCGCGGCGACGATCTGGATGTCCGGTGCGCTTTCGATGAGTTGGCCAATACGAGAGTGTACGGAGGTCGGTCCGCCGGCCAGCAGTACACGCAACACCATTTACTTCCTCACCGAAAAATCAAGCATAAGCGCTCAGTTCGGCCGCGTCCAACTCCGACCGGCAACGCCGGAGTGCTACCGACCGGCCCGGCGGCCGGCCGAGCGCATGTACCGTGGTCTGCGGAGATGACAGACCGAGGGTTGCATTCGGTACGACCGTCCTCGGGAAAGACCAGCGAAACCGTCTACATAGCTGTAAACGGTCTACAACACTGTAGTCGACAACTGGGGTGAGTGCATAGGTGGCTGCCGGTGAAAGCCCGACTTCCAGCCTCACGGACCGAGGACGGGTACGAGATCCCGCTCGGCCAGGAGAATGCGCGGAGCCTGTGTGTCTCCCGGCTCCTCTCCAGGACCCCTGTTGCTGACTCCACTGTTTCTGGTACCGCTTGTGCTGCCGTTCTTGCTGGGCCTCGTGACGCATCGCGTTCTGGGGTGGGTACGGCCCACGGCCGCTTTGTGGACGCTCACGGTGAGCGCGGCAATCCTTGCCGCGGCTTGTGTCGTCTCCCTCGGCGCTCTGGTCCTGACCGGTCTCTACCTCGTACCGTCATTTGCCCACCTCAATCACTTTGTCCGTCATCTCTGCACGCCTTCGGCACACCTCATGGCCGGGATGGCCGTCCTGGCGGCCGGCTCACTCGCCTTGGGCGGTCTGCGCTTCGGGTATTCCGCGGTGCGACACAGTCGAACGCTGAGAGCGACACAGCGAAAGGTCGCCCGACTTCCCATGGTGGGCGACCTCTGTGTCATCGATTCGCCACGGCCCGACGCGTACGCGCTGCCGGGGCGCACCGACCGCATCGTCGTGACCGCGGGAATGCTGCGGAGTTTGCGGGCTGCCGAACGGGAGGCTCTCTTCGCCCATGAACGGGCGCACAATTCCGGACGGCATCACCACTTTCTGGCCATCGCCGAGATCTCGGCGCATTGCCACCCGGCACTCCGCAGTGTGCGGGCCGGGATCCGTCTGGCCGCGGAACTCGCGGCCGACGAGGCAGCGGCCCGCGCGGTCGGGGACCGCAAGCTGGTCGCCGTCGCCGTGGCCCGAGCCGCTCTGGCCAGCCATGACGCGGGGCCGACGACGCGCCCCCATCTGGCGCTCGGCGGCGCGACCGGCCCCGTCTCGCACCGTGTGGCCAGACTCCTGACGCCGGCGGCGCCGCCTTCCACCGGGGCATTCCGGGGACTTGCGGCCGTCATGGCCCTCGTCGTTCTGCTGTCCGTGGGAGCGACGGTGGTGGGCGTGCTCCATCTGCGGCATGAAGTGGGCGAGGCGCAGGGAGTCGTACCCCGCTGACCGCTGCCCGAGACGAAGGGCGGCGATCAGGTGGCTGCGAGGCTGGCGGACAGCAGCTCCCGCGTCGCCGTGTGCTGCGGAGCGGCGAAGACATCCGCGGTGTTGCCGGATTCCACGACGCGACCGGACGCGAGGACCGTGATCGTGTCGGTGCGCTCCCGGACCAGTGTGAGGTCATGGCTGATGACGACGAGTGTCAGGGAACGGTCCTGCCGCAGCCGGTGGAGGAGGTCCATGACAGCGGCTCCCGTGGCCGGGTCGAGTGCGGAGGTGATCTCGTCGCAGATGAGGATGTCCGGCTCGGCCGCCAACGCCCGTGCGATCGCCACCCGTTGACGCTGTCCGCCGGAAAGCTCATGGGGGTAGCGGCTCGCGAAGGACCGGGGAAGCCCGACGAGTTCCAGCAGATCCTGCACCGAGCCGGCCACTGCGCCGGAAGACGCTCTCCCGTGGATGCGCAGGGGCCTGGCCACCGTCGAGCCGACGGTACGGCTGGGGTTGAGCGCACCGAGTGGGTCCTGGGTGATCAACTGGATCCGGCGTCGCTGTTCCCGGCTGCGGCGTCGGACCGTGGCCCGAAGGTCCGCGCCGTCGAACCGTATGGTTCCGGACCGGGGCTTCCGCAGGCCCACGAGTGCGCGGGCGAGCGTGGTCTTGCCGGAACCCGAGGCGCCGATGACCGCCGCGGCAGCGCCCTCGGCCACGGCGAACCGGACATCCGTCAGCCCTGGCTGACCTGCTCCTCGGCCGGGGAACACCACGCTGAGATCCCTGACCTCGAGAACGGGACGAGCGGAGGCGGCCGTGTGGGGCGGTCGAACCGGAGTGACGGAAGTGACGGATCGGTCGCCCGCAGGGCGCGGCGTTCTCGGGGGGCGGACTCCGACGGCCGTCAGGTCCACGGCGTCGTCCGCCAACCGCGCGATGACGTCCCGGTCGTGGGAGGACAAGCCCAGGGCGAGCCGACGACCGAGGGCCAGGGTACGGAGCAGTTCGGTGATCTCGTCGCGGAGCACCGGGTCGAGTCCGGCTGTGGGCTCGTCCAGCAGGAGAAGCCGAGGCCGCTTCGAGAGGGCACGGGCGAGCGCGACCCGGCGCAGTTGGCCGCCGGAGAGCTGGCCCGGCCGACGGGCCGCGAAGTCACGGTCCGAGGGCAGGCGGACGGCGTCCAGGAGCTCGACGACAGCGTCGGGGGACGCGTCCGCGCTCAGCTCGGACAGGAGCGTGCGGATCCGCAGCCGCGGGTTCAACGACGAGGCGGGATCCTGGCCGACGTAGGCGATCCCGTCTCTGCGGATCTCACGGCGCTCGGTGTCATCGACCGCGAACATGTCGTGGCCCAGCACATGGACCGTGCCGCCGGAGCGGACCGTGCCGTGCGGC
Organism: Streptomyces sp. NPDC048277; assembly: GCF_040652235.1. Classification (NCBI taxonomy): domain Bacteria; kingdom Bacillati; phylum Actinomycetota; class Actinomycetes; order Kitasatosporales; family Streptomycetaceae; genus Streptomyces; species Streptomyces sp. NPDC048277. The sequence continues at coordinate 4,440 of NZ_JBEZLQ010000003.1, forward strand.
AGGTGGCCGAGGAAGGCACGTAGCAACGTCGTCTTCCCTGTTCCCGAGGGGCCCGTGACGGCGACGACGCGCCCTGGCCGCAGGCTGAGTGAGGTCGCTTCGAGCAGTTTTCGGCCGTCCGCCGCCACGACACCGAAGCCGAGCGCCGCGGCGACGGTGTCCTCGCTGTCCGCGTCCGTGTTCCGGGGTGGGTGACTCACAGCAGTGTTGCCGCCTTTCGGCCTGTCTGCGGGGCCAGGGCGGCCGCCGCGAGGTTGACGCTCAGTGCCAGCAGGGCGACGGCCGCGCTCGGGGCCATCACGGCCCAGGGGTTGAGGAGGATGCCCGAGGAGTTCTCCCGGATCATCAACGCCCAGTCGGCGGTGGGTGGTTGGGGCCCCACCTGGAGGAATCCGGCCATGGAGACGACGTAGACGGCTTCGACGAAGCGCAGGCCCAGGAGTGCGAGCAGGGTGGCCCGCAGGTTGGGCAGCACTTCGCGGACCACGAGGAACCAGAGTCGTTCGCCACCGGCGGCGGCCGCCTCGACGTAGCCGGACGCTGCCACGGGCGCCGCCGCGTTGGCGGTGAGCCGGACAGCGTAGGGGAATCCCAGGACGATGGCGGCAACGGCTACGGCCAGTCGCCCGCCGCCGGGCCAGGAGAGGGCGACCAGCATGACGCCGAGGACGGCGGGCAGCAGGATCAGCATGTCGGCGGCGCGTTCGACGATGCGGCCGACGGTCGGCCGCAGGGCGCCGACGGTGCCGACCACGGCGGCCGACGCCGTCACCACCACGGCGATGAGCAGTGCGGACACCACGAGTGAACGCCCGCCCGCCAGGAGTCTGCTGAGCACATCGCGCCCGAGTTGATCGCCGCCGAGAGGGACACCGTGGCCGGGTCCGGCAAAGGGCATGGTGATGGGCTCGTCGACGGCGTGCGGGGTCAGCCAGGGGCCGGCCAGCGCCAGGAGTACGAGCAGAACGGCCGGCGCCACCCGGAGCAGGACCGCGCGGTTCGAGGCCCTCATCGGCGGCCTGCCGTCAGCTGGTCGCGGACGAGATCGGCGGCCAGCAGGACAACGGTGATCGCCGCGCCGGCCAGTGCCGTCACTCCGGCGATCACCGGGGCGTCGCGGTCGGCGACCGCGGAGGACAGGACGGCTCCGATTCCCGGGTAGTTGAAGATGGTCTCCACGGCGACCGCTCCTCCCAGAAGCACTCCCGATGACGTGGCGAGTCCGGTGGCGATGGTGGGCAGGGCTCCGGGCAGGATGTGGCGCAGCAGCACGCGGCGCGGGGCGAGTCCGTCGAGGACGGCGGCTTCGACGTAGGGGGCGCGGGCCTCGTCGGCGAGCGCGGCACGGGCGATACGGGTGTTCCAGCCGGTCTGTGGGACGGTCAGGGCCAGGGCGGGCAGGATCAGCATGGTCCATGAGGCGGGGGTGCCGTCGCTGCCGGTGAGGGTGACGGCGGGCAGCCAGCCGGCCCACAGGGACAGCACCAGGACGAGGCCGACGGCGACCACGAACTCCGGGACGGCGAAGACCGCGGTCGAGACACCGGTGACGATCCGGTCGAGACGTCCTTCGGGCCGCAGCGCCGCCCAGGACGCGAACGTCACCGACAGCAGGGCGGTGAGGAGCAGTGCGGTGCCGCTGAGCACCAACGTATTGGGGAACGCGGTGGTCAGCAGGCCGGTGACCGGTTCGCCATGGGCGGAGGTGCCGAGGTCGCCGGTGGGCAGGCCGGACATCCAGTCCCAGAAGCGTTCCAGGACCGGTCTGTCGAGGCCGAGTTCATGGCGCCGCCGGGCCAGGTCCGCGGCGCTCTCGCCGCGTTCCGAGGTCGCGCTCGCCGCGTCGCCGGGCAGCAGCTCCACGCCGACGAAGACCGTGGCGAGGAGCGCCGCGAGCAGCAGCGCTCTTCTGGCCACGACGAGGCCGACGCGGGCCGCAACGGCCCACGCCCACCTGCTCCTTGGCACCACGCCGGGAGGCGCGCCGGTTTCCGTGCTCAACTGGACAGCCATGCCTTCTCGAGCTGGACACGCCCGTAGCCGGGCAGGGTGGGAAGCCCGTGCACCTTGGCCGCGGCAAGGTCCACACCGTCGGCCATACCCCACAGGAGATAGCCGGAGCTGTCGTACTCGATCTGCTGCATCTGCTTGAGCAGGGCCGTGCGTTCGGTGGCGTCGGCGGTTCCGATGGCCTTCTCGTAGGCCGCGTCGAAGGCGCTGTTCTTCCAGCCGGCCTCGTTCTGGCCGCTGTCGGAGACCATGGTCTTGCTGGCGAAGAAGACCACCGAGTCGTTGGTGCCCCAGTAGGTGGTGTAGAGGTCGCCCTTGAGCCAGGTCTTGTCCCAGAAGACCGCGGACTCCTGCTTGACGACCTTCACCTTGACGCCGGCCTCGCGGACCTGGGTGGCGAAGAGGGTGGCCGACTCGGCGAGCCCGGAGATGTCCTCGGTGGTGAGGATCTCGTAGGTCTTGGAAGTGTCGAACCCGGCTTCCTTGAGCAGTTGCCTGGCCTGGGCGAGGTCCCGGGTGCGCTGCGGGATGCTCTTGGCGTAGGCGGGGTCGCCGGTGCCGAGGATGTCGTTGGCGACGCTCCCGTAGCCGGACAGCACCTGTTCGACCATGGCCTTGCGGTCGACGGCCAGGCGCAGGGCCTCCCGCACCTTGGGGTCGGCGAAGGGACCGTCCGTCGTGCGCATCACTATGGGCATCGCCATGTCGTTGGGGCGCCGGATCTTCTGGATGTCGCTGCGCGACCCGGCCGTGCGGGCCGCGACGGCGCCGGCGTTGGAGGCGAGGTCGATCTGGTCGGCCAGCAGGGCGTTGGCCATGGCCTGGGGGCTCTCGAAGATCTTCACCTCGATGGCGTCGAGGTACACGTCACCGCCGTACCAGTCGTCGTTGCGGACGAGGCGGGCGTTGCCGCCGCGGAACCAGTCGAGCTTGAACGGACCGGTGCCGGGCGCCTTGGCGATGTCCTTGTCGGTGGTGCCGTCGGGGATGACGAAGGTGGTCAGGCGGGTGAGCAGGGGCAGTTCGGCGTTGGCGTAGTCGGAGACGAGAATGACCGTGTCGTCGCCGTCGGCCGTGATGTTCTTGGCCTGGATGCCGGGCAGCCGGGAGGCACCGGCGGGAGTGGCACGCAGCCGCTTGAGGGAGAAGACGACGTCGGCCGCGGTGACGGGCGAGCCGTCGTGGAACGCGGCGCCCTTGGCGAGGGTGAACCGCCAGGTCTTCAGGTCGTCGGACGCCTTCCAGCTCGCGGCGAGCCGGGGCATGGTGTTGGGCTTGCTGCCGGGTACGGCGAGCGTGTCGTATACGAGGCTGATGATCAGGTAGTCGCTCTCGTTGGCCTGGGTGCCGTGCGGATCGCGGGTGATGGCGCTCGCGTGGCCAAGGGCGCCCACCCGCAGCGTGCCGCCCTTGACGGGCTTCGCGGTCGCACCACGGGACACCCCGGTCGACTCGCCGTCACCGCCGCCGCTGCATGCCGCCAGCAGGGCCGTTGCGCCCACGGCGCCACCGGCCCAGAGCAGTTGGCGTCTCGTCAGATCCACGTTCGTCCTCGACTTTCAGAAACAGCGAACGAATTACTTAGGTTTGCCTATCCTAAAAATCGACCGCGAGGCAATACTCCAAGTGGAGTACAGCGCACTCCGCGTGAACACCCTAACTTAGGTATGACTTACCTGAGCCGAGCCGGCCCGGCGCGTCACTGGAACGCAACACGTGGACCTCTCGTCCCGCCGCAGACGATCCACTGTCAACGCCCTGTTGCCCGGCCTTCCCCCGATCACCTCGTCGCGCACCCGCACGCGCAACCCCAAGAACGGATGGTCGACCATGCCCACGGCAGTCGCTCCCGTGCGCCAGCTGCATCCGCACGCCGTACATGAACTGACCGAGGCGGCCCAGAACCTTCTCTCCTCAGCCGGCCCCGTCGAGGACGACGGCCTCGACTGGTCGCGCCTCATCGCCCAAGTCCCCCGCACAGCGGCGTCGTTGAGCGCCGACGTCCACCACGTCTGCCGCCCCGTGGACAGTGCGACCGGCCTGTTCGTCGTACGCGGCATCCCCGTCGACGACAAGGCCATCGGCCCGACACCACGCCACTGGTCCAGCGCCGGACGGGCCGGGGCACTGTACGACGTCGTCCTCCTGCTGCTGTCCACCGTGATGGGCACGCCGATCGCCTGGGAGGGCCAGCAGGACGGCCGGTTCGTGCACAACATCGTCCCCTCCCCCGGACACGAGGACGAACAGACCGGCGCCAGCAGCAGCGTGCTGCTCAGCCCGCACACCGAGGACGCCTTCCACCCCGGCCGCGCCCATCTGCTGGTCCTCGGCTGCCTGCGCAACCACGACGCGGTGGCCACCACCGCCGCCTCCGTACGGGAGGTCCGACTCGACGCGGCCGACATCGCGATGCTGAGCGAGCCGGTCCTGCCGATACTCCCCGACGACGCCTACACCGAGGCTCAGACCTACGCCGGCACCGCGCCCGCCGTACCCACCCTCTGGGACGCACCGGACGGGCTGACACTGCGCTTCGACCCCGCCTACACCCCCCTCGACCGGGGGTCCGCGGAACATCGTGCGGCCTATGACCGGCTGTCGGAAGAGCTCAGCAGGGTCTCCATGGCGGTGAGTCTGGAGCCCGGCGACGTCCTCGTGGTCGACAACGACCTGGTCGTCCACGGCCGGGTGCCTTTCCGGGCCCGCTACGACGGCACCGACCGCTGGCTCAAGCGCGCCTCGGTGCGCATCCCGCACCGCCGCACCCGGCCGGCCGCCGAACAGGACGAACACGGTTACGGCCAGGTCGCGCTGGAGGCGTACGCATGACCCGCACTCAGGCAGACCCCGTCCGCAGCCAAGTCGAGAGGGATTCCGTGGGACACGACGACAGGACTCTGCGCATCCTCAGCACCAGCGACGTGGCCGGCATCGACATCACCCTCACCGACGTGGTGTCCGTGGTGGAGCAGGCGTACCGCACCCTGGCAGAGGGCCGTTCCGACAACCCGCGCAAGCTGACCGTCAAGCCGGACGACGGCCACTCGGTCGCCTACGCCATGCTCGGCCGCGACGGCGAACGCAAGGTGGTCGCCGTCAAGACGTCGTACAAGTACGGCCTGCACGAGGACCGCGACCGGCAGCACTACTACACGACGCTGACGCTGTACGACGACGAGACCGGTCTGCCCGTCGCGATGCTGGACTGCGGACGGGTGGGCGCCCTGCGCACCCCGGCCGTCTCCGCACTGCTCGCCCGGGAACTGGCCGCCCCGGGGAGTCGCAGCGTGCTCGTCATCGGCACCGGTACGCAGGGCCGGCTGGCCCTTCCGTTTCTGCTGACCACCCTGCCGGATCTCAAGAGGCTGATGCTCTTCGGCACCCATCCGGACGGCATCGGCGCCGTCCAGGAGGAGTTGGAACGGTACTTCCCCGGACGGGAACTGGAGGTCGTGTCCGATCTGCGGGCGGCCGCCGAGGAGGCGGACATCGTGCTCGCGACCGCGGGCCCGAACACTCCGGCCCGCGTGGAGGCGGACTGGCTGAAGCCCTCCGCCCTGTGCGTCCTGGTCGGCTACGGCATCGCGCCCTCGACCCTCCATCGGGCCCGGCGTGTCATCGCCACCAGCGCCGCGCAGATGCAGGTCACCGGCATCGACATGGCCGACCGTGAGGGACGGCTGCCAGAAGTGGACGCGGAGTTTCCCGACGTCCTGGCCGGGCGGGCGTCCGGGCGCACCGACGCGGGGCAGAGCATCTTCGCCTACAACAGCGGTCTGGTCGTCACCGACATCGCGCTCGGTCACCGGTTCGCCCAACTCGCCCTGGCACAGGAGCTGGGGACGGCGGTGCCGCTGTGGAAGTGACGGCACGGCTGCCCGCACACGCCGACCCCGAGACACGTGGTCTGCTGGCCGACCCCTTGCTGCGGGAACTGTCCCACGGCCTCGGCGGCCCCTATCACGTACTCCTGCCGACCGCCTTCGACGCCAACGCGGCCGCGTTCAACGCGGTGTTCGACGAGTCGGGCGTGGACGGCCGGGTGTATTACGCGAAAAAGGCCAACAAGGCCGCCGTGTTCGCGGAACGAGCCGCGGTGGCCGGACTGGGCGTGGACGTGGCGAGCCGGGGCGAGCTGCGCGAGGCGCTCGCGGCCGGGGTCCGAGGCGACGAACTGGTGGTCACCGGTCCGGCGAAGGCGGACGAATTCCTGCGGGTGGCCGTGCTGCAGGGCGCGCTGATCGCCGTGGACGCGCTGGACGAACTGGCCCGGCTGGATGCGGTGGCCGGTGAACTCGGCCGCACGGCACGGGCGTTGCTGCGGGTGCTTCCGGCGGAGCAACCGCACAGCCGGTTCGGACTCCATGAGAGTGAGCTCACCGTCGCGCTGGCCCGGATCGCCGGCTCGGCAGTGTCCTTGGAGGGCTTCAGCTTCCATCTGTCCGGCTACGACGTCCGCCAACGCGCCGACCTGGCGGGAGTGCTGGTGGACCTTTGCGGCCGGGCGCGGGAACTCGGGCTGCCCGCCGACAGCATCAGCATCGGCGGCGGCTTCGCGGTGGACTACGTCGACGGTGCGGACTGGCGGGAGTTCGGGGAGAGCAACCGGGCCGAACACTTCCACGCCGGGAAGCGCTTCGGCGGCGGCTTCTATCCGTACCACTCCCCTGTCGCGGGCGCCGACGCCCTGCGCGCGGTCCTCGCCTGTGTGCCCGCCGGCGGGAGCGTCTCGTTGGCCGAGGTGTTGAGGACGGCGAACATGCGGCTGCTGGTCGAGCCCGGCCGGGCACTGCTCGACCAGGCCGGGTTCACGGTCTTCCGTGTGCAAGGCGTCAAGGAACGTGACGGCTACGCGATCCTGACCGTGGACGGCAGCAGTCTGAGCCTGTCCGAGCAGTGGTTCGACAGCGAGTTCCTGCCCGACCCGGTGCTCGTCCCCGCCCGCCCGGAGGACGGCCCCCACCCGGCCTGCGTAGGAGCCGCGACCTGCCTGGAGTCGGACCTGCTGACCTGGCGCAAGATCCCCTTTCCGGCGCCACCGGCCGTGGGCGACCTGCTCGTGTACCTCAACACCGCCGGCTACCAGATGGACTCCAACGAGTCACCGTTCCACGAACTGCCGCTGCCGCCCAAGGTCGTCGTCGAGCGGACGTCGGACCGCTTCCGCTGGCACCTCGACCGCCACCCCGCCTGACCACGTCTGGAGCCCCCCATGCACGACTCCCTGCACCGGCCGCCCGTCGTCCGGCAGGTCTCCGAACTCATCGGTGCGACCCCGCTGTTCGAACTGTGCCGCACCCCGACCGGCAGCCGACTGCTGCTGAAGCTGGAGCAGTTCAACCCGACCGGTACGGCGAAGATACGCATGGCTCGGCAGATGGTCGTCGACGCCGAGGAGCGCGGACTGCTCCGCCCGGGCGGCCGCATCATCGAGTCGACCTCCGGAAACACCGGACTGGGTCTGGCCGTCGTCGCCGCCGAACGCGGATACACCTTCACCGCCGTCGTCGACCACCACGCGGCCGCCGACAAACTCCGCGCGATGAAGGCCCTCGGTGCCGAACTCGTCTACGTCGCGCAGGAGGGCGACGAGGAGCTGGCAACGGCCGCCCGGGAGGAACTCGCCGAGAAGATGGCCGCCGACTCGGACAACGCCTACTTCACGGAGCAGCACAACAACCCTGCGAACGGCGTCGGTTACCACCCCGTGGCCCTGGAGATCGACGCGGCGCTGGACGGCAGGGTCGACGAGCTGATCGGCGCCGTCGGCACCGGCGGCGGCCTGTTCGGGACCGGGAAGGTGCTGCGTGAGACCGTGCCCGGAGTACGGATCGTCGGTGTCGAGCCGAAGGGGTCCATCGCCTTCGGACCACCGGCGCACGACTACTACCAGTCCGGCACCGGCACCCCCGAGGGGGCCGGCATCGGCGCCATGGTCGATTACGGCCTCCTCGACGAGGGCGTCAAGGTCGGCGACGTCGAGGCCTTCGTCACCGCGAGGGTGGTGGCCCGCAGGGTCGGGCTGCTCATCGGCGGCTCGGCCGGCGGGGTGGTGTACGAAGCGCTGCGTCGTCTCGCCTCGCAGCCACCGGCGACCACTGCCGTCGCCCTGGTGAACGACGGCGGGGAAAAGTACATGGACACTGTCTTCGACGACGACTGGATGACCGCACGCGATCTGCTCGACCCCCAAGTGGAGCGCGAGGTCGACGAGTTGCTGTGCAGCCTCCGCCCGACCGCTTCCCCGATCCCGCAGGAACACATCTGATGCCGCCCGCCCTGACCCTGACCCGACTCCGCGCCGATTCCCGAGCCCTGGCCACGCTCGCCGTGCCCCTCGTCCTCACCCAGCTCGCCCAGGTCGCGCTGACCACCACCGACACCGTGATGATGGGCTTGATCGGCACCGAGGCCCTCGCGGCCGGCGGCCTGGCCATGGTCGTCTTCAACCAGCTGCGCACGATGGGCGTCGGCATGGTCACCGCCGTCGGCAACCAGGTGGCCGCCGCGGACGCCCGAGCCGAGCCGGGCGAGGCCGCAGGAGAGGACGTCCGCGATCTGGTCCGCGCCGCCCTGCTGCTGGCCACGCTCGCGGGCGTGGCGGGCGCCGTCCTGATGGTGCTGATCGGGCACGCGTTGGTCTGGCTGGGCCAGGACCCGGACGTCGTCCACGTGGCACAGCCGATGCTCTACACGATGGCGCCCGGCCTGCTGCCCTGTCTGTGGTTCCAGGCGATCCGCCAGTTCACCGTCGGCATGCGCCGGCCACAGGCCCTGCTGCGCATCACACTCGCCTCCATCGCCGTCAACGCGGGCCTCAACTGGCTTCTCATCCACGGCACCTGGATCCTCCCGAAGATGGGCCTGCCCGGCATCGGGCTGGCCACCACCTCCGTGTACGCGCTGTCCTTCCTGGCGCTCTACGCCTCCGCCCGCCGCGATCCCCGGCTGGCACCGCTGCTTTCCCTGAGCGTCTGGAAGACCCGGCCCGCGACCCTGCGCCGACTGACCGGACTCGGCGCGCCGATCGCCGCGACCTACGGCTCCGAGGCCGGCTTCTTCTCCGTCGTGGCACTGCTGGTCGGCAGCTTCGGCACGGCAGCGCTGGCCGCGCACACCGCCGTCAACCAGCTCGTGTACATCGTCTTCCAGATCGCGGTCGGCCTCTCGCACGCGGCCTCCATCGGGGTCAGCCGCGAACTGGCCCTCGGCAACACGGCCGCCGCGCAGCGGCTGAAAACCACAGCGTTGGCCTGTGCGGCCGGAGTCATGGCCGTCGTGGCTGTCGTCTACGTGACCATCCCTCGTATCGTCCTCGCGCCCTTCTTCGACACCCACGACAACCGGGCGATGGACACCGCTGTGAAACTCCTCCTGGTGGCCGCGGTCCTCCAGTTCTTCGACTGCACGCAGAACATCGGAGTGGGTCTGCTGCGCGGACTCGACGACACCAAGGGCGGCTTCCAGGTCACCCTCATCGGCTACTGGCTCATCGGCCTCCCCGCCGCCGCGCTGCTCGGCTTCGCGGTCGGCCTCGACACCCTCGGCATCTGGCTCGGCCTGCTCACCGGCCTGGCGGCCACCGCCGTACTGCTGCTGCGCCGGTTCGGGCGGCTCGTGACCGGGCTGTCGGCAAAGGCGACGGCCACGACCTCGGTGAGCATGCAGTCGTAGGCCGCTGCGGCAACTTCGTCGGCCGTCCGCCTCCGCCCATCACCCGTGCTGCTCACGGGTCGTACAGTGTGCTCGTCCGGTCCGGCCTGCGCGGCCACCTCCTTGCGCGGCCCATGCGGGTGCGCTCTCAGGCGAGCGGGTTGCCCACGTCCATCTCGTCGGTCATGGCGCTCACCGCCGTCCCGCGCGGAATGGGTCGGGGATGTCGCCCGGGAGGATGCCGTGGACGATCGCAGCGACCTCACGCGGGCCGTCGACTGCTGCCCTACGAGTCCCCGTCGAACGCATCGGCCACGACCGCGCCCTCACGCACGAAGACGGGAATGCGTTCCATCGGAGGCGCCGCTTCCACTTCGCTGCCGCCTTCGTGGACGGTGCCGGTCGCCGGTTCGAGCCAGCGGGTTCCGGCCGGCGGGTACACGCGCCGCGCTCGGGCCCCGGCTTCGGTGACCGGTGCGGTGAGGATCGGGCCGAAGGTGCCGTACTGGAACCAGCGGATCAGCACCTCCCGGTACGCGGGGTCATCCGGATCGCCGCCCTGGAAGCCCCCGATGTCGGTGTGCCGCGGACCCGCACCGCGTGCGGGCCCCACGGTTCGATGTGCGGCACCTCGTGCGGGGAGCGCAGTTCCAGGGCTCTGGCGGACACGGTCACCATCTCACCGCGCTCGGCCTGTTGCGCCGTAGGCAGCGGGTGCACGCTCTGGATGGTCGATCCGGGGAGGGAGTTGGTCTTCGTCTACTTCGCGGCCGGTCTCGTGGCTGTGCGATCTGGCACTCGCGGCAGTCGTCCAGTCCGGAGCGGGCCGGCCGCCCGAGTGACCGGGGTTGTGTCACTCGGGCGGACCTGGATCGACGTGCGCCGGACGGTCAGTCCAGCAGGCCGTCGTAGTCCGGCAGCTTGTAGGTGGTGTCGGCGTAACCGCCGGTCAGGTCCGTCGTGTTGTTGCCGATGTTGGCGACGATGTCGTAGCCGTTCGCCTCGATCTTCTTGCGCTGAGCGGTCTTGAAGTCGGCGACGCTCTCGCTCGCGACCTCGATGAGCGAGCGGGTGTAGAGGCCGTTGACCGTGTAACCGACGTGCGTCAGGTTGTACTTGGTGATCGCGTCGATCAGATTGACGCGGGCGCTCACGAAGAACACGCTGACGCCCTTGGCATGCGCGTCCTTGGCGAGGGCGAGCACCGGAGCGGTGGCCGGCGTGGGGTAACCGCCCTCGAAGTGCGAGGCCAGCGAGGTGTTGTCGATGTCGAGGACGATCGCCAGCTTGGCACCGGAGGTGTTGGCGGCGACGCGACCGTCGATGTAGGTCTGCGCGGGGCCGGTGACGGCGGCGACGTCCGACAGCCACTGGGCCTCGGTGACGGTCGAGTCGGCGGCCTGCGCGGGCAGCGCGGCGGCGAACGACAGGCCGAGGCCGGCCGCCGTGACTACGGCGGCGCGGCGCGCGGTGAGACGGTTCATGGTGGGGAGCTCCTATGGTCACGGCAGTCGCCGGATTCCGTTGCGGCGACTGCCGTTGCGCAACGGTGCTGGAGACGAATGTGCGGTGGGTGTCCCGCTGGGGACCGTACGGCAACGTGACACCCATGTTCTGATCAGCGTCCTGTGAATTCCGCCGTCGCACAGGCACGCTTCCGTCCGAGGGGCGTCAGACCTTGCCGGCCAGGCGCCAGATCTGGTTCTTCTTGGTGCTCAGCGCACTCGCCGCGTCGCAGGTCCACTGGTGGACCTGGGCGCGGGCCGTGGTCGAGACGCCGCTGACGTCGACGCACTTGCCGCTGTGCACGGCCACGAGCTGATAGTCCTGGCTGTTGCCGAGCGCGCTGACGGGGTTGAGGGTGAACTGCTGGTTGGTCCCGCCGTTGCAGGTGTACTGGATGACGGCGGCACCGTCGGCCGTGGAGGACCCGGACACGTCGAGGCATTTGCCGCTGAGCTCGTCGACCACCGTGTAGGTGTTGGTCTTGCCGCTCACCGGCTTGAGGTCGAGCATCTGCTGGTAGCCGCCCTCGCAGTAGTACTGCTGGTACTGGGTGCCGTCGGCGGTGCTGAGGCCGGTGTCGTCCAGGCACTGACCGCTGTTCTCGCTGACGGCCACGGTGGAGACGGTGGTGTTGGACGGCGGGAGCAGGGTGACGGTGTAGCCGTCCTTGGCGTTGGTCCAGGGGATGCTGACGGACGCGGCGTTGTTGCTGACCGTCAGGGTGGTGTCGGCGATGGTGACCGGGCCGGTGACGGCCGCTCCGCCGTTGTAGGGAACGCGCTGGACGACGGCGCGGACCTGGCCGCCCTCCACCACCGAGGTGGTGTTGAGGCCGGTGAGGTTCACGGTGACGGTTCCGGTGTTGCCGCTGCTGCCGAGCAGGATCTTCGCGTTCTTGGCCGTGTTGTCCTTGGTGGCCAGGCCGTCGGTGCCGGTGCCCGGTACCAGGTTGACGATGTTGCCGGTCTGGGAGCCGTAGTAGCGGTACATGAACCACTCGCCCAGCGGCAGGTACTGACCGGCGCTGTTCTTGGTGAGCAGGGCGGCCTCGTAGTCGTGCAGGTCGGTGCCGGAGGCCCAGTTGCCGCGCAGGCCGTCGGCGCCGGCCCGCTCCAGGCGGCCGATGAACCAGGCGCCGCCGCCCGGGGACTGCATGTCCTGGGTGGCGTACTCGTTGATCTGGTACGGGCGGGTGTTGGTGAGGCCGTAGGAGGAGAGCATGCTGTCCATGACGCCGGCCTCGGCTGCGGGGTCACCGGGTTCGTCGTGCCAGCTGTAGATGTCGGGGGCGACGTTGTTGGCCTTGACGTAGGCGAGGTACGTGGTCAGCCAGGTGTTGGAGGTGTAGGGGCCGCCGGCCATGCTGGGGCCGACGATGAGCTGTCCGGGGAAGTTGGCGCGGACGGCGGCGTGGAAGCGGGCCCACATCTGGAGGTACTGGGTTTCCGACCGGGCCCAGAAGCCGCTGCCGTTGGCCTCGTTCCACAGGTCCCACTCCACCGTCATGTTGTTGGCCTTGACGTCGGAGAAGAGCTGGTCGAGGAAGGCGTCGAACTGCGTCCAGTCGCCGTTGTCACCGGGGAAGGCCTGGTTGGTGGTGCCGTCCGCGCCCCACAGGTCGTGCGGGAGCAGGATGAAGGTTCCGCCCAGGGCTGTGGTGCGCTTGTACTGGGCCAGCGTCGAGTTCCAGCGGGTCTGGTAGTCGGCGAGGCTGGTGGCGTACCCGCCGCTGTTGAGCTGGGCGCCGCCGGCCCGCATGAGGTGCCACTTGATGTCCTTGTAGAAGTGGTCCTGCGGCAGCGAGCCGTCCGGCGTCATCCCGTAGATGGTGCCGGAGGCGTGGTAGGTGGGGGCGCCGCCGGCCGTGGCGAAGTCGACGGTGACGCTGGTGTCGGCTGCCTGCGACGGAGCGGCGGGCAGCAGGCTCGCGGCCAGGGCGGCCAGCAGGACGGCGGCGGATGAGGCCCTTCGGCGTCCTGTCCGGGCTCCGGATCTGGGAGATGTCCAGTGCTGATTCATCTGCGGCTCCTGGGTGAAGGAGGACGGAACCGGGGCCCGGAGACCCCGGGGCTGGGTTCGAGGCAGCCGGTCAGCGGCCGTCTCGGTGGGCGTGTGCTTCGGCGAGGAGGAGGTAACTGCTGGCGGTCCAGGTGTAGGCGCGGTCGCGCAGGCCGGTGCCGGCGAGGGCGTCGAAGTTCTCGGCGAAGCCGTGGGTTTCGCACAGTGCGCGGAACCTGGCGCTGATGTCGTCGGCCAGTCGTTCGTGACCGGCGCGGCGCAGGCCGTCCTCGACGAGGACGGTGGCGGGTGCCCAGATCGGGCCGCGCCAGTAACCGTCGGCACGGTAGTGAGGCGAGGTGGGCAGCTCGGTGGCCAGGCCGTACGGGGTCAGGTGGGCCTTGATCCGGTCGGCCAGCGCGTCGCTGACCTCGCCCGGAAGGTGTTCGCCCAGTACGACGGGCATCAGGTCGAGGAGGCTGGAACTGCTCCAGGTGTCCCCGGTGTCGACACCGCTGGTGACGAACTCCTCGCCGGTCCAGAGCCGGCCGAGCAGCGCCGACTGCGTCTCATCGGCTCGCCGTATCCACTGGGCGGCGTCGCCCGGACGGCCCAACTCCTGTGCCAGAGAGGCGAGTTCATGCATCTGCAGGACGAGGAAGGCGGACAGGTCCGCGGTGACGACCACCCGCTCGGGGTCGAAGGTGGTGGCGTTGTCCCAGCCGCTGTCGTTGCCGTGCTGGTAGTGGGCGAGTTCCGCGCCGGGGGCCCGCCGCGCGGTGAGCCAGAAGTCCGTCCAGCGTTCCAACCGTTCGTAGATCCCGGCCAGTTCGGCGTGGGTCGGAGGCGTCGGCAGGCGGCGGCGCAGGCGGCCGAAGGTCCAGCCGTGGATGGGCGGTTTGACGAAGTTGTAGAGAACCTCGGAGTGGGTGACCGAGTCCGGCAGGGCGCCGCCGGGGTCCTGATGATCGAACGGCAGGGCGAACTGGTCCAGGGCCAGCTCTGGGCAACCCGGGGCCAGGGCAAGGGCGTTGAAGCAGTGGTCCCAGCTCCAGACCTTGTCCATCCAGTGCTTGGACATCAGCACGGCGGGCCGGGTGACAAGACCGGCGGGGCGAGCGGTCGCCGACCACAGGACGTAGGCGGCGAGTTCGGCGGCCGGAGTGGCGGACGAACGCCAGGGAGCCACCGCCTCGGCGAAAGCCGCGAACGAGCGATCCGCGCGCTCGGTGATCGCGTCGAAGGGCCCCGAGGACGTGTACGCCGGCCGCGCGGTCTCCAGTTCCTCCACGGCGATCTCCCAGTCACCGTCCGCCTCCTCGGCGGCGATGACCAGGCCGCGGTCGCCGGATCCCAGCACCTGGTCTCCGGACGTCCCGGCGACCCTGCCGGACAGCACGGTGACGCGGTAACGGCGTCCGGTCTCGTACGACGTGAACACATGGGCGTCCGCTACCGGATCGTGGAAGAAGTACGTTCCGCTGAACGGGGTCAACACCTGTGCGGCCGCGGACACGTCGATGCCGAGACCGCTCCCCCGCAGACGTACGGTGTCCGGTGTCTCGTAGGCCAGATCCACCCGCCCACCCCTGCCGACCCAGCTGAGCAGGCCCGGTGTCGCCTCGACTCGGGCTTCGGCACGGTCCCCTGTTGTCAGGTCCACGGGTACCAGGCGCAGGACGGCGTGCATGCCGTTCTGGTGCGAGACGAGGTGGAGGTCCTCGGCGTACGTCTTCTCCGCCAGCACCGGCGAGATGCCGAACCAGGATCCGTACGTACTGAACGGGATGTCGTGGACGGAGAAGGCCGGGCCGGGCCGGGCGGCGGTCATGGTGGCGTGACTCGTTTCTGGAGCAGGGGGCATCGACCGGCTGACGCGCTGACACGTCAGTCGTGACGGGACGGTGGAGGTGGGCGGACTCAGTCCTTGACGGCGCCCGCGGTCACGCCGGCGGCGACGTAGCGCTGGGCGAGGACGAGGATGACCGCGGCCGGCAGCGAGGCCACGACGGCCGTCGCCATGATGGCGTTCCACTCCTGGTTGTTGTTGCCGATGTAGTGGTAGATGCCGAGGGTGATCGGCTCGTGGGCGCCGCCGTTCACGAGGGTGTTGGCGAAGACGAAGTCGGACCAGGACCACAGGAAGGCGAACAGCGACACCGTGACGACGGCGTTGCGGCTCATCGGCAGGACGATCGACCAGAAGGTGCGCAGCGGCCCGGCGCCGTCGGTCCTCGCGGCCTGCAGCAGTTCACCGGGGATGCCGGACATGAACGCGGCGAAGATGAGGACGCCGAAGGGGACGGCCAGGGTGGAGTCGGCGACGATCAGCCCGGGCACCGACTGGAGCAGGCCGAGCTGGAGGTAGATGGCGTAGAAGCCCATCGCCATGATGATGCCGGGGATCATCTGCGCGGCCAGCAGCGCGAAGTTCACGATCCCCCGGCCGGGCGGTCGCAGCTTGGCCAGCGCGTAGCCGGCAGGAGCGGACAGGGCCACGGTCAGGACGACGGTGCCCAGCCCGATGACGAGGCTGGTGGCGAGGTAGGGCAACTGCTCGTCGAGGACGGTGCGGTAGCCGGTCAGCGTGCCGTGCAGCGGGAGCAGGTCCGGCGGGCTCTTGCGCATGTCCTGGTCGCGGGTGAGGGAGACGTTGACCATCCAGTAGACCGGGAAGAGCATGACCGCCGTCAGCACGAGGCCCGTGGCCGTCTTCCACCAGGTGGTCCGGCGCCGCCGGTGAGGTCGTGACGCGGCGGGGGTGTGCGGGGTCGCGGTGGTCATGAGGCGTTCTGCTTTCGCTGGACCCTGACGTGGATCAGGCCGAAGACCAGTGCGGCCACGACGAGCAGGTTTCCGACGGCCGCGCCGGGGCCGAAGGCGGGCAGGAGGTTGCCGAAGCCGAGCTGGTAGGACCAGGTGGCGAAGGTGGTGGAGGAGTCCGCCGGGCCGCCCTTGGTCATGATCCAGATGATGTCGAAGACCTTGAGCGTGTAGACGAGGCCCAGGAGCAGGGTGATCGCGGAGACCGGGCGCAGCAGCGGGAAGGTGATGCGCCAGAAGCGCTGCCAGGCGTTGGCACCGTCGAGAGCGGCCGCCTCGTACAGGCCGGCCGGGATGGACTGGAGGCCGCTGTAGAGCACCACCAGGTTGAACGGGACGCCGATCCAGGTGTTCGCGATGATCACCGAGGTCAGTGACCAGGACGGCGATGTCAGCCAGTTGACCGGTCCGACGCCGATGGCGTGCAGGGCTGTGTTGACGATGCCGGAGTCGCTGTTGAGCATCCACGACCAGGTGGAGGCCGAGACGATCAGGGGCAGCAGCCAGGGCACCAGGAAGAGGGCGCGCAGGGTGGCCGAGAGCCGGAAGTTCTGGTTGAAGAAGACCGCGAGGGCCAGGCCGATGGCGTACTGGAAGGCCAGGCATACGGCGGTGAAGACCACGGTGTGGAGCAGGGCCGGGGCGAACGTCGGGTCGTCGAGGACCGTCCGGTAGTTCTTCAGGCCCGTGAAGGGCGCGTTGCCCTGGACGAAGGAGCGGACCGTGTAGTCGCGCAGGCTGAGGTCGATGTTGCGGTAGAGCGGATATGCGTAGAACAGGGCGAGATAGAGGGTCACCGGGGCGAGGAAGCCCCAGGCCGCCCACTGCGGGGAGGTCGGCCGACGCCGGATCCTGGCGCGGGCCGCGGGCGGGGCGGCCGTCGGCGCCCCGCTCCGGTCGCGCACGGACCGGTGGTCCGGCAGCTGTGTGGTGTGGTTCATCTGCGACCCGACTGATCCTGGTTACCGGGCGGCCGGCTGAGCGGCGGACAGGGCTTCCTTCGGCGTCTTGGACCCGCTGAGCGCGGACTGGACGGCCTTCCACAACTGCTCGGATATCTTGGGGTACTTGGTCCCCAGGTTGTCGCTGGTGCGTCCCTTGGCCGCCTTGACCGCGGCCACCCAGGGCTTCAGCTTGGCGTTCGCCGCCACCTGCTTGTCCTGGACCTCCGCGGTGGGGGCCACGTAGGACAGGGTGGTGTCGGTGGCGTACAGGTTCTGGGTGCTGGTCAGGCAGGTGGCCAGCTTCTGCGAGGTGGCGTAGCGGGCGGTGTCGCTCTGGACCGGGATGGTGACGAACTCACCTCCGGTGGGGGCCGCGGCGTTGCCCCCCGTGGCGGCGGGGATGGGCAGGACGCCGTAGTCGAAGCCGGCCTTCTCCGCGTTGGCGAGCTGCCAGGTGCCGTTCTCGCTGAAGGCGTAGTCGCCGCTCGCGAACTCCTGCCAGCTGGTGGTCTGGGTGTTGTTGAGCACCGAGTTGGGGGCGTAGCCCTTCTGCATCCAGTCGGCCCACAGGGAGAGCGCCGAGACGCCCTGGGACGAGTCGAGCCGCGTGAGGTTCGCGCCCGCGCCCCAGAACCAGGGTAGGAACTGGAAGCTTCCCTCCTCCGTGCCGATGGCGGAGAAGGTGATGCCCTTCTTGCCCGCCTTCTTGACCTTCGCCAGAGCCGCCGTCAGGGATGTCCAGTCCTTGACCGAGGTGATGTCCACCCCGGCCTCCTTCAGGACCTTCTTGTTGTAGTAGAGGGCGAGGGTGTTGGCGCCGATGGGTGTGCCGTAGGTCTTGCCGCCCAGTTGGCCGGCCGCGAGCAGGTTGGCGTCCACCTTCGAGGTGTCCAGCTTGTTGTCGTCGGTGGTGGTGAGCACGCCTGCCTCGGCCAGGGTCGACACCACCGGGTTGTCGACGACGAGGACGTCCGGGGAGTTGCCCTGCTGCGCCGCCAGCAGCGTCTTGTTGGCCAGGTCGCTGGTGTCGAAGCCGGTCCGCTTGATCTTCACTCCGGCCTTCGTACCGCACTGGTCGAGCAGCTTCGCCCAGGCCGAGGTCTTGTCGAACTGCGGGTAGGGGTCCCAGATGGTGTACGTGCCGCTGTCCGCGCTCTTGGTGCCGGTGCTGCCCGAGCCGGAGGAACAGGCGGTGCCGACGACGGCGACGACGGTCGAGACGGTCACTGCGGCGAGCAGCCGTCTGGAGGTGCTGTGCATGATGGATCCTTCGTTTTCTGGCATGCGGATGCCGTGGAAGGGGTTCAGGAAGGTCAGGCCCGCCGAACGGCGGGGGTGAGAGCCGGGTGTGCGGGAGGCGGGGAGCCGTGCCGTGCGGTCAGGCTTCGGGGGCCCACGCACCGGTGGCCGGGCCGGTACTGGCCCGCAAGGAGATCGGGGGCGCGAGCAGATGGTGCCGGGCGGTCGAGCCGGGGTGATCGATCCGCTCGACGAGGAGATCGACGGCGCGCCGGCCCATCTCCTCCGCCGGTACGTCCGCCGCGGTGAGCTGCGGGGTCACCGTCTCCGCCCACCGTCCGGCGACGACTCCGGTGACCGAGAAGTCACGCGGCACATGGCGCCCCGCCTGGGCGAGCCCTCGGTAGAGGCCGCCCAAAGCGGCCTCGTTCAGTGTGACCAGGCCCGAGGTGGCCGGATCGTCGTGCAGGATCCGCTCCAGGCATTCCTGCCCTGAGGCGGCATCGTCCCCGCAGCAGTACGTTCGCACCGTCAGCCCGCGTTCGGCGGCCGCCTTGGTGAACCCGTCCAGTCCGCGGTGGGCCGACTCGTAGCCGGACCGCAGGAGCTGCTCGGGGCGGTTGACGAAGGCGATCCGGCGATGACCCAGGTCAGCGAGGTGATGGACGCAGGCCTCCGCCAGCGCGGTGTGATCGAGACCGACCCACCAGCCGACCTCCGGATGAGCGGTACGGCCGATGGCGACGGACGGGAAGTCCAGGGCGGCCAGGTGATCCACCCGGTCGTCCTCCAGCCTGATCTCCATCAGGATCGCGCCGTCGACCCGGCGCTCCCCCAACAGCCGCTGGAACGAGCGGTCGCTGTCCACCCCGCTCGGGGACAGCAGCACGTCGTAGTCATGGGCCGCGGCGGCCTCCACCACGCTGCCGATGAAGTCGAGTTGCATTCCGGTGTAGTGGTTGCCCGCCGGCGGGAACACCAGGCCGATGGTGTTGGTACGGCCGTTGGCCAGGGCGCGGGCGCTCGCGTTCGGGCGGTAGCCCAACTCGTCGATGACCTGCTGGATCCTGCGGCGTGTGTCCTCCGATACCGAGCGTTTACCGCTCAGCGCGTAGGACACCGTGCTTCGCGAGACACCGGCACGCCGGGCGATCTCACCGATGTTCACGAGCGACTCCTAGTCGAACCGGTTCGACACTTCGATGAGGACCGACCATCGGTGCCGTGACTGGTGGGGAGATGGAGAAGTGCGGCCGGCCGTGTCGAACCGGTTCGCGTGAAGTGAAGGTAGGAACGAGCCAGGAGCCCTGTCAATACTTCCGACAGCACGTCTTCCGTAACCATCCTGGAACCCCACGCACACCGGCGGTGGCGTCCGGTGCCGGACGGATTGCCGAGGTGTTTCGAGGGTGCTAGCTTCCTTCGAACCGGTTCGACGAACCCGTCGTTCCGGCGTTTCACCGGCGCAACCGCGCGGCTTCCGGCTCCGGGCACCGGCGGGCGACGGCTCGGATTCGTGACGCGCGGGAGAGCCGGGTGGGCCTCGCAGATCGCGCGGCCCGACAGTTCTCCTCACCACGCCCCGCGAAACTCGCGGCTCCCGGCCACGGCGGCGAGGGCTGCGCCCTTCTCCGTGGCCGGAAACCCGACCCACGACGAGCCTTGCGAGGAACAGCGGCTGGGAAGCCCTGGACGAAGGAGGCAGAACAGCTCTGCCGGGCATCTGCCGAATAGGGGCCCATCGACGACGAGAGGGCCGTGAGTGCGGAGGCAGCGCTACTTCGACTGGCGCATGATCCAGTCCCGGATGCCCGGGATCGTGTACGCGATCCGCCAGGTGCCCATGTGCGCGCTGGTGGTGGAGCCGGACGGCACCGTCGTGCCGGTCTGGAAGGAGGCGTAGTTGACCGGGGCCCGCTGCTTCTCCAGGTTGCGTACGTCCGCGGCGAACTGGGCGGCGGTGGACTGCCCGTCCCAGACGGCCGTGCCGACCTTGGTGCCCTGGTCGGCGATGACCTGGGTGATCGCGTTCTCGCCGGAGGAGGCCTTGTCGTCGTCCTGGGAGACGACGATCCAGAGCTTCTTCTCGGCGAGCGGCGCGGCCACGTCGGAGGGCCACTGGCCTGCGACGATGAAGGCGGCGGCGAAGAGGTCGGGGTACTTGATGTTCAGGCCCAGCGACATCATCGCGCCCATCGACTGACCGGTGGTGTAGCGCCGGTCGGTGTCGATGCTGTACTTCTCCGTCACCGCCTCGACGAGGTTGGCGGTGGCGTCGAACAGGGTCGAGGGCTCGTAGTCGTCGTCGACCACGACCGAGCCGTACTCGGGTGCCAGCACGAAGGCCTCGTGCCTGGCCTGGTCCTCCTCGCTCGCCCAGCACTCCGCGCCGAGGCCCTGCACCAGCGGTCCTTCGGTGGCGACGTTGACGACGCTCGCGTCGTGCATGAACAGCACCAGCGGGTAGCGCCTGCGGGGGTCGTAGTTCCTCGGGACGAAGAGGTTGTAGCCGAGGGTCTGGCCGGTCGCGGGGTCGTCGAAGGTGTGCTGCTCGAAGTCGTCGACGATCAGGTTCACGACGTCGCCGGTGGTCAGCGTCGTGCCGTCGGGTGCGTAGCGGCCGCCGCGGGTGGTGGTGACCGTGCCCTTCTGGACGAGCGAGGCCGTGGCCGCCACGATCGTGCCGCCCGGAGTACTGTCGCCGACCTTCGGGCCGCCGCCTCCGGGGGCACCGCCACCGGATCCGCTGGACGCGCCGGCCGAGGGGCTGGGCGAGGCGCTCGCTCCGCCGCCGGCCCCCTGCTGGGTGACCCACAGCGCCGCCGCCGTGTCGTCGGGAGAGAGCTCGACGATGACGTAGCGCCCGTCCCGGCCCCGCTCGGCCGGCCGGGGCGCGCGGTTCGCGTACACCTTGGTGACCGTCCGGTCCGTGACCGCGAACGTGGACGAGGTGAGGGCCGAGGTATCGATGTCCCGGTCGTACTCGACCGCCACGGCGATCAGCTTCTGGCCGTCACCGAAGACCTCGGTGACGGCGGTGGCGCCGCGTATGTGACCGGTCTGTGAGCGTGTGTCGTCGGGTGTGGCGGCGGCGCCGTAGGCCGCGCCGCCGAGCACGGCCACGGCTCCGGCCGTCGCGGATCCAGTGATGAACGTACGCCTGGCAACCAATGCGAACTCCTTCGACTATTCACTTTCGAGAACATGGGAATGGGGCGCTTCAAGCAGATCCACTTCCGCCGGGACCTGTGAGCTGTGGGCGTGCTACTTGTGCTGTTGGAAGATCCACTCGCGGATGCCCTCGATCGTGTAGGCGATCGGCCAGGTCGAGTTGTGCTCGACGGCGTTCGAGCCCTTCGCCTGGTCCCCGGTGAGGGTTGATCCCTTCAGGAACGTGGCGTAGTTGACCGTCGTCTTCCTGGCCGCCATGGCCTTGACGTCCGCGGCGAACTTCGCGGCGGTCGACCTGCCGTCCCAGACGGCGCGGCCCACCTCGGTGCCGGCCTTCTCGATGACCGACATGATCGCGTTCTCGCCGGGATACGCCTTGGTGTCGCCCTGCGAGACGGTGACCCAGAGGTTCTTCCCGGTCAGCGGCGCGGCCTGTGCGGACGGCCACTGGCCGGCGACGACCCAGGAGGCGGCGAACAGGTCGGGGTACTTGATGTTCAGGCCGAGGGTCATCATCGCGCCCATCGACTGACCGGTGGAGTAGAGCCGGTCGCTGTGGATGCTGTACTCGGCCGTCAGCGCGTCGACCAGGTGTGCGGTGGTTCGAAGAACGCCGTCGGCTTGTAGTCGTCACCGACGACCACGGAGCCTTTGGCCGTCTTGATCGTCGCCGGGCCGGCGGTCGCGCCCACGGAGGGGCCCGCGAGGACCGGCGCGCCGGTCGAGGAGGCCGTGGCGCTGCTCGGGGTGGAGGGCTGCGGGCTCGCGGACCCGCCGCCCTGCCCGCCCCCGGGGAACATGCCGGACTGCACTCCGCCCCACAGCAGCGCGTCGCTGTCGTCGGGCGAGAGTTCCACGATGACGTACCTGCCGTCGCTGCCCCGGTCGGCGAGCGCCACGCCGGTGTTGGCGTACACCTTGGTCACGGTGCGGCCCGCGACCGTGAAGGTCGACTTGGAGAGCTTCGAGGTGTCGATCTCGGCGTCGTACTCCAGCGCTACGGCGATGGCGGTGGCGCTCTTGACGTGGCCGGCGGCCGAGCCGGAGCCGTCCGAGCCGGAGCTGCAGGCGGTCGCGCCCGCCGAGACCGCGACCGCGGTCCCGAGTATCCGTCCGAGGAACGCCCGTCGTGTGGCCATTTCGTGTCCTTTCTCGTTTTCCCGGATGACGCGTTCTGGGGGCCCGGAAACCGGTACGGACTGGCTCAGCGCAGGGACTTGACAATGCGCTCGATCCGGGCGGCCGCCTGCTCGGCGGTGCCCTCGATGTAGAAGCCGTCCAGCGCTTCATAGGTGAAGTGCTCGAAATTCCAGCGGTCGGGCATGTTCTTGGCACCGCCTTCGAACATCGACATCACGAAGGTGCTGGCAAAGGGCGACGCCTTGCGGATGGCCGTCGCGGTACAGGTGGAGAGTTCGGGCTCCACTCCGGCGAACACGCCCTTGCCGACCTGGAAGATCCACAAGGGCACCTCGGCGGTACCGACGGGGGTGAAGGTCGCGGTCTTGACCGGCCCCGAGGGCTGGGCGCCCTGGACCTGGGTGGTGGTGATGTCGTCGGTGACCAGACGCACCACGACGTTCTTGCGGCGCTCGTAGGCGGTGATGGCCTGGGACACCCGGACGATCTCGTTGCCCAGGCGCTCGCCCTGCGCGGTCAGCAGGGCGAAGCCGGCGTCGTGCAGGTCGACGCCGTACGTCCAGTTCCGGTCCTTGTCGATCGTGTAGCGCTTCGAGCGCAGACCAGGGAACTGGTCGCCGCAGGCGCCCACCAGCCAGAAACCGACGGCGCCGGGGTACTGCGCCTCGACATGGGCGACGGCGGCACCCGCCAGGTCGGCGGTGATCGGCAGGCTGCCGTCGCTCATCACGGAGTCCTGCATCACGCACGACTGCACGTTGTAGTTGGTCAGGACGGCGATGGGGTTGCCGTCGAGGTCGTTGAACCGGGCGACGTAGACGCCCTTGTCGGACGGCCCCTGCTCGTCGGCGCCGAGCCAGTAGCCGTCGGCGGTGAGCACGTTGCGGTTGACGTTGACGTCGGCCGTGCCGGCGCCGTAGCCGACCTCGGCGTCCTGGAGGTTCTCGACGGCGTCGGCGACCGCGCTCTTGGCGGCGGAGGCGATGTTCTGGACGTACGTGGCCGCTGCCGTCGACGAGCTGGCGGCAGCGACGTGCGGCGCGGAGAAGCAGTGCGTCACCGTGACCATGATGTTGGCGGCGGTGATGCCCGTGGCCCCGGTGACGGCCTGGCGGATCAGCGCGATCGCCTCCGCGCTGATGGAGGTCAGGTCCAGGACGACCAGGGCGATACGCCGGGTGCCGGACTCCACGAGGAGCACCCGCGCGTGCAGGTCGTCGTGGACCGAGGTGAAGTTGTCCAGCGGCAGCAGCGCGGCCGACGGGGTGAACGCGGCCTTGCCGACGCCCACCTTCAGGCCGGTGCCCGACGCCGTGGCGGCCTGGGCGGCGGTGGCGCTGCCCACGACGTTCACGGCCGCGGCGGCGAGGGCCGTGGCCGCACCGGCGGCCACGAACGACCGTCGGCTCATGGCCCCGCCGGCCCCGGTTTCCGCGTTCCCGTCTTCGTGCTGTTCGAGCATTTCATCCTCCGCGGTAAATCTTCGGCTCATTCGGTCATGCGGATTCAACACCGCAGCAGCATCACGGTGATTGACGAGCATCACCATGAATATCGCGTCCGGCAATTCACCGGACGAAACCAATGGATCCACGACGTGTGTGCCGAAGGCCGTTCGCGGGCCGCATGGGAGCCGCGAGAACGGGGACCGTACGCGAAACGTACGGTCGAGCGCACGGACAGCGCGGAATCGGCCACGCATGTAATTTCCATAGCTTTTGACTGTGGAATGGCCATGAATTTTCGTCGCCGGTATTTTTCAGCCAGTTCCGGAGTCCAGCGAGCGCACGACGTCGACGATCCGCTCGGCCATGATCTCCGCCGCCCCCTTCGCGTAACGGGAGTTCATCGCCTCGTAGGTGATCCGGTCGTAACTCCCCGCGTCCGCCATGTACTTGGCGGCGCCGTTGACCATGGTGACCACACATGTCTGAGGGAAGGTGGACGCCGCCTTGACGGCAAGGCCGGTGCGGGCGTTCAACTCGGCCTGGACACCGGCGAGAACCGTGTCGCCGATCCTCACCACCACCAGCGGTGCCTCGGCCGTGCCGGCGGCTTCGAAGGCGTAGCCGGTCGACGGACGCAGCGCGTGCAGACCTGCCGGGGGTGTCTGGCCGGGCACCTTCACCCGGTCGTGGATCACCCGCAGGGGCACGGCCAGGGGCTCGGTGCCGATGCCCTCGCTCGCCCGCAGTACGACATCAGCGAGGCGCTCTCCGAGGAGGTCCACCAGCGTCGACACGTCAGAGGTTTCGTCCGGTGGCGTACGGGCGGCGGCCGGATAGGGAGCCTGGTCCCCGGCCGCGCCGATCAGGAAGAGGGCCACGGTGCCGTCGCCGCAGCGCTCCTCGACCCGGTGGGTGGCCGCGCCCGCCAGATCGGCGCTGATCCGGCGCTCACCCGTCCGCGTCGTCGCGTCCTTGGTCACCGAGGACTGGACGGCGAAGTTGACCAGCAGGGCGATGGGCACGCCGTCCAGGGCGTCGATGCGGAGCACACCCACCCCGTGGTCGCTGTCGCCGGCGGGATCGATGCCCAGCCACCAGCCGTCCGAAGTGGCCACGTCCCGCTGGGCGTTGACCTCGCAGGTACCGCGGCCGAAACCGACGCGGGCGGGCCGCATGGCGGCCGCCGCCGCTCGCGCGGCGCGGTCGACCGCGTCGTCGACGGCCTCGGCGAGCAGGGCGTTCCGCTTCGATCCGGCCCCGGGTGCCAGTACGTGCGGCGCGGAGAAGGTGTGGCTCGCCACGACGAGGCAGTCGAGCGGTTCCACGGCACAGGTCCGGCGCAGGATCTCCCGGGTACGGGCGAGCTGTTCGTCGAAGACCGATGTCTGGTCGATGACGACCAGGGCGATCCGGGTGACCGTGTCGTCCAGGACGACCACCCGGACGTGGAGAGGATCGCGCACGGACGTGAAGCCCTCCAGGGGCAGCGCGGCCGGCGGCAGTTCGACGGCCGACCGGCCGGCGCCGGCTGTGAGCGCGTGGGCGGGACTGCTCATGCCGGACCGCCGAAATGCCCTCGGATCATGTCGAGGACGCCGTCGACGATGGCGTCCTCGACATGTCCGCGCGGGACGGGGCAGCCGTTGACCGAATGGACCGGGCGGTCGAAACGGGCGTCGTCGGGCAGGTACCCGATGCGGTCGTTGGCGATGGACACGAGCACGGTGCGGGCCAGCGGAGACTCGGCCCGCAGCCGCCGGTAGACCTCGGTGACGACCTCGCCGGACACACCGGCCAGCGCCACTTCGCCGACCCGGACGAGGGACAGCCGCAGCGGCACCGTGTCGGCGGCCGCCTGGCGCATGGTCTCCACGAGGTCCCGGCCCGGCTTCACGGGGCAGGCCACCGTGCGCTGCTCCGCGCTGATCGACGGCGACGCGTCGTGAGCGTCGATTCCGCCCGCCACGCGAAGCGCCTCAGCCGCGACCATCAGGCCCTGCGCCGCCATGGCCGCGTAGGCACGGGCCTTCCGGCGCTCGTCCGGAACCTGTCCGAACGGGACGCCGAGGTCGACCCTCGGTGCCTGGTCCCCCATCGGGCCGGGGGTCCACAGCGCGACCGGCTGCCCGCCGTGGTCGTCCCCCAGGACGTCCTCGATGTGCCGGCAGGCGGCGCCGGCGAGGTCGCCGCTGATCTCCGAGGTGCCGAAGACCACCGTGCAGTGGACTGCGTAGTTGACCAGGAGCGCGATCGGGCGGCCGTCGAGGTCCTCGAACTTGAGCACCCAGACCGTCTTGTCCGAAGGGCCGGCCGGATTGTGCCCGAGGGTCCACCGCCCGTCGGTGTACAGCTCGCGGTTGACGTTGACGTCGGCGGTGCCGGTGCCCGCTCCGAAGCGGGCCGGGCGGGCGGTGGCCCGGGCCTCGCGCAGTGCGGCGACGATCCGGTCGTAGACGGTCTCCGTGTACGCGAACGACTCCGGTCCGCCCGCGTGGGCCAGCGCGCCGGGCGAGACCTCCGCGATCCTGGGGGCGTTGTGGGTGTGGGTCGCGGTGACGACGACATGGTCGGCGGGGATGCCGAGTTCGCTCTCGACGCGCTTGCGCAGCGGGCTGACGTCGCCGGCCTCGATGAGGTCCAGCGACACCAGGACCGCCTCGGTGTCGCCGTTGCCGAGGTACAGCACGCGCAGGAAGAGCGGGTCGTGCACGGCGGAGAACGCGCCGGGCATGGGGTGCAGCCCGGTCAGGTCCCGGGGGGTGATGTCCGCCTTGACCGCGCCGACCCGCAGCTGCCCGGTGGAGGGCGGGAAGGCGGCGGCTGCGGGGGTGTGGTGCTCGGGAGGCAAGGGGGGTCACTCCTGGTGGTGTGCGGAGAACGATGGCATGGGGAGGCGGGGAGGTCCGGGACGGTCAGGCCGAGCCGGACAGTGAGGCGCCGGAGTCCTCGCGGGTGGCGGCACCGGGCGCCGCCCGGTCCTCGCCGGCCCGCAGGCCGTGCTTGGGCAGTCGGGGCAGCCACAGCAGACCGACGACCGTGGCCACCGCGCCGAGCGCGATGAGGATGCCCATGAACAGGGTCGGGGTGTCCTGGACCAGGGTCGGCGTGAACAGGCCGAAGACCGCCATGACATACCGGGCTGCGCCGAAGGTGAGTCCCTGGGCGGTGCTGCGGATCCCGGTCGGGAAGATCTCCTGGCTCCACACCTTGTACAGGCCCTCGCCCGCCCAGGTGCCCGCGATGGTGTTGGCGATGAACAGCACGACCAGGGAGGTGAGGGAGTAGCCCCCCGCGATGGCGGCCAGCGGGCCGGCGGCCAGCGACACCAGGCCGACGACCAGCAGCACGCGGCGGGTCGACGAGTCGGCCAGGCGCTGGAAGAGCAGGGCGACCGCGATGCCGACGACCATCGTGCCCCAGCCGATCAGGCTGAACACCTGGATCGTGGAGTGGCCGAGGTTCACCACGAGGAACGCGCCGAACTGGCCGATGGCGTTCGGCATGATGCCGCTGATGACGAAGTAGAGGCCGGTCGCGAGCAGGCCGATGCC
Organism: Streptomyces sp. NPDC048277; assembly: GCF_040652235.1. Lineage (NCBI taxonomy): Bacteria > Bacillati > Actinomycetota > Actinomycetes > Kitasatosporales > Streptomycetaceae > Streptomyces > Streptomyces sp. NPDC048277. The sequence goes on from NZ_JBEZLQ010000003.1 coordinate 31,926, forward strand.
GTACGGCTTGCGGAAGGCGGCCCGCAGGTCACGGCCGGCGGCGGGATCGGTGCGGGAGCGCTGCCAGTCGGCGGACTCGGACACTCCGCGCCGCAGCACCCACACCACGATCGCGACGACCAGCAGATGCCCGAACATGATCTGGGCGCCCGTCATCCCCATGTCGCCGACGAAGTAGCCGATGATCTGGGTCACGGCCACACCGGCCAGCCACAGCGTCTGGGCATAGGCGACGGTGCTGCTCTGGCGTCCTTCGGCCGCCTCCTCCGCCATCAAGGCCAGCGAGGTGGGGACATCGGCCCCCATGGCCAGACCGGTGATGATCACGCCGGCGAACAGCCAGGCCTGGTCGGGCGCGAGAAGCACGGTGAGCACGCCGACGGCGTAGACAACGAGGTCGACGGAGTAGACGGCGCGCCGGCCCAGGACGTCGCCAAGCCGTCCGCCGACGACGGCGCCCGTGGCGAACATGAACATGAGCAAGGAGTTGAGCGCGCCGACCGACCAGGTGCTCAGGCCGAAGTGCTTCTGCAGGATCACCGACGACATGCCGACGGTGACGATGGTGGCGCCGTCCAGGTAGGACGCCATGCCGCCGAGGGTGGCGGTGCGCCAGGGACGGGGGCGCGGACGGACTGCGGTTTCGGACACGGCGTTGTGCCTCGCTTCACTCGGGGACGGGGAGAACGGGGGCTGGGGACAGGGGGCGGGCGTGAGCGTTCGCCCGACGGAGGGAACGGAGAGCGCGCGGCGGGCCGGTGCGGGGGACGTCGGTGTCGCGCCCGTGGTGCGGGGCGCCCGCTCAGGAGGCGGCCGGCGCGTTGTCGCGCGGTGTGCGGCGGAAGCCGGTGACGTCGGGGAACGGCGGTGCGGCGGTGGGCGGCAGGTCCACCTGGAAGGTGTTCAGCACGAGCGCGAGGGAGGCGAAGCCACCCGTCACGATCACCAGGTCGATCAGCGTCCGTTCGCCGAACTCCGCGAGTGCGGCGGCGTACGTGTCGTCGTCGACGAAGTGGTCGGCCAGGAGTTGCTCGACGAACCGGTGGAGGATCCGCTCGTCGGGCCCGCGAAAGCCGGGTTCCTCGCCACGGGCCAGCCGGGCCAGGGCCGCCGGGTCCAGGCCGGCCGCCTCGCCCCTGCCCACGTGGGCGAGCCACGAGTGCTGGGCGTCGAACCGGCGGGCCACGGTCAGCAGCGTCAGCTCCCGCAGCCGGGGCGGCAGCGCCGAGTCCCGCATGCAGGAGGTGCTCAGCTCCTCCAACCGCCCGCCCAGCTCCGGGCTGCGCAGCAGCACCTGGAAGGGGCCGTGGACCCCTCCCCTGCGCGCTTCCAGCCGAGCCCGCAGCTCTGCCTGCTCCGTGCTCAAGTCGAGTAGCGGTGTCAACCGCACAATGCCTCCCTGCTCGCGACGGGCCGGGAACGGAAAGTGGCCCGCGGGAAACATGACCGCAGCGGAATGGTGGTGTCTACGGGGTGGAACCGCCGCGAAAGGAAGGCATACATTGCCGTTGGACGGGGTGCGGCGGCCGCCGCGAGCCGCTGCTGACGGCGACGGTCACGGGTCGCGCAAACACATCTTTCGCCCTGTGCAAGCTCGGTGTCCGAGGCCGTCCGGTGTTCAGACGCCGAGGCCGTCCGCCATCCGTTCCTGTGACACCGCGTGATGCCAGGCCGCGTCCCGGGCCTGCGCGTAGCGCAGCACCTCGACGGGAGCGGTGATCAGCTCGGTCCCGGTCACCTCGTCCTCGTCGTCGAAGCGCAGGACGGCGACCGCCGCCGTGTCGAAGATCCAGAAGTCCTCGTCGGGCAGGCCGCGCGTGCCGGATCCGGCACGGGTGAGGAAGCGGATGTCCTCGCCGGTGGCGGCGTTGCGCGGGGTGTTCTGCAGCAGCAGGTACAACTGGCACTCGGTGTGCGGCTCGTCGATGATCCGCACCCGCTGGAACCGTTTGCCCTGGGCGGTCTGCGCACGCCGGTTGCGGCACCAGGGGGCGTCGATGTCCCAGTGCACATGGCTGCCCTCGGTGAACGCCCGGTACTCGGGCTGCCGTTCGTGCCAGCCGTAGCGGCGGCGGCCTTCCAGACGCCAGGCGGTGTGGGTGAACGTGGTGAAGAGGTGCTCGAACTCGTCCGGCTCGAGGGGCCGGGAGGTGGTGTCGAGGGGCCAGGAGGAGGCCGGGGGCGTGACGGAGTCGTCCGGCGCCGGCGGCTCGACACGGGGAGACGCGGCGGATTCGCCGGGGTGGAGCCGCGCCAGGTTCCTGAGCAGGTGCGCGTACGCCTCCCGTTCCGGCTGGCGGGGTTCCGTGCGGCCCGCCTCCCAGTCGCTCACCGTCGCGCGCCGGATCCGCAGCGCGCCGGCGATCTGCTCCTGGGTCAGGCCGTGCGCGGAGCGCAGTCGCCTGCGCTCCGCGGGCGGCGGCAACGGTGACACGGACGCGATCAGTGCGTCGACCGCGTCGAACAGCTCGGACATGGCGCGCTCCCCAGAGCTTCGCCCCGGCGGCGAACCGTACATTCAAAGATGCCCGTAGCGTACGGAAACCGTACATGGTCTCGCTGAGGGAGCCATGGGTGGCGAAGTAGCGCCGCCAGGAATCGACCTTGCGGGCCGATGCCACGCGCATCGGCCCGTAGTGCTCGCCGAGCTCCATCACGGTGCCGGCGATCTCGCGGTCCTGGTCGGTCCACCCCTGCGCGGCCGTGTCCGGGTAGAGGGTGAGGAACTCGTCGAACGCGTTGAGCGGCGCCTTCCAGCGCATGGTCCACCGCTTGCGGTCGGCAGTGTCGCGAGGCGCCTTCGCTTCCGTCGGCCCGACGTCGGTCAGCACGGTCTTGGCATGGGTGCCGTTGCGGCTGTTGCTCCCTTCGTACTGGTCAAGTGCCTCTGCGACGGAGCACGGGATCAGACGGAGGCCGCTGTGACGTCGCGGTCGACCGTCTCTTGGTCAGCGAGGCTGCAGGATGAAGTCGTACTCGGCTTGCAGGTACGGCACTTCGAGTGTGCTGCCGTCGGGGGCGGCGCCCGCCGGTCGTTCGGTGAAGGGGATGATCAACGCATCCTTGGTGCCGAACACGACGTCGGACTCCAGGTATTCGCTGCCCTCCTGGAACAAGTGGGTGATCAGCTTGCGGTAGTCGGGCTCGTCGATGAGGAAGTGGACGTGTGCGGGCCGGAAGTAGCTGATGTCCGTCTTGCGCATCAGGTCGCCGACAGGGCCGTCCATGGGGATGGCGTAGCCGCGCGGCGCGATGGTCCGGATGCAGTACGTGCCGTCCTCGCGGGTGCGGTACTTGGCCCGAAGACGGGCTTCGTCGATCTCGGGGAGCTGGGCTTCGTAGGCGCCGTCGGCGTCGGCCTGCCAGACGTCGAGCACGACGCCGGGGAGGGGCTTGCCCTCGATGTCCGTCACCTTGCCGGTGAAGAACAGCGGTGTGCCCTCGATGCCGTCCGACATGTCGAAGCCGTAGGGCGCGGTCGGCGAGTCGTCGATGTGGAACGGCCCGAGCACCGTGGCGGGGGTCGCCTGCGGCGCGAACATGTTGTTCAACTGCACGACAAGGGTGCTCAGTCCGAGCACGTCGGAGGTGAGGATCAGTTCCTGTCGCTTGTCGTCGCAGGTCTGGCCGGCCGCGGTCAGCCACTCGATCGCGGCCATCCACTCGTCCTCGGTGAGCCGCACCTCACGGGAGAATTCGTGCAGGTGACGGACGAGCGCGGTCATGAGTTCGCCCAGCCTCGGGGAGTGCGCAGTGGCCCAGCGCTGAACGGCCAGCTCGGTGATGTTGTCCTCGTCGACGAACACGGTTGCGGCTCCTTGGTCTGCGGGCGGTTGCGGTGGAGGGCGTGCGGCGGTCGCGGGGTCAGTCCTCGCGCCGTCCTTCCCCGAGGGGTTCTGGGGTGTAGGGGTCCGGTGGGACGGGGGTGTTGTTGAGGTCGACGGACAGGAAGACGTCCTGTGCGACCGGGTGGCGCAGTTCCTCGGCGAGCTGGCCGATCAGCCCGGCGGTACGGGCCAGCAGCGCGAAGCCGCGCAGCAGCGGCAGCGGGAGACCGAGGTCCGCGAGGGCGGCGCCGCAGACGCCCGCTCCGTTGAGGGGAAGTGTTCTGTTCAGCACGGCCGGGTGGACTCGGCCGATGGCGGCGAACAGGTGCAGGTGCGGTCCGAAGACGCCCTCCTCCTGTGCGATGCGCATCAGCCGCGGTGTGCGGGGGTCGCCCTCCTTGTGTACGTGGTGCCCCAGGCCGGGGACGAATTTCCCGGCCTCGCGCTGCTCCCGGACCGTGCGCAGGGCGAGCTCGTCCCAGCCCGCCTCCTGGGTGGGCAGGGCACCGTCGAGGGACTCCAGTACGTCGTGCAGGAAGCGGCCGGTGTCCTCGGTGACGCCGAGGAAGCGGGAGCCGCCGCCGAGCAGGCCGGCGGCGAGGGCGCCCTGGACCGAGTCCGGTGCGGAGAGGTAGGTCAGGCGGGTGACGATGGCCGTGGGGGTGAAGCCGTGGTCGGTCAGTGCGGCGAGCACGGCCTCGAAGACGCGTGTCTCGCCGGGCGTGGGCCGCCGCTGGGTGGCGAGCCAGAACGCGAGTTCGCCGAAGCCGACCGAGCCCATGATGTCCTCGGCCAGGTCGTGCCCGAGCAGGGTGATGGTCCTCAGGTCGGAAGCGCCCAGTGCGGTGGGGTAGGCGGGGCGGGGTGCCGGCTCAGCCATGGTCGGCCTCCTCGGCTCCGGACAGCCACTTGCGCAACTCCTCGCCGTGTTCGTCGAGTTCGGGCGGTGGCAGCCGGTAGGCGGCGGGAGTCTCGGAGAACCGGATCGGATGCCGGGTGGTGGGCACCGCGCGGTCCCCCTCCCCCACGGTGACGACCGGGTCGAGTCCGAAGCGCTCGGCCATGGCGAACCCGCCGTCGATGGTGTTGATCGGTCCGCTCGGTACGCCGGCCTCCACCAGCGCCTCGAACCATTCGGTGGCGTCGCGTGTCACCAGCCTCTCGACCAGCAACGGGCGCAGTTGTTCGCGGTGGGCGGTGCGGTCGGCGTTGCGGGCGAACCGCGGGTCGTCGGCGACCTCCGGTATGCCGAGTACTTCGCACAGCTTGCGGAACTGGCCGTCGTTGGCGGCGGTCACGATGAGGTCGTTGTCGGCGGTGGGCAAGGGCTCGTACGGGAAGACGCTGGGGTGGGCGTTGCCCATCCGGTACGGCACGGTACCGCCGGCGACGTAGGCCGAGCTGTGGTTGACCAGTCCGGTCAGGGCCGAGGACAGCAGGTTCACCTCGACGAGTTGGCCCGCGCCCGTGGCGTCCCTGTGCCGCAGTGCGGCGAGGATGCCGATCGCGGCGTGGTTGCCCGCCATGACGTCGAACACGGATATCCCGGCCCGGTAGGGCGGCCCGTCCGGGTCGCCGGTCAGGCTCATGAGCCCGGAGATGGCCTGCACCATGAGGTCGTAGCCGGGGACGTGGCGGCCGGGCCCGGCACCGAATCCGGTGATCGACGTGTAGATCAGACCGGGGTTGTCCCGCCGGAGCGACTCGAAGTCCAGGCCGTACTTGGCCATGCCGCCGGGCTTGAGGTTCTCGATCAGGACGTCCGCCCGGCGGGCGAGCTTCCGGGCGACCTCGGCGTCGTCCTCGTCACGCAGGTCGAGGGCGATCGAACGCTTCCCCCGGTTGATCCCGAGGTAGTAGGTCGAGACCTCGCCACGGGTCGGGGGGATCCAGGTCCGGGTGTCGTCGCCGTTCGGTCCCTCGACCTTGACCACGTCGGCTCCCAGGTCGGCGAGCAGCATCGTGGCGTACGGCCCGGCAAGGATCCGCGAGAAGTCCGCGACCAGCACCCCGGAAAGGGGTGCCTCGGTGCCCTGCCGAGCGGGCTTGGCGCTCTGTGACATCATTCTCGCCTCCTCGTCCGCAGAGCGGACGATCGTCCGGAAGGCGATTCTGTGTCCTTGACGGAGAAGGCGTCAAGACTTCACGGCCGCGCCCACTCCCGTCGGCCGGACGGCGTGCGGTGCGGACTCCAGCCGGGCGAAGTCCACGCTGATCTCGCCGGCGGCCTGCAGGAGAAGCGGCAGGTAGTCGTTGAGCAGCACCTCCATCGAGGTCTCGGCGGCGTGCGCGTTGACGTTGACGCTCGCGACGACCCGGCCCGAGCCGTCCCGGAGCGGAGCCGCCACCGAACGGATGCCCCTGGCCAGCTGTTCGTCGGTCATCGCCCACCCTCGTGCGCGCACTTCACGCAGCTCCGCCTCCCACTCGGCCCGGTCCGGGTGCCACACCGACTCCAGGCCGGAGCGGCTGGGTTCGGCGAGGATCCGGGCCACGTCCTCGGGCGGCAGGGCGGCCAGCAGGACCTTGCCCAGCGAGGTGGGCAGCGCGGGGAAACGGGTGCCGATCTGCACGGCGAGGGTCACGATCTTGGGCACCGAGACCCGTGCGACGTAGAGGATGTCCGAGCCGTCGAGCTGGGCGATCGAGCAGGACTCGTTCGTGCGCTCGACCAGCCATTCCAGGTGCGGACGGGCCACGTCCCACAGTCCCATCGAGCGGACGTAGGCCACACCGAGGTCCAGGACGCGCGGGGTCAGGGCGAAACCACCGGCCTGCGGGCGTACGTATCCCAGTTCGGCCAGGGTGAGCAGGATCCGTCGCGCGGTGGGTCTGGCCAGTCCTGTCGCGGTCGCCACGTCGGTCAAGGTCATCACCGGCTGCCGGGGCTGGAACGCGGTGATGACCTCCAGACCTCGGGCCAGCGCCTCGATGAAATCGGGCCCGGTTCCTTCACGCGGCATGGTGGCTCCTCTGGATGTCGTCGACTTCACTGCGCGCATGTCCGTCTCACGGACAGCCCACCGCGGGCACTCTACGCAGGACAACAGGCTCCTGTGTCCATGGTGCGGCGTCAACGGCTGCCATCCGACCGTAGAGCGGACATCCACCGAAACTTCTGGGCGGAGTTCGGAATACGCACAGTATTGACAGCGGTCTGCAGCCTGATGACCATCAGACAGCAACAACGAGCCGCCATACGGACACTCGTCCGGCGCAGAGTGGGAGATTCAGTGATGAGCCAGTCCACCCCATTCCCGGCGGGACGCCCCGTCGTCTTCCGCGGCGGCACGGTGCTGCCCATGGACCGCGCGCGTCGGGTGCTCACCGACACCGACGTACTCGTGACCGGCGACCGGATCACCGCGGTCGGCCCGCGGCTCGCCGTCCCGGAGGGCACGTCGGAAATCGATGCGTCCGGCGGCATCGTGATGCCCGGCATGATCGACACGCATCGGCACATGTGGCAGACGGCGATGCGCGGTTACGGCGCCGACTGGACCCTGAGCCAGTATTTCGTCTGGTACTACCTCGAACACGGCAAGGCCTTCCGGCCCGAGGACGTGCACGCCGGAAACCTCCTCGCCGCCGTCGAAGCGCTGGACGCCGGGGTGACCACGGTCGTCGACTGGTCACACGGGCTGCAGACGGTCGCCCACGCGGACGCGGCCGTGGACGCGCTCCAGTCGGTGCCCGGACGGTTCGTCCTCGCCTACGGCAACATCCAGCAGGCGCCGGCGGAATGGACCGCGGCACCGGAGTTCCGGGACTTCGTCCGCCGCCGCATCACCGGCGACGACATGCTGGGCTTCCAGCTCGCCTTCGATGTCACCGGCGACCCCGCGTTCCCCGAGAAGCCGGCCTTCGAGGTGGCCCGCGAACTCGGCGTCGCCGTCACCACCCACGCCGGCGTCTGGGGCGCCACCAACGACGACGGCATCCGGCTGATGCACGAGCACGGATTCATGAACCCCGAGACGGTCTACGTACACGCCTCCACCCTGTCGGCCGACTCCTACCACCGCATCGCGGCCACCGGCGGCTCCGTCTCGGTTTCCACGGAGAGCGAGCAGAGCGCCGGCCAGGGCTATCCCACGACCTGGGCGATCCGCTCCCACGGCATCCCCGTCTCCCTGTCGATGGACACGAGCGTGTGGTGGAGCGGCGACCTCTTCTCCGCCATGCGCACCACACTCGGCGCGGACCGCGCCCGCGAGCACCTGGAAGCCCACGCCGGCGGTGAGACCGTCACCCACTGCGCTCTGCGCGCCGACCAGGTGGTGGAGTGGGCGACGCTCGGCGGTGCCAGGGCACTCGGCCGCGAGCGGGACCTGGGCAGCATCGAGGCGGGCAAGAAGGCCGACCTCGTGCTGTTGAAGAACGACCACTCGCCGGTCTCGTTCCCGGTCCTCAACCCCTACGGACATGTGGCGTTCCAGGCCCAGCGCGGAGACGTGCACACCGTGGTCGTCGACGGCCGCGTGGTCAAGCACGAGCACCGGCTGCTCGGCGTCGACCTGAACGCGGTGCGGCGCACGGTCGAGCAGACCGTGGAACACCTGCGGTCGGCCATGGGCGAGGAGGCATGGGTGAAGGGCATGAACCCGGACATCCCCGAGACGAAGGTCCTCGACAACCCCTACACGTACACCGACTACCGCAGCGCCTCGACGCACAGTCGTTGACCGGCGGAACAAGGCCCGGCTCACGCGACCCCGCCTCGGCTGCAGCCGCCTCCCGCGGCACAGTTCACAACGCCAAGCATGTTCCCGATCCGGCGCGGGTCCGTTGAGTTCATGCGACTGGAATGGGTGGTCCTGCCGCAGGTCGCCTCGTTGTCGAGCGTGCCTGTTGCACCGAGTTGGCCACCGAGAAGACGGAAATGTGAAACAAGGCTGACACTGGGAGCAGGATGAATACGGCGGAGGAAGCCGACGGTGTCACGTGCTCCCTCACAGCCCGTCTCACCCATCGTCACAGTCCGCGGGGAATCACTCGGTTGCCCGTTCGTGTCAGGGTGACAACGTCGTGTGTGCGTGGTGGGGTGAGATGGTGTCCTTGTTGAGCTGGGAATGTTCATGATCGGCGTACTCAGATCCGCTGCCACGGTGGCAAGCGCCGCCTGCGCGCTTCTTGGCCCGGCAATGGCCCCGGCCGGCTCCGCGGCCGTAGCCGGGCCTTATCCAGAGCGGGCGGCGGCCGTGGACGTACGCGGTGGGGCAGACGGAGACGGCACCCTGATCACACGCCTGCGCACGCCTCCCACCGGCACGTCGATCGCCTCGCCCGCGCGCGACACCCTCTACGCCTGCCGAGGGGGCACCCTCACCCGGCCGGACCGCCCCTGGATCGATGCGCACGGCGTGATCGACGTACTCAAACGCCCCTTCGTGTCGGGGGTCATGCACTGGCACAAGGTGCTGCGGGTGACGACGACGCAGACCGAGAGGCACTTCGCGGGCAACGGCCTCCCGGCACACGCCACCGGGCGCTTCCCCGTCCAGAAGGGCACCCCGGCCTACAAGTACTACGCGGAGATCCCCTCACCCGGGTACCCCAATGCCGCCGCGATCCCCATCAAGCCGTGGCAGCTCGACGTCACCGTCCCGCGCTATCCGGCCGTCGCGGCCGAGCCCTCATGCATCGGCCAGCTGACGACGGGGATGGCTCTGGCGGGCGGCACCTTTCACCTGGAAGTGGCCACCGACGCGGAGGACCGTCCGGTCGACCCCAACGCGGCTCTCCCCCTCGACCGTTGCTGGGGCCACCCCTACGAGACGCAGTACCACTACCACGGCCCCTCACAGACCTGCTTCGGCAAGGCGGCGTCCCGCGGGCCCGTGAACGAGGTTCGATCCCGGCACTCCCCGCTCGTGGGATACGCCATCGACGGCTTCGGGATCTACGGGCCGCGCGGCGAGGACGGACAGATCGTCAGCAACAAGGACCTCGACGTCTGCCACGGTCACACCCACGCGATCATGTGGGACGGCAGGAAGGTCGTCATGTACCACTACCACCTCAACGGCGAGTACCCGTACTCGATCGGCTGCTTCCGGGGTACGCCGGTGACGGTCCCCGGGGATCCGCACGGTCACGACTGGAGCCACTGACCCCGGCGGCCGTGCGGGACACGATCAGGGGCCTGCGCGCGGTGTTCTACGGGCAGGATCCGTTCCGCAGCCGTCGGCGCCGTGATCCGGCGTCATCGGCATGCCCGCCTTCCGCGGGAAGACACGGACGCCGCCCAACCCCGGTGGCCGACGGCCCGCTCCCGAGCGCCGACGCACTGACCGACGCCGGGGTGAGCGTCGTCCCGATCCCGCGCTGCGGGCACAACATCATGGTCGGCCAATGCCCACCGCACTACATGGGCCCGGCATGGAGACGACAGACTGTGGCCGACTCCATGTGACATCTGTGCGAGCCTAGGCGGGCGCCGCGGGGAGGCCGACGATCAGGGTGGCGGCAGCCGCCGCGGTCACGGCCGCTTGCTTGAGGGCACGGAGCATTGGGGTTCCCCTTCTTGTCGTGTCGGTGTTCGCCCCGGTCAGCACGGAGGAACCGGTGCCGTCCGGGGTGGGGGGTGCGGATCGGGTTCAAGTCGTGGGAGACACGGTCAGAAGCTGTGCTGCCTGGCCGGTCAGTTTCCGGACCTGTTTCTGGTAGTCGTTCGGGGCCTTGGACTCGGCGGAGGTGGCCGCAGCGGTCTCCTCGCCGGTCGGTTTCGCCGTCTTCCAGGGGCCGGAAGCCAGCTTCTCGGGGTCAACGGCCGGGTGACCGGCCCTGGTCATGCAGGCGGACCAGCGTTTGCGTGCGGCACCGACTCGGCTGTCGCGGCCCGCTTGCTGCAACGACTGGGCGAACAGATCCTGGCTGAGCTTCCAGCCCTCGGTACCGGTCGGAGACGGCAGCTGCTGGTCCGCCTTCCCCAAACAGGCTTTGAAGTCTTTCGTGGTCTTGCCGGTCGGGCTCTTACCGGTGGGGAGCGTCATTCCGGGGTGAAATCCGAAGCGCTTCGCGGTGGCGCGGCCGATGTACCCCCAGGCGCCAAACGGGTGGACAGCTTCCCTTTCCTTTTCCGTTTTCGCGACGACCCGGTTCATGTTCTGGCCTGAATAGCTTGTGTCTCCGCGAGCTTTCACACAGCGGACCACCAACGCCTTGCGCGCCTGGAACAGCACGCCGTCGTCCTGCTCGGAAGTGCCGTAGGAGGACAGCGGCAGGCCCAGCAATCCGCCGTATCCGGTGACCGGCGGGGTCACCTGCACCTCTGCGCCGCCGCTGCCAAGGTTTGCAGAGCAGCCGGAGACGAGCAGTGCGGCGGCGATGGCCGCAACACGGACTGGACTGGTGGCAGGCCGTAAGCCTGGACTTGTGGCAGGGCTGACTTGTTCTGTTGCCATGGGGGGCTTGCCTTCCCGGGAACATTGGCCAAGTCCTGGCCCCGGGAGGGGCCGGCCGAAAGTCGTCGTCGTGGGGAGGGGCGGCGGTGAGCTGCGCAGCGCCCGTACTCGATGTCTCGTGTGCGCTGCGGTCACGATGTTGGCAGATGTGATCAGGCGTTTCGGATGTCTCAGCCGTTCACGGGCTACGTACAGGGAGAACTGACGCGAGTCGCCGCAGCCCCCTCAGGAGCAGAGATGATGCACTACATGGCTGATGAGCAGTACGCCCGGCTTGCCGCCGAGCACCTTCCCGGGGACCTTGCCCAGCGCTGGACAGCGCTTCTGCGTCCGTGCATACGTCTTCGCCGGGCGGTGGACGGCGAGCAGACCGTCGCCGTTCTCGGCGGGGTCCCGGAACTCCCTTCAGGGGTCGGCTGGCCCGAGTGGCCCGGACACGGGCCACTGTCGTTCGTCGCTTCAGTGCACTGTGCCGCACTACCCCGCGAAGGGCTCGCCGAGCAGTTCCCGAAGAAGGGAACCCTGCTCTTCTTCTTTGCTGACGGCCAGGCCGATGCCCCCGAGGCCCTGGCCGGGGCCCAGGTGCTGTACGTCTCGGAGGACACGCCCGTCTTCCCGGCCGACGCGCCGCCGGAGCTGGAGGCGTTCCCTCGCGTGGAGCTGACCGCGGGCATCGGGCAGAGCGCCCCTGACCTGTGGTTGCGCCAGGCCCGCCAAGCCCTGCTCGGCGACACCCGGCACTGGCCTCACCTCCGCCAGACACCAGCCGAGCTCAAGCCCTTCCTCCGAGCCTTCGGACGCCTGCGCACCCGGATCGGCCACCAGATCGGCGGCCATGCCGTGCCCGTCCAAGGACCCGTGGAGTACGACATCGCGAACGCGACCCTCGCCGGCAACCATTCCTGGGGCGACCAACCCCTTGACCAGGAAGCCGAACGCTGGGCCCTGCTCGCCCAGTTCGACAGTGACAGCGACGCGAAAATGGCATGGGGCGAAGAAGGCACTCTCTACTGGCTCATCCGCCCCGAGGACCTCGCGGCCCAACGCTTCGACCAGGCCCGACTCACCGTACAGTGCTAGCCGCTGCCCCTCACTCGTGACGCTCTGCCGGCATTTCCAGCCGCCCGGTTCAGGCCCCGCCGCCAAGACCCCGTAACGACCGCACCACCAACCGTCCTCGTCCACCCGTCGCGTTGTCGCCGCGTTCCCTGACGCCCGCGATACCGACTGCATGCACGATGGCGCTTTTCAGCATGCTGCCCATCTCGCTGCCGGTCACGCCGGTGGTGGTGTAGGGCGGGAAGTCCGGCGTGAGGCAAGCGGACTGGAAACGCTCGGCGGTTTCCTCGATCCGGGCGGGCAATAGTGGCGGCCGCGGGCCGTTCGGCCATGAGCTCTCGCATGCGGTGCGGCCGAAGCACACCACGACCCGCTCAGTGAGCACAGGGGTCGCGCCACGGATGATCACTGGCCGCACCGGGTCCGCGCGACGCACTGGTACTTCGGTCAGCGGTCCACGGCGGGCAGATGGGCAAGGCCGGTGTCGAGCATGATGCGGTCGACGGTCTCATGCAGAGCGCTGTCGGCGCCGATGACGGTCTCAGTGCCGCCGGGCAGCAGATCCCGTGCCCGGTACCAGTCGCGCAGCTGCGCCTCGCTCACGTCGTCGGCGATCGGCTTGGTGGCGTGCCGGGCGAGGGTCTCCCCGAACGGGACGTCCAGGTAGTAGCCGTGAGTCGGGCCGCGGTGGTCGGCGCACAGCTCGGTGAGCATGTCGCCGTAGCGGTCGGCGTAGAGGATGCCTTCGACGACCACGTGAAAACCGGCGTCCAGGGCGTAGCGGGCGGTCAGTCCGATCAGGCCGATGTTCGCGGCGCCGGGCCGGTCCCGTTCTCGTAGCACGATACGGCGGAGGTTGTCCTGGCCGACGACGGCCAGGCCCCGGCCGAACCGCTCGCGCAGACCGGCCGCGACGGACGACTTCCCCGAGGCGCTGTTGCCGCGCAGCACGACCAGCCGGGTTTCTTCGCTGCCCACCCTCACGCCGACCACGCTACCGACCGCCGGTGACAGAACCGGGCCATTCCAGGACGCCATCTACGCAGACGCCCGGACGACTGTGGCCGTTCGAAACGAACTCCCCTGCCGACACCCCTGCTTGGCGCGACGGCGGCCCAGAGCACGTGCGAGTTCACCCACCGACGCCAGCACGTGTCCGTCGTCGCCCGCGCACCACCACACAGCCTCCCGCTCCCGCTCCGAGCCGTGGACGCCGAGGTCATGTCGGGGACACACCGGCCAGACCCGCCACGTCCGTTCGAGCAGACTCTCCTGGATCATGATCGTCAGACTGGTGAGTGCCGTGGCCGGGTCGTCGCACATGCTCGGCAGGACGGGGCCGGCCCAGTTGAGCCTCTCACCGTCGGCGAGGCGGACACCGGCTCCCGCCGGGAACCAGTCATCCAGCAACTCGATCTCCGGTTCGCCCTTGATCCCACGCGTGGGCAGATCGCGGGCTACGATCCGCAGCGCGTCGCGCAACGTCCTCAAACGCTCGGGGGCGAGATCGAAGCCCGGCTGGAAACCCACGTCCTCCAGGATGCGCGAGGCCAGGGCTGTCATCTCCGCCGGCGGCACCTCGGCCGGATTCCGTTCAACGACCTCCAGAATGGCGTCGGTGCTGTGGAACCAGTCCAGCAGTTCGCAGGCGAGGGCGACGACCTGCTGCGGGTCGAGATTGTCCTCACGCAGGCCCAGGTAGACCCTTCGCTTCAACTCCTCGACAACCGCTTCGTATTCAGCCATGGCATTGCTCACCGGACCAGTATCCCCATGCTGCGCGGTTCCCCGCCGCTGCCGGACGGCCCGGCCATCGCGTCGATGGAGTGGCCGGGCCGTCGCGGCAGCGGGTGGCTCAGGCCATCCGTACCGCCTGCTCGAACGTGAGCCTCGGCAGTCGCTCACGGAATGAACCCTCGGTCGGGTAGCCGATGTTCACCAGGAGGATCGAGCGCCAGCGGCTGTCGTCGAAGAACTCCTTGTCCACCGCCTCCGCGTTGAAGCCCTTCATCGGACCGGCGACCAGCCCGGTGGCACGGACCGCGAGAATGAAGTAGCCGGCCTGCAGGTTGGCGTTGAAGTCGCCGTGGCTGATCCGCAGTTCGTCGTTGGCCTCCAGCATGGACCGGAAGTTCGGATTGGACGGCGCAAGCTCGGGCACGAACTCCGGGTACTGGGTGTCCACCGCGATCACGGCGGTGACCGGTGCGGACGCGGTCTGGTCCTGGTTGGGCTTGGCGACGCAGTTCAGCAGCCGCTCCTTGCCCTCCGGCGTGCGCACGTAGAGCACGCGCATCGGGTTGATGTTGGCCGAAGTGGGCGCCCACTTGACCAGCTCGTACACGGCCCGCAGGCGCTCGTCGGACACCGGTTCGGAGCTGAATTCGTACCCGGTCCTGGCGTCGGTGAACAACAGCCGCCTTCCCTCGGGCGACAACTCGTAGAGGTGCGAGAGGTCTGCGGAAGTCGAGGTGGTCTCAGTCACGGTATTCGTCTTTTCCCTTGTGTGAGTGGTGAGTCAGTCGGCGCCGTGCGGCCGACCAGGTGTCGAGCTGGCAGGGCAGCTCGTCCCGGCGCTTCACGTTGAGTTTGCGGAAGATCCGGGTGAGGTGCTGTTCGACGGTGCTGGGCGTGATGTAGAGCTTCGCGGCGATCTCGAGATTGGTGTCGCCCTCGACGGCGAGCGCGGCGACCCGGAGTTCCTGCCCGGTCAGCAGGGACAGTTTCTCCTCCTCGGCGCGGGCCAGTTCGACCGTCTTGGCTTCCTGGTCGTACAGGCTGGCCTCGTCGCACAGCGGCTGCGCACCGGCGGCCTCGGCGAAATGCAGGGCGCGCCGCGCGGTACGGCGGGCCTTGAGCTGGTCGCCCGATTGGCGGAGGGCGACACTGAGGTCCGTCAACGCGCGCGCCAACTCGTACTTGTCGCCACAGTCCTTGAGCACGTCGACGGCGTCGGTGAGCAGCTGCGGTCGCCGGGTGTCCCGGGAGACGCGCGCGAGCATCCGCATGGCCTGTCCACGAGCGCGGCCGCTGCTCGGTGGCAGCATCGCCAGCTGGTCGCGCAGCAGCCGCCGCGCCTGCTCCGGGTTGCCGTGCCGGGACCACGCCTCGGCAGCGCTGGTCCGCCAGGGCACCACGCCGGCGTCGTGGGCTCCCCATCCTTCCGCCAGGCTGCCGCAGGCGAGGAAGTCCGCCAGCGCGGCCTGCGGCAGCCCGACGGCCAACCGGTAGTGCCCACGCGCGTGCAAGAAGTGCAGTCCGTAGCGGCTGCGCAGCGCGCTCTCCGGCACGGGCAAGCCGAGCAGGCGCTTCGCGGCGGCCAAGTCGCCCATGCGAACCGCCGCGTGGACCGCGCAGCCGACCGGTAGCCCCACCAGGATGCCCCAGCCCTGGACCGGGATCTCCGCGAGCGCCGTGACCGCCTGACCGAACGCCCCGGGCAGGTTGCCCTGCCGGAACAGGGCTTCGGCCCGGATGGCCATGAACACCGCGTGCCACGTGGGCATTTCGGCGTCACGTGCCTCGTTCAGCAGCCGGTCGGCGTGCGTGACGGCGGCTTCGAGGTGGTCGGTGTAGACCAGTGTGAGCAGTGCCAGCGCCGCGGTTTCCCCGCTCCACAGGGAGTCGTGGTCGAGCGCCAGGGACTGGAGCACCAGTTCGGCATCGGCCACGCCCTGGTCGGCGGGCCCGCCGACCAGGCCTTTGGCCAGGCTCGACGCCGAGTGCAGCCACGGCTCCGCGAGGACCGAGGAGGGCGGTGACGTCGCCGTCCTACGCTCGAATGTGTGCTGGGGAAAGGTGAACGCCAGCCAGTTCACAAGATCGTTCAGGTCGCCGTCGTCCGGCGTCCGGCCGACCGTGGACAACAGCGGTTCGATGGCGTCGATCTGCCCGAACCACGCCGCTCGCCAGGCCAGATCGAGGGTGTCACGTGGGCTCGACCAGCCGGCTGTGCTGTCCTTCAGCTGCGACTCCACGTGCCGGGCGGCGGCGAGGGGCTTGAGCTGCCACTCCAGGCGGCTGAGCCGGGCCTCGACGGCAGCGCGCGCCACCGGATCGTGTTCGGCGCGGCTGGCCATCTTCACACATTCCAGGGCGAGCCATACCCGGTTGAGGGCGAGCGCCTCGCTGGCCGCGTCGAGCAGGAGCCCCGCGGACCAGGGCAGTTCGTGCTCGTCCGCCTGGATCAACTGGCGTGCCACGTCCAGCGCCGGCGCCCCTTCGTCATGCAGCAGCAGCGCCGCCCGCCGGTGCAGGCCCGCGCGGACCCCGGTCGGCATGTCGCAGAGCACCGCCCGGGCGGCCGAGGGATGCCGGAACGCCTGCAGATCGAGCAGGCCCGCGTTCGTCAACGGCAGCAGGTTCATGTCCACGCGGTCGACGGCGGCCAGTTCGGCCACCCGCTCCGCTGTCGCCTGCCCGCCGAGCACCGCCAGCGCCCGGACCGCCTCGACGGTCTCCGGTGGACAGCGGCGCAGGCACTCCACGAACGCCTGGGCGTATCCCTGCGGGTAGCCGGTGCCGGTGGCCTCGTATGCCCGGACGAGATACTCCAGCACCAGCGGGTTCCCCGCGCTGAGCGCCAAGAGGTCGGCCGGGAGGGAATCCGCCGCGGCTTCACCCAACCGGCGGGCGGTGGCGAGGCGCACGCCGTCCTCGCTGAGGCGGTTCAGCACCACCCGCTGGAGGTTGGGCCGCATCAGCAGGCCGGTGGGCATCCGCCAGCCGAGCGGATGCCGGCTCTCGTCGGCGGTCAGCACCACGAGGACACGGCCGGCGCTCGCGGTGGGCAGCAGGTGCAGCAGGGCGTTCAGTGAGTCGGTGTCGAGGTGATGGATGTCGTCGATGACGAGCAGAACCGGCACGGATTCGGCCAGGTCGACCAGATCTGCGGCCAGCTCGCACAGTTGTCTGATCAGTGCCGAGCCATCGGCTTGGCCGATGCCTTCACGCAGTGCCAGGAGTCTACGGCCGACGGCGGTTCTGAAGAGATTCGGAACCGCCACGTTGCGAAACAGTCGATCCAGTATGCCAACGGTCAACGTGCGCTCATCCGGATGGATATGGACACCGAAGGCTAAGACCCCCTCGGACTCCGCCTTCTCCAAGAAGCGCCAGACGACCGCACTCTTGCCTGTTCCGATCGCACCCTCCACCAAGACCATCCGGACCCGGCCCTCGCTCGACCGGCGCAGCGCCGCGTCGAGCGCGGTCGCCGCCTTCTCCCGTTCGACGAGTTCGTCGATGGCGTCGTCGATATGCTGGGCCGTCGTCACCGCTTGTTCTGTGCCACAAGCTCGTCCTACCGCCATACGCATCACGCCTCCTCAAGATCAAGCGGATCACACGATTCCCATCGCGGCAATGTCCATAAAGGCACTCCTGTGTTCATGTGCGTGCACGTCGGGTGCGATGGTCAACAGGAGGCGGCTGAACGCTCCAGGCATCCCTGATCGAGGTCCGGGAGAGTGCGCGGGGATGCCGGGTTGATGCGTGCACAGCCGAGTTGAGTGGTCAAAGGGGCAGCGAGGGCGTCGCCCGGTCATCCGCGACGGCCGTCATCAAAGGCGTGAGGTTGCGCGTCGGTGCGGACGTGGACGAGCGCAGGTGGTTCTCGTCGGCGGTCCTGCCGCCCTGGGCAGGGAAGTTCTCGAAGACCGGCGAGGTGTCGGGCAGTTCGCCCGCCCTACTGGTGAGTCGACGGCGCCGGGGAACTCATCGCGATGGCCGACGCGGCCGAATCCCAGGAGGCGCGGCGCCGAAGGAGGGCTGCGTCGCGCGCTCCAGGCCGCCCGCGTCTGCCTCTTCCGCTTCATCGAGGTCGAGGACAACCGCACCCGGCTGCGCAAGGATCCCGTCCAGGGGCAGGTCACCCCATGCGGTACCAGGGCCTTGGCAACGCAAGACCTCGCCCTCGCAGCGCAGCCGCCCGCTGTGCGAGGTCAGGGGGAACTTCCCCCCAAGCGAACTCCCTTGCCGGTGGACAACGTGACAGGGGCCGCCCGGTGCGGGCGGCATGGTTCATCGCGGCATGCGTACCTCAGGGGTAGGAGTGGAAGCCGCGACCGCGCTTGCGCCCGGTCAGGCCGCACTCGACCATGCGCAGCAACAGGGGCGGCGGTGCGCAGGCCGGGTCCTTCGACTGCGCGTACATCGCCTCGCCGACGGCGACGATCACGTCCAGGCCGATCAGGTCCAGCAGCGCGAGCGGCCCCATGGGGTGGCCGCAGCCCAGCGTCATGCCCCGGTCCACGTCCTCGGCGCCGATGCCCCCCGCGTCCAGCATCCGCACGGCGTTGAACAGGAACGGCACCAGCAGCGCGTTGACGGCGAAGCCGGGCCGGTCCTTGACCCGGATCACCTGCTTGCCGAGGGTCCCGGTGACGAACGACTCGGCCCGGTCGCAGGTGGCCGCCGAGGTGCACAGCGAGCCGACGATCTCGACCAGCGGCATCTTCGTCACCGGGTTGAAGAAGTGGGTGCCGACCACTCGGGCCGGGTCGCGGGTGACGCTGCCCAGGCTCATGATCGGGATGGACGAGGTGTTCGACGCCAGCACGGCCTCCGGGTCCTCGACCACCGCGTCCAGCACCCGGAACACGTCCTGCTTCGCCGGCAGCGACTCGCTGATCGACTCCAGTACGAACTGACGGTCCTCCAACGACTTCAGGTCGGTGCCGAACGACACCCGGGCCACGGCCGCGTCCCGCTCGACTTCGCCTATCCGCCCCTTGGTCCACTGGCGGTCCATCGATTCCGCCAGCCGGCGCTCGGCGCGCTCGGCGCTGGCCAGGCACGATGCCACCACCCGCACGTCCAGGCCGGCCAGGGCGCAGACGTCCACGAGTCCGCCGCCCATCGCGCCGGTGCCGACCACGCCCACCCGTTCGATCACGGTCACGCGGGGCCACCGCCCCAGCGCAGCAGGCCGTTGCCCACCGACATGCCGGACCCGAACGCCGACAGCAGCACCAGGCCGCCCGGTTCGACGGTGCCCTCGCGGACAGCGTGGTCCAGGCCGATCGGCACGGAGGCGGAACCGATGTTGCCGTACTGCTCGACCACCTGGACCAGTGGTGTGCCGGCCAGCCCGCAGCGCGCCGCCAGCTCCTGGATGAGTACGCCGTTGGCCTGGTGCGGTACGAAGCAGTCGATCTCCTCGGCGCTCACGCCGGCGTTGGCGAGCAGTTTGTCCACACTGGGCGGGATGTTCTCCAGCACGAACTCGCGGACCGCACGGCCCTGCATGCGCAGAAAGTGGCCGCCTGTGGCGATCGACTCGGGCGACGCCGGCGATCGGCTGCCGCCCGCGGGTATGCGGAGAAGGTCCTGTGCGTCGCCGCGGGTGCTCAGGTCGATGCCGAGGATGCCGTGTCCGTCCGTGACGGCGCCCAGGACCACCGCGCCGGCCCCGTCGCCGAGCAGTACGGCGGAGCGGCGGTCACTGAAGTCCAGGAAGCGGGAGTAGACGTCCGCACCGATCAGCAGGACGTGTGCGCCGGGGCGTGCGGTGATCAGGCCCCGGGCCACTTCGAGGCCGTAGACGAAGCCGGCGCAGACCGCGTTGAGGTCGAAGCAGGCGGCCGAGTCCGCGCCGATCAGCTGTTGCACGACGCTCGCGGTGGGTGGCAGTGGGTAGTCGCCGGTGGACGTGCAGACGATGATGTGGTCCACCCGGTCGGCGGTGAGGCCGGCGTCCGCGAGTGCGGCCCGCGCGGCAGCGGCGGCAAGATCCGAGGCGGCCTCGTCCGGGGCGGCGTAGCGCCGGCTGCGGATGGCGGTCTTGCGGAGGATCCATTCTGCGGTGGTGTCCGGGATCAGGGCGGCGAGTTCGTCGTTGCCGACTTCGCGGGCGGGCAGGTACGCCCCGGTGCCGAGGATGCCGATGGCAGAGGTCATCGTCTACTCACCTTCCACGACGGCCGTCATGCCGCGCAACGGGTTGAGCCGGTCGTCGCCGCCGACCCGGGCGCGCAGCTCGGGATCCGTGACGCCGAGCCCCGGCCGGTCGGCCAGGCACAGCAGCGCGATCTTGCCGACGTGCCGGTTGTGCTGCACCACCCGGACCGCCTCGCCGACCTCGTCCATCGGGAAGACCGCGGACATCGTCGGCACGATCGCGCCCAGCTCGAACAGCCGGTTGCAGTCCCAGGCCTCCTGGAGGTTGGCCACGTGGCTGCCGACCACCCGCTTGAGCTTCATCCACAGGTAGCGGTTGTCGAACACGTGCTGGTAGCCGGTGGAGGAGCCGCAGGTGACCACCACACCGCCGCGGCGCACCACGAACACCGAGACGCCGAAGGTCGCCCGGCCGATGTGCTCGAAGACGATGTCGGGGTCCCGGCCGGTGCGCTCGCGGACGATCGCGCCCAGCCGCTTGCCGATCCGGATCACCTCGTCCGGGTCGTCGGTGGGGTCGTCGGTCAGGCCGATCTCGTTGCGGTCGATGATGATGTCGCAGCCCAGTCGGCGCACGGCGTCGGCCTTTCGGGCGGAGCTGACCACGGCGACCGGCACGCCGCCGCCGTTGCGCACCAGTTGGACGCCGTAGCTGCCGAGGCCGCCTGCCGCGCCCCAGACCAGTACCACGTCGCCCTGCTTCATCCGCGCGCCGCGCTCCCCGACCAGCATCCGGTACGCGGTGCTCGCGCACGCGGTGTTGGACGCCGCCTCCTCCCAGGTCAGGTGCGGCGGCTTCGGGATGAGCTGGCTGGCGCGGGCCACGGTGTAGTCGGCCATGCCGCCGAAGTTCGTCTCGTAGCCCCAGGCGAGCTGCTCCTCGCCGATCATGCCGTCCGAGTGCGTGCCGGGATCCTGCTCGTCCACGTAGGCGGCGCTGACCACGACGTGGTCGCCGATCCGCCAGCGGCGCACGCCGGAGCCGACCCGGACCACCACGCCGGCCGCGTCCGAGCCGAGCACCTGGTAGGGCAGGTCGTGCCGGCCGGCCCATCCGCCCTTGCGGCCGAACTTCTCCAGGAATCGAAAAGGCGACACCGGTTCGAACTGTGCCGACCACACGGTGTTGTAGTTGACGGAACTCGCCATCACGGCGATGAGTACCTCGTCGGGCGCCAATTCCGGCATCGCAACCGATCCGACGCGGAGAGACTTTCGGACGTCCTTGTCCGAAAGACCCGAGAACATTGCCTCGTCCTCGGCGCAGACGTGTACGGCCCGGAATTCCGCGGGCAGATCGGCACGTTCGATCTCCTCCGCTGACACGGCGTCGGCCAGCGCGTCCGTTAGCGAGCCCACTGCCACCATCCTCATATCAGGGGTTGTCAACAGGCCAACACTGCTCTGGCGGGCGCCGTCGGAACAACCCCCTATCCACCCGCTGGAGACCCCCTCACTGCACCGCGGAACACCAATTTTCCTGGTATCCCGTTGCTAGCATCACGCCGTGACCGAAATTCAGAGCGAGCATTTTCCGATCTTCGATCCACAGTCCATTGCAGCGGAACGGAATCGGCACGTTCCGCCGAGACGGGTCAGTCTGAACGGAATGCCGGTATGGCTGGTGTCGCGATACGACGAGGTGCGGGAATGCCTGTCGAATCCGGCGCTGAGCCCGCCCGCGGCCTTCGCCGCCGAGCACGGGCTGGCCTCGCCGCTGAGCGGACTGTTCGAGGACACCGTGATCGGCAGCAACCCGCCGACGCACACCCGGCTGCGCCAGCCGCTGACCAAGGTGTTCAACATACGCCGGGTGGACCAGCTGCGGCCGCGGATCCAGGAGATCACCGACTCACTGCTGGACGAGGTCGCCGCCGACGGCAGTGCCGACCTGGTGCAGACGCTGGCCGTGCCGCTGCCGCTGCTGGTGATCTGCGAGCTGCTGGGCATCCCGACCAGCGACCGGGAGCAGATCCACCACCAGGCTCAGGCGATGCTGGCCGCCGGCTTCGACCCGGACGCGATCGCCGCTTCCCAGACCGCGGCCGCGGAGCTGTGGGACTACATGGCGGACCTGACCGAGCAGAAACGCCGCTCCCCCGGCAACGACCTGGTCAGCGACCTGGTCGCGGCCAGCGACGAGGAGCGCCTCAGCGAACGCGAGTTGGTGGCCGGCTGCCGGGCGCTGGTGATCGCCGGCTACGAGCTGACCAGCGGGTTCATCGGCAACGCCCTCCACTCGCTGCTGTCCCGGCCGGAGGTGGCCGCGGAACTGCGCGAGCGCCCGGAGATCGACCTGCGCGGGGTGGACGAGTTGCTGCGGCACGACGGTCCCGGCCAGTTCAACGTGCGCTTCGTCAACGTGGACTTCGCCATCGGCGGAGCCGACATGCACCCCGGTGACCAGGTGCTGCTCGATCTGGAGGCTGCCAACACCGACCCGGGCCGCTACGTCGACGGCACGGAACTGGACCTCACCCGCGACTCGGCCATGCACGTCCAGTTCGGGTACGGCATCCACTTCTGCGTCGGCGCCCCGCTGGCCCGGGTGGAGGGCGAGATCGCCATCAACACGCTGTTCCGGCGGTTCCCGGACATCGAGCTGGCCAAGCCGGCCGACGAGGTGGGCCGCAACGCCAACCCGTTCCAGCGTTCGCTGTCCGAGCTGCCGGTGCGGTTCTCGCCGCCCGCCTGAGCCGTCGTTCCCACGGCGCCGTCAGGCCAGCCCCCTGGCGGCCAGCACGGCGCCGTGCAGCGAGGACAGCCCGCCCAGCACGGCCGGGCGGACCGGCGGGGTCGGATGGCCGGGACGAGCCAGCTCCGACACCCGGTCGGCGACACCGGTGACAAAGCCCGGCAGGCCGGCCGCGAAGCCACCACCGACCACGAGAAGCTCGGGCCGGACCAGTTCGGCCACGCTGACCAGCGCCGTGGCCAGCACGGTGGCGGCGTGGCCGATCGCCGCACCCGCCCACGGCGCACCGGCGGCCCACCCGCGCGCCAGTTCGTCGTAGGTCACCTTCGTTCCCAGCGTCCGGCCGGCGGCCCGCAGTACCGCCGGACCGGACGCTTCTGCCTGCAGGCAGCCCCGCCGGCCGCACACGCACGGCGGTCCCGCGCGGTCGACCACGATGTGCCCGAGTTCGCACGAGCCGCGGCCCAGGCCGGGGCAGGACCGGCCGTCCAGCACGATGCCGCCGCCGATTCCCGTGCCCACCCCGACGTAGACGACGTCGCGCACGCCGACGGCCGCCGCTTCGGCGACCGCGGCCAGGTCGCCGTCGTCGCCGAAGCGGGCACCGGTCGCCGGAAACAGGTCGGAGAGCAGCGAGCGCAGGTCCAGCCCGATCCACCACGGCCGGTTGGGCCATGCCGTCACGATGCCGTCGGTGTCCACCGTGGCCGGCAGTGCGATGCCGACTCCCTGCAACGCAGCCTGATTGGCCGTCATGACGGCGACCTCTGCCCTCAATTCGTGTACGTCGTCGACACCGCGGGAGGTCGCGGTCCACCGGAATGCCGTCTCCCGCACGGTGCCGTCGGTCAGCTCGGCCCGCAGCGCGACCTTGCTGCCGCCGATGTCGATGCCCAGGTAGATGCCGTCCTCCTCAGTGCTTACTGCGCGGCAGCACCCGGTAGCCCGGGTCGGCGGTCCGGGCCGGCGCGCGCCGGGCCAGCGCGGCGTCGACGGCCGGCCGCAGGCGCTCCATTTTCCGCCGCTCCGTTTTGTCGTGCCGTTCCTTGAACTCCGGCATCACCTCGGCGGCGAACAGTTCCAGCGACTCGCACACGTCCTCGTGCCGCATCCCGCCGCCCTGCACCAGGAAGATCGCCTGGTCCAGGCCGGCCTCCTCGTGCTGGCGCAGCAGGTCGCGGATCTGCTCCGGGGTGCCGATGGCGCCGCGCGCCGGATTCCCCAGGGGGCCGCCGAGCTTGCCGAAGGCGGCCCGGTCCATGCCGCGTCCGGCCCGCTCCCGCTGGAAGACCTCCCACACATTGGTGTGACCGGGTGCGGGGCTGCCGAAGCCGCCGTAGTAGCCGAGCCCGAAATTGAAGAACTGGATGCCGTCCACGGCGCGTTCCACCGCGGTGGCCTCGTCGCGGTGGCACATCATCGGGATGGTCGCGGCGATCTGCGGGTTGACCGCGAACCCGGCCGGCACGCAGTCCTCGGACTCGATGCCGGCGTAGTAGGCGTCCACCCACTTGCGGGTCTCGGCCGGCCCGAAGAAGGAGAAGTTCAGCGCGCCCAGGCCCCGGTTGGCGGCCAGCCGGATGGCGTCCCGGTTGCCGCAGGCCATCCACATCGGCGGGTGCGGCCGCTGCACCGGTTTGGGCAGCACATTGCGGATCGGCATCGACACGTACGCGCCGTCGTAGCCAGCGAACGGCTCCTCCACGAACATCCGGGCGGCCGCGTCCACCGCCTCCGCCCACTGGTCCCGCTTCGTGGCCCGCTCGATACCGAAGCCCAGCAGCTCGGTCGGCGTGGTGGACTCCCCGGTGCCGAACTCGACCCGTCCGCCGGACAGCACGTCCAGCGTGGCGATCCGTTCGGCCACCCGGGCGGTCGGGTTGAACGCCGGCGGCATCAGCATCACCGCGTGCCCGATCCGGATGGTCCGGGTGCGCTGGCTGACCGCCCCCAGGAACACCTCGGACGCGCTCAGGTGCGAGTACTCCTCAAGGAAGTGGTGCTCGGGACACCAGACGTTGTCGAAGCCGAGCCGGTCGGCCAGCTCGATCTGGTCCAGGACCTCGTGGTAGAGCCGGCTCTCCGCGTCCGGGCCCCAGGGCCGGGGCAGTTGCAGGCCGTACAGCAGACCGAACCTCATTACGCGCGGCCCTCCCAGTAGGTGTCGATGACGTGCCGCTCGTCCGCCGGGTCGCGCAGCAGCCTGGTCTGTTCGACGCCGTCCTCGACGACGGTGAACAGGTTCTTGGTGAGCGTGACCTGGCCGCCGGGCACGGCCCGGCGCCGGCGGCGCACCGAGGCGAGCACGCCGGGACCCTGGCCCTCGCCGACGCCGTCCCAGTCCTTCGGGGTGCGCGGCCGCGTGGTGAACCGGAACGTCATCCGCCAGTCCTTGCCCTTGGTGCGGGTCTGCAGCACGTGGTAGCCGTCCTGCCGCAACAGCTGGAACTCGCAGCCGTCCTGCACCTGCACACCGGGGGCGAACCGCAGCGGCTCCACGAAGCTCACACCCGCATGGCCGACGTCGGCCAGCCACTGCGCGCCGTCGACGTCGACCAGCATCAGCATGTGCTCAGGGTCCGGGTAGAACACGTTGCCGGGGATCCAGGTCCCGCCGGCCACCACCGTCGCCCGGAAGCCGAGACCGGTCAGCAGCCGGTCGAACAGCGTGTTGAGCTGGAGACACATACCGCCCTGCTCGCCGAGCACGACGTTGTCGAACGTGTCGTCCAGGTCCATGTCGGCCATGTTGTCCGGATCGAGCCGCAGCGCGTGCAGGGTGTCGTACTGCACCCGGCTCAGGTGCCGGCGGTGCACGTCCCGCAGCGTCTGGAGGGTCGGCGCCGGCCGCTGCGCGTAGCCGAGGTATTCCAGGTACTTGTCCACCGTGAACACGGTCGGTCCCCTCTGTCAGGTCGCCCGGTCACCGGGACGCCAGTTCGTGCCGCAACTGCTCGCCGAGCAGCCGTAGCGTCGGATGGTCGAAGACGAACGTCGCCGGCAGCCGCAGTCCGGTGCGCGCCGCCAACCGGTCCCGGAGTTCCACCGCGGTCAGTGAGTCGAAGCCGATGTCGGTGAACACCAGCTCCGGGTCAAGGGCCGTCGGCGAGGAGTGGCCCAGCACCTGGGCCGCCTCGGCGCGCACCAGCTCGAGGAGGATCTCGTCCTGTTCCGGTTCCGTCGCGGCGGCCAGGCGCGCCGCGAACGTCTCGGTGTCCGCCTCGGCGCCGGCGGCCCGGCGGGGGCGGCGCACCAGGCCCCGCAGCACGGGCGCGACCTGGCCGGCGGCCGCCCGGTCGGCCAGGGTGGCGAAGTCCAGGCGCATCGGAAGTACCACGGGTTCGTCCAGCCGCAGGGCCACGTCGAACAGGGCCAGGCCCTCCTCGGGGCTGAGCCCCGTCGCGCCGCCCCGGCCGAGTCGATGGCGGTCGACGTCGCTGAGACCGGCCGTCATACCGTCGGTCTGCGTCCACAGGCCCCAGGCCATCGACACCGCCGGAAGTCCCTCGGCCCGCCGGCGCAACGCCAGCGCGTCGAGGTAGGAGTTGGCGGCGGCGTAGTTGCCCTGGCCCGGATTTCCGAACACGCCCGCGCCGGAGGAGAACAGCACGAACGCCGTGAGGTTCAGGTCCCGGGTCAGCTCGTGGAGGTTCACCGCGGCGTCGATCTTCGGCCGGAACACGGTGTCCAGGCGCTCGGGCGTCATGGCCGTGGTGACGCCGTCGTCGAGCACGGCGGCCGTGTGCACGACGGCGGTGAGCGGCGCATCGTCCGGGACCGACGCCAGCAGCGCGGCCAGCTGGTCCCGGTCGGCCACGTCGCAGGCGGCGATGCGGACCTTCGCGCCGAGCGCGGTCAGCTCCGCCGTCAGGTCCGTGGCCCGGTCGGCGTCGGGGCCGCGCCGGCCGGCCAGTACGAGGCTGCGTACCCCGTGCACGGCGACCAGGTGCCGGGCGACCGCCGAGCCGAGCGCGCCGGTGCCGCCGGTGATCAGCACCGTGCCGGCGGGGTCGATCGGGTGGGCCTGCGCCGCGGTGGCATCGGCGCGCCGTACCCGGCGGGCCAGCACCCGGTCGCCGCGGACGGCCACCTGCGGCTCGTCTGCGTCGATCAGCGCCGGCAGCACCGCGTTCACCGGTTGCCCGCTGTCGACGAGGAGGATCCGGCCGGGGTTCTCGGCCTGCGCGGAGCCGACCAGACCCCACACCGCCGCCTGCGCCGGATCGGGCTGCTCCGTGGCGACGGCGCCGTCGGTCCACACAACCAGGCGGGTGCTCTCCAGGGCCGGTTCCGTCAGCACCGCCCGCAGGATCGCGAGCACGTGTTCGGTGACCTCCCGGACGTCGCCGACGGGCACGTCGAGCAGCAGCGTGCCGGTCCCGTCCTGGCTCCCCTCCTCGGCCCGGCTCCGCACTTCTTCCACGGTGGACACCGGGATCGGGGAGACGGCCGGGCGGTCGGCCGGCGCCGGGACCTCCGTCCAGCCGTCGAGGAACACCCGGTCGGCGACCGGGCCGGCGGCGAGCTGCTCGGGGTCGACCGGTCGGGAGACCAGCGACCGTACGGAGGCGACCGGGGCACCGGTGGCGTCGGCCAACTGCACGGTGATCGCGTTCTCGGTATCCGGGGCGATGCACACCCGCAGCGTCGACGCACCGCCGGCGTGGAGTTCCATGCCCCGGTAGGCGAACGGCAGCAGCAGAGGCACATCAGCGTCGCGGTCCCGGAACGCCGACGCGTGCAGGGCGGCGTCGAGCAGCGCCGGGTGCAGGCCGAATCGCGCCGCGTCGGCCCGTGGCCCGTCCGGCAGCGCCACCTCGGCGTACACCGTGTCGCCGAGTGTCCATGCCGCCCGCAGGCCCTGGAACGACGGCCCGTAGCGGTACCCGGCACCCGCGAGGTCCCCGTAGAGGCGGGCGATCCGGTCGGCGTCGACCGGCTCCGCGCCGGCCGGTGGCCACTGGGCCAGGGAGAAGACGGCCGGCGCGAGCGGCGGCGCGAGGGTGCCGCCGACGTGCCTGGTCCAGGCGGCACCGGGCCCGGCATCGACGGCACGGCCGTGCACCGCCACCGTGCGCCGGCCGTCCCCGTCCGGCTCCCCCACCTGTACCTGGAGGTGCACGTCCCGATCGGTCAGCAGCAGCGGAGCCTCGAACACCAGCTCGTCGACGACGCCGCAGCCGACCTCGTCGCCGGCCCGGATCGCCAGTTCCACGAACGCGGCGCCCGGCAGCAGGGCCGTCCCGGCGGCGACGTGGTCGGCCAGCCACGGCTGTCTCCGCAGGGACAGCGTCGACGTGAACACGACGCCGCCGGAGCCGGGCAGCTCCACCATCGCCCCGAGCAGCGGATGGTCGGCGTCGGCCAGCCCGGCCGACGCGACGTCCACCGGCCGGCCGGTGTCGAGGAGCCAGTAGTGCTCGTGCTGGAACGCGTAGGTGGGCAGTTCGACCGGTGGCGCGGTCGGGCCGTCCAGCCACGTCGACCAGTCCACCGGCACGCCGCGTGTGTGGGCGGTGGCCAGCGCGGTGAAGATCGACCGCCCCTCGCCCTCGTCCCGGCGCAGGCTCGGTACGAACGCGACCCGGCCGCCGTCGTCGAGGCAGGCCCGGCCCATCGCGGACACCGTGCCGTCCGGCCCCAGCTCCAGCACCGTCCGCACGCCGTGTCCGGCCAAGGCGTCCACGCAGTCGGCGAACCTGACCGTGGCCCGGACGTGCTCCACCCAGTAGTCGGGCGAGGTCAGCCGGCCGGCGGTCGCGATCCGGCCGGTCACGTCGGACACCACGGGCAACTGCGGCTCGTGGTACGTCAGGGTGGCCAGCACGGCCCGGAAGTCGGCGAGCATGTCCTCCATCCGCGCCGAGTGGAAGGCGCGGCCGGCCTCCAGCCGCTTGGTGCGGACGCCGTCCGCCGCCAACGCCGCGGCGACGGCCAGCACCGCGTCCTCGTCGCCGGACAGCACCACCGACGCCGGACCGTTCACGGCGGCGATGTCGACACCCGGCCCGAGCAGCGGCCGGACCCGGTGCTCGCTCGCCGCCACGGACACCATCGCGCCGCCGTCCGGAAGTGCCTGCATCAACCGGCCGCGGGCGGCCACCAGCGCCGCCGCGTCCGGCAGCGTGAACACCCCCGCCACATGCGCGGCGACGACCTCGCCGACGGAGTGCCCGGCCACGATGTCGGGCCGCACGCCCCACGACTCCCACAGGCGGAACAGGCCGACGCCCAGGGCGAACAGTCCGGCCTGGGCATAGACGGTCTCCCGGAGGTTCCTGGCCGCCGCCGGGGACTCGCCGAGCACGGTGTCCCGCACCGCGTGCGAGACATGACCGCGGAGATGCCGGTCCAGTTCGGCGCAGGCCTCCTCGAAGGCGTCCCGGAACACCGGGAACCGGCTGAACAGCTCGCGGCCCATGCCCACCCGCTGGCTGCCCTGGCCCGGGAAGACCATGGCCAGGCGGCCGGCCCCGGAGGCGTTGCCCACCACGACGCCGTCGCCCAGGGTGCGCAGCCCGGCCACGGCGGCGGCCCGGTCGGCGGCCAGCACGACAGCCCGGTCCGGCAGGGCGGTCCGGTTGGCGGCCAGCGCGCGGGCCACCGCCGGCGACTCGAGGTCCGGCTCGGCGTCCAGCCAGGCCGCAAGGCGTCGCGCCTGCGCGGCCAGGGCGGCCTTCCCGCGCGCCGACACCAGCAGCGGGACCGGGAGTTCGGCGTCGAGCAGCGTCACCTTCGCCGGCGGCAGGGTGTCGGCCTGTTCGAGGATCACGTGGGCGTTGGTGCCGCTGACCCCGAACGCCGACACACCGGCGCGGCGCGGCCGGTCCAGCTCCGGCCAGTCCTGTCGGGAGGTCAGCAGCTCCACGGCGCCCGCCGACCAGTCCACCTGTGGCGTCGGCTCGTCCACGTGCAGGGTTCGGGGCAGCACGCCGTGCCGCAGCGCCATCACCGTCTTGATCACGCCGGCGACACCGGCCGCCGCCTGGGCGTGACCGATGTTCGACTTCAACGACCCCAACCACAGCGGCCGTTCCCGGCCCTGACCGTACGTGGCCAGGATCGCCTGTGCCTCGATGGGATCGCCCAACACGGTACCGGTGCCGTGCGCCTCGACCGCGTCGACGTCGGAAGCGGACAGCCGGGCATCGGCCAGCGCGCGCCGGATCACCCGCTGCTGCGACGGACCGTTCGGTGCGGTCAGGCCGTTGGACGCGCCGTCCTGGTTGACCGCGGTGCCCC
This sequence comes from Streptomyces sp. NPDC048277, assembly GCF_040652235.1. Taxonomy (NCBI): domain Bacteria; kingdom Bacillati; phylum Actinomycetota; class Actinomycetes; order Kitasatosporales; family Streptomycetaceae; genus Streptomyces; species Streptomyces sp. NPDC048277. The sequence goes on from NZ_JBEZLQ010000003.1 coordinate 62,054, forward strand.
GAACGACGGCCAGCACGCGGTGGCCCAGCCGCTCGGCGTCCGACAGTCGCTCCACCATGAGCACGCCGGCGCCTTCCGACCAGCCGGTGCCGTCCGCGGAAGCGGCGAACGACTTGCAGCGGCCGTCCGCGGACATGCCGCGTTGCCGGGAGAAGCCGACGAAGATACCGGGCGTGGTCATGACCGTGACACCGCCGGCCAGTGCCATCGAACACTCGCCGTTGCGCAGCGCCTGCACCGCCAGATGCAGGGCCACCAACGACGACGAACACGCCGTGTCCACCGCCACCGACGGCCCCTCGAACCCCAACGTGTACGACACCCGCCCGGACAGCACGCTGGCGGAGGTGCCGAACGCCAGGATCCCCTCCAGCTCCTCGGGAACGTTCCGCACGTCAGCGGCATAGTTGTGGTAGGTGACGCCGGTGAAGACGCCGACGTCCTTGCCGCGCAGGTCGGCCGGGTCGAGGCCGCCGCGTTCCATCGCCTCCCACGAGATCTCCAGCATCAGGCGCTGCTGCGGATCCATGGCCAACGCCTCGCGCGGTGAGATCCCGAAGAAGTCGGCGTCGAACTGCCCCGCGTCGTGCACGAAGCCGCCGTGCCGGCTGTAGCTGGTGCCGGGGTGGTCGGGATCGGGGTGGAACAGGTTGTCCAGGTCCCAGCCGCGGTCGGTGGGGAACCCGCTGATTCCCTCCCGGCCGTCGAGCACCAGGTCCCACAGTTGCTCCGGCGACTCGACGCCGCCGGGCAGCCTGCAGGCCATGCCCACGATCGCGATCGGCTCGTCGTTGCGGACCGCGCCGGCGGTGCCGGCCGTGGCTGCGGTGACGGCGGTGGTCGTCGGCAGGTCGTCGGCCAGCCGCTCCAGCAGGTGGTCGGCCAGGCCCTCCGGAGTCGGGTAGTCGAACAGCAGGGTCACCGGCAGCTCCGTGCCGCTGCGGGCGGCCAGTCGGTTGCGCAGCTCGACCGCGGTCGTGGAGTCGAAGCCGATCTGGTTGAACGCCAGGTCGGGCTCCACGGCGTCGAGGGTCTCGTGGCCCAGCACCACCGCCGTCTCCGCGCGGACGAGGTCGAGCAGCACGGCCCGCCGCTGGGCGGGGCTGACCGCGGCCAGGCGCGCCGCGAGGCCGTCGGTGTCCACCGGCTCGGCCGGCAGGTGGACGGTGTTCCGGGAGGCGCCGGCGACCTGGTAGTTGCCGGCGAGCCAGAAGTGCCGGTGGCGGAAGTTGTAGGTGGGCAGCCCGATCGGCTGCGCCGGACCACCGCCCAGCACCGTGCCCCAGTCCACGGCGGCCGCGGCGGCGTGCAGCGCCGCCATCGCGGTCAGCACCCGCTGGGCGCCGCCCTCGTCCCGGCGCAGCGTGCCGGTCGCCGTCACGGTGACGCCGGCCTGCTGGGCGGTCTCCTCGACGGCGGGCACCAGCACCGGATGGGGACTGACCTCGACGAACGCGCCCATGCCGTCGTCGATCAGCCTGCGTGTGACGGCTTCGAACTGGACGGTGCCGCGCAGATTGCCGTACCAGTAGTCGCCGTCGAGTGCGGCGGTGTCCAGCCGGTCGGCGTACAGCGTGGAGTAGAACGGGATCTGAGACGTCGTCGGCCGCAGCCCGGCCAGCGACCGGGCCAGCTCCGCCTCGATCGCCTCCACCTGCGCGGTGTGCGAGGCGTAGTCCACGTCGATACGGCGGGCGCGCAGCCCAGCGCGCTCGGCTTCCTCGATCAGCTCGGTCAACGCCGCCGGCTCACCGGCGACCACGGTCGAGGCGGGGCCGTTCACGGCGGCCAGCTCGATCCGGCCCGCCCAGCGTCCGATCAGAGCGCGGGCCTCGTCGACGGGCGTGCCGAGCGACACCATGCCGCCCCGGCCGGACAGTCCGGCGGCGATCGCCTTGCTGCGCAACGCCACCACCCTGGCGGCGTCGGCCAGGGACAGGCCGCCGGCGACGCAGGCGGCGGCGATCTCCCCCTGCGAGTGACCGACGACGGCGGCCGGCGTCACGCCGGCGGCCCGCCAGAGCGCGGCCAGCGACACCATCATCGCGAACGACGCCGGCTGCACGACGTCCACCCGGTCCAGGGAAGGCGCGCCGGGTGCGCCGGCGAGGACGTCGAGCAGGGACCAGCCGGTCACCGGGTCCAGCGCCTCGGCGCAGTCCCGCATCCGATCGGCGAACACCGGCGATTCGGCCAGCAGCGCCGTGCCCATGCCGATCCACTGCGACCCCTGGCCCGGGAACACGAACACGACCCGCTCGGTGGCGTCGGCGCGCCCGGTGACCACGTTCGGAGTCGGTTCGCCGGCCGCCAGCGCCCGCAGCCGGACCAGCGCGTCGGCGTGGTCGGTGGCCAGCACGACGGCCCGGTTCGGCAGCGCGGCGCGGGTCGTGGCCAGTGCGCGGGCCACCTCGGTCAGGTCCAGGCCCGGCCGGTCGGCCAGAAAGGTGTGGAGCCGTTCGGCCTGGCCGGCGAGGCCGGCGCCGCCGCGCCCGGACAGCACCAGCGGGACGTGCGCGCCGGTCAGCACCGGTGGCCCCGGCACCGAAGCCGCTTCGGCCGCCGGCGGTTCCTCGATGATCACGTGGGCGTTGGTGCCGCTCACGCCGAAGCCGGAGATGCCGGCCCGGCGCGGCCGGTCCGCCGCCGGCCAGTCCCGTTGCGCGGTCAGCAACTCCACCGCGCCCGCCGACCAGTCAACCTCGGGCGTCGGTGCATCGACGTGCAGGGTCTGCGGCAGCACGCCGTGCTGCAACGCCAGCACCATTTTGATCACGCCGGCGACACCGGCCGCCGCCTGGGCGTGACCGATGTTCGACTTCAACGACCCCAACCACAACGGCCGTTCCCGGCCCTGGCCGTAGGTGGCGATCAGGGCCTGCGCCTCGATCGGATCGCCCAGCACCGTGCCGGTGCCATGTGCCTCGACCGCGTCGATGTCCGCAGTGGAGAGCCGGGCGTTGGCCAGCGCCTGGCGGATCACCCGCTGCTGGGACGGGCCGCTCGGTGCGGTCAGGCCGTTGGAGGCGCCGTCCTGGTTCACCGCCGTGCCGCGAACGACGGCCAGCACGCGGTGGCCGAGCCGCTCGGCGTCGGAGAGCCGCTCCACGAGCAGCACGCCCGCGCCTTCGGACCACCCGGCGCCGTCGGCCGCCGCCGCGAAGGACTTGCACCGGCCGTCCTCGGACATGCCGCGCATCCGGGAGAAGCCGACGAACACCCCTGGGTTCGGCATCACGGTCACACCACCGGCCAGCGCCATCGAGCACTCGCCGTTGCGCAGCGCCTGCACCGCCAGATGCAAGGCGACCAACGACGACGAACACGCCGTGTCCACCGCAACCGACGGCCCCTCGAACCCCAGCACATAGGACACCCGCCCGGACAGCACACTCGCGGAGACCCCGGTGCCCATCACCGATTCCAGTTCCTCGGGCACCGGCTGGAGCCCGCCGGCGTAGCTGTGGTGGGTGACGCCGGTGAACACGCCGACATCGGAGCCCCGCAGGGACAACGGGTCGACGCCGGCGTGCTCGAACGCCTCCCAGGAGATCTCCAGCATCAGGCGCTGCTGCGGGTCCATGGCCAACGCCTCGCGCGGCGATATCCCGAAGAACGCGGCGTCGAACTCGCCCGCCTCGTGCAGGAAGCCGCCGGCCCGCGCGTAACTGGTGCCTGGGTGTTCCGGGTCCGGATGGAACAGGTTCTCCAGGTCCCAGCCGCGGTCGGTGGGGAACTCCGAGATCCCCTCCCCGCCGCCGGCGACCATCTCCCACAGCTGTTCCGGCGAGCCGACGCCGCCGGGCAGCCGGCAGGCCATGCCCACGATCGCGATCGGGGCGGTGCTCGCGGCGCGGATGCGCAGGTTCTCCCGTTCCAGCCGGTCGTTCTCGATCAGGGAGGCCCGCAGCGCCTCCACGACCTTGGCGTCCGTCGTCTGTGTCATTTCCCCGCCTTGCTCATCGCCCTGGCCACCAGGTCGTCCACGTCCATGCCGGCGAGTGCCTCGGCGGCACCGCCCACCGGTTCCTCGGCCACCTCGCCCAGCAGCGGCCGGACGGCGTCGAGCACGCCCAGCTCCCGCAGCCGGTCCAGCGGAGCCGTCGCCAGCACCCGGCGCAGGTCCGCCTCCGCCACCCCGGTCCCGTCGCCGTCCGGCGCGGGCTCCCCGTCCGGACACAGCACCGACCGCAGGTAGCGGGCCAGTGCCGTCGGCGTCGGGTTGTCGAAGGTCAGCGTCGCCGGCAGCCGGACGCCGCTCCGGTTGGCCAGCCGGTTGCGCAGCTCCACCGATGTCAGCGAGTCGAAGCCGACCTCCTTGAACGCCAGGTCGGGCCGCACTGTCGCGGCCGAGGAGTGGCCGAGCACAGCCGCCGCCTCCTGGCGCACCAGGTCGAGCAGGATCTGCTCCCGGTCCGCGGCGCCGGCCCGGGCCAGCCGCTCGGCCAGTGCGTCCGCCCCGCCTCCGGACTGCGCGGTCCGCCGGCCCTGTCGGACGAGGCGACGCAGCAGCGGCGGCACAGAGCCGTCCGCCGCCTCGGCCCGCAGCGCCGCGAAGTCGAGTTTCATCGGCAGCACCACGGACTGCGGCGCGTGCAGGGTGGCGTCGAACAGCGCCATGCCCTCCTCGGCCGACAGGCCGGTGACGCCACCGCGGGCCATCCGCCTGTGGTCGACCTCGCCGAGGTGCGCTGCCGCGCCGGCGGACACACTCTGCGCCCACAGACCCCAGGCCAGCGACACGGCCGGCAGCCCCTGGGCGCGCCGCCACTCGGCGAACGCGTCCAGGAAGGCGTTGGCCGCCGCGTAGTTGCCCTGGCCGGCGTTGCCGAAGACGCCGGCCCCGGAGGAGAACAGCACGAAGGCGGCCAGGTCCAGGTCCTTGGTCAGCTCGTGCAGGTGGACCGCCGCATCGATCTTCGGCCGCAGCACGTCGGCCAGCCGCTCCGGCGTCAGCGACATCACCACCCCGTCATCGAGTACGACGGCCGCGTGCAGCACCGCCGTCAGCGGGGCCTTCTCGGGGATCGACGCCAGCACCTCGGCCAGCGCCGACCGGTCGGCGCTGTCGCATGCCACGATCCGCACCCGCGCGCCGAGCTCGGTCAGCTCCGCCCGCAGCTCGGCGGCTCCCGCGGCCTGCGGTCCGCGCCGGCCGGTCAGCACCAGGTTGCGCACGCCGTGCACGCGGACCAGGTGCCGGGCCAGCATCGTGCCCAGGGTGCCGGTGCCGCCGGTGACCAGGACCGTGCCGTCGGGGTCGAGGTCCCTCGGCACCGTGAACACGTTCTTGCCGACGTGCAGGGCCTGCGCCATGTGCCGGAAGGCGGCCGGCGCCTGCCGGATGTCCCACGTGGTCACCGGCAGCGGCGTGAGCACGCCCCGGTCGAACAGCTCCAGCAGTTCCTCCAGCAGCTGCCGCAGACGGGCGCCGCGGGCCTCCGCGATGTCGAAGACCCGGTACGTCACACCCGGATACCGTGCGGCGACGGCCTCCGGGTCGCGGGCGTCGTTCTTGCCCATCTCCAGGAACCGGCCGCCGCGGGGCAGCAGTCGTAGCGAGGCGTCCACGAACTCGCCGGTGAGTGCGTCCAGCACCACGTCGAAGCCCCGGCCGTCGGTCATGTCCAGGAACTGCTGCTCGAAGTCCAGGGTGCGGGAGTTGGCCAGGCGGCCCGCAGGCACGCCGGCCGCGAGCGCAGCCGGCCACTTGCCCGGACTGGCGGTGCCGTAGACCTCCGCGCCGAAGTGGTGGGCCAGCTGGACCGCGGCCATGCCGACGCCGCCGGCGGCGGCGTGCACCAGCACCGACTGGCCGGGGCGCAGGTCGATCAGGTCCTTGAACGCGTAGTACGCCGTCAGGTAGACGGCCGGCACCGCGGCGGCCTGTTCGAAGGTCCAGCCGGCGGGCATCCGGGCCAGCGCGAACCGCTCGGCCACCGCGACCGGACCGCCCGCCCCCGGGAACACGCCCATCACCCGGTCGCCGGGGGCGAGGTCGTCCACGCCGGGGCCGACCTCGGTGACCACACCGGAGCCTTCGTGGCAGATGTCGATCGTGCCGGGGAACATCCCCAGCGCCATCAGCACGTCACGGAAGTTCATGCCGGCGGCGCGGACCGCCACCCGCACCTGGCCCTCCTCCAGCGGGCGCGCGGCCTCCGGCGCGGGCACCAGCGCGAGGCCTTCCAGCGTGCCCATGGCGCGGGTGTCCAGCCGCCAGGTCGGCTCGCCTGCCGGCGGGACCAGGGTGCCGGCGGCGTCGGCGCGGATCAGGCGGCGCAGGAAGCACGCCCCGTCCCGCACGGCGAACTGCGGTTCGTCCACGTCCAGGAGAGTCGGCAGCACGGAGTCCGACGCCGGCGAGCCGTCGGAGTCGACCAGCACGATCCGGCCCGGGTGCTCCGACTGCGCGGCGCCGACCAGGCCCCACACCGCCGCCACCGCCGGATCCGGCGTCTCGCCGTCCCGGATCTTCACACCCCGGCTCGTGCGGACCACCAGACGGCTGTCGGCCAACGCCGGGTTGGCCAGCCACGTCTGCAGCACCGCCAGTACCCGGGTGGTGAGGTCGCGAGCCGCCTCGGCCGCGGTGCCGGGCGCCGTGGGCACGTCGTAGAGCAGCACGTCGCCGCCGGTCAGCGCGGTCAGGTCCGCGGTGGCCGTCACCGGGGTGGGCCGGGTCGCCGCGGTGGCGGCCGGGGCGTACTCCTCCCAGTCGACCAGGAACACCTGGTCACCGGTTGGGCCGCCACCGAGCCGGGCCGGTTCCACCACCCTCGACAGCAGCGAGGACACCGATGCCACCGGGGCCCCGGAGCCGTCCGCCGCCTGTACGCGGATCGAGTCGGCGCCGGCGGGGCTGATGCGCACCCGCAGCGCCGACGCACCGTTCGCGTGCAGGGCCACGCCCCGGTAGGCGAACGGCAGTGCCAGCTTCGGCTCGTCGCCGGCGGCGAACACTCCGGCGTGCAGGGCCGCGTCCAGCAGCGCCGGGTGCAGCCCGAACCGCGCGGCGTCGGCCTGCTGTTCCTCGGGCAACTCGACCTCGGCATAGATGTCGTCACCGGCCAGCCAGACGGCGCGCAGGCCGCGGAACGCCGGGCCGTAGCCGAATCCGGCGGCTGCCAGCCGGTCGTAGAAGCCGGCCAGGCGGTCCTCGTCGACCTGGGTCGCCCCGGTGGGCGGCCAGTGTGTGAACGAGAAGTCGGCGGCCGGCGGGGAAGCCGTCAGGGTGCCGTGCACGTGCCGGGTCCACGGCGCACCGGGGCCGGCGTCCTCGGCACGGGCGTACACGTTCACCGGCCGGAACCCGGAGTCGTCCGCCTCACCGATGGTGATCCGCAGCTGCACCGCGCCGGTCGGCGGCAGTGCCAGCGGGGTCTCCACGATCAGTTCCTCGACGGCGCCGCACTCCACCTCGTCGCCGGCGCGCACCACCAACTCCACAAATGCCGCGCCGGGCAGCAACACCGTGCCCGCCGCGGCGTGATCCGCCAGCCACGGCTGCGACCGCAGCGACAGCCTCGATGTCACCAGCACCCCGCCGGACTCGGGCAGCTCGGCCACCGCTCCCAGCAACGGGTGCTCGGCGCCGCTGAGGCCGAGGCCACCGGCATCGCCGGTCGTGTCGCTGGTGGCCAGCCAGTAACGCTGCTGCTGGAACGGGTAGGTCGGCAGCTCGACATGCGCCGGGCGGTCGGCGTCGAACAGCGTGGACCAGTCCACCGGCAGGCCGCGCACGAAGCCTTCGGCCATGGAGGTGAGGAACCGTCGGGGGCCGCCGTCGTCGCGGCGCAGCGAGCCGACGGCGACGATGTCCGCGCCGACCGCCTCCGCGGTCTCCTGCACCGGCACGGTGAGCACGGGATGCGCGCTGAGCTCCACGAAGAACGCGTAGCCGTCGGCGATCAGGTTGCGTACGGCCGTTTCCAGGTCGACCGGCTCGCGGGCGTTGCGGTACCAGTACTCCGCGTCCATGCCGGTGGTGTCGATCTTCGTGCCGCTGACCGACGAGTAGAACGGCACCCGTGCGGCCCTCGGAGTGACGTCGGCGAACATCGCCAGCAGCCGGTCACGCAGCGGTTCGATCTGCGCGCAGTGCGACGCCACCGACGAGCCGACGATCTGGGTGCGGATGCCGTCGGCCTGGCAGGCGGCGACGAGCTCGTGCAGCGCCTCGGTCTCGCCGACCACGGTGACCGCCCGGGGCGAGTTGCGGCCGGCGACGGACACCCGGTCGGCCCACTGCGCCAGCCGGGCCTCGACGTCGGCCGCGGAGGTGCCGATCCATGCCATCGCGCCCTTGCCGAGCAGTTCCTCGGCCAGCAGGGCGCTGCGGGCCACGATGACGCGGGCGCCGTCGGACAGCGACAGCGCGCCGGACACGACGGCGGCGGCGATCTCGCCCTGGCTGTGCCCGACCACCGCGGCCGGCCGCACGCCGACGTGCTGCCACAGGGCGGCCAGCGACACGTGCACGGAGAACAGCGACGGCTGCACGACCTCGATGCGGGTCGGGTCGGGAGCGGCCGGATCCTGGCGGATCACGTCGATCACCGACCAGTCCACGTAGTCGCGCAGCACCTCGTCGCATTCCGTCATGGCGGCGGCGAACACCGGCGAGGACTCGAAGAGTTCGGCGGCCATGCCCAGCCACTGCGAGCCCTGCCCGGGGAAGACGAACGCCACTTCGCCGGTGACGAGCGGTCCCTCGCCGCGGACGACGCCGGCGGCGGACCGGTCGTCGGCCAGCGCGGTGAGCCCGTCCACGGCGTCCGCGGCGAGCACCACGGCCCGGTCCGGGAGCACCGCGCGGTTCCGGACCAGCGCATGGGCGACATCGCCGACCGCAGTCTCCGGCCGGTCGGCCAGCAGAGCGGCCAGCTGCCGGGCCTGGGCGGCGCGTCCGGCCGTGCCCTGGCCGGTCACCACCAGAGGCGCGATGCCGCCGCCGACGGACGTCTCGTCGAGGGCGGCCCCGACGGGGTCGGCAACCGGCGGCGCCTGCTCGATGATCACGTGCGCGTTGGTGCCGCTGACCCCGAATCCGGACACCGCCCCGCGGCGTGGCCCGGCCGCCTCGGGCCAGTCCCGGCCGGCGGTCAGCAGCTCCACCGCGCCGGTCGACCAGTCGACCTGCCCGGTCGGTTCGGTGACGTTCAGCGTCGGCGGCAGCTGCGCGTGCCGGATCGCCTGCACCATCTTGATCACACCGGCGACGCCGGCGGCGGCCTGTGTGTGGCCGATGTTGGACTTCAACGACCCCAGCCACAGCGGGCGGTCCGCCGGCCGGCCCTGGCCGTAGGTGGCCAGCAGGGCCTGCGCCTCGATCGGGTCGCCCAACGCGGTGCCGGTGCCGTGCGCCTCCACGGCGTCCACATCGGACGGTGCGAGCCCGGCCGTCTCCAGCGCCTTCTGGATCACGCGCTGCTGTGACGGCCCGCTCGGCGCGGTCAGCCCGTTCGACGCGCCGTCCTGGTTCACCGCGGAGCCTCGTACCACCGCAAGGACCGGATGTCCCAGCCGCTCGGCCTCGGACAGCCGTTCCAGCAGCAGCACGCCGGCGCCCTCGGCCAGACCGGTGCCGTCGGCGTCGCCGGAGAAGGACTTGCACCGCCCGTCCTCGGCCATGCCGCGTTGCCGGGACACCCCGACGAACGCCCAGGAGGTGGACATCACGGTCACGCCACCTGCCAGCGCCATCGTGCACTCGCCGTCGCGCAGTGCCTGCGCCGCCAGGTGCAACGTCACCAGCGACGACGAGCAGGCTGTGTCCACCGTGACGGCCGGGCCCTCCAGTCCCAGCACGTACGACACGCGCCCGGACAGCACGCTGCCGGCACCACCGGTCACCAGGTGGCCCTCCACGCCCTCGGGCACGGTGTCCAGCCGCGCCGCGTAGTCCTGGTTGAGGGCGCCGCAGTAGACGCCGACGGCCTGGCCGCGCAACGTCGTCGGGTCGATCCCGGCCCGCTCGAACGCCTCCCAGGAGACCTCCAGCATCAACCGCTGCTGCGGGTCCATCGCCAGCGCCTCGCGCGGTGAGATCCCGAAGAAACCGGGGTCGAACCGGTCGGCGTCGTGCAGGAAGCCACCGGCCCGCACGTAGCTGGTGCCGGGGTGGTCCGGGTCGGGATGGAACAGGGTGTCCAGGTCCCAGCCGCGGTTGTCCGGGAACGCCGTGATGGCGTCCCGGCCGCCGGCGACCAGGTCCCACAGGTCCTCCGGCGAGGCGACGCCGCCGGGCAGCCGACAGGCCATGCCCACGATGGCGATCGGCTCGGAACGCTCCGCCGTCACCCGCGCCAGCCGCTGCCGGGTCTGGTGCAGGTCGGCAGTCACCCGCTTGAGGTACTTGACCAGACGCTCGTCGCCACCGGTCGTGTCCTGACTGTCCACTGCTCTGGTCACTCTCCCTCGGGGTCTTCCGGGCCGAACTCGTCGTCGATGAAGGCCAGGACGTCGGCCACGGACGCCGACTCCAGGCGGGCGGCCACGTCGCCGGACGGCTCGGGCGCGGCGGCGGCCTCGACCCGGGCCAGCAGCGCCCGCAGCCGCGGCACGAGGCCGGTGGCCGCGCCATCGGGTCCGGCGTCGGCCACCGCCGACTCCAGCCGGGCCAGTTCGGCCAGCACACGGTCGTCGTTCCGGCCGCCGCCGAGCCGGCCGCTCAGGTACTCGACCAGCGCGGACGGCGTCGGGTGGTCGAAGGTGAAGGAGGCCGGCAGCCGCAGTCCGGTGCGTGCCGCCAGCCGGTCCCGCAGCTCGACCGCGGACAGCGAGTCGAAGCCGATGTCGGTGAAGACCTGGTCCGGTGCGATCGCGGCCGGCGAGGCGTGGCCCAGCACCAACGCGGCCTCCCGGCGCACCACGTCCAGCAGCAGCTTCGGCCGGTCGGCGGCGGTGGCGGCGGCCAGGCGGGCGGCGAAGTCGTCGCCCGCCGGTGCCGTCCGTCCTCGCGGCCGGGGCACCAGGTCGCGCAGCAGGCCGGGCAGTGTGCCTGCGGATGCCTGTGCCCGCAGCGCCCCGAAGTCCACCTTCATCGGCACCAGCACGGGTTCGGCAGCGCCCAGGGCCGCGTCGAACAGCGCCATGCCCTCCGCCGCGGTCAGGGCCGCCGCGCCCCCACGGGCCAGCCGGGCCCGGTCGGTGTCGCCGAGCGCGGCCGTCATGCCGTCGTGCTGCGCCCACATGCCCCAGGCCAGGGACACGGTCGGCCGGCCGGCGGCGTGCTGCCGGCGGGCGTACGCGTCCAGGAAGGAGTTGGCCGCCGCGTAGTTGGCCTGGCCGGGGCTGCCGAACAGGCCGGCGGCCGAGGAGAACAACACCAGCTTCGCGGCCGCCGGCATGAGGTCGCGCAGGATGACGGCGGCGTCGGCCTTGGGCCGCAGTACGGTGTCCAGTCGCTCGGGTGTCATCGCCGTGACCATGCCGTCGTCCAGGACACCCGCGGTGTGTACGACGGTGGTCAGCGGCGGCTCGATGGTGGCCAGCAGTCGCGCGGTCGCCTCGCGATCCGCCACGTCACACGCCACCGCGCGGGCCGTGGCCCCGAGGGCGGCCAGCTCGGCGACGAGGTCGGCGGCCTCGCCCCGGCGGCCGGCCAGCACCACGTGCCGCACGCCGTGTTCGGTGACGAGATGGCGAGCGACGATGCCGCCGAGCGACCCGCTGCCACCGGTGATCAGCACCGTCCCGGCCGACTCCCGCATCAGCGGTTCCGCGGCCTCGGCGCGGATCAGGCGGCGGCGGTGCGCGCGGCCGGCCCTGATCGCCAGCTGCGTCTCGTCCGTACCCAGCACCGACGACGCCTCGACCGGGCCGTCGGTGTCGACCAGCACGATCCGGCCCGGGTTCTCGGTCTGTGCGGAGCCGACCAGGCCCCACACCGCGGCCTGGGCCGGATCGGGGACGTCGGCCGGGTCGACGGCGACCGCGCCGCGCGTCGTCACGATCAGGCGGGCCGAGTCGGTCAGCGGCAGCGCCAGCCACTCGGTGAGCACGGCCAGGACCTGGGCGGTCAGCTCCCGGACGTCGCCGGATTCGGGCACCGCCAGCCCGGCGAACCCGTCGCCGTCCAGCCGCCGTACGTCGGCGACGGTCGCCACCGGGACCACCGTGGTCGGCGCGGCCGGTGCGAGCTCCAGCACGGGCCAGGTCTCGCGGAACAGGCTGTCCCGCACCCGGGCGGCGCCGAGCCGACCGGTGATCGGCCGCGACAGCAGCGAGCCGATCGACGCCACCGGTATACCGTCCCCGTCGGCGAGATCCAGCCGCAGCACGTCGGGACCGCCGGCCGTGACCCGGACGCGGAGCATCGTCGCCCCCGGCGCGTACAGGGCGACGTCGCGCCATGCGAAGGGCAGCGTCGTCCGCCGGGACGAGAGGCCGGCGCGGTCGAGGAAGGCTGCGGCGTGCAGGGCGGTGTCGAGCAGGGCGGGGTGGAGCCCGAACTTCGCCGCCTGGTCGTGGTGGTCGGCCGGGAGCGACAGCTCCGCGTACACGGCGTCGTCGAGGGTCCAGACCGCACGGACGCCCTGGAAGACCGGCCCGTAGCGGTATCCGACGCTGCTCAGGTCGTCGTACAGGCCGGCCAGGTCGGCGGGATCGGCGGCGACCGCGCCGTCCGGCGGCCACTGCGCGAGCGAGAAGTCCGGGGCCGCCGCCTGCTGCCGCACGGTGCCGTGCGCGTGCCGGGTCCATGGCGCGCCGACCACGTCCGGCCGGGTGTGCACGCTGACCGGTCGACGGCCGTCGTCGTCGGCCTCCCCCACGCTCACGCGCAGCGCCAGCGCTCCCTCGAAGGGCAGCACGACCGGCGCCTCGATCACCAGTTCCTCGACCGCGCCGCAGCCGAGTTCGTCGCCGGCCCGCAGCGCGAGGTCGACCATGGCGGCGCCGGGCAGCAGGACTTCGCCGCCGACGACGTGGTCGGCCAGCCACGGCTGCGACCGCAGCGAGAGCCGGGAGGTGAACACCGCGCCGCCGGTGTCGGGCAGGTCGACGAAGGTGCCGAGCAGGGGGTGCCCGGTGGTCGGTTGTCCGCTGTGGTCGCCGGACAGCCAGAAGTTCTCGTGCTGGAAGGCATAGGTCGGCAGGCCGGTGTGGACCGGGCCGGCCCCGAGCAGCGGCGACCAGTCGACGGCGACGCCGCGCACGTGGCCGGCGGCGAGCGCCCTGAGGACATCGCCGTCGCGGTGCAGACTCGGCACGAAGGCGATCCGCTCGTCCGGCGAGCAGTCCCGGCCCAGCGCCGACAGCGCGCCGTCCGGCCCCAGTTCCAGCACCGTGCGCACCTCGCAGTCGGCCAGTGCGCCGACGCCGTCGGCGAACCGGACGGTGTCCCGCACCTGCCGCACCCAGTACTCGGCGTCGAACTCCGCCATGACCGTGCCGGTCACCGTCGACACGAACGGCAGCTGCGGCGGCGCGAAGGTCAGCCCGGACACCGCGGCCCGGAACTCCGCCAGCATCGGCTCCATCAGCGCCGAATGGAACGCGTGCGACACGGTGAGCCGCTTCGTCTTGTGACCCGCGGCCGCCAGCTCGTCCGCGACCCGGGACACCGCGTGCTCGTCACCGGAGAGCACCACCGACGACGGCCCGTTGACCGCCGCCACGTCCACACCGGGCACCAGCGCCGCCCGCACCCGTTGTTCCGGCGCGAGCACCGACACCATCACGCCGCCCGGCGGCAATGCCTCCATCAACAGGCCGCGCGCCGCCACCAGCGTGATCGCGTCGGCCAGGGACAGCACGCCGGCCGCGTGCGCCGCGGCGATCTCCCCGACCGAGTGGCCGGCGACCACGTCAGGTCGTACGCCGAACGACTCCCACAGCCGCAGCAGGCCGACGCCCAGCGCGAACAGCGACGCCTGGGCGAACACCGTCCGCTCGATCAGCTCCCCCGCGTCGCCGAACACGACGTCCCGGACGTCCGTGCCGAGTTGCCGGTCCAGCTCCACGCAGATCTCGTCGAACGTCTGCCGGAACACCGGATACCGCTCGTACAGCGCGCGGCCCATGCCGGCCCGCTGCGCTCCCTGCCCGGGGAACACCATGGCCAGCCGGCCGCGGGCGACGGCACCGGTCACGACGGCCGGATGGTCGGCACCCTGCGCCAGGGCGTCCAGAGCGGACAGCACGTCGTCGCGTCCCGGGGCCAGCACCACGGCGCGCTGCGGCAACGCCGCCCGCCCGAACGCCAGTGTCCGGGCCGCCTCGCCGGTCGGCGCCGCCGAGTCGCGCAGGAACGCCGACAGCCGGCCGGCCTGCGCCCGCAGCGCCTCGCTTCCGTGCCCGGAGAGCACCAGCGGAGTCACGTCCAGGTCGGCCGGCGGTTTCCCGGCGTCGATCGGCGGTGCCTGCTCCAGGATCACGTGTGCGTTGGTGCCGCTCACCCCGAAGCCGGACACCGCGGCCCGGCGCGGCTGCCCGGTCCCCGGCCACGGACGCTGCTCGACGGCCAGTTCCACCGCGCCGGCCGTCCAGTCCACCTGCGGCGTGGGCTCGTCCACGTGCAGGGTTCGCGGCACGATGCCGTGTCCCATGGCCAGCACCATCTTCATGACCCCGGCCACGCCGGCGGCGCCCTGTGCGTGGCCGATGTTGGACTTCACCGAGCCGAGCAGCAGCGGCCGGGCCCGGTCCTGTCCGTACGTGGCCAGGATCGCCTGTGCCTCGATGGGATCGCCCAGTGCCGTCCCGGTGCCGTGCGCCTCGACCACGTCGACGTCCGAGGGGGACAGACGTGCGTCGGCCAGCGCCCGGCGGATCACGCGCTGCTGCGACGGACCGCTCGGTGCGGTCAGCCCGTTCGACGCGCCGTCCTGGTTCACGGCCGAACCCCGCACCACCGCAAGGACGTTGTGCCCCGACCGGCGGGCGTCGGACAGCCGCTCCACCACCAGCACGCCGACGCCCTCGGCGAAGATGGTGCCGTCCGCGCCGGCCGCGAACGCCTTGCAGCGGGCGTCGGCGGCCAGCCCGCGCTGCCGGGCGAAGCCCACGAACGCCCGCGGTGTGGCCATCACGGTCACCCCGCCGGCCAACGCCATGGCGCAGTCGCCGTCCCGCAGGGCCTGCACGGCCAGGTGCAGTGCCACCAGCGAGGACGAGCACGCCGTGTCGATCGTGACGGCCGGCCCCTCCAGGCCCAGCACATAGGCGACCCGCCCGGACAGAACGCTGCCGGCGTCGGAGGTCATCATGAAACCCTGCAGGGAATCCGGTACCTCGGGCAGGCCGGTGCCGTAGTCGTGCCCGCAGTAGCCGCTGAACACTCCGACGTCCGCGCCGCTCAGCGACCGCGGGTCGAGACCGGCGCGTTCCAACGCCTCCCAGGACACTTCCAGCATCAACCGCTGCTGTGGGTCCATGGCCAACGCCTCGCGTGGCGAAATCCCGAAGAGCCCGGCGTCGAACCGACCGGCGTCGTGCAGGAAGCCGCCCTCGCGCACGTAGCTGGTGCCGGGCTGGTCGGGGTCGGCGTGGAACAGCGCGTCGAGGTCCCAGCCACGGTCCGTGGGGAATCCGCTGATGCCGTCCCGTTCGGCCGTCACCAGGTCCCAGAGGTCCTCGGGCGATGTGACGCCGCCCGGCAGCCGGCAGGCCATGCCGACGATGGCGATCGGCTCGGTGCGTTCGGCCTCCAGGTCCCGCACCCGCTTCTGCAGCCGCCGGGCGTCGGCCACGACCCGCTTCAGGTAGTCACGGAGCTTGTCGTCTGCCATGGGCGGTCCCTCTCCTCGATCGGCGCGGCTCATGCGGTGCCGAACTCCTGGTCGATGAGGTCGAAGATCTCGTCGTCGCTGGCTGTCGCCACGTCGAAGTCCGGTTCCCCGCCGGCCGGTTGCGCACCGGGCGAGTCCCAGCGCCGTACGATCGCCCGCATCCGGTCGAGCACGCGGGCGTGCGCCTCCGTGCCCGCGGTGTCCAGCGCCGCCGCCAGCTGGTCGAGCTCGACCAACAGCGCTTCGGTACCGTCGCCCCCGGCGCCCAGTTCGCCGAGCAGATGGCGGGTGATCGCGGCCGGGGTGGGGTGGTCGAACACCACGGTGGCCGGCACCCGTACGCCGGTCCGTCCGGTCAGCCGGTTGCGCAGCTCCACGGCGGTCAGCGAGTCGAACCCGATGTCGCGGAACGGCCGGTCCGGCTCGACCAGGTCGGGCGAGGCGTGGCCGAGGATCGCCGCGGCCTCCTGCCGGACCAGGCCGAGCACGATGTGCTCCCGTTCGGCCGGGCCGGACCGGGCCAGCCGGGCGGCCAGTTCGTCCACGTCCGCGGCGGCGCTCTGGGCGGCCCGCCGCCCCGGCCGGACCAGAGTGCGGAGCAGGGCGGGCAGCGCACCCGTGGCCGCCTGCGCGCGCAGTGCCCCGAAGTCCATGGCCGCCGGGACCAGTACGGCATCCGGTTCGCCCAGCGCGGCGTCGAGCAGCTCCAGGCCCTCGGCCGCGGTCAGGCCGGTCATGCCGCCGCGAGCCATCCGCTTCTGGTCCACGTCGTCCAGGTGGGCGCTCATCTCGGTGACCTGCGACCACAGGCCCCAGGCCAGCGACGTGGCCGGCCGGCCGGCGGCGTGCCGCTGCTGGGCCAGGGCGTCCAGCGCCGCGTTGGCGGCGGCGTAGTTGCCCTGGCCCGGCGCGTCGAAGGTGCCGGCCGCGGAGGAGAACAGCACGAACCGGGCCAGGTCGGTGTCACGGGTGAGGTCGTGCAGGTTGCGCGCGGCGTCGATCTTCGGCCGCAGCACGGCGGCCAGCCGCTCCGGGGTGAGTGCGGTGAGCACGCCGTCGTCCAGCAGGCCGGCGGTGTGCACGACACCGGTCAACGGCGCATCGGCAGGCAGGGACGAGAGCAGGTCGGCGAGCGCCGTGCGGTCGGCGGCGTCGCAGGCCACCACCCGCACGGTGGCCCCGAGCGCCATCAGTTCGGTGCTCAGTTCCTCGATCCCCTCGGCCGCCGGGCCGCGCCGACTGGCCAGCACCAGGTGGCGCACCCCGTGCTCCGTGACCAGCCGACGGGCCACCTGCCGCCCCAGCGAGCCGGTGCCGCCGGTGACCAGCACCGTGCCGGCGGAATCGGGCTGCCGTGGCAACGTGAACACGTTCTTGCCGACGTGCCGGGCCTGGCTCATGTGGCGGAACGCCGCCGGGGCGAGCCGAGCGTCCCATACGGTCAGCGGCAGCGGCGTGAGAACCCGCTGCTCGAACAAGGTGACCAGCTCGGCGAGCATCTCCCCGATGCGGTCGTTGCCCGCCTCGAAGAGCGAGAACGCCGAGTAGCTCACGCCGGGGAGGGTGGCCGGGTCCCGCAGGTCCGACTTGCCCATCTCCAGCAGCCGGCCGCCGGAGCCGAGCAGCCGCAGCGAGGCGTCCACGAAGTCGCCGGCCAGCGAGTTCAGTACCGCGTCCACGCCTCGGCCGCCGCTGGCGTCGCGGATACGGGCCTCGAAGTCCAGGCTGCGGGAGCTGGCGATCCGAGCCGGGTCGACCCCGCACGCGGCCACCGTCGCCCACTTGCCCGGACTTGCCGTCGCGTAGACCTCCACGCCCCAGTGCCGGGCCAGTTGTACGGCCGCCATGCCGACGCCGCCGGCCGCGGCGTGCACCAGCAGCGACTCCCCGGCGACCAGGCCGCCGAGGTCGCGCAGCGCGTAGTAGGCGGTCAGGAACGCCATCGGCACCGAGGCCGCCTGCTCGAAGGTCCACTCCTTCGGCATCCGGATCACCGTGCGGTGGTCGGCCACGGCCAGCGGCCCGACGGCGTCCGGGAACAGCCCCATCACCCGGTCGCCGACGGCCGGCCCGGTGACGTCCGGCCCCACCTCGACCACGACGCCCGAGCCCTCGTTGCCCAGGCCCGCCTCGTTCCGGACCCCCAGCGCCACCAGCACGTCCAGGAAGTTCAGGCCGGCCGCCCGCACCTCGACCCGCACCTGTCCGGGGCGCAGCCGGGCCGTCGCGGCCGGGGCCTCGACCGCCGCCAGGTGCTCCAGCGTGCCGTCGCCGCCGGGCTGCAGCCGCCACGTGGTCAGTCCCGCCGGTATGTCGAGCCGTTCCCGCCCTGCGGCCCGCACCAGCCGTCGTACGAACAACTGCCCGTCCCGCAAGGCCAGTTGTGGCTCGTCGGCGTCGAGAGCGGCTGCCAGCGCGGCGGCTGACGCCTCCGCCCCGTCGCTGTCCACGATCACCACCCGACCGGGGTTCTCCGCCTGCGCGGAGCGCAGCAGGCCATATGCGGCGGCCGTGGCCACGCTGGTCAGCTCACGTTCGTGGTGCACCGCGACACCGCCGCGGCCGAGCACCAGCAGGCGGCTGTCGTCGACCAGCGGCTCCGCCAGCCACGCCTGGAGCAGGCCCAGCACGCGGGTGGTCAGCGCCGTCACGTCGTCGTCGGGCCGGTCGTCCGGGAGGTGGAGCAGCAGCAGTTCCGGCAGCCCGAAGTCGGCGGTCTCGGCCAGTTCCCGGATGTCGTCGGCGGTGCTCACCGTCACGGCGTCGGCCATGGCCTTGGACGTCTCCGCGGCGACGGGCTCCCACACGACCTGGAAGATCCGCTCCGACGCCGGCTTCACGGCGGGCGCCGCCGACTCGACGGCCCGTGACACCACGGCGCCGACGGTGGCCACGGGCGCGCCGGTGGCGTCGGCGAGATGCAGGGCCACCGCGTCGGCCTCGGCGGGGGTGATGTGCACCCGGAGCGTGGCGGCCCCGGTGGCGTGCAGGGCGACGTCCCGGTAGGCGAACGGCAGCGCCAGGCGGGCGTCGGTGTCGGCCCGGAACGCGATCGCGTGCATGGCGGCGTCCAGCAGCGCGGGGTGCAGTCCGAACGCCGCCGCGTCCGCACGGACCGCCTCGGGCAGTTCCACCTCGGCGAACACGTCGGCGTCGGCCGTCCACACCGCCTTCAGGCCCCGGAAGGCCGGCCCGTAGCCGTAACCGAGCGCCGCCAGTTCCTCGTACGCACCGGCGACGCGCTCGCCGTCGACCGGAGTCGCCCCGGCAGGGGGCCATTCCCGGAGTTCGGCCGCCGGTTCGGGAGCCTTCGCGGTGAGCGTGCCACTGGCGTGGCGCATCCATTCGGCGTCGGGCCCGGCGTCCTCGGGCCGTGCGTGCACGGTGACCGGCCGACGGCCGCCGGAGTCCGGTGCGCCGACAGCGATCTGCACCCGCACCGCGTCGCGGGCGCCCAGGGTGAGCGGCGCTTCGAGCACCAGTTCCTCGATGACGCCGCAGCCCACCTCGTCGCCGGCGCGCACCATCCATTCCACGAACGCCGCACCGGGCAACAGCACCGCCCCCGCCGCCGCGTGATCCGCCAGCCACGGATGCGCCCGCAGCGACAACCGCGATGTCATCACCACACCGCCGAACTCCGGCAGCTCCGCCACCGCACCCAGCAACGGGTGCTCGGCGCCGGTGAGTCCGAGGCCGCCTGCCTCCACCGCGCCGCCGGCCGGCTCCAGCCAGAAGTGCTGATGGTGGAAGGCGTACGTGGGCAGCTCGACGCGCTGCCCGCCGCCGAGCACCGCCGGCCAGTCCACCGGCATCCCGCGCACGAAGCCCTCGGCGAACGAGGTCAGCAGCCGCCGGGCGCCTCCTTCGTCGCGGCGCAGCGAACCGACCGCGACCGCCGCCGCGCCGAAGTCCTCGAACGTGGCCTGCATCGCGACCGTGAGCACCGGATGCGCGCTGCACTCGACGAAGTACTGGTGCTCGTCGGCGAGCAGGGCCCGGACCGTGCGGTCGAACTCCACCGGGAAGCGGGCGTTGCGGAACCAGTACTCACCGGTCAACGACTCGGTCTCGATCGGAGCGGCGTCGACCGTCGAGTAGAACGGGATGCGTGACGGCTTCGGGGCGATGCCGGCCAGCATGTCCACGATGCGGTCGTGCAGCGGGTCGACCTGTGCGCAGTGCGAGGCCACCGTGGAGCCGACGACCTGCGCCCGGATCCCGGCGGCCCTGCACTCCGCGACGAACTCCGTCAGGGCCGCCAGGTCGCCGACGACGGTCGAGGCCGCCGGGCTGTTGCGGCCGCCCAGCGTCAACCGCCCGTCCCAGGCGGCGATCCGCCGCTCCACCTCGTCCGGCCCGAGGGCCACCGAGACGACCGCGCCGTTGCCGACGAGTTCCGCCGCGAACAACGCGCTGCGCAGCACGACGACCCGCGCCGCGTCCTCGAGGCTCAACGCACCGGCCACGCACGCGGCGGCGACCTCGCCCTGACTGTGTCCGACGACCGCCGCCGGCTCGACGCCGGCCGCCTGCCACATCGCGGCCAGCGAGACGTTGACGGCGAACAGCACCGGTTGCAGGATCTCGATCCGGTCCAGCGACGGGGCGCCTGCGGCGTCGGTCACCACGTCGAGCAGCGACCAGTCGACCAGTTCGCCGACGGCCCGGTCGCACTCGGCCATCCGGGCGGCGAAGACCGGCGACTCGTCGAGGAGCCGGGCGGCCATGCCGTGCCACTGGGAGCCCTGCCCCGGGAACACGAACACCACCCGCTGGTCACCGTCGGCGGCGCTGCCCGGCACGGCCGACGGCGAGGGCAGGCCCTCGGCCAGCGCGGTCAGCCCGGCCAGTGCCTCGTCCCGGTCGTCGGCCAGTACGACCGCCCGCTGGTCGTGCGCGGTGCGGGTGGTCGCCAGCGACCAGGCGACGTCACCGAGCCCGGTGTCCGACGCGGAGTCCAGGTGGCTGTGCAGGCGGTGGGCCTGTGCCCGCAACGCGTTCTCGCCACGGCCCGACACCAGCAGCGGGGCCGGCGCGGTGGTGAACATCGGCCGGGTGTCGGTCGGCTCCGGCGCGACCGGTTCAGGGGCCTGTTCGATGATCACGTGAGCGTTGGTGCCGCTGATGCCGAACCCGGAGACGCCGGCCCGGCGCGGCCGGCCGGTCGCCGGCCACGGCTGCTGCCCGGTCAGCAGCTCCACCTCGCCGGCCGTCCAGTCCACCTGCGGGGTCGGCTCGTCCACGTGCAGGGTCCGGGGCAGAACCCCGTGGCGCATCGCCAGCACCATCTTGATCACACCGGCCGCGCCGGCCGCCGCCTGGGTGTGGCCGATGTTCGACTTGAGGGATCCCAGCCACAGCGGCCGTTCCCGGTCCTGACCGTAGGTGGTCAGAATCGCCTGTGCCTCGATCGGGTCGCCGAGTGCGGTGCCGGTGCCGTGGGCTTCGACGGCGTCCACTTCGGACGGTGTCAGGCCGGCGTTGGCCAGGGCGCGCCGCATGACCCGTTGCTGGGACGGGCCGTTGGGCGCGGTCAGACCGTTGGAGGCGCCGTCCTGGTTCACCGCCGAGCCGCGCACCACCGCGAGGACGTTGTGCCCCAACCGTTGGGCGTCGGAGAGTCGTTCCACCAGCAGCACGCAGGCACCCTCGGCGAACCCGGTGCCGTCCGCCGCCGCGGCGAACGCCTTGCACCGGCCGTCCGGGGCGAGCCCGCGCTGCCGGGAGAAGCCCACGAACGCGTCGGAAGCGGCCATCACCGTGACGCCGCCGGCCAGCGCCATCGAGCACTCGCCGTTGCGCAGCGCCTGCACGGCCAGGTGCAGCGTCACCAGCGACGACGAGCAGGCGGTGTCCAGGGTGACCGCCGGACCCTCGAAGCCGAAGACGTAGGAGACGCGGCCGGACAGCACACTGCCGGCCCCGCCGGTCAGCACGAACCCTTCCAGCCCTTCCGGCACCGCCGAGAGGTCTGCGCCGTAGTCGTGGAACGCGATGCCGGAGAAGACCCCGACATCCTTGCCGCGCAACGCCGTCGGGTCGACACCGGCCCGCTCGAAGACCTCCCACGAGATCTCCAGCATCAGCCGCTGCTGCGGGTCCATGGCCAATGCCTCACGCGGCGAGATCCCGAAGAACCCCGGGTCGAACTCGCCGGCCTCGTGCAGGAAGCCGCCCTCGCTCGCATAGCTGGTGCCGGGATGGTCGGGGTCGGGGTGGAACAGGTTGTCCAGGTCCCAGCCGCGGTTGTCCGGGAAGCCGGTGATGCCGTCGCCGTCGCTCGACACCAGCCGCCACAGGTCCTCCGGCGACTCGACACCGCCCGGCAGCCGGCAGGCCATGCCCACGATGGCGATGGGCTCGGCCGCGGCGGCCAGCACGCTGTCGTACCGGTGCCTGAGCCGTGCGTTGTCCTTCAGCGAGGCCCGCAGGGCGTCAATGAGCTGTGCGTTCTCGGTGGTGCTCATGGCTGCGTGCCCTCCAGCGCTCGTTGCAGCAGGTCCGAGACGTCCATTCCGTCGATCCGCTCGATCTCGTCCGCCACCGGCACCGCGACCGCCGGCGCGCCGTCGGTGCGGGCCAGGTCCAGCAGGATGTCCAGCACGCCGGCCTCCCGCAGCCGGCTCGCCGGCACGGTGGCCAGCGCCCGCCGCAGCTCGGTCTCGTCGACCTCGGCCTCCGGCGGCCCGGCCAGTTCGGTGCGCAGGTGCTCGACCAGCGCGGCCGGCGTCGGGTGGTCGAACACGAGGGTCGCCGGCAGGGTGATGCCCAGCGCCGCACCGAGGGAGTTGCGCAGGCTCACCGCCGCCAGCGAGTCGAACCCCATCTCCTGGAAGGCCCGGCGCGGGCTGATCGCGTCCGCGCCCTGGTGCCCGAGCGCCGTCGCGGTGCTCTCGCGCACCAGTCTGGCCAGCGCCCGGTCCCGTTCCGCCTCGGGCAGGTCGGCGAGGCGCCGGGCGGCGGCCTCGTCCGGTTCCGGCCGCGCGGCCTCGATCGCCGCCCGCACGCCGGGGACGTCGCCGATCAGTGGGCTCGGCCGCTGTAAGGTGAACGCGGGGGCGAACGTCGGCCAGTCGATCCGTGCCATCGCCAGCACCGGGTCGCCGCCGGTCACCTGGGCCAGCGCGGCGACCGCAGCCTCCGGACTGATCGACAGCACGCCGCGACGGCGCAGCTGCTCCTGGGCGGCGCTGTCGGCGGCCACGCCGAACCCGTCGATCAGGCCCCAGGCCACCGATGTCGCCGGCAGCCCTCGCGCCCGCCGGCGCCGCATGATCGCGTCGACGACGGCGTTGCTCGCACCGGGGGTGCCCTGACCGCCACCGCCCCAGATGCCGGCCACGGAGGAGAACGCCACGAACAGCTCCAGCGGCCGGTCGCCGAGCACGTCGTCGAGGACGGTCAGCCCTTCGGCCTTGGCGGCCAGGACGGCGTCGAGTTCGGCCGCCGTGATGTCGGTGACCGGGCCGGTGCGGACCAGATCGGCGGTGTGTACGACCCCGGTCAGCCCCTCGTCGACCAGGCTCCGGACCGCGTCCCGGTCGGTCAGGTCCACGGTCGCCAGCGTCACCTTCGCGCCGCGTTCGACCAGTTCGCCCTTGAGGGCGACGACCTCCGGCGTGGCCGGGTCGGCATCCAGCGTCAGCACGAGGTGTTCGGCGCCCGAGTCGGCCAGCCATCGGGCCACGTGCCGCCCCAGGCCTTCGGTGCCGCCGGTGACCAGCACGGTGCCGTGGATGCGCGGGGCCGCGGTGGTGCCGGCCGGGGCCGGCACCACTCGTCGTACGTGCAGGCCGTTCGTCCTGACGGCCACCTGGTCCTCGTCGGCCAGGCCGGTGAGCGCGGCGACCAGGGCCCGTGCCGACCGGTCGTCCAGCCGGGCCGGCAGGTCGATCAGTCCGCCCCAGCGATCGGGGTGCTCCAGGGCGGTGGCGTAGCCGAGGCCCCAGACCAGCGCCTGCTCGACGGCGGGCGCGGGATCGTTCGGGCCGACGCTCACCGCGCCGCTGGTGACGCAGCAGAGTTGCTGCCGGGCCCCGAGTTCCACCAGGGCCTGGATCAGCTCCAGCGTCGCCGCCGCGCCGACGGTCAGCAGGGGCGATCCCGGTCGCCGGCGGTCGTCCAGGGCCAGCAGGCTGAGCACACCCGTCACGGTGTCGTCGGCCAGCGCGGCGCCGAGCTGCTCGGTCAGCGGCCCGGCCCCGGGTTCGACCGTCACGGTGACGGCGCGCAGTCCCTGCCGGGACAGCAGCGGCGTCGGGTCCTCCACCTGCGCCGTCCTGACCACGAGCCAGGTGCCGTCCGGTACGGCCGGACCGTTGCCGCGGTGCGGTTTCCAGCTCACCCGGTAGCACAGATCGTCCACCGCGGACCGTTCGGCGCGCCGGCGCCGCCAGTCGGCCAGCACACCGATGGTCGGCCCCAGGTCCGGGGCGGCGTGGACACCGAGGGTCTCCCTCACCGCGGCGAGGTCTTCCGCCTCCACCGCCGCCCAGAACCGGCCCTCGACATCGTCGGTCCGCCGAGCCGACGGTGCGGCGGCCCCGAGCCAATACCGGTCGCGCTGGAAGGCGTAGGTCGGCAGTTCGAGCAGGTCCGCCGGGCGGGTGGAGCCGGCGAGCAGGGCCGCGAAGTCGATGTGGCGCCCTCGCACGAGCAGCGTGCCGACGGCCGCCAGCAGGGCGCGCACGCCGTCGGTGGTGCGACGCTGCGCCGACACGAACACGACATCGTCGTCCGGCTGTCCGGTCAGGCAGTCCGGTCCGGCCGCCGACAGCACCGCGTCCGGCCCCAGTTCGAGGAACGTGTCGACGCGTTCGTCCAGCAGCGTCCGGATACCGTCCGCGAACCGCACCGCGGCCCGCACGTGCTCGGCCCAGTAGTCCGCGGTGAACTGACCCGGCTGCGCCAGCTTGCCGGTCACGTTGGACACCACCGGGATCTCCGGCTCGTGGAACGCAAGACCGGCCGCCACCGACCGGAACTCCGCCAGCACCGGCTCCATCAGGGCCGAGTGGAACGCGTGCGACACCCTGAGCCGCTTGGTCTTGTGGCCGGCAGCCGCCAACTGCGCGGCGACCTCCTCGACCTTGGCCTCGTCGCCAGAGATCACCACCGCCGACGGGCCGTTGACCGCCGCGATCTCCACCCCCGGCACCAGCAGCGGCAACACCTCGTGCTCACCGGCCGCCACCGCCGCCATCGCACCGCCGGCCGGCAGCGCGTCCATCAGTCGACCGCGCGCCGCCACCAGCACCGCGGCGTCCGGCAAGGACAGCACGCCGGCGACATGTGCCGCCGTCAGCTCGCCAAGGGAATGCCCGGCAACAAAATCCGGCCGCACACCCCAGGACTCGACCAGGCGGAACAATGCCGTCTCCAGGGCGAACAGACCCGCCTGCGCGAACACCGTCCGGTCCAGCAATTCCTTGTCGTCGAAGACGACATCGCGAACCGACGGCCCCTTCAGATGCCGGTCCAACTCGACACAGGCGTCGTCGAATGCCTTACGGAACACCGGATACCGCTCATACAGTTCGCGGCCCATGCCCACCCGCTGACTGCCCTGACCGGTGAACAGCACCGCGGTCCGCCCTCGCGTGACGGAGCCGCGCACGATGTCCGCCGACCTCTCGCCGCGGGCCAGCGCCCCCAGCCGGTCCTGCAGCTCCGCCCGGTCCCCGGCCAGCACGACCGCCCGCTCCGGCAGCATCGCCCGCGACGCCGCCAGCGCCCTCGCCAGGGCCGCCGGCTCGGCGTCCAGGGCCAGCAGCCGTTGCGCCTGGGCCGCCAGCGCAGCGGAAGACTTGGCCGACACCACGACCGTCACCGGCCCGGTCGCCGCCGGTTCAGTCGTCGGCGGTTCAGTCGTCGGCGGTTCAGTCGTCGGCGGTTCAGTCGTCGGCGGTTCAGTCGTCGGCGGTGTCGGCGCCGCCTGTTCCAGGATCACGTGCGCATTGGTGCCGCTCACGCCGAACGCCGACACCGCCGCCCGCCGCGGCCGATCCAGGTCCGGCCACTCCCGTGTTGCGGTCAGCAGTTCCACCGATCCGGCCGACCAATCCACCTGCGCGGTCGGCTCGTCCACATGGAGAGTCCGCGGCAGAACCCCGTACCGCAGCGCCAGCACCGTCTTGATCACGCCGGCCACCCCGGCAGCCGCCTGCGCGTGACCGATGTTCGACTTCAAGGACCCCAGCAGCAGTGGCCGGTCGCGATCCTGGCCGTAGGCGGCGATCAGCGCCTGCGCCTCGATCGGATCGCCCAGCACCGTGCCGGTCCCGTGCGCCTCGACGGCGTCGACTTCGGCCGGTTCCAGTCCGGCCGCGGCCAGGGCGCGACGGATCACCCGCTGCTGGGCCGGGCCGCTCGGCGCGGTCAGGCCGTTGGAGGTGCCGTCCTGGTTCACGGCCGAACCGCGGACGACGGCCAGGATCCGGTGTCCGAGCCGTTCGGCGTCCGAGAGCCGCTCCACCAGCAGCACTCCGGCGCCCTCGGACCACCCGGTGCCGTCCGCCGTCGAGGAGAACGACTTGCAGCGGCCGTCGGCGGCCAAGCCCCGCTGACGGGAGAACTCCACGAAGGCATCCGAACTCGACATCACCGTCACGCCGCCGGCCAGCGCCATCGAGCACTCACCATTGCGCAGCGCCTGCGCCGCCAGATGCAACGCCACCAGCGACGAGGAGCACGCCGTGTCGACGGTGACGGCCGGCCCTTCCAGACCCAGTACGTACGAGATCCGGCCGGACAGGACGCTGCCGGCGCCGCCGGTCATCAGGTAGCCCTCGGCCTCGGCGGGGACGTGGCCGGCGCGCACTCCGTATTCGTGGTTGACCACACCGGCGAACACGCCGACATCGCTGCCCCGCACGGACATCGGATCCACACCTGCGTGCTCGAACGCCTCCCACGCGATCTCCAGCATCAACCGCTGCTGCGGATCCATGGCCAACGCCTCGCGGGGTGAGATCCCGAAGAAGTCCGCGTCGAACCCTGCGGCGCCGTACAGGAAGCCGCCGGCCCGGGTGTAGCTCGTACCGGGGTGGTCCGGATCGGGGTGGAACAGGTTCTCCAGGTCCCAGCCGCGGTCCGTCGGGAAGTCACCGATGCCGTCCCGGCCGTCGCACACCAGCTGCCACAGCTGCGCGGGCGACTCGACACCGCCCGGCAGCCGGCAGGCCATGCCCACGATCGCGATCGGCTCATCGACCGCGCCGGCCGACGCCGTCCCGACGATGTCGTCGCCGGCCAGGAACGCGGCGAGCGCGACCGGAGTCGCATGGTCGAACACCAACGTGGTGGGGAAGGAACGGCCCGTCTCCTCCTGCAGCCGGTTCCGCAGCCGCACCGCGTTCAGCGAGTCGAACCCCAGGTCCTGGAACGAGCGGTCCAGGTCGATGTCCCGGCTGTCGTGGTGCCCCAGCACCTCGGCGGTGCAGGCGAGCACCAGCTCCAGGCCCGTCCGCCGCTGCTTGCTCCGCTCAGCCGTCACCGGCGCCGAGGTCACCGCTTCGGCACGCCTGGGCACCACGTCGCCCGGCAGGTCGATCCAGTACCTGCGGTGCTGGAACGCGTAGGTCGGCAGGTCGACGTGGTGCTTGGGGCCGCCGCCGAAGAACGCCGACCAGTCGATGTCCACGCCGCGGACGTGCAGGTGAGCCAGCGCGGTGACGAGGTCGAACGCCTCGTCCTCGGTGCGCTGCAGGGCCGGGACGAATGCCGCCGGGTCGCCGCCGGCCTCCTGCGCCATGGCGGTCAGCACGCCGCCGGGTCCCAGTTCGAGGTAGGTGGCCACGCCGGCCTCCCGCAGCGCCGTGACGCCGTCGTGGAAGCGCACCGCCGCCCTGACATGCTCGGCCCAGTAGTCCGCGGTGAACCGGTCCGGTCCGGCGAGCTTGCCGGTCACGTTGGACACCACCGGGATCTCCGGCTCGTGGAAGGTGAGACCGGCCGCCACCGTCCGGAACTCCGCCAGCATCGGCTCCATCCGGGCCGAGTGGAAGGCATGGGAGACCGTCAGGCGCTTGGTCCGGCGTCCCTGCGCCGCCAGCGCCGCCGTGACGGTCGCCACCTGGGCCTCGTCACCGGAGATCACCACCGCCGAAGGCCCGTTCACCGCCGCGATCTCCACCCCGGGCACCAACAGCGGCGACACCTCATGCTCGGCGGCCGCCACCGCCACCATCGCCCCACCCGTCGGCAGGGCGTCCATGAGGCGGCCCCGGGCAGCCACCAGCACCGCCGCGTCCGGCAAGGTCAGCACACCGGCCGCATGGGCCGCCGTCACCTCCCCGACCGAGTGCCCGGCAACGAAGTCCGGCCGCACACCCCACGACTCGACCAGGCGGAACAGCGCCGTTTCCAGTGCGAACAGACCCGCCTGCGCGAACACCGTCCGGTCCAGCAGGTCCTGCTCTCCGAATACGACGTCCCGGACCGAGGGGCCGTCCAGATGCCGGTCCAACTCCGCGCACACCTCGTCGAAGGCCTTGCGGAACACCGGATACCGCTCATACAGCCCACGGCCCATGCCCACCCGCTGACTGCCCTGACCGGTGAAGAGCACCGTGAGCCTGCCCGGCACGGGAACGCCACGGACGACACGGTCCAGCGACTGCAGCAACTGGTCCCGGTCGGCGCCGACAGCGACGGCCCGGTGCCGGAGCGCGGCCCGGGTGTCCAGCAAGGACCGGGCCACGGCGACAGGATCGAGGTCCGGGCGTTCGGCCGCGTACGCCGCCAGACGCTCGGCCTGGCCACGGAGTCCCGCTTCCGACCGGGCCGACAGCACCCACGGCACGATCGCCGACGCCGACGCCGTGGCCGGCGCCACGGCTTCGGCGTCGGCGCCCCGTTCCAGGATCACGTGCGCGTTGGTCCCGCTCACCCCGAACGCCGATACCGCCGCACGCCGCGGACGACCCACCTTCGGCCAGTCCCTCCGCGCGGTCAGCAGTTCCACCGACCCGGCCTGCCAATCCACTTCAGGGGTCGGCTCGTCGACGTGCAGGGTCTGCGGCAGTACGCCGTGCCGCATGGCCATCACCGTCTTGATGACACCGGCGACACCGGCGGCCGCCTGCGCATGCCCGATGTTTGATTTCACCGATCCCAGCCACAGTGGGCGGTCAGCCTGCCGGCCCTGGCCGTAGGTGGCGATCAGGGCCTGGGCCTCGATCGGATCGCCCAGCACCGTGCCGGTGCCGTGCGCCTCGACGGCGTCGACGTCCGAAGGGGACAGCCGGGCGTTCGCCAGCGCCTGGCGAATGACCCGTTGCTGCGCCGGGCCGCTCGGCGCGGTCAGGCCGTTGGAGGCACCGTCCTGGTTCATCGCCGAACCGCGGACCACCGCCAGCACCCGGTGCCCCAGCCGTTCCGCGTCGGACAGCCGTTCCACCAGCAGCACGCCGGCCCCTTCGGACCATCCGGTCCCGTCCGCCGCCGAGGAGAACGACTTGCAGCGGCCGTCCGGGGACAGCCCGCGCTGGCGAGAGAACTCCACGAAAGGATCGGAGCTCGACAGCACCGTCACGCCACCGGCCAACGCCATCGAGCACTCACCGTTGCGCAAGGCCTGCGCCGCCAGATGCAATGCCACCAGCGACGACGAACACGCCGTGTCCACCGTCAGCGCCGGGCCCTCAAGACCGAACTCGTAGGCCACCCGGCCGGACAGCACCGCGGTCGACGCACCGGTGATCCGGTGTCCCTCCACCAGTTCCGGCGCGAGGTGCAGGCGCAGCGCGTAGTCCTGGACGTTCAGGCCGGTGAACACGCCGACCGGGGTGCCCCGTACCGCGGTCGGATCGATACCGGCGTGCTCGAACGCCTCCCAGGAGACCTCCAGCATCAACCGTTGCTGCGGATCCATGGCCAACGCCTCGCGGGGCGAGATCCCGAAGAAGTCCGCGTCGAACCCGGCGATGTCGGCCAGGAACGCGCCCTTGTCGGTGTAGCTGGTGCCCTCGTGGTCCGGATCGGGGTCGATCAGGGTGGCCAGGTCCCAGCCCCGGTCGTCCGGGAACGAGCCGACGGCGTCCCGCCCGTCCCGCACGAACCGCCACAGGTCGTCGGGGCCGGCCACGCCACCGGGGAACCGGCAGGCCATGCCGACGATCGCGATCGGCTCGTCGGCGGGAGCGGTGACCGCGGTGGACTGCTCGGTCGCCGTGCCGGTCAGCCGGGCGTGGAGGTGTCGGGCCAGCCGAAGCGGGTCCGGGTGGTCGTAGACCAGCGTCGTCGGCAGGCGCAGGCCGGTCGCGGCGCTGAGCCGGTTGCGCAGTTCCACGGCGGTCAGCGAGTCGAAGCCGGCTTCCTTGAACGGCCGCTGCGCCACGATGAGTTCGCTGTCGGCGTGGCCCAGCACCTGTGCGGCATGCCGGCCGATCAGGCTCAGCAACGCCTCCTCGTCCAGCGCCGCGTCCGCGGTGGGTCGCACCGAGCGGCGGCGGGCCGCGACGAGCCCCCGCAGCAGCGGCGGAACCTCGTCGCGCGGCTGGACGAGATCGAGCTTCGTGGCCACGACCGTCGGCGCGCGCCCGGCCAGGGCGGCGTCGAACAGCGCCAACCCCAGTTCCTCGGAGAGGGCGGCCATGCCGCTGCGGCGGGTCCGGTCGAGGTCGGTGTCCGTGAGCCGCGCGGTCATCTCGGACCGGGGCGCCCAGAGCCCCCAGGCGATGGAGGTGGCCCGCCACCCGGCCGCCAGTGCGTCCAGGGCGGCGTTCGCGGCGGCGTAGTTGCCCTGGCCGGGGTTGCCGAAGACCGACGCGGCCGAGGTGAACAGCACGAACGCGTCCAGGCCCATACCGGCGGTCAGGTCGTGCAGGACGGTCGCCGCATCGGCCTTCGCCCGCATGACGGCGTCGATCCGGTCCGGGGTCAGCGCCGTGATCACACCGTCGTCCAGGACACCGGCCGCGTGCACGACCGCGCTCAGCGGCGGCTCGACCGAGGCCAGGAGCCGCGCGGTTGCCTCTCGGTCCGCCACGTCGCACGCCACCGTGCGCACCGACGCGTCCAGTCCGGCCGCGAACTCGGCGGCCCCTGGGGCGTCCGGGCCGCTGCGGCTGACCAGCAGCAGGTCGTGGACGCCGTACTTGTCGACCAGATGCCGGGCCACCAGGCGTCCCAGCGTTCCGGTGCCACCGGTGACCAGTACGGTGCCGGCCAGCGGTCGTATGTCCGGGGCCCGGGTCGGTGTGCGGGCCAGCCTCGGCACAGTGAGCTGCCCGGCCGTGAGGGCGAGCTGCGGTTCACCGGTGGCCACGGCGCGGGCCAGCAGGTCCGGCCCGGTCGGCGTATCGACGGCGACCAGCACGAACCGGTCCGGGTGCTCCGACTGCGCCGACCGGACCAACCCCCAGACCGCGGCGCTCGCAGCGTCGGTGACCGATGACGTCACGATGACGAGCGGGCCCTGCACCGGTTCGGCCAGCCTTGCCTGCACCGCCGCCAACGCCCGGTTCACGGCGTCCCTGATATCGCCGGAACCGGTGGTCAGGTCGACGGTCTCGAACGCCGCCGCTGGCTCGGCGGCGTCGGCGATGGGCTGCCATACCACCTCGAACAGCGCGTCGCGCAGGTCCACGCCGCCCTCCGGCTCGCCCAGCCGGACCGCCTCGACGTACGCGACGACCTCGTCACCGGCGTCCGTCAGCCACAGCGCGTCACCGGCACGGTGCACCCGCACCCGGGGCGCGCCCGTGGCGACCACCTGTACACCCCGGAACTCCACGACCGGGCCGACACGTTCCAGTGCGGCGGCGAACAGCGCGGAGTCGATGTCCACCTCGCCCAGCACCTCACCGGCCGGGGCCGGCACCGAACCCATGCCGGTCGCGAGCGTGCCTGTGGCGTGCCGAATCCATCCGTCCCCGGCGGCTCGCCGGCCGTGCACGGTGACCGGCCGCCGGTCCCGCTCGTCGGCGGCGCCGACGACCACCCGGACCTCCGTGCCCGCCGGATCCAGCGCGTGCTCCACCGACAACTGCTCGACCAGCCGGCCACCGACCTCGTCCCCGGCCCGCACGACCAGGTCGAGCAACCGCGCCGGCCCGGCGGACGGTGGCAGGGTCGAGGTGAGCACGACCCCGTCCGGCAGGGCCACGACGGAGTCGGCGCCTGCCGGGGTCAGCCAGAAGTGCTCGTGCTGGAACGCGTACGTCGGCAACTCGCCCGGCCGCGGGCTGCTGCCGAAGGCGGCGCGCAGGTCGGTGGGGACGCCCCGCACATGGAGTTCGGCCAGCGAGGTGAGGAACCGGCGCAGGCCACCGTCGTCACGGCGCAGCGTGCCGGCGACCGTCACCGGATGCTCGTCTCCGTCGAGCAGGTCCTGCACGCTTGTGGCCAGCACCGGGTGCGAGCTGACCTCGACGAAGACGTCATACCCTTGGTCGGCCAGCGCCCGGACGGCCGGGGCGAAACCGACCGGGTGCCGGAGGTTCCGGTACCAGTACCGCGCGTCCAGCACGCCGGTGTCCAGCCACTCGTCGGTCACCGTCGAGTAGAACGGCACGGTCGCGGCGCGCGGGGTGATCGTGTCCAGCGCGGCCAGCACCTCCCGCTCGATGCGCTCGACGTGTGTGGTGTGCGAGGCGTAGTCGACCGGGATCCGGCGCGCCCGTACGTCCTGCCGCTCGCAGACCGCCAGCAGTTCGTCCAGCGCGGCGGCGTCACCGGCCACCACCACGGCGGACGGCCCGTTCACCGCGGCCGGCTGCACCGCGCCGCGCCACTGTTCGATCAGCGTCGTCACCTCGTCGAGGGGCAGCGCGACGGAGACCATGCCGCCGAGCCCGGACAGCCCGGCGGCGATCGCGCGACTGCGCCCCACGACCACCGTCGCGGCATCCCGCAGGGACAACGCCCCCGCCACACACGCGGCGGCGATCTCGCCCTGCGAATGCCCCAGCACCGCGTCCGGCACGATTCCCACGGACTCCCAGAGCGCCGCGAGCGCCACCATCACCGCGAACGAGGCCGGCTGGACCACGTCCACGCGTTCCAGCGACGGCGCGTCGGCCGCCCCCGTCAGGACGTCCAGCAGCGACCAGCCGGTCAGCTCGTCGAGCACGGCCGCGCACTCGCGCAGCTTCGCCTCGAACACCGGCGATTCGGCCAGCAATTCGGTGCCCATGCCGGTCCACTGCGCGCCTTGGCCGGGGAACACGAACACCGTGCGGCCGACGCTCTCGACCCCGGCCCCGGTCACCACGCCGGCCGCCGGCTCCCCCGCTGCCAGGGCGTCCAGCCCGGCCAACGCCTCACCGTGGTCGGCGGCGACGACCACGGCACGGTCGGACAGGGCCGCGCGGCTGGTCGCCAGCGACCAGCCGACGTCGGACAGGGATCGATCCGGCTCCGCGGCGAGGAAGTCCCGCAGCCGCCGGGCCTGGGCGGCGAGGGCGGCCCGCCCCTTGGCGGAGAGCAGCAGCGGTACCGTGCCCTGTGCCGGCACCTCGACCGCCGGCACAGGCTCCGGCTCCGGCTCCGGCTCCGGCTCCGGCTCCGGCTCCGGCTGTTCGAGGATCACGTGCGCGTTGGTGCCGCTCACGCCGAACGCCGACACACCCGCCCGCCGCGGCCGGTCCAGCTCCGGCCACTTCCGTTGCGCGGTCAGCAGCTCGACCGCTCCCACCGACCAGTCCACCTGCCGCGTCGGCTCGTCCACATGCAGGGTCCGCGGCAGAATCCCGTGGCGCAGGGCCATCACCGTCTTGATCACGCCGGCCACACCGGCCGCCGCCTGCGTATGACCGATGTTCGACTTCAGCGACCCCAGCCACAACGGCCGTTCCCGGCCCTGACCGTACGTCGCCAGAATCGCCTGCGCCTCGATGGGATCGCCCAGCACCGTGCCGGTACCGTGCGCCTCCACCACGTCGACGTCCGCAGGGGACAGCCGGGCGTTCGCCAGCGCCTGGCGGATCACCCGCTGCTGCGACGGACCGCTCGGGGCGCTCAGGCCGTTGGAGGCACCGTCCTGGTTGACGGCCGATCCCCGCACCACCGCCAGCACCCGGTGACCGAGCCGATCGGCGTCGGACAGCCGTTCCACCACCAGCACGCCGACGCCCTCGGACCACCCCGTTCCGTCCGCCGACGCCGAGAACGACTTGCACCGGCCGTCCCGGGACATGCCACGCTGCCGGGAGAAACCGACGAACGAGTCGGGCGTCGCCATCACCGTGACACCGCCGGCCAGCGCCATCGAGCACTCGCCGTTGCGCAGCGACTGTGCCGCCAGGTGCAGCGCCACCAGGGAGGACGAGCATGCGGTGTCGACCGTCAGCGCCGGCCCCTCCAGGCCGAGTACGTACGACACGCGACCGGACAACACGCTCTCCGACAGGCCTGTCGGCAGGTAGCCCTCGACGCCGTCGGTGGCCGCTCCGACGCCGTAGTTCTGGTGCATCGCGCCGGTGAACACGCCGATCGGCCGGCCCCGTAGCGAGGTCGGGTCGAGACCGGCCCGTTCCAGCGCTTCCCAGGACACCTCCAGCATCAACCGCTGCTGCGGATCCATCGCCAACGCCTCACGCGGCGAGATCCCGAAGAACTCCGCGTCGAACTCACCGGCGCCGCCCAGGAATCCGCCGTGCCGGCTGTAGCTCGTACCGGGATGATCCGGGTCCGGGTGGAACAGCGCGCCCAGGTCCCAGCCTCGGTCCGTCGGAAACCCACCGACCGCGTCACCACCGGCGAGCACCAGCTCCCACAGGTGCTCCGGTGACTCGACTCCGCCGGGCAGCCGGCACGCCATGCCCACGATCGCGATCGGCTCGTCCGCGCCGGCCGGCCGGAGCGGTGCCTCAGCCGTGCTCTCCGGCTCGCCGAACAGTTCCCGGTGCAGCGACTCTGCCAGCGCGGCCGGAGTCGGGTGGTCGAAGGCGACGGTCACCGGGAGCCGCAGACCGGTGGCGTCGCCCAGCCGGTTGCGCAGCGCCACCGCGCTGAGCGAGGTCAGGCCCAGCTGGGTGAAGGCCTTCGTCACGGCCACCGCCCGCGGCCCGTCCAGCCCGAGCAGGGCGGCCGTCTGCTCCCGCACCAGCTCCAGCAGCAGGCGGGCCTGGTCGGCCGTGGCGAGGCCGGCCAGCCGGTCCCGCAGCTCCGTCGGCTCGGGCGTGTCAGGGGCCGCTCCAGGCCTGTCCACCAAGTCCCGCAGCACGTACGGCACCTGGTCCCCGGCGAAGGAGGAGGTGTCGAGTTCGGCCGCGAGCAGGTGCGGCCGGTTCAGCCCCAGGGCGATGTCGAGCACGCCGAGGCTCCGGCGCACATCGAGCGCGGCCGTCGCGTCGCCGTGCCCGTGCTCCCACGCCCCCCAGGCCAGGGACGACGTCGCCACGCCTCGAAAGCTGAGCCGCTGCGCGTAGGCGTCGAAGTAGGCGGCGACCGCGGCCGTCTCCCAGGAATCCGGAGAGCCCAGCACGCCGTCCGCGGCGGAGAACAACACGAAGGCCCCGAGGCCCGGTTGGGCCACCAGGTCACCGAGGGCCCGCACCTCCGCGACGGCTTGTCCGACCGAGGTGCTGTCCCGGGGATCCCATGCGTGCAGCACGACGCTCACCGAGACGCCGGCCTTGGCCACGGCCCGTCGGAGCTGCGGCCGGTTGGCCAGGTCGCACTCGACCACGTCCACCGCGGCGCCGGCCTCGACCAGCCGGGTGCGCAGCTCCGCGGCGAGCTCGGCTGTCCTCGGCGGCACGATCAGCAGCAGCCGGCGGGCACCGCGCGCGGTGACGAGGTGGTGCGCGGCGGCCGCGCCGCGTTCGGTGTGCGCGCCGGTGATGATCGCGGCGCCGGTCAGCTTGGCCGGACCGTCCGCACCGGCCTCGTTGTCCACCGGCAGCCGGTGCAGCCTCGGCACCAGCACGACGTCCGGGCGGACGGCCGCCTGGCCTTCCCCGCAGCCGGCGACGAACGGCAGCTTCGCCACCGCCGCCGTGTCCTCGTAGTCGTCCAGGTCCACCATCACGATCCGGCGGCCGTCGGCGGCCTGCGCCGACCGGAGCGCGCCCCACAGCGCCGCCTGGTCGAGGTTCCCGACGGCCTCGCCCGCGCCGGTGGCGACCGCGCCGCTGGTGAGCACCAGCACGGTGGCGGCGCCCAGGCGGTCGTCGGCCAGCGCCGCGCGCAGCCACGCCACCTGCTCTGCGGCCGGTGCCCGGTCGGCGGAGACCAGGACCACGACATCCGGGGCGGCGTCCGGCCCGGCGTCCGGCTCGGCGTCCGTCGACACCTCGGCGCCGGCGCCACGCAGTCCGGCGACCAGGCCGTCGGGTGCGTCGCCCCGTACCGACCAGTGGCCGAGCGTGGGCGTGCCGCCGGACGGCAGCGGGATCCAGTCCAGCCGGAACACGGCCTCGTGGTAGATGTTGCCCACCGCGCGCAGCCGGGCCGGGCCGTCCAGGAGCTTGCGCCGGGTGACCTTGCCGGACGCGGTGCGCGGGAGCTGCTGGATCTCGTAGAGCTCCTCGGGCACCTTGAAGTACGCCAACTGCTCCCGGCACAGCGACAGCACCCGCGCCGGATCGAAGCCGTTCGGACCTGGCACCACGAACGCCACCGGCACCTCGCCGAACACGTCGTGCGGCTTGCCGGCGACGGCGGCGTCCGCCACGCCCGGCGCCCGCCGTATCACCTCCTCCACCTCGCCCGGGTGGATGTTCTCACCGGCCCGGATGATCAACTCCTTGATCCGGCCGGTGATGGTGAGGTAGCCGGCCTGGTCGCGGCGGGCCAGATCGCCGGTGTGGTACCAGCCTCCGGCCAGCGCCTGCGCGGTGGCAGCGGGCTGGTTGTGGTACCCCACCATCACGTTCGGACCGCGGACCCAGACCTCGCCCTCCGCGCCGTCGGCCACGTCCTGCCCTGACGTGTGGTCCACCAGGCGCACCGCCAGCCCTGGCACGGGCAGCCCGCACGAGCCCTCCGCGCGGGCCCCGGTCGGCCAGTTGATGGCGATCGAGCCGGCGGTCTCGGTACTGCCGTAGGCGTCGATCAGCGCGGTGCCGAAGGCGTCCTCGAACGACCGGCGCAGCGCGGCCGTGGTCACCGCGCCGCCGACCAGGCCGACCCGGACCGGCGGCGCGGTGAATCCCGGGGTCCTGGCGGCGCGCGCGAGGTAGTGGTACAGCGTCGGCACACCGGCGATGACGGTGGATTCCTCGGCCCGCCACACGTCCAGCACGTCCGCCACGGACAGGCCGTCGGTGATGCGGGCGGTCGCGCCGACGGCGGTCACCGCGAGCACACAGGCGATGTGCGCGAGGCTGTGGAACAGCGGCAGCGGCCACAGCACGCGGTCGGTATCGGTCAGGCCGAGCGCGGGCACGTACGAGGCGGCAACCGACCAGAGGCAGTTGCGCTGCGTGGTCAGCACGCCCTTGGGCCTGCCGGTGGTGCCCGAGGTGTAGAGCATCCACGCTATGTCGTCCAGGCCGTGGTCGTCCGGGGCCGGGGCGGCCGGTTCCGTGGTGGCGAACCGCTCGTACGAAAGGCAGCCGGGCGGCGTGGGCTCATCGCCCACGACGAGGACGGTCAGCGGGTGGCGCAGCGAGGGGAGCTGGGCGAGATGGGCGTGGTCGGTGACGATCACGGTGGCGCCGCTGTCGGTGAGGATGTGCTCCAGCTCGGCCGCGGACACCCGGGGGTTGATCGGCACGCCGACGCCGCAGGCGCGGACCACGGCGAAGTAGCTCTCCACCATCTCCACGCGGTTGCCCAGCAGCATCGCCATCCGGTCGCCGGGCCGCAGCCTCGCCTGTGCGAGGTGTCCGGCCAGCCGACGGGTGCGCGCCTCCAGTTCGGCGTAGCCGACCGCCCGGTGGGCGTCCCTGAAGGCGATCTTGTCGCCGAATCGAGCGCTCTGTTCCCGCAGGAGTTCATGGAGAGGACGAATCAATTCGGCGCGCAGCATGCCACCCACACTTCTCTTCGTGCTTGACATTCAAGGGCGAGGTCGGCCGGAACTTCGACTGGCTCCTAGATGCTAACTATGGAAAACACGAATACAGCCACCCCTCATTTCCCCCCTCACACCCCCTGTTCGTGAAAATACACAGCTCAGGCGCGATTCTCGGGGGCAGAAAGCCTTCCGGCCTGCGCCTTGAAAAAGACCTGCCAATGCCCTGCCGGAACTCGCCGCCGTGTTTCGACTACTTTTCGGCGCGTGGCATCGCGGCCAGCGTGTCGGCGACCGCCCGTTCGGGCACGCCTCGCACCAGCTCCGCTCCGTTCGGGCCGTCCAGCACGAACGCCAGGCCCACGGTCGCCTTCTTGTCGAGCCGCATCAGGTCCACCAGCGCGGCATCGTCCACGCCGGCCGGCAGTCCGGTCGGCAGGCCGTAGTGGCTGACCACGACCTCGTGCTCGGCCACCCGATCGGGCGGGATCCGTCCCAGTGCGCCGGCCAGCAGGCCCGCGAACACCGTGCCGATCGCGACGGCCTCGCCGTGGCGCACCTCGAAGTCCGTCGCCCGTTCGATCGCGTGGCCCAGGGTGTGGCCGTAGTTGAGCAAGTGGCGCAAGCCGCCGTCGCGTTCGTCGGCCGCCACCAGGGACGCCTTCAACCGCACGCCCGCCACGATCTGGTCCGGCAGCGGCAGTCCGAGCAGGTCGTCGGCGCCGATGAAGTGGCAGCGGGCGATCTCTCCATAGCCGTTGAGCAGTTCCCGTGGCGGCAGCGTGTCGAGGAACTCGCTGTCGCACAGCACCGCGGCCGGCTGCCAGAACGCGCCGACCAGGTTCTTGCCGGCGGGCAGGTTGACCGCCGTCTTCCCGCCGACGCTCGCGTCCACCTGGGCCAGCAGCGAGGTCGGCAGGTGGATGACGGGCGTGCCGCGGTGGTAGACCGCCGCGGCCAGACCGACCACATCGGTCGTGGTGCCGCCGCCGCACGAGACAATCACATCCGACCTGGTCAGACCGAACTCGGCGAACCGACGGCACAGTCGCTCCACCTCGGCGAGCGTCTTGTGACGCTCACCGTCCAGGGCATCGAGTCGCAACGTCGGCCGACCGCAGTCGGGCACCCAGTCCGGCGGCCGCGCCGACACCACCGCCACCCGGCGCGCGCCGGTGCCGGCGACGATGTCCGGCAGCAGGTAGCGCACGCCGGGACCGATGTGTACGTCGTACGAACGGTCACCGAGGTCGACGGCGACGCGCTCGGCCGTCCCGTCACGCAAGGGAACCACCCCGGCACAGCGCCAGCAGCTCACCGGGCGCATGCAGGATCGCGTCCGGTTCGGCGGCCAGCAGACCGGCCGGATCGCTCTCGCCCCACAGCGCCGCGACGGCCGCGACGCCCGCGGCCCGGGCGCTGGCCAGGTCGGTCACCGCGTCGCCGATCATCATCGTCTCGTCCGGGCCGACGCCTAGCAGTTCCATCGCCCGCAACACGATGTCCGGCGCCGGTTTGG
The DNA here is from genome assembly GCF_040652235.1 of Streptomyces sp. NPDC048277. Classification (NCBI taxonomy): domain Bacteria; kingdom Bacillati; phylum Actinomycetota; class Actinomycetes; order Kitasatosporales; family Streptomycetaceae; genus Streptomyces; species Streptomyces sp. NPDC048277. Next base: position 101,214 of record NZ_JBEZLQ010000003.1, read on the forward strand.
CGTTCGCCACCTCGTCCGAACCGAGCACGTGATCGAACAGCTCCAGCACGCCGAGCCCGTCCAGCAGGGATCTGGCCCGCGGCCCGCTCTTGCCGGTCGCCACCGCCAGGCCGAACCCGCCGGCCCGCAGCGAGTGCAGCAGGTCCGGCACGCCGTCGAACATCCTGACCTGGTCGGCCAGCCGGTAGCTCTCCCGCACGAACGGCTCCTGCATCGCCAGCGGCAACCCCATGATCCGCATGATGTCCGGGAAGAAGCGTCCGAGGTGCTTGCTGTACTCGGCGAACGGCGGCTCACCAGGACCGACCACCTCGCGGTAGGCCACCGTGAACGCCTGCCGCATCACGCCGAAGCTGTCCACCAGCACGCCGTCCAGGTCGAACACGATCGCCTTGGTGGGCAACGGAGTCAGGCCACCGCGCATGCTGCCCTGCCCTGTGCCGACGCGTAGACCCGTTCGATCACGCGCACCGTCCAGCGCGCGTCGTCCATGGCCCGGCCCCTGCTCGCCGGATCCGCGAGGAGCGGGGTGAGCGCGGCCACCTGCCGGTCGTACTCGGCGCCGACGGGCTCCGCCGCGAGCGGCACCGTGCTGGTCGCGCCGTCCCGGGTCAGGGTCAGCACCGGATCGCCGACCCGATTCGGGCTGAAGCCGAAGGTGCAGGTCAACGTGGCCGTGCCGGCGTGCCCGTGCAGCTCGATCACCGTCAGGTCATGGGTGGCGTGGGACGCCCAGCTCGCATGCAGCGCGACCGACATGCCGTCGGCGGTGACCAGGAAGCCGCGCACCGTGTCCTCGACGTCCGCGGTCGCGCCCGTGGTGGCCCCGTCCTTCCAGGCCGCCTGCGCCGACCGCCGGTCCACGAAGTCCCGGCCGATCGTGCCCACCACGTCGTCGAACGCCACGGGGCCCAGCACGGCCAGCAGCACGTCGAGAAGATGCCAGCCGAGATCGACCAGCGCGCCGCCGCCCGACAGTTCCTGTCGGGTGAACCACCCGGTGCCGGGCACTCCGCTGGCACGCACCCAGTCCAGGCGGACGTGCCGAATCGGGCCGATGTCCGCGGCCACCCGGCCCAGTGCCAGCACGTCCACGCGATACCGGGCGGCGCTGCCGGCGATCAGAACGGCGCCGCCTTCCTTCTCCGCCGACGCCAGCTCCTCGGCCTCCGTCCCGGTCAGACAGACCGGCTTCTCCAGGAAGACGGGGATGCCGCGGCGCAGCAACGTGGCCGCCACCGTGCAGTGAGCGTGGTTGGGCACCGCGACGATCGCCAGGTCGACGTCGGTGGCGGACAAGTCGTCGTGACGGTCGAGCACCGTTGCGACGCCGTCGTTCTCGGCCGCCGCGCGTGCCGCCGGATCCGGGTCCACGACCGCGGTCACCGCCAGGTCCGGCTGCTGTCGCAGTCGCGGCAACCAGATCGAGCGGGCCGCCCAGCCGAAGCCGACCATCGCGAGCCGGAGCATCACAGCGCCGCCAGGGCGTCGGAGACAACAGCGGCGATGGCGTGCATCTGCTCCTCCTCGCCGAGCAGGGTCCGGTGATGCAGCCAGACGCAGTCGACGGACAGCGCCTCGCTGTTCGGGCACCGGCGGGCGATCGCCTCGACCGACTCGTCGGGCGCTCCGGTCTCCCAGAACGCCTTGGTGCGATGGATCGCCCGGAACGCCGCGAAGGCCGGCAGGCCGCGGGCGACGAGCGCGTCGACCAGTTCGTTGCGCCGCTGCTCGGAGATGCCGGGAACCCGGAACATGGCCATGTAGTGCGGGTTTCGGGTGCACCGGTCGTCGGTGGCCTGCGGCAGCACGCCCGGAATCCGCGCCAGTTGCTCGGCCAGCACCGGCCAGCGCCGCTCACGGGTGTCGATCTGGCCGCCGAGACGGGCCAGCTGGGCGCGCAGGACGCTCGCGGAGAACTCGTTCATCCGGAAGTTCGAGCCCGAGGTCTGGTGCTGGTAGGTGCGGTCCGTGCGGGGACGACCACAGCTGTGCCGGAGAAACGCCGTCTCGTACTGCTCGGCGTCCGGGAAGGTCACCGCGCCGCCCTCGCCCGAGGTCATCAGCTTGCCGTTCTGGAAGCTGAACGCCGCCATCGATCCCAGCGCCGACACACCCTGGTTGCGCCACCGCCCACCGTGCGCGTGCGCCGCGTCGTGCAGCAACGGCACGCCGGAGGCCGCCGACAACTTGCCGAGGGCGTCCATGTCGCACATCTGGCCGGCCATGTGCACCGGCATGATCGCCGCGGTGCGCGGCGTGATCGCCGCCTCCACCGCCGCCGGGTCCAGACAGTAGGTGCTCAGGTCGACGTCCACCGGGACGGCCACCGCCCCCAGTCGCTGCGCGGCCTGCGACGACGAGATGAAGGTGAACGCCGGCACGATGACCTCCGTGCCGGGGCCGACACCGAGCACCTGCAGTGCCAGTTCCAGGGCATGCGTGCCGGTCGTCACGGCCAGCGTGTGCGGGGCACCGTGGAAGTCGGCGAACTCGCGCTCGAACTCGTCCACCTCACTGCCGCCGATACGCCACCACTGCCCCTGCTCCAGGGCACGGACAAGCCCGGCGCGTTCGGTGTCGTCGTACTGCGGCCACGCCGGAAAATTCAGGTCGAGCCCATTGTCCAGCATTGTTCGCCAGCCCTCCTTCAACGATCCTCGGCCCGCACGATAACCAGGTCGAAAACATCTCGTCATGCCCCCTTAGCCACACCCGTACGACCCCCTAGGCGATGCGGGCCGGACAATTTCCGGGCAGCCTGGTGATACGTTCGCCGAGTGCGCGAATTACTTCTGCTGAATGGCCCCAACCTGGGTATTCTCGGCCGCCGGGAGCCCGAGGTGTACGGCACGGACACGCTGGCGGACATCGAGGACGCGGTGGCCGAGGTCGTTTCCGGGCGCGGTTGGAAGGTGCTGTCGCACCAGTCCGACTCCGAGGGCGATCTGGTGCGGACCATCAACGAGAATCCGGACACGGTCGGTGCCATTGTCAATCCGGGGGCATTGATGATGGCCGGCTGGAGCCTGCGGGACGCACTGGCCGCATATCCACGCCCCTGGATCGAGGTGCACATCTCGAATGTGTGGGCGCGGGAACAGTTCCGGCACGTGTCGGTGATCGGGCCGGTGTCGTCCGGCGTGATCTTCGGGCTGGGCACTGTCGGCTACCGGCTGGCCGCGCAGGCGCTGCTCGACCTGGCCGCCGGCTGACTCCGGTGCCGGACCGGAGCGTGGACACCGACGTGGTGATCGTCGGCTGCGGACCGATCGGCCAGACCCTGGCGCTCCTCCTGGCCGACGCCGGCCGGCGGGTGGTCGTGCTGGAGCGCCGGCTCCGGCCCTATCAACTGCCGCGTGCCACCAGCTTCGACGGGGAGACCGCGCGCTGCTTCGCCCGCGTCGGCGTCGGCGCGGCGTTCACCCGGATCGGCGAAGCCGCCGACGGCTACGACTGGCGCAACGCCGAGGGTCGTACCCTGATCGGCGTCGACTTCGCCGACACCGGCCGACACGGCTGGCCCGACGTCACCACCATGCACCAGCCCACGCTGGAGGCCGTGCTGCGCGACCGTGCCGCTTCGCTGCCCGGCATCGAGGTCCGGGCGGGCTGCACCGTCACCGATGTCACCGAGGACGGCGAGGTCACCTACACCGACGCCGACGGAACCGCCACCGTCGTCGGCTCCTGGGTCGTCGGGTGCGACGGCGCCAACAGCACCGTACGACGGCGGATGGGAGTCGGCGTCACCGATCTCGGTTTCTCCTACGACTGGTTGCTCTGCGATGTCGTCCTCGCCGAACAGCGGACGTTCTCCCCCACCAACATGCAGATCTGCGACCCCGTCCGCCCCACCACCGTCGTCGCCAGCGGGCCCGGCCGTCGGCGGTGGGAGTTCATGCGGTTGCCCGGGGAGGACATCGACGACCTCGACCGTGCCGAAACCGCCTGGCGCCTGTTGAAGGCCTTCGACGTCCGACCGGACAACGCCACCCTGGAACGGCAGGCCGTGTACCGATTCCGGGCGTCATGGGCAGACCGATGGCGCCGCGGCCGCGTGCTGCTGGCCGGCGACGCCGCCCATTCCATGCCGCCGTTCACCGGGCAGGGGATGTGCTCCGGTGTCCGGGACGTCGTGAACCTGGCATGGAAACTCGACCTGGTGCTCCGCGGCGTCGCCTCCGACACTCTGCTGGACGCCTACATGGAGGAACGGCTTCCGCATGTCCGGGCGACCGTTGAGACCGCCGTCGCCCTCGGGCGCATCGTCTGTGTCACCGACGAAACGGCCGCCGCCGGCCGCGATGCCACCCTTTTGCCCGGTACCCGGTCCGGCGCCCCCGCCCCGATCCCGCTCCGCACCGGTGTGCTCCAGCGCGCGCTCAACGGTACTTCCCCCTCACCGGTCGGGGAGCCGGTGCCGCAGGGGCGAGTCACCGTCGGCTCCGTCACCGACCTGTTCGACGAGGTCGTAGGGCATGGCTTCGTCCTCCTCAGCACCGTCGACCCGGTCCCGGCACTCAGCGAATCCGACCGCGTATTCCTCGCCGCGATCAATGCCCGCATCGTCGTGCTCGCTCCTTCCGGCACGGATTCCACCGGCCCGGTCGACACCGATGGAACCTATTACACGTATCTGCGGTCGATCAAAGCGCGCGCCCTCCTCGTCCGCCCGGACCACATCGTTTTCGGCGCCGCCCGCACGGTCTCCCAGATACCCGGGATCATCGACCAACTGCGAAATCTTCTTCGCCTCACCACGGTCTGATCCACGAGGGTGATCATGGCGTAATGCTGGCGGCGCAGGGTGAATTCGTCCAAGCCGATCGCCCGCGGGACGGCCTGCCGCGGCAGCGGCAGGGCGGTGTCCGAGGGTTCTTCCGGTAGGTCTTCCGGTAGTTCGTCCGGCTCTCCTTCCTGGTCCCTGTGCCCGGATGAGTGATGTGCTCATGCCGTGCAGCCGGGGCGGCGTCGGTGTGGACCGACGTGACACCTCGCCCCGGGAAGCGGCGAAGGCCGCGAGTTGCATCCCGTCCGTATCGGTCCCTCACGCCTGCCCTCGGGACGGGCGGCGGGGCCCCAACAGCAGAGGACTCCCCACAACTCATGCCAAGCATCACCCAACGACTCTCGTCGGTGCTGAAGGCCACTCGTGCCGCCGCCGCGGTCGTCGCCCTGGCCGCGGCCTCTCTGGCTGTCCTTCCGTCAACTCCCGCCTTCGCGGATGACTCCACCGTGACGATCAGCACGCCGGTGCTCATCGTCAACGGCAACTGGCCCGACCGTATGCTGTGCGCCAGCCAGTGGGACGACTCGGTCTGGCTGCAGCAGAACAACCCCACCAACCCGTACTGCCAGTGGGAACAGGTCGGCGACAAGAGCAAGTTCGTCCTCTACAACCCGCAGAAGCGCAAGGTCATGGCCTACGAGGGCGGCGACGCGGGTCCGGTCGTCATGGAGAACCTCTCCTACCCCCTCCGCAACCAGCAGGCATTCTCCTGGGGCAACAGGGAGGACTGGGGCGCCTACGCCCTGCAGTCCTACCTGGACAGCGGCCAGAACGTCGACGCGAAGGATCCCAACAGTGACAACGCCCGCACCGACGCCGTCCACACCCGTGGCTGGCGGCACGGACACCAGCGGGAGCTGACCTGGAACACCGTCCCGGTGTCCAGCACCCCCACGCTCGGCCAGGCCGTGGACACACTGCAGGCGTACGACAGCTACCTGGCCGACGACCTCGGGGCGGCGGAGCCGAACGAGACCGACTGCGTCACCACCGGCACCTCAATCCACTCGGTGAACAGCGGGAAGTACGTGTCCGCGGAGCTCGGTTACAGCGGCGACGACTACGGCATGCTGCGCGCCCGCGCCGATGCCATCGGCCCCTGGGAGCAGTTCGACATCTGCCGCAACGACGTGACCAACACCTACGCCATCCGTTCGTCGAACAGCGGGAAGTACGTATCCGCGGAGCTCGGTTACAGCGGCGACGACTACGGCATGCTGCGCGCCCGCGCCGACGGCATCGGCCCCTGGGAGCAGTTCACCTTCGAGCCCACCGGCAGCGGCTATGCGATCCGTTCGTCGAGCAACGGGAAGTACGTGTCGGCGGAACTCGGTTACACCGGTGACCAGTACGGCATGCTGCGCGCCCGCGCCGACGGCATCGGCCCCTGGGAGCAGTTCCAGTAGTCCGCACGGTATGACGGCGCGGCCTCGGGCGTAACCGTCCGGTCGCCGGCACCCGATGGTCCAGGGCAGGCGCCCGGCTGGAGACTCCGGCCGGGCGTCTGCCCCGCGGCCGTCGTCAGCAATATCACCGAGGGAATCCCGGTATTGAGGCTGGGCCGCTCCACATTGCAGGGGGGTACCCCCTTAAGTGGCCAATGGAACTGGGGTTCACATGACGGCAGTGCCACTCTAGGGTTCCCGACGTGAACGAATTGACCAGCGCAATCCTCACCGAAGGCGTTTCCCGGCAGGACTGGCTCGGTGTACGTCTTCCCGAATTCGCTCGCGGTATCGTCATCCGGAAGGACGAGACCGGAATCTTCGAAGGCATGGCCTCGGCCGAGAAGGATCCGAGGAAGTCGCTGCACCTTGAGGAAGTACCGGTTCCCTCACCAGGCCCGGGCGAGGCCCTCGTGGCCGTCATGGCTTCCTCGGTCAACTACAACACCGTGTGGTCGGCCATCTTCGAGCCGCTGCCGACCTTCGGCTTCCTCGAACGCTACGGCAGGCTGTCCCCGCTGGCCAAGCGCCATGACCTGCCCTACCACATCATCGGCTCCGACTTGGCGGGGGTGGTAGTGCGCACGGGCCCCGGGGTGAACTCCTGGAAGCCCGGTGACGAGGTCGTCGCCCACTGCCTGTCGGTGGAGTTGGAGTCCGCCGACGGTCACAACGACACCATGCTCGACCCCGAGCAGCGCATCTGGGGCTTCGAGACCAACTTCGGAGGCCTCGCGGAGATCTCGCTCGTCAAGTCCAACCAGCTGATGCCCAAGCCGGGCCATCTGTCGTGGGAGGAGGCCGCCGCTCCCGGCCTGGTCAACTCCACCGCCTACCGCCAGCTCGTCTCCCGCAACGGTGCCCGGATGAAGCAGGGCGACAACGTGCTGATCTGGGGTGCCTCCGGCGGCCTGGGTTCCTACGCCACCCAGTTGGCGCTTGCCGGCGGCGCCACCCCCGTCTGCGTCGTCTCCAGCGAGCGCAAGGCCGCCGTCTGCCGCAGCATGGGCGCCGAGCTGATCATCGACCGCTCGGCCGAGGACTACCGCTTCTGGAAGGACGCCCACACCCAGAACCCCGGTGAGTGGAAGCGTTTCGGCAGGCGCATCCGTGAACTGACCGGCGGCGAGGATGTCGACATCGTCTTCGAGCATCCCGGCCGGGAGACCTTCGGCGCCTCCGTCTACGTCGCCCGCAAGGGCGGGACCATCGTCACCTGTGCCTCCACCTCCGGCTACGAGCACACCTACGACAACCGCTACCTCTGGATGTCGCTGAAGCGGATCATCGGCTCGCACTTCGCCAACTACCGCGAGGCCTGGGAGGCCAACCGGCTGATCGCCAAAGGCAGGATCCACCCCACTCTCTCCAAGGTCTACCCTCTCGAAGACACCGGCCAGGCCACCTACGACGTCCACCGCGGTCTCCACCAGGGCAAGGTCGGCGTCCTCTGCCTGGCCCCCGAGGAGGGCCTGGGCGTGCGCGACGAGGAAATGCGTTCCCGGCACATCGAGGCCATCAACCGCTTCCGGGTCCCGAGCGAACAGCAGGGATGACGTCATGCCCTGTCCGGGGTGCCCGCGGAGCGCGGGGGTCAGCGCCGTCGCGCGCACGCGAGGTCAGAAGCCAAGCTGGTCGAGATGGCCGTACAGGGCGCGGTTCTGCTCGACCCGATCCGCCCAGAACGACATGGGCATCGGCCACTCCGCGTGACTCGCGCCGAACTCCAGGGCGTGCAGGTCCAGATCGGGCGCGGACGCCAGGCACTCCGGGGATGACAGGAATGCGCGGATCCGCTCCGCCGACGGCTCGAACCCGTCCAGCGCGCGCACGCCCTCGGCGAACCCGTCGGCCGACCAGGTTTCGCCGTATCCCTCGGCCGGGATCAGGCGCGCGCCCGCCACCATCCGGTCGGTCACCGCCGGACCGAGCGGTTCGGCGATGTTGAACAGGCCGCGCAGCCGCTCCCCCATCAGCAGTCCCATCGCGTAGGCGGCCTGCTCGTCCCAGCCCAGCGTCGACCGGCCGGCCGAACCGCCGCCGGTGGCCACCCAGTTCGCGACGAACTCGGTGATCAGACCGGACGCGGAGCGGTCGACCGGGTTGAAGAACCGCGCCATGTCCCAGGCGTTGCTCAGCACGGTGACAGCGAACCCGAGACCGGGATAGACCCGGGAAAAACTCCACCAGCCGAACGGATACGCCCCGGCATGGCCGAAGAAGAAGTCGGGCCGACCGAGCTGGCGCAGTTCCATGCCCAGTCCGATGCCGTGGTCACCGCCGGGGAATTGGGCGGGGTTCTGCGGTGTCACCATGGCCCGCACGGACTCCGGGCGCAGGATCTGGTTCCCGTCGAGACGGCCCCCGAGCATCAGCGAGCACAAGAACCGGTTGTGGCTCGCCGCCGTGCCCAGCATGCCCCCCGCCGGGTACAGCGGTGTGTGCACCTCGGGGGTGGGGACACACCAGCGCCCGAACCGCGCGTAGCCGGTGGCGCGTGCGTCCAGCAGCGCGGCGGGCACATGGCCGGGCGCGGGCAGGTCCGGGATGGCTGCCGCGGTCATACCCAGCGGCTCGATGATCTCGCCGGCCACGTAGTCGGCGAAGGACAACCCGGCCTTGTTGGTGACTTCGACGAGGTGGCCCAGGGTGGCCATGCCGAAGGTGGTGTACTGGAACCGCGCGCCGACCGGGGCCGTCCAGCGGGCGCCGGACTGCCCGTACTCGATGCCTTCGGCCGTGCCGTACCCGTCTGCCAGATGCTTGGCCAGTGATCCCGGCGTGCCCAGTGTGGCGTCGAAGGCACTGCTGGTGCCCAGTCCGCTCTGGTGGGTCAGCAGGTCGTAGGCGGTGATGTCCCGGGAGCCCAGCGGGTTGCGCACGGTGAACTCGTCCAGGTAGTGGTTCACCGGTCGGTGCAGATCGAGCAGGCCGCGTTCGGCGAGTTGCACCACCGCGGCGGACACATAGAGCTTGGAGATCGATCCGAGGTGGAACACGGACTCCGGCCGCATCCGTGTAGCGTCCGCGAGGTTGGCCATGCCGTAGGCGGACACGTGCGAGTTGCCGGCCCGGTCGGTCACCGCGATGCTCACCCCGGGGGTCGCGGTGATGCGCAACACCAGCGGCGCGTACCGGGCCAGGGCCTCGCCCAGCGCGGTCACGTCGATCTCGGTCGGCTGCGGGCTACCGTCAGTCATGTGCGTTCCCCGGTTGCGATGGCGGGGTCCACCGAACCGGGAGGCCGGCCAGTGAACTCAGGAAGTTGTTCTTGGTGCGGCTGACCTGTTCCACCGGACAGCCGAGGTGCAGGTCCGGGAAGCGGCGCAACAGCGTGGTGATCACGAGTTGCCCCTCCAGCCGGGCCAGTGGTGCGCCGACGCAGTAGTGAATGCCGTGCCCGAACTGCAGGTGCGCGGTGGCGTTGCGAGTGAGGTCGAGGCGCTCGGCATCGACGAACAGCGCGGGATCGCGGCTGGCCGCCTGCAAGTCCATCAGCACCTGCTCGCCGGCGCGGATCAGCGCCGGTCCGATCTGCACGTCCTCGTTGGCGAACCGGACGTTGAACATACCGGGACCGTCGTATCGCAGCAGTTCGTCGATGCTACGCACCACCAGGTCGGGATCGCGGCGCAGCAGTTCCTGCTGCTGCGGGTGGGTCAGCAGAGCGAACACCGCGTTGCTGAGCATGCCGCTGGTCAGCTCGTAGCCGGCGACCAGCAGAACCCGGGCGGTGGCCACCAGTTCCCGCTGGCTGAGCCGGTCCTCGTCGTTCGCGGAGACCAGGTCGCTGATCAGGTCGCCTTCGGGGGCGTGTCGCTTACGTTCGGTCAACTGCTCGATGTAGTGCCAGAGTTGCTGTGCGGCAACGCGGGACGCCGCGATGGCCGACTCGTCGAACCCGGAGGCGATCATCGCCTGGGCCCACTGGTGGAACTCGTGCCGATCGGCCGCCGGGATACCGAGCAGATCGCAGATGACCAGGGTGGGCAGCGGGATGGACAGGGTGGGCACCAGGTCCGCGTGGCCGTCCGGGGCGATCTCGTCCAGCAGTCCGTCGAGGATCTCCTGCACCCGGGGACGCAGCGACTCGACCCTGGCGGCGTTGAACTCCTTGGTGAGCATGCGGCGCAGCCGGGTGTGTTCGGGCGGGTTGTTGCCGAACACGGTGTCGATGAAAAGGCCGCTCAACGGGGATTCCTGGCCGTGTTCCGCGGCGTACGCGGGGGCGGGGCTCAGCGCGGAGTGCGCGAGGCATTCCCGCACCTCGTCGTAGCGGGCCACCAACCACACCGGCGCACCGTTCATCATGACCTGCCGGGGCGGCAGGTTTTTGTTGCGCTCGTCGGCGATCGACTCGAGATCGAAGATGGGAAAGTGGTCGTGCCGCGTTTCTGTCATCTTGACCGTCAATCTGTCGCAGAATTCACTGAATCCGTGCCTTCCGGCGCCAGCGAACCACAACGGCCGAGCACGGCACCACCCCTCAGAACCCCCCTCAACACCCCCTGTATCGCACTGTCCGCGACGGCAGCACAACGGAAAGGAGCCGGATTGGATCGCGCCTGGAAAGCCGAAAATGCCCTTCGGCAGGCGCTGCTTTCCTTCCTCCACGCCACGGAAAGCGCGCACAAATCCGAATTCACGGCAGGAGAGAGGGTGTTGTTCAACATGCGCACCGATACGGTCTACCGTCCCACGTGTCACGTGTGGCAGGCTTTTCGGATGATGCTGCGAACCCGTGTCCATGGACGGCAGGCGTTGCTTTGAGGGCAGTTGCGCTGACCGGACCCGGCGCGCTGTCCGTGGTGTCCGTGCCGGAGCCGTCCTGCGGCCCCGGGGATGTCCTCGTCCGCATGCGCGGCACGGGGCTGTGCGGCTCCGACCTCGCGGTGTACGCGGGCCGCAGACCGGTACCGTACCTCCCCTGGATCCTCGGCCACGAGGGAACCGGCCGCATCGTCGCGGTCGGCGCCGAGGTCGGCGGTCCCCGGGCCGGTCAGGACGTGGTCATCGAACCGGACTACTGCTGTCTGGCCTGCGATGCCTGCCTGGCCGGAAGGACTTCGGCCTGCGACAGCCGGGCCGCGGTCGGTTTGACCGTCCCCGGACTACTGAGCGAGTACGTGGTGGTGCCGGCCGCGTTCGTGTGGCCGGTCCCCCCGGGCCTGCCACCTGAGGACCTGGTCTGCGTGGAACCCGCGACCGTGGCGCGGGCGGCAATGCGCCGCTCGGGCATCGCAGCGGGGCAGAGCTGCCTGGTGAGCGGTGCCGGCTCCCAGGGCCTGCTGCTGTGCCAGGCCCTTGTCGAGCACGGTGTGACGGTCTTCGTCCAGGAGCCCAACCGGGCCCGGCTGGCCCGCGCCCGTGCGCTGGGGGCGACGCCCCTGCCCCCGGACAGGGACCGGCTGCCCTACTTCTTCGAGACCTCCGGAGCCCCCGGGGTCGTTGCACAGGGCCTGCGGCGGCTCGCGCGGCATGGCACCGCCGTACTGATCGGGATGAACACCGAGCCGCTCGGTGTCTCCCCCCGTGACGTGGTGGCGGGGCAGATCACGCTCATCGGCAGCATGATCTACGACCACCCGGGGGACTTCGCCGCCACCGTCGCCGCGCTCGGCTCGGACACGAAGACCCGGCTCGGCGCGGTGGTCAGCGACAGCTACCCCCTGGAGGACGCGCAGGCGGCGTTCGTCGCGGCGTCCAGCGCGTCGGGGAAGGTCTGGATCGACCTCTCCTGAGGTACTCCAGGGGGTGGTAGGGGTGTGAGGGACCTCCTCGCAGGGGTGAGACTGTCGTGGCAGACCGTCCCCGTACGCCCCCCGGTACGCCCGCGGAAGGAATCACCCACGACATGGTCACGCCGACCGAGCAGGGCAACCCGTGGATACGCCGCTTCCACCCGCGTCCGGACAGCGACGTCAGGCTGGTCAGCCTGCCGCACGCGGGCGGTTCCGCCAGCTTCTACTATCCGCTCTCCGCAGCCATGCCGGCCTCCGTGGACACGCTGACCCTGCAGTACCCGGGCCGTCAGGACCGGCGCACGGAACCGTGTCTGACGAGCATCGCGGCGCTCGCGGACAAGATCGTGCCGGAGCTGCTGCCCTGGACGGACCGGCCGTTGCTGTTCTTCGGACACAGCATGGGCGCCACTGTCGGCTTCGAGGTCGCGCGCCGGCTGGAGCGTGACCACGGCGTCGTCCTGGCGGGCCTCATCGTCTCCGCGCGGCGCGCCCCGTCCGCCAAACGCGACGAGAAGGTGCACCAGCGCGACGACGCGGGCCTCATCGACGAGATGCGCAGCCTCAACGGCACCGACGCGAGGCTCCTGGACGAACCCGAAATCCTGCGGATGGCGCTCCCCGTGATCCGCGCGGACTACGAGGCCGCCGAGACGTACCGGTACGAGCCCGGCCCGAAACTGAGCTGCCCCATTACGTGCGTGGTGGGCAACGACGACCCCAAGGTCACCCCGGACGAGGCCAAGATGTGGGCCGACCACACGGAAGGGCCGTTCGAGTTCAAGGTCTTCGAGGGTGGACACTTCTACCTGACGGACCACCAGGCAGACATCATCGGCCTGCTGGCGAAGCACGCGGCGGCCGCGCGCGGCTGACCGCACCCAAATCCAGGCGCGGACGTTCCGGCGGCGGAACAGCCAACACTCCGCCCCTCCGCTGCCTGACTCCATCTGCTCCTGCGGCCCATGGTTCCTCTCGGCCAGACCACTTCACCAGCGGATGTCGAGTGTTGCCCGTTGCGGCGTTCCGGGAGGGGACGGACGGTGCAGAGAACTGTCAGTTTCCGTGCCGCGAGGGGCAGGACCTGCTGGAAAGCACCCCAGACAACTGGGATGTCCGAGGGCCGAAGGCCTCGTACAGAATCGGTGCACGGGCACCGCTCAGCTGTTCGACGGCGGGACGGTCCGGCAGTCCGACGGTTCGGCATCGCGTCATCCGAGAGAGCCACCAGCGACCGGAAGGCTCCATTGACCACTACAGCGTCACGTCGAGCAACGATCCGATTCGCCCATATGAACGCCGGCGAACTCGTCGACCGGTCGTCCGTCGCGGCCTCCACGGCGGTGGACCGGGAATGGGCCTGGGGCGGGTCGCGCGGTGCGGAGGTCCGGGTCTGCGTCATCGACAGCGGGGTCGCGCCGGAACTTCCCGAGATCGGCCCCCTGGAGGGGTCGTACACGGTGGAACGCGTCGAGCAGGGCGCCGCGGGCGACGGCCGGCCGGGGTACCGGATCGCCCCGGACGACCAGGGCGACGCCGCCGGGCACGGCACCGCGTGCGCGGCGATCATCCGGCGGATCGCGCCGGACGTGGGTCTGACCAGCGTACGGATCCTCGGGCCGCGGCTCGCGGGCGACGGCAACGCGCTGCTGACGGCCCTGCGCTGGGCGGTGGCGGAGCGCTTCCAGGTCGTCAACCTCAGCCTCTCCTCACGCAAGGGCGAGTTCAAGGCCGCACTGCACGACATCGCCGACGAGGCGTACTTCAACCGGGTGGCGATCGTGGCCTCGGCGCACAACAGCCCGGTCCGCAGCTATCCCTGGATCTTTCCCTCGGTGATTTCCGTCGGGTCGCACGAGGTCGCCGACGCGGAGCGCATCGAGGTCAGTCCGCAGCCCCCGGTCGAGTTCTTCGCGGCCGGTGTCGGGATCGAGGTCCCCTGGGTGGGCGGGGGCCGTTCGTTCCTCTCCGGGAACAGCTTCGCGACCCCGCATGTCACCGGGTTCGTGGCCCGGATTCTCGGAAAGCATCCGCGTCTTCCGGTGAGCGAGGTCAAGCACGTTCTCGCCGCCCTCTCGGACAACTTCAGCGACGTGCCCGGCCTGCCCCGCGCCCGCACTCCCGTCACCGCTGCCGCCGTGCCGTACCCGCCCGGCCGACCTGCCCGGTCCGACGTATCCGCCGCACCCGTCCCGTCCACCACGTCCACCCCGTCCGCCGAAGGAGCCGGCCATGACGAATCCGGCGTATGACGCCCCCCTCAGCGGCCCTCCGCTGTCCCGGCGCGACGAGGTGTTGCGCTCGACCGTACGGCTGGCCCGACTGATCTTCAGCGCTCCCGCCTCGTCGGTCTTCCTGCACGACGCGGCGGGCGAGGCACTCGTCCTGGAGGCGATCTCCGATCCCCTGGAGGACAGCCTGGTGGGCCGGACCATCCCCGACTACAGCGGCATAGCCGGGTGGGTCTTCCAGAGCGGGGAGGCGGTGATCGCCGACGACCTCGACAACCACGCCCAGTTCAACCGGGACTTCGCGGCCTCCACCGGCCGGATACCGAAAGCCATCATCGCCGCGCCACTGGACACCGGCGGGTCCGTCTTCGGCGTTCTGGAGGTGCTCGACCCGGTGCTGGGCCCGCGCAGCACGACCTCCGGCCTGGAACTGGTCTCGGAGCTGGCGCGCCAGTGCGCGGCGGCCCTGGCGCTGGCGGGCCCGCCACCCGGCCCCGCCGGACGGCACGCGGCGGCCGCCGAACGGCTGACCACCCTGGTGGCCGACCTGGCCAGCACCGACGACCCGGGCGTCGCGCGGACGCTCGCCTCGCTCGAGGAGATCGCCAACGCCCTGTCATCGAGAAGGGAGTGACCCCATGCACCTGCTGGAAATCGGCGCCATCCGCAACAAGCCCGCCGCCGGCCTCTACCTGGCCCTGACCCGCCGCTGCCCGCTGTCCTGCGCCCACTGCTCCACCGACTCCTCCAGCACCAGCGAGCAGCATCCCGAGACGCCGTTCCGCCGGCTCGTGGAGTCCTTCGACCGCGAGACCCGCCCGGACCTGCTGCTGATGTCCGGCGGCGAGGCGCTGCTGCGGGCCGCGCTCGTCGCCGACCTGGCGCGCACCGCCCGGTCCGTGGGCGCCCGTTCGTACGTGCTGTCGGGCATGTGGTTCGCCCGGGAGAACCGTCGGCTGCCGTCCCCGGTGTCCGCGGCGATCCGCGAGGTGGACCACTTCGCGGCCAGCCTCGACGAGTTCCACGAGCGCGAGGTGGCCCGGGCCGACGTCTTCCGGGCGATGCACCGGATACGCCGGATGGTGCCGCAGGTCAGCTTCCAGCTCACCGGGCGCGGGGACGACGATCCCTACCTCCACGGTCTGGTCGACGACGTACGCCGTGAGTTCGACGACCAAGTGCCCATCCTGGTGGGCACGTTGAGTCCGATCGGACGAGGCCGCCAGCTCGGCGGGCTGACGGCCACGCCCTGGTCCGGCGTTCCGGTCGCGCCCGTCGACCCGTGCGACCGGATCACCTGGCCGCTGGTCACCTACGACGGCACCGTCTACGCCTGCTGCAACCAGGACCTGGTGGAGCGGCGCATGCCGGAGCACCTGATCCTCGGCCACGCGTCCCGCCAGTCGTGGCCCGAGCTGCGCGAGGAGTTCCTGCGCCGGGAGCTGTACCGGGCACTGCGCGTGCTCGGACCCAGCTTCGTGGCGAGCCGGTTCACGGACGGGCCGTGCGACAAGGGCATGTGCGGCAACTGCGTGGCGCTGTCCGGCGACGCCGCGGCCGAGCGGCGGGTGACGGAGTACCTGCGCACCGACTCCGGCCGGCTGGTGGAGGCCGCCGCCCGCCGCATCGTCGAGCAGGTGGACGGGACCGCGTTCTCGGAGCGCCGCTCCGGCCGCTACGGGGGCCTGGTGGCCCTGGGATGGGAGGCGGACCGTGAACAGCCGTCCTACGCAAGCTGACACCGGGGCGGTGCGCAGCCGCCCCACGCTGGCCGACACCGAGGCGATGCGCCGCCGTCGCGGTGAGTCGGTCCTGCTGTACATCACCGACCAGTGCCCCGTCGGCTGCGCCCACTGCTCCGTGGACGCCCGCGCGGACGGTGGCAGGGTCGCCGACTGGGAGGCGTTCCACGACGTCGTCGCCGGCATCGTCGCGCTGCCCGGCCTGCGGTCGGTGGCGGTCTCCGGCGGCGAACCCTTCGCCGAGCAGCGGGCGCTGCCGTACGCGATCGGGGCGTTCACCGACGCCGGGCTGGACACCGTCGTCTTCACCAGCGGGTACTGGGCGCGCGAGAGCGGCTCCGCGCCCGGCTGGGTACGGCGGCTGCTGCCGCGGATCTCCACGCTCTTCCTGAGCACGGACGGTTTCCACCAGGGCGGTGTGTCGAGCCGTCGGTTCGTCGGCGCGCTGCGCGCGGCCCGCCGGGCGGGCTGCGGCATCGTCGTCCAGGAACTGGACACGGGCGGCGGCGCGCGGGTGGCCGAGGGGCTGCTGCAAGAGGCGCTCGGTCCACGCTGGGCCGACGAGGCGGAGACCAAGCTGATCACCCCCCTGCGGTACGGGCGGGGCTCGGGGGTCTTCGCCCTCCAGAGCCGGCACGAGGTGGGGGCACTGGCCGCGTGCACCCTGCTCGGCTCGCCCACGGTCCGCTACGACGGGGTGGTGATCCCCTGCTGCAACGAGGGGCTGATCACCGGTCACGGGCCGGCCGCGCTGCGTGCCCCGACCCGGCGGCCCGAGGGGGTGGGGCAGGCGCTGGCCGGGTTCCGGGACGACCCGCTGCTGAGGGTGGTGGGGCAGCTCGGGCCGGGGGCGGTGGCCGATCTGCCCGGCTTCGAGGCCCTGCGCGAGGAACGTTTCGAGAACGTCTGCGGCGGCTGCTGGAAGGCGTACGACATCGCGGGCCTTCCGGGGCGGGCCGCGGACTCCGTGACGGCACTGGGCGTGGCCCTGGGGGAAGGCGGATGACGGTGGAGGAGCAGACGAGATCGCGAGTGCTGCGCGAGAAGATCGGGCTGCTGATGCCTGCGGTGGACGCAGCGTCCCGGCGGATGTGGACCCATCCGCACAGCGACCAGGTGTACCTGGAGTGGCTCAAGGCGCTGCACGGGACGATCCGGGCCACGGTGCCGCTGATGCTGGCGGCCGTCGAACGGTGCACGGCCCGTCAGGGCGACCCGGTGGCCGATCTGGTGGGCCGCTACCTGGCCAGGCACATCCGTGAGGAGTACGGGCACGACCAGTGGGTGGCCGACGACTACGTGGTGGCCGGGGGTGATCCCGAGGCGCTGCGCACGACGCTGCCGGGGGCGGCCATCGCCTCGCTGGTCGGCTCGCAGTACTACTGGGTGCGCCATGTGCATCCGGTGGCGCTCGTGGGGCACATCGCGGTGCTGGAGGGGAACCCGCCCGGTCCCGGGCTGGCCGGCGACCTCGCGGTCCGGACCGGGCTGCCGGAGGAATCGTTCCGCACCATAGCCCGGCACGCCCAGTTGGATGTGCAGCACCGCGACGACGTGCACCGGCTGATCGACCGGCTGCCGCTCGACCCGGCGCAGGAGGAACTGCTCGGTGTGAGCGCGCTGCACTCGCTGAGGGGGCTGATCGAGGTGATGGAGGACGTCCTCCGCCGGGTCAACCGGCACTCCCCGGTGGCCGTGGCCGGATGAGCCGCGCGCGGGTTCCGGGCCCGCCGGCGGGCCATGACTTCTGGCTGCTGTACACCAGCGCGGTGGTCTCCGGTCTGGGCGACTGGCTGGACCAGGTGGCGCTGCTGGTGCTCGTCACCACGGTCTGGCACGGCGGTGCGGGCGACCTGGCGCTGGTGGTGGCCGCGAGCATGCTGCCGCTGCTGGTGACCCCGTTCCTGGCGGTGCTGGTGGACCGTCGGCAGTCGCGGCGGGTGCTGGTCCTCACCGATCTCGTGCAGGCGGGGCTCACCCTGGGCCTGGTGGTCGCCCCCACGGTGTACTGGGCGGCCGGGCTGGTGCTGGTCCGTTCGGCGCTGGGCTCGGTCGGGGGGCTCGCGGGCCAGATCCAGCTGCGGGTCTCGGTGCCGCCCGACGGTGTCCGGGCCGCCACGGTGCGGCTGCAGACCGCGATGCAAGCGGTCAAGATCCTCGGACCGGCGTTCGGTGGTCTGCTGGTGGCCTTCATGTCTCCCCGGGCCGTGTTCGCGGCCAACGCGTGCACGTTTCTCGTCGGGGTGCTCACCGCCCGCGCCCTGCGCACGACGTCGTCACCTTCCCGGAATACGGATCTGCACTATTTCGAAGAGCTGAGAGAAGGATTCCGGCACGTTTTCGGATCACGCATTCTGCGTTCCCTGCTGTTCGTCATGTGCAGCCTAATGTTCGTCGTCTTCCTTTACGATTCGATGGCCGCCCTGATCGTGCCGGCACTCGGAATGGGCACGCCGTACATCGGCTACATGGTGTCCGCCGTCGGACTGGGCGGGGTCGCGGGTTCGCTGCTCATGGGCCATTTCGCGGAGCGGCTGCGGCCTTTCCTCACCATGGCGGGGGCGGTCCTGGTGATCGGCTGCATCATCGTCGCCATCGGATTCGCCATTGTCCAAGAAATACGCCTTGACTCCACCGTATGGCTGTGTGTAATTTTCCTTCTGGGCATCGCAAGTGCCGGAATTCTCGTCACTTTCCCCACCATCGTGCATTCCGAGACGCCGGTCGGGCTGACCGGCCGGGTATGGGCGCTCATGAATTCCGCGCCGACCGTACTGAACGTACTGGCACCCGCGCTGGCGGCGGCCCTGGTCGTATGGACCGGGCTCGGGCACCTGCTGCTGATGGCGGGCGCCGCTCTCCTGCTCACCGCCGTCGTGGTCGCCGTCCGGCTCGGCGGCGTACCGCACTCCGATCCGCCGTCCGCCGCAGCCGAAGGCGCCGGCCGGGCCGAGGAGCCGACACCCGGCCCGGCCCCCTGAACTCCGGTGCGCCGCACCGGGAAACCAGAGCCCTGTGCGTGACACGCGCAGGTTCGTCAACCGAGGAGATCACCATGGCAGACAAGCTCGACAGGCTGACCGAGGCCGGCTTCTCCCTGACCGACGCCACCGACGCCCAGCAGGCGGTGCTCAAGTCCCTCACCGAGGACGAGGTCAACGTCCTGCTGAGCGTCAAGTCCCGGGTCGAGGCCGCGGGTTCGGACGTGGAGGGCCACTCCTCGGTGGTCTCCGACCCCAGCGGCGGCTACCTCTGGTAGTGCCGGCCCTCGTCCAGGGATCGGCATCGGGCCGGGCCATCCACCCGGACCGGTGACGTCTGGGCCGTAGTACAGACCGGGTGGTTCATGACGGGGCAAGCGTCGTGAACCACCCGGTTGCCGCTCAGTGAACGGGGAGAACAGCATGAGCAAGCCCACCGGTCCCATCGTAACCACCGCGGGCCTGTGCACCGGCTGCGGTGCCGACAACCCGTCGGCGGCCCGCTTCTGCATGGCCTGCGGGGCCGAGATCGGCCCACCCGCCACTCCCGGCAGCGGTCTGCGCTTCGTCTCCGTCGTCTTCTGCGACGTGGTCGGCTCCACCGGCCTGGCCACCTCGCTCGAACCCGACCGCTGGGCGGCCGTCCTGGACGGCTACTTCTCCCTGGTCGGCTCGCTGGTGGAGCAGTACGGCGGCAAGGTGGAGAAGTTCATCGGCGACGCGGTCGTCGCCGTGTTCGGCGTCGAGGAGCACGGCGAGTCGGCCGCCGCCACCGCCGTCTCCGCCGCCACCGCCATCGCGCACCGCACCGGCGAGTACGCGCGAGGCCTGGGCGAACTCCTGCTGAGCGACCTTCCGGTGCGGTGCGCGGTCGCCTCGGGCCATGTCGCGGTCAGCGGGCGGACGTCGAGCTTCGTCATCGGCTCCGTGCTCAACCGGGCCGCGCGGCTCCAACAGCACGCACCCGACGACGGGGTGATCGTGGACCTGGCCACCCGGCTCCAACTGCAGGACCATGTTCCGCTGCGGGCGATCGACCCGATCGCGGCCAAGGGCTTCGCCCGGTCCGTCCCGGCCTGGATCGTCGGCCCGGCCGGTGCCCCGGCCCCGGGGACGGGCACCGTCGGACGGGCCGACCTGGTCGGCGAACTGACCGCCCGTATCGGCGCGGCCGCCGCTGCCACCGGCCCGACCCTCATCCTGGTCGCGGGTCCCTCCGGAGTGGGCAAGTCCAGGCTGGTCGCCGAGGCTCTCGAGCGGTGCACGGGCCTGGCCACAGCCGTCCTGCGCTGCCCGCCCGCCGGGACCGGACTGGGGCTGCTGGCCTGCTGTCTGTTCCTGGAGGAGATCGAGAACGCCGCGCGGCAGGGCCGGGACATGGTGGACGTGACGGTGCATCTGACGGGCGCCACCACCCGCGCCGAGCAGGCCCTGGCCCAGGACCGCGGCGAGCTGGGCCGCGCGCTGACCGCGGCACTGGACCGGCTGCGGGGCTCGCGGCCCCTGCTTCTGGTGGTCGAGCACAGTGAGTGGGCCCCCGGGGCACTGGCCGACCTGCTCGACGAGCTGACCGCCGCACCGGGGCGGCCGGTCGTGGTGCTGCTGGTCGGGGTCTCCGCCCCCGAGGCTCTGGTCGGCCGGGGGGACCACCGGCTCACCGTGCCGCCGCTCGGCCGCGCCGACGCGCGGCGGCTGGCCCACCGGCTGCTTGCGGCGCAGCAAGACCTGTGTGCCGCCGACAACTCCCGCTCCCGGCCCACCCGCCCCGGGGCCCCGGGGCACGACCCGGCCCCTCCCGCCCCCGGCTCCGCCGCCGAGGAGATCGCCTCGCGAGCCGGCGGCATCCCCCGCTACATCGAACAGATGGTCGCCCTGCGGCGCTTCGCCCAGCCCGGCGACGACTGGGCACCGCCGAGCGCACACGCCGCGCTCGGCGCCCGGTTGGACCAGCTGGACACCGACGCGCGGGAACTCCTGGTGCTGCTCGCCGCCGCCGGCCGGGACCTGTCCCTGGAGGACCTGGGCACCCTGATGGCGCCCGACAGGGTCGCCGTGGCCGCGGCCGAACTCCTCGAAGCCGGGCTGGTGGAGTCCGCCGACGCCCACAAGGGCCGCCTGGCGCCCGCCTTCCCGGTGGTGGCCGAGGTGGCGCTGCGGCGGCTGACGCTGTCCGAGACCGCCGACGCGCACACCAGGCTCGCGCGCTCCCTGGAACCGCTGGCCGAACGGCGCCCCGCCGTCGCCGAGTTGCTGGCCGGGCACTGGCTGGCGGCGCACACCGCGTTGCGCGGGGTGGAGCCTGGCTCCGACCGGACGGTCCGGGCCGCCGAGTCCGCCGTGACCGCATTCGGCGTCGCCGCCCGCTTCGCCCTCTCCCGTGGGCGACCCGAACTGGCGCTGACGCACACCGGACGCGCCCGGGCACTGGCGGAGACGGACCGCGCGCGGGGCCACGACCTGGATGTCCTGGAGGCGTACGCCCTGGGCAGCCAGGGAATGCCGCAGGCCGCCCTCGAACGCGTCGAGCGTGTGCTGTCGGACCCGGATCGGGCCGCCCCGGCCGCCCGGATCCACGCTCGCCTCAACTCGCTGTATTCCCGCACCTATGTGACCGGCGACGCGCCCACCGTGCCGGACGATCCGCACTACCTCGCCGCGGTGGCCTCATCGGAGCCCGAGGCCCGCGTCGGGGCGCACCTGTACGCCGGGCTCCAGTCCCTGCGGGCGGGTGACCATCCCGCCGCCGAGCAGGCGCTGCGCTCCGCGCTGCGGGCCGCCGACGGCACCGGGACCTGCCTGGGGCTGACCGAGGTCTACGCCAACCTGGCGATGGCCCTGGTCAACGGCGACACCCCGGTCCCCGCCGCACTCGCCGACTGCGAGCGGCTGCACCAGGAGGTCGCCGGTTCCCGGTTGTTGAGCTCGGCCACCGGCGTCGCGCTGGCACTGGTGCGCCACATGTCCGGCGACCGGGCGGCGGCCGACTCCGCGATGGACGAGGCCGAAGGGGTGCTGCGCGACCTGAGGCAGGGCACCGGGGCCGCGACCATCGCGGGCCGGCGTGCCGTCCTGGCGGCCCGGTCCGGTGACTGGGCTGCCGCGGCCGACTGGTGGACCGCCCAGGGCGAGCGCTGCGCCACCCTCGGCATGGTCCGCCAGGCATCGCTGTCCGGCCTCCAGGCCGAGCTGGCCCGGGAGGCGTCCGGCGAAGGTCGGTCGGGCGGGACGCGAGGCGGGGCGGCGCTCGACGAGGTGCCCGTTCCGCCCCCCGAAGCCTGGGCGGAGTACACCGTCGCCCTGCAGGCCCGCGCCGTGGGGGCGTTGCGGGCCGACGACCCGGAACTGGCCGCGACGCACCTGGACGCCGTGGTCCGCCGTCTGGGCACGGTGCGCGGCAGTGGCGCGGTGATCACACCACTGCTCTGCAGCGCCGTCCTCGCCCGCCGTACCGGCCTCCCGGTGGCCGGACGGGCGCTCAGCGCGCTCCGCCGGGCGATCGAAGCCAAACAGGACCTGGGCGTGCGTGCCCCGCAGGCATGACGGTGCGCACCGCCCCACCGCACGATCCGTCCCCCGCGAGCGAACTCCGAGAAAGCAGCCGCCCGTGCGTCTCCTCCTGCTCTACGCCAATCCGCACCAGGTCCTGCCGGTCGGCCCGTACGGCCTGGAGATCCTGCGGGCCGCGGTCGCCGAAAGCGGACTGCCGGTCGAGGTGTCCGTGTGCAATCCCTTCCTCGAATCGCTCGACCACACCGGCCTGTTGACCGAGGTGCTCGACCGGACCCGGCCCGACCTCGTCGCCCTGTCGATCCGCAACATCGACAACGCCGTGGTCGCCTGCGACACATCGGCCGGCGCGGACGGCCGGTGGATCGACGTGGTGGACTATCTGGCGCCGATCGCCGAGCTGACCGGTGCGCTGCGCGCCTGGGACCCCGGCCTGCCGGTGGTGGCGGGGGGCGCGGCGTTCACCTCCTGTCCGGTGGAGGTGATGGACCGGCTCGGCCTGGACCTCGGCCTCGCCGGCCCCGGTGAGGCGGCCTTCACCGCCCTGCTGGCGCGCGTGGTCGCCGACGGCGGCGCCCGGGGAGTACGGCAGGTGATCGCCGAGACGCTGCGCACGCTCCCCGGCGGGCTGGTGCGCACCGCCGACGGAGTGCTGCGGCCCGGCCCGGGACCGAAGCCCGGCGTGGTGTCCCGGCCCACCACCGCGCTGCCGCGGATCGCGCCGGAGTATGTGCTGTTCGCCAAGGCCCGGGGTATCCCCACCGCGCTGCGCAGCCATGCGGGCTGCCCGCTGCGCTGTTCGTACTGCGTCGATCCGGTGAACGTCGGCAGGGTGGACGCGCGCCCCGCCCAGGCCGTCGCCGCCGAGGCCGAGCACTACGTCGAGTGGTACGGGCTGACCCACTTCCACCTGGCCGCCCCGGAGGTCAACCTGCCCTACGAAGGGGCGCTGACCGAGGTGTGCGAGGCACTGGCCGGCAGCCGGCACGGCGACATCATCAGCTGGCACGGCTACTTCAACGTCAGGCCGTTCTCCGAGCGGCTGATGGACGCGCTGATCCGGTCCCGCTGTGTGCGTCCGAGTTTCTCGGTGGACGCCTTCGACGACCGGATGCTGCGCGGGCACCGCAAGAACTACCGGATGTCCGATGTCGAGGACACCTTCGGTCTGCTGTTGCGCCGTCGGCCGGACTGGATGGACGTACAGATAGGGGTGCTGTTCGGCCAGCCCGGCGAGACGGCCGACAGCCTGGAGAACGCGATCGGCCACATCCGCCGGCTGGCCGACCGGGGTGTGTCGGTGGGCTACTCCTGCGGGCTGCGGGTCTACCCGCACACCCCGCTGGCCCGCACCCCGCTCGACCCCCGGCACCTGTACCGGGCGGACGGGCCGCTGTCCGCGACCGGCGCCGCCGGCCCCCGCACCGTCCCCGCGGCCGACCTGCTGACCCCGCTGGTGTACTGCGAGCCGATGCCGCCCCGGGAACTGGCGGCCCACCTCGCCGACCGGCTGTCCGACTGTCCCGGAGTGACCTTCATCGACGAGGGGCCGGTGAAGGAGGCCCGGCAGCCGGACTGGCTGCGCCCCCTCAACGTGGCCACCGTGCACCTGGCGCACGGGCGTTCGGGGCCCGCGGCCGAGATGCTGCGGCTGGTACTGGGCTCGGGCGACGGGCGGGCGGCTGGCATGACGCGGCGGCTTCTCCAGGAGGCGGCCGCACGGCCACCGGTCCCGGCGGGCCCCGCAGGCGTCCGGACCGCCACCGTCTGACCGGACCCGGCCCGCCTTCGCACCCCACCCCACCTCGCCCCTGCCCCTAGCCCTGCCGTACCGCCTTCCCCGTCCACGGAGGACACCATGGAACTCACCTGGAGCACGGAGGACTTCGCCGTCTTCGACGACTTCCTCGCCCCCGAGGCGGCGGCCTCGCTGTGGCAGCGACTGCGCACCGAGGACTACCACTTCGTGCACGGCCGCCGGGGCGGATCGTGGAACAAGGTCTACGGGCTGCTGGACGGCAGTCCCCTCAGCGGGCCGGGCACGCTGAACGACCCGGAGGGCCATTTCACGGGACGCTTCGCCGACCACGCTCTGCACCCGTCCGGCGGGGCGACCGACGTCGTCGTGAAACAACTGGCCGAGGAGACGACCCGTATCGAGCCGTGGACCGGGCGGTTCGGAACGGACTGGCACGCCTTCACCTGCCGCCCCTTCCTCTATCCGCAGGGCTCCGGGCTGGCCTGGCACGACGACTCCGGCGACCGGGCCGCCTCGTTCGTGCTGTACGCGCACCCCGAGTGGCAGGCGTCCTGGGGCGCCGAACTGCTCGTCTCCAGCGGAACGCCCGGGGCACGGCCGGCCGACCAGAACGCCCACCTCACCTCGCGGGTCGGACACTACGTCGCCCCGCGCCCCAACCGGCTGGTCGTCCTGCGGTCGGGCGTACCGCACATGATCAAGAAGGTGGAACCGCACGCCGGGGACCGGGTCCGGGGCTCCGTCGCGGGCTTCTTCCTGCGCCGCCCCGCCGAGCAGCCACACTGAGCAGGGCCGCCCCCGCACTGACCGGGGCCGCCCCCACACCCGTTGGCCGCCGCCACCCGACCGCCGCCGGTACGGGCCGTCCCGCGCCGTACGGTCGTCCGTCAGTCCCGGTCGTCGCCGGGTGCCGCCGCGGGCGGGTCCTCCCCCGCGCCCCGGGCGCGCCGGGCGGCGGCCTCGCGGACGGCGATCACGTCGATGAGGTCGCTGATGGTGCCGAGCGCCTCGGAGGAGAGCCCCACCGCGCGCAGTGCCACGCTGCGCACCCCGGCGTCCCGCAGGGCACCGAGGAGTTCGATCTCCGCGGCGATCTTCGCACCGTGCTCGTCGTCGAAGAAATAGGCGACCGGAACCTCGAAGTAGTCGGCCAGTGCCTCCAGATGACGCTTGGTCGGGTTGTTCCTGCGCCCGGTGCGCAACTGCCACAGGTACGTGGTCGAGAAGGACACCCCGGTGGCCTCCCGGCACGCGGCGGCGACCTCCTCGTTGCTGAACGGCTGGCCGTCGGGCCTGCGGGTGAGCCGGAAGAGTCCGTCCACCTTCCGGCTCAGTGACGACGGCGTGGGTTCCGCTTCGGCCACCGCCTACCCCCTTCTGTCGCCGCCTCCAGTGCGCCTACCCACTCAGATGAAAGCAAGTCCGTTGACTTTCACTGTAGTTGACACCCCCGGAGTCGGCAGCCATGCTGAAGTGGTCAACGGATATGAATACTTCGC
This sequence comes from Streptomyces sp. NPDC048277, assembly GCF_040652235.1. Classification (NCBI taxonomy): domain Bacteria; kingdom Bacillati; phylum Actinomycetota; class Actinomycetes; order Kitasatosporales; family Streptomycetaceae; genus Streptomyces; species Streptomyces sp. NPDC048277. The sequence continues at coordinate 126,911 of NZ_JBEZLQ010000003.1, forward strand.
AACGGCGTTTCATCTGAGTTGCACCGCCTGGCTCTCCCCGCCCGCCTGGGTCCACCTCCCGGAGCCGTCCTTGACGAACCCCGTGCCCTTACCTGTGAAGAACGCCCGCCCACCCGCTCCGCGCCCGCCCACCGCGTTCCCCGTCGACGTGGTCGGACGGGACGGCGAGCTCGCCGCGTTATCGGCCCTGCTGACGGATCCGTCGACCCCCGGAGTGCTGCTGACCGGTGTCCCGGGCGCGGGCAAGACGCGACTCGCGGCCGAGACGGCCGCCGCGTACAGCGCGTCGACCGGCGCCACCACCGTACGCCTGGAGGCCGCGGCCGAGCCGTCCGCGGACAGCGCGCTCGACCTCCTCGCCGACCTCACCGCCGACCGGGACACGGAAGGGGCCCGGCCCCTCCTGCTCGTCGACGACCTCGACCGCTCGGACCACCACCGACTGCTGCGGGCCTGCGCGGTCGCGTCCGTCGTGGTCCTCGGCACGGCCCGCCAGCCCCCCGCGGCCCACGGCCTCGTGCCCTTCCCGGTGGACCCGCTGGCAGTGCCGCTCGACTGCTCGGCGCTGGATCTCGGCGCACTGGCGCGCGTTCCTTCGGTGCAGGTGTACCTCGCCTGCCTGCGCACGATCAATCCCGCGTTCTCCCTCCAACTGCACAATCAGCAGGTCATCGCCCGGACCTGCGTCGAACTGGGCGGCAATCCCGGCGCGCTCTGCCGCACCGCGCGGGTCGCCGCGCTGGAGGGCCCCGAGGTGGCCTGGGCCTCGCTGGGCGCCCGGACCGTCCCGCACCCGGTCCGCGCCGAGGAGGGCGCTCCCTCCGCGACACCGGGTGACGATCCGCGCGGCACCCCTGCCCGGGGCGCCGACGCGGCGCCGGTCCGGCTGCTGGCGCGCTGCCAGGTGTTCAGCGGCGGCTTCGGCCCCGAGGCGCTGCGCCACATCGCGGCCGTCGCGCCGGAGGAGTTCTCCTCGGCTCTGGAGACCCTGCTGCGCGGCCACCTGCTCACCGCCTCCACCCTGCCGTCCGGCCGCCTGGACGGCACGGCCCGGTTCCGGCTGCGGCTCCCGCCGGACGGCACCGCGCGCCACCTCCCGCCGGCCGAGGACACCGCGGCCCGGCTGGCGCATGCCCGCTACTACGCGGAACTCGCCCGCGCCGCCGCCGACCGGATCACCTCGGGCCACCAGCGCTCGGGCCTGACCGCCTTCTGGAGCGAGGAGCGCAACCTCCGCACGGCGCTGGAGACGTTGCTCCGCCATGGGCGAACCGGTGAGGCGCTCGACCTCGTCGACGGTATCCGCGTCCACTGGCGGGCCACGGGCGGCTGGAGCACCTGGGCCGAGGGGTGCCCCCTCCCCGACTCTTCGTGGCCTCCGGCCGACCACCACGACAGGATCCGCACCGACCTGCTGCTCGCCGAGGCGGGCATCCTGGCGGGCCAGCCCGAGGCCGCCACGGACCTGCTGGACCGGATCACCGCGGATGCCGCCGAGGCCGCGGGGCTGTCCGCTCGCGTGACGCGGCTTCGAGCCCTGTGCGCCCTGGCCGCCGACCCGGGCCGCGGCACCGCGCTGCTCGTCGGGGCGGCCGACCGGCACCTGTCCGACGGCGATCGCCACGAGGCCCGCTATGTGTCGCTGGAGGCCGCGCTCGCGGGATTCCGTCTCGGTGACACGGTGGCCGCGGCGACCACCGCACTCCAGGTACTGGCCGCGGCCCAGCAGGGGCGGGACACGCTCGTCGCCGGTACCGCCCTGCTCCACCTGGCCGTCTTCGCAGCCGCGGAGGGACGCGCGCAGGCCACGGCCCACTACTGCGAGCGGGCCCTGTCGACTTTGCGCGCCCTGGGCCCGACAGCCGTCCTGGGCGCCATCGCCACCACCTTGGGCAGCCCTGCCCTGCCCGACGTCGTCGAGCGCGCCACAGGCACCGCCCGCGGCCTGGGGGCCTTCCACACCTGGCGCTGCGCGTTCCCGGAGGACTCGGGAACGCCCGACTTCGCCATGGCCCGACTGGAGGAGCCGGTACGGGAGCTGCTGGGCGAGGCCGCCTTCGCCCGCGCCCTGATCGACGGCTCCAGAGCGTCGTTCCCGGACCTCCTGGCCTCCCTCGTCCCGGCACCCGCCCCTCCTGCCGCGCCCCCCACAGCCCTCTTGCCCCCGGACACCCGAACCCGGATCGGCCCGCTGACACCTCGTCAGACCGAGGTCTCGCGCCTGGTGGCGGCGGGTCTGAGCAACCGGCAGATCGCCCACCGGCTGGCGATCTCGGAGTGGACCGTGGTCAACCACGTACGGGACACGATGAAGAAGCTGGGCTGTTCCTCCCGAGTGGAGATAGCGGGCTGGATGCACCACTCCGGCCAGCGCCCGTCACCGGAACCGCCCCTGTTCCTCCGGACGGCCCTTCCGCCGTCCGCTCCCACCCGGTCCGGGCCGACGCTCATCCCGTCCTAGCGCGCCACCCGGTGGCGCATGTGCTCCACCAGCCCGGTCACGGTGAGCGCCTCGGCCACCTGGACCAGCCACGCCGCCTCCTCCTCGATCGAACAGTCGGCCGGGTACGTGAACGCGGTGTCCTGGTCGCCGGCGCCACCGGCGCCGATCCTGGCGGCCTCAAGGGCGGCGGCGATGACGGCGGCCTCGGCCATCGCCGCACGGCCCGCGGGCGGCACGGGGAACCGGTCCAGCGCCGCGGCCGACAGCGCGCGGGCGTCGGCGGGCACGAAGGAACGGAGTTCCAGGTAGCCGTCCCGGATCTCGATCACCCGGCGATACAGGGCGAACTCGGAGCGGTGCAGGGAGAACAGAGGTACCGTCGGCCAGCCCAGGTCCAGGGCCGTCCCGGGAGAGACGGCCCGCAACGCCGACCACAGCGGCTCCAGGGCCCGGTAGGTGCGGTAGGCCCGTAGCCGCCGCCCGATCGCGCTGGTGACGGAGACCCAGGTGGCGGCGGTACCGCCCAGGAAAGCCAGCACCAGACAGCACAGACCGAGGGCCCGGCCCTCCGGTTGCAGCCCGGCGCTCTGCCGGTGGTCGGCGGCCATGGTGACGATCGACGACACGCCCCACAGGGCCCAGACGAGGCCCACCGCGGCACTGGCAGTGATCAACCGCAGGCCCGTGCGCAGCGCGCCCGGACCGAGCCCGCGGGTGAACCGGTGCACCGGGACCAGGAACACGGCCAGGCACCACAGGCTGTAGCCGGTGAAGACCGTGTCGCAGGAGGCGAGGAGCGCCGCTCCGGCCCCCTCCGCGAGAAGCGAGCCGTGCCGCCCGGTGCGTACGCCGGAGGAGAGGAACAGCACCGCGCACAGCGCGGTGGCGACGAGGGTGACGCCGATGTGCCGTCGTCCGGTCAGCAGGCGGGGCCGGGGCAGGCCGATTTCGATGACGGCCAGCGGGAGGAAGGCGAGGGCCGCCATCTCCATCTCGCGGCCCAGGAGGTAGGTCAGTTGTGGGAACGACGGCCACAGCCACCGCAGGGACACCGTCGGAGGGGCCAGCAGGGCCATCGCCGCGGCCATGCAGAATCCGAAGCGGCACAGACAGCGCACCGCGAAGGGTGAGTCGCTGCCGGAGCGCAGCAGACGGAGTTCGTAGCAGCCCAGCCACAGCGCGGCGACGGCCGGGAGGTACGCGAGCAGGTCAGACACGTGACCGCTCGGGGCGGCGGGAGGGCGCCCCCACGAGGGTTCCGGCCCGTCCGTGGTCCCGGCCCCGCGCGGGCCCCTCCCTCAGCACGCGGTGCAGGATGAGAGAGGCGAGCAGTTCCGCCTCCTGCTCGGCGGACTCGGCGTACACGGTGCGGCCCAGGACGCGGCGCACCAGGTCGGGAGAGAGTCCGGGCAACAGCGCGCGTACGCCCGGTGCTTCGGGAGCGGGCGACCGGTCGTGCCCGCAGAGCAGGTGGGCCGCCTCGTGCACGAGGATGTGCTGCCGGTGCAGTGCGCTGGTCCCTGGAGTGCACAGGATGTAGTCGGTGTGGTCGGTCGTCACCAGCAGTCCGCACGGGACCCCCACGTCCACCGTGACGGGCAGGACCTGGATCGGGCGGCCACGTCGTTCGGCCAGGAGGGCCAGGAAGGTCTCGGCGTCGAAGGGGTCCGGCAGTGCGAGCCCCTCCAGGAGGGTGCGCACCCTCCGCCACATGCGTCTGTGCGACCGATCGGTGAGCATCAGGACCCCTCCCATCGGAACGGCACCGCCGCTCCGCGTCCGCTGCCGTCGAGCGGCCCGGCGTCCCTCCCCCGGACCGCCCCGACAACCGCTCTGAAGGATCAAGTCAACGATCAAAATATATTGTTTTTTGATAGTACAGCCATCCAGTTGTGCGCCGACAGAGCGGAGATCCAGCCAACGGGCACGTTCTGTGCGGCACGGCGAAGGGGGCTGACGCGCACCTCATGTGACCAGCTGTTCGCGCAGGATGTCGGCGTGCCCACAGTGGTGTGCCAGCTCGCGCAGGACTTGCAGGTACACCCAGCGCAGCGTGCGCGGCCCGCTCCGGTGGCCGGTCACGACGACGTCCAGCGGCAGGTCGGCGACCACCGCCCGGGCCGTCGCGCAGGCCTCCCGGTGGGCCGCTGTGACGGAGGCGACGGTGTCGTCGTCGGCAAGCCGGAAGGAGTCGTCCGCGATCTCCACCAGGCCGAGTTCCCGACGGGACGTGCCTCCGACGCACTCCTCGAACCAGATCCGCTGCATCCAGGTGACGTGCTTGACCAGCCCGAGCAACGTCGTCGCCGACGGGACGAGCCGACAGCGCGCCTGCTCCTCGGTAAGACCGTCGAGCGTTGCATCGAGGGCGCTCCGGTACTCCTCGACGAACGCATCGAGCTGAGTGCGTTCCTCGTCCAGCGGCACATCGAACGAGCCCATCACGCTCTCCCATCACACCACCGACCGAGGGCCGCCGGCTCGGACGAGCGGTGGTCCAGGACGACATCGACGATCCTAGGACCTGGCCTCAGTACTCGTGCTTGTACGAGCTGTACGAGTCAACGCAAGTTGGCTGATCAAGGCGCATTGCTGATGCCGACCGCTCATTCGCGGGGCACTGCCCAGACCGCGGTGACGATGATGGCCCCCGGCAGGAGAAGCGCGGCTTCGCCGAGGACGTACACGAGCCCCGGCGCCATCGCGGCCCAGTGGTTGTAGGGGATTCCGACGGCGACGCCGCTCGCGACGGCGAGAAGACCGCCGACGTACAGCGTCGTCCAAGAGGCTATGCGTACCCGCCGGTTGAGGACGACCTCGTCGCGCCACTGCTCGTAGGTCTCCTCCTCGGGCCGGCCAGGGGGCGCCGCTGCGGGCGGACGCTTCCACCAGAAGTAGAAGACGGCGCCGACGCCGACGACCCAGCTCGCCCACACCATGGCGTCCGACCATCCGGCGGCTCGATGGTGGAGGACGGAGTTGTCGAAGCCGGAGGCGGACACGACGACCATCAACAGGGAGAACTGCGCGGCGAACTGGATGAGTCCGCGGAAGAAGCTGACCGTGTCGTGGGTGTTGCGGCCGTAGGCGGGCAGCAGCCAGGCGAGTGCAACGATCACCACGACGGCGTCGCCCGCCAGGATCGCCCCCGAGAACAGCTGCTCCGTGATGGCACGGCTGCAGACCAGTTCACCGGAGGTGAGCGCATACAGGTACGAGGCGGTCGCCAGCCCGATGAAACACGGCAGCAGAAGTCTCAGGCCGCGGGAGGCGTGGCCGTCGCCCGCGGGCGGGTTTCTCTCCCCGATGACGACGACGATGCCGGCGAGGACGAACCCGGCCATGATGCCGCAGAAGGCGCTCATGGCTCCGGCCGAGCCGATGCCGCTCCAGTCGATGCCGCCGGCGCCGCTGCTGCACGTGTCAGGCCTGAAGGCGGCCGTCCTTTCAAGTGACGTCATAGCGGCTGATGTTGACACTGCGGCCGGCGCCGTCCCGTCGAGTCGACGGGATCGTGACCGGCCGCTTGGCGCACTCAGGGCGCACTCTCACAGCGCGCGGGATCGTTTTCCGCGCCCGGGACGGGCGACCTGGATGGAGGCCCCTCCCCGGCACCGGGCCCCAGAGACCCACGGGCGCGCTGCCCGGTCCGGCGAGCCGGTTGGGAGTTGGAAGGCCGGTTCAGCCGAGGGTCGCCCACGTGCGCTGAGCCCAGTCGGCGAAGCCGGTCCAGCGGATCTCCGGGTGGGCGGCCCGGAGCGCGGGGATGTCGACGCGATAGCCGGGTCCGTTCAGGAACGTCCACATCGCGTGCATGTCCGGATTGGCGATGGTCGTGAGCGGTACGTACTCATGGCGGACCTCCCGTTCCAGCGCAGCACCGAGCGCGGCAGCCATCTGCGCGGGCGTGGGCGCGTCGCCGGCCAGTTCGATGCGCCGCCCGACGTAGCGAGCGGGGCTGAGCAGCACTTCGGCGGCGAACGCGCCGAGGTCGGGCCGGGCGAGCTGCTGCAACGGCCGGTCGGGCGGCAGTGGCAGGTCGAGGATGCCGTCGAGGATGCGCCGGGCTCCGCCGAGCGCGTTGTCGAAGAAGTACGTCGGCCCCAGGATCGTGTAGGGCACATCGCCCGCGGCCAGTTCCGCCTCGATGCGCGCCTTGCTCTCGAAGTGGGGAACCCCGCTGTCCTGGTCGGCACCGGCGACCGAGCTGAACACGAGATGCGCGACGCGCTCCCGTGCCGCGGCGGCGAGGATGGCCCTCCCCTGCTCCACCTCCGCCTCGACACCGGCCTCGAAGGGGGTGGTGAACGCGAAGACGCCGGCCACCCCCTTCATGGCCGCCGCCAGCGACCCGCGATCACTCAGGGAGCCCGCCACCACCTCGACGCCCTGGTCGGCCAGTTGCCGCGCGGCACTCCGGCCTGGGTCGCGTACCAGCGCCCTGATCCGTGCTCCGCGGCGCAGCAGCGCGTCGGCCACGGCCCCGCCCTGTCCGCCCGTCGCAGCCAGCACCAGGATCGGCTCATGCACCATGAGAGAACTCCCCTTTCCGGTAGTGGACGTCTGACCTGAAGTCCGCTCCGACGGCAACCATCCGTCACGAACGACGGCTCGTGGTGCCGACGCGCGCGACATGGGCGCTGGAGGACTCGACCGCGTCGGCGCCGTCGCAGCAGGCGTATCGCAGCAGGCGCTGCCCGGCCCGGGACCGGCATGGCCGGCATGGCTGGGGTGGCCGGAGCGGCCGGCATGTTCGGCCAGCCGTCAGCAGGTCTTCTGCTCGACGCCGGACAGCACTCCGAGCACGAAGGCGCGGGCCGTGGCACGCGACTCCACCCGCTTGAACAGACCCGCGACACGAGCGATGACCTGTTCGAACATCGCCCGCCGACGGGCAGCGCCTATGCTGTGGCTCGCGACCACCGCACGATCTTCAGGACTCCGCACGACCCCCGATGGTCACCCACCAGCCGTTCCCGCTCGCCCAGGTTCAACGCAAGATCACGAAGCCAAACCGGAGTATGAGGAAGCCTGTGACCCAGCGGGTGCACATACACAGAGTCCGGCTGGGCAGCAACGAGTTTCGGGTGATTCGGGCAGACCCGACCCCAGCACGGTTGGCGCTGCGCGACGACCGTCACTGGCTGTCGATGTACTCCGACCGGCATGGCGCAGCCCAACTCCTCGACCTGTGGGCGTTGGCCGCCCGGTCCGCCCATTCGCTGGTCTACCTGCCGATCCGGGCCAACCCGGTCCCCGACGGCGTCACGAGTGAAGGTGAACCGGTCTCGCTGGACCTGGCTCTGGTCCACCACAGCCTGCAGTTTCCGATCGCGTCGTGGAAGCAGGTCCGGGCGCGGCTCGGTGCCGGCAAACCCCACACCACAACCACCCCGGCCCAGGATTTTCCCGAAGAGACGGTGATCGACTACCAGCAGCGACACTACCGGACGTACCGCGACCACCTCGATTTCCACATCGCTGCGCATACTCTCTTCGTCGTGGGCAGTTCCACCGCGTTTCGCGAACACGGCACCGCGCTTCGCGGCCTCGTTGACGAAGCACCGTCATATCTGCATCGCCACCCACACGCAGGGCACTTCTGCGTCGAGCTCAGCCCCGGCCCCTGGCCACGGTCACAGACCCGCCGCAACGTACCGGGGAGCCTGCACATCCAGTACTCCAGCACCTGGCGAATGTGACGAACCCAGACCGGCACCTGCGGCGCCCTCGTGAAGCCGCCACTACCCGTGACGACTCGCAGACCCCCGAGCCGGTTGGATCCCGAGGTCGCACTGGAGTACCAGGGCGCAAGGTTTTCACAAGGTCCTTGGCACACAGTCCGGTGTGCAACACGGAACGCCGCTGAGGAGACGCATCGGCGAGTTCGGTGTCCGCAGCACGGGACGAGTCGGGCCTTCGGCCCCCGTGCTTGTCCCACCCGCCGTGACATCTCTTCAACAGAAAGAGGCAGACATGCGCATGCCGTTCCTCAAGCGGACTCTCGCCATGGCGTTCGCCATGGGTGTCGGCGCGGCCATCTTCTCCGCAACACCCGCCTCCGCCACCAGCTACAACGGATGCGCGCACCCCCGCGTCTGCTTCTACCTCACCGACAGCGACTGGAATGCGGGCTCGCCCACCGCCGCATACCAGGACATCACCAGCTACTACCAAACCCTCGGCTCGAAGAGCAAGGGCGCCAACTACGTCTACAACACCCGCAACACCGACCTGGCCTACCTGCGGTACACCTACGCCGGCGACACGTACTACACCTGCCTGGCGCCGAACGAAGGGGTCTACTTCTCCTCTTCCTTCACGGTGACCGGCATCGAGATCCAGGACGACTCCACCTGCTGACAACCGCGCGCGCTGCGTGGGCTCCATCGCGGAGAGGCAGTGGGGCATTCATATCCGCCTGCGCCGCAGTGCCTTGGGCTCGGTGCACGTGGTGCGTCCTGCGGGCGTGGCGCAGCAAGGCACTGCATCAGCCCGGGCAAGGCCGACCTGTTCGGCCGGCTGCCGGCAGTTCTTCCGTTCGACACTCGACAGCGGCCCGAACAGGTAGACGCGGGCGGTCGCCCGGGGCCCCACCCTCCCGGACCGACGCGCGAGCCGGGCCATGACCTGGTCGAACATCGCCCACCAACGGGCAGGGTCTACGCCATGGCCCACGGCCACCGCACGATCTTCAGGAGTCCGCACAACCTCCGGTGATCACGCGGTGGCCGTACCCGTTCCCAGCCGTGTACGCGGCATGATCACGACGACAGTCTGGTGCACTAGGGCGTGTATCGAGTCGCGATCAGACTGTCTGCTTACCCCGCCCGCCTGCGCGACTCTCGTGGGATCATCCATCCATGAGCAGCGACCTGGAAGTGAGTGCTCTGGCGATCAACGTCACGATCCCGCAGGCCCTCCGCTGGACAGACACTCGACGTGGTGAAGAGTTCCAGCTGACCACACTCAACATCCGGCTTCTCCCGGACGGTCACCTCGCCGCGAAAGCCTACGGTCGACCAGTAGGCGGTGGTCGGGGAGCATATGTCTCGTTCCCGGTCCCCGACGAACCGGAACTCGCGGCTCTCGTTGTCGACGCGGCCAGCCGCGCCGGGACGTTGTGGGCGGCCCATCGCGGGCTCGGCTGAGCCTGGTTCGACTCGACGGCAGGCGGTGGCAGTTCCGGACTTCGCTCTCGCGGCGCGGTCTGGTCCGGTAGATCTTCGTGCATGACGCGAGTGCAACTGAAGGACATGGACTGGGAGTTCGCCGGGCCGTATTCGCCTGTCAGCGAGTACGGCCCATACCCCCAACGGCTCCGGCCGCAGTTCGAGGGTGTGGTCTGACGGTCCAGGACCGGCGGGCAGTGGCGGGAGATGCCGCAGGAGTTCGGCGCTTGGTCGACCGTGCTCAACCGCTTCCGGCAGTGGCATGACGCCGACATCTTCGAAGGCCCTGTTGGACGTCCTGTTGGAGGTCCTGATCACGGAAGCGGCGAAGCGGGCGAGGCGGACCCGTCCTTGGTCTGTGTCGCCCACTCCAACACCGTGCGGGCACACCACGATGCCGCAAGCCGCGATGAACTGGATCAAAGACCTTCACCCGGCCCACCAGTTGATCACGATTCAATACGCGACCTAGAGGGATTTGCGCCGTAAGGCACCCCCAAGCGTGAGCTGCCTCCAAAGCCGGCGCCCCTGGCGAACCCGCAGGCAGCCCGGATGAGGCCGGAGCAGTCGTAGCCACCGCTGCCGGTTCCGCCCCACAGGTAAGAGACACCGAGGTGGTTGGCGCGCTGCAATGCTGCGACCGTGGTCCTGTAGTGGTGGGCCAGGGCCCACAGAGTGTCGCCGGGGTACAGCAGGACAGTGTGGACGGCCGGTGCGACGGCCGGGCGGGTGGTGTGGCCGGTCATGGAGCGCGGGAGGTCGCCTCCGGCATACCGGAGGCGGAGGGGCAGGCGCTCATGAGACGCCGGGGGCGTTGTGCGGCGTCAGTCAGTGGTTGAGCCATGGCCTCCGAACCCGCCTACAAGTCTCATTGTCAGTGGTGGGCGGCAGGATGCCGGTCATGACAACACCTGCAGCAGTGATCGTGGATTCCGCCGCCTACGCACAGGCGGTCCAGAACGCCGTCGGAGCGGCGGCCGCGTACTACGCGGGCGGCACCTCCCCGCTGGACGACGACGCCTACGACCGGCTGGTGCGCCAGATCGCCGCGTTCGAGGCCGAGCACCCCGAGCAGATGCTGCCCGACTCCCCCACCGGGAAGGTGGCCGGCGGCGCGGTGGAGGGAGATGTCCCGCACACGGTGGCGATGCTGAGTCTGGACAACGTGTTCTCCCCGGAGGAGTTCACCGCCTGGACCCAGTCGCTGGCCCGTCGTATCGGGCATGAGGTGACCCGTTTCCACGTCGGGCCGAAGCTGGACGGGCTCGCTGTCGCCGCCCGGTACACCGATGGCCGTCTCACCCGGCTGATCACCCGCGGGGACGGGACGGCCGGGGAGGACGTCTCGCACGCGATCAGCACCATCGAGGGACTGCCCGAGCAGCTCGCCGAGCCGGTCACCGTAGAGGTGCGCGGCGAAGTCCTCATGACGAGCGCCCAGTTCGAGTACGCCAACGAGGTGCGCGGCCAGCACGGTGGGCAGCCGTTCGCGAACCCGCGCAACGCCGCGGCGGGCACGCTGCGGGCCAGGGAGCGGCTGTACACGGTACCGATGTCGTTCTTCGGCTACGGGCTGCTGCCCCTGCCCGGCACCGACCCTGCGACGACGGAGCGACTGACCGTGTCCGCGCACAGCGAGCTCATGGACCTGGCGGCCGGGCTGGGCGTGCACACCAGTGCCGTTACCGCGGTCCCGGACGCCGTTGCGGAGTCGGTGGAGGAGGTTCTGGCCCGGGTGCAGGAGATCGCCGCGGCCCGCGCGGGGCTGCCGTTCGGGATCGACGGCATCGTCGTCAAGGCCGACCTCGCCGCCGACCAGCAGGCCGCCGGATCAGGATCGCGCGCACCCCGGTGGGCGGTCGCCTACAAGCTCCCGGCCGTGGAGAAGATCACCCGGCTGCTGGAGGTGGAGTGGAACGTCGGCCGTACCGGGATCATCGCCCCGCGTGGCGTCCTCGAACCGGTCGTCATCGACGGCTCCACCATCACCTACGCCACCCTGCACAACCCCGCCGACATCACCCGCCGCGACCTGCGGCTCGGCGACCAGGTCATGGTGTACCGCGCAGGCGACGTCATCCCCCGCATCCAGGCCCCCGTCGCCCACCTGCGCACCGGCGACGAACAGCCCATCGCCTTCCCGGAAACCTGCCCGCGCTGCGGATCGGACATCGACAAGAACGAGGAGCGCTGGCGGTGCGCCCAGGGCCGCAACTGTCACCTGGTCGCCTCCCTCTCCTACGCCGCCGGTCGCGACCAGCTCGACATCGAAGGCCTCGGCCACACGCGCGTCGTCCAGCTCGTCGACGCCGGCCTCGTCACCGACCTCGCCGACCTGTTCGCCCTCACCCGGGAGCAGTTGCTCGACCTTGAGCGGATGGGCGCCACCAGCACCGACAACCTGCTCACCGCGATCGCCAACGCCAAACAGCAGTCGCTCTCACGGGTGCTGTGCGCACTCGGGATACGCGGCACCGGCCGCTCCATGTCCCGACGCATCGCCCGCCACTTCGCCACCATGGACAACATCCGTGCCGCCGACGCGGAGGCGATGCAGCAGGTCGACGGCATCGGCGTGGAGAAGGCACCCTCGATCGTCGCGGAACTGGCCGAACTCGCCCCGCTCATCGACAAACTCACCGCCGCGGGCGTCAACATGACCGAACCCGGAGCCACTCCGCCCGCACCCGCCGACGAAGAGGTCCCCGGCAACGGGGCACCGGCCGCCACGGCAGGGGCCGGCCCGCTCGCCGGAATGACGGTGGTCGTCACCGGCGCGATGACCGGGGTCCTGGAGAAGCTCTCCCGCAACGAGATGAACGAGCTCATCGAGCGGGCCGGCGGGCGCTCCTCCTCCAGTGTCTCCAAGAAGACCACCCTCGTCGTCGCGGGCGAGAACGCGGGATCCAAGCGCGCCAAAGCCGAACAGCTCGGCGTCCGGCTCGCCACACCCGACGAGTTCGCCCTCCTGGTGGCCGACCTCCTGACCTGAACTGTCGACCAGGGGAGGTCTGTACCGACATGATTCAGGCCCCGAGCACGAGTGTGCGCTACTCGTGCATGCACGTCACCAACTGGGCTACTGACAAGACCCGCTGCTGGCTGACAACCGACCCTGACGAGCAGACCCGCCCGCCCCGACCAGCCCAACTGCCTCGGTCGTCGGCGGCGGGCTAGAGGTCTTGTACGGCGCGCAGGGCCTGGTCCACCCGGGCCATGGCCGCAGCGTCGACGGGGCCGAGAAGCTTTGCGCCCTCGAACCGGTTGACCCTGAGCTGCACGATGTTGACGGCGACGGCGGTGCTCGGGAGTGGAACGCCGATCACCACCGACATGGCCGTGTCCGGGAACCGTCCGCTCTCGTGCAGCACGATCACGAGGACTGCGCCGTACATCTCTTCCAGGCCAGTCAGGCTGATGATCAGGACGTTACGGCCGTCAGGTAGTGCCCAGACCTCACCGCGATTCACAGGGTGTCGCCCTCACCCGACAGGTCGTCCCCGAGGCCGACTGCGGCGTCACCCGAAGCTCCCTCGCGACGGCCTCGGTCTGCTCACCGCGAGTGAATCGCTCGGCCGCCTCGATGAGGACGCTCCCGGTCTCCTGCTCAGGCCGGCAGAAGAGCCGGGCCGAAGCAGCTTGGTCGTCACCTGGGAGGCAGGCTCCTTGTCACAGTCGCTCCATCGGCAATCGTTCTGCCACCAGGGCGAGGTGTGACGAGCGACGGGCTCCGGGCAGATCGGGATCTTGCGGAAGCGCAGGCTGGCGGCAGCCGTCTCGGCGGGGGCTTTCGCTGCTGTGGCCGTGGTTCGTGCTGGAAGTGTGGCGCGCTGGGTACCACATTCCGCTTACGTTCCTCATGTTTGGGGGCCTGCCGGTCTATCTCGGCGCGCCCGTGCGGATGTTCCGGTACGCCAGGCGGCACCGGGCCGACCGGACCGGCAAATCAAAGGCCGTGGTCTGCTTCGTCGGCGTTGCTGCCGTCCTCGTCAGCTGGTTCACGGCCGTCACCTTCGGCGCGTGGGACATCGACCAGCAGATCCTGCACGACCGCGGGGTGACGGCCGCGGGTGTGGTCACCAAGTCCTGGTCCGTGCAGGGCGACAGCGACTCCTCCACGGCCTGGGCCGATGTCCGTCTCGGCGACGGCACGACGATCTCCGTCGAGGGCAACCCGCGAGTCGGCAGCACCGCGCAGGTCACCCGCGACCCCCTGGGAAGGACTGATCCGCAGCTCGGCCCACGGCCGGCCGCACCCGGGAGACAGGGCGAGAAGGCGTCCCTCGCGGTGCTGATCGTCGGCCACCTCATGACGGCGAGCAGTGTCGCCAGGTCGCTCGGCGAAGCCCTCGACCCGCGAAGACTGCGCCGCCAGCGCGCCCCAGCCGACGAAGCACCCGCCGGCAAAAGGCCGTCCTACGGGTTGGAGCCCCACTCCTGAGTGGCGATCCGGCCGGCGCGATCGGTGTCGAACGCGGCCGCTGATGCGACACGGTGGGATGCCTTGAGCACCCAGTTGCCGGTAGCGGGCGACCCAGCGTGCGCTGGACAGCTACCGCACCGTCTCTGCTCCTGGCTCGGACGGCCCCCGACATCGGTACCCGGGCCCGGGTACCGACCCTCACGGTCCAGCGCTACGCCCCGTACACGGTGTGCATCGGCGGCCGGTCCGCACCGGCACGTATGCTTCGCCCGTGGCTGACAACGAACCGATGCGGCTTCCCGGGATGCCTCTGCACGACCCGTTCGTCGTGGCCGATGCCGAGTCCCGCACATACCACCTCTACACGTCCAACGAGCCGTCCGTGTCAGGCGTGGACGGCATCGGCACGATGGTCTACCGCAGCCATGACCTGCGCGACTGGACCCGCCCCACCGTGGTCTTCCTGACCGCCGAGCAGGACGGCAACTGGGCGACGGACGGCGCGTGGGCCCCGGAAGTGCACGCATGGGAGGGCCGGTACTACCTGTTCACGACGCTCCACGACGAGTCGAAGCCGCTTCCGGTGCCCGCGCCGGGCCGCTGGGGAAACCCCTTCCCGGTCCGCAACCACATGCGCGGCACGGTCGTTGCCGTGTCCGACTCGCTCCTGGGTCCCTTCACGGTACTGGACCCTTCCCGCCCCACCACGCCCGAGCGCCTGATGGCGCTCGACGGCACGCTCCACGTCGACGCCTCCGGGCAGCCGTGGCTGGTCTACGCGCACGAGTGGCTCCAGACCATCGATGGCACGATGGAGGCCGTACGCCTGACCCCGGACCTCTCCGCCACCACCGGAGACCCGGTCCTCCTCTTCAAGGCGTCGGACGCCCCCTGGCTCACCGAGCAGATCCCGGCCGGCTTCCCTCACCAGCTCGCGCCGTACATCACGGACGGCCCCCAGTTGCACCGCGCGCCCGACGGCAGCCTGCTGATGCTGTGGTCGACGTACGAGAAGGACACCCCGGCCCCCGACGGCACCGTCACCGGCGGTTACGTCCAGACCTACGCCGTCTCCAAGTCCGGTACGGTCACCGGCCCCTGGGAACAGAGACGCCCCCTGGTCCGCGAGGACAGCGGCCACGGCATGCTCTTCCACACCTTCGACGGTGAACTCATGCTGATCGTCCACCGCCCGTTCGAGAACGCCCGCGGGAAACTGTACGAGATGGCTTTCGAGGGCCCCGCACTCCGCATCCTGCGCCACCGAACCGACCTGGATGGCGACGCCTGACACGTCCTGCGATAGGGGCGACGGGCAGAAGAGTAACTTGCTGAATTCCGCGACGCGTTGAACAACGTTGGTAGCACAGGTGTCAATCTGCTGCGTCGTTCCGTGATTGCGGCAAGGCATGAGCCCCTCAGGACCACGGCCCTGCGGGCTAACGTGAGCGGGTGAATCAGCTTTGGGCGTCGTCGATCGGTGTCGTACTCGGCGGTGGCATCTCCTACCTGGCCCAACTCACCACCGCACGCCAGGCCGCCCGCACCGAGGACAAGCGCCAGGCCACGCAACTGGCCGAGACCCGCCGTGCCGAACGGCTCGACGTGATACGGGAGTTCATCCAGCTCACGCAACAAGGCATACGCCTCGCCGAGGAACGCTACGAGGCACCCGACTGGTCCACCGGCCGCACACCCGAGTGGCTCGCCGCCGCGCGGGCCCTCATCGAACGCCTCTGGATCTGCGAACGGATGATCCTGGTCCTCATCGGACCGGAGCTCTACCAGTTCGCCTGGGACCACGCGAGCGCGGTCAACCACATCCTGTGGGAGGACCTCGGCGATCCCGAAGCCGCGTGGGACCACCTGCGCGGACACATGAACACCTTCCTCAACGCGGCCCACGAGAAGCTGGGCTGACCTGGCCCCGCTTCAGAGGTCCGCAGGCGGGTGCAGTGGAGTTCCTCGATGAAGGCGTCATCGGAGCACCTCGGTGCTGCGGCCGGCCGCGACCACAGTGCGCAGGGGGAAGGCGATGAGCAGCGCGACAGCGACCAGGAGCCCGCTTGCCCACAGCGGCCCGAGGTTCCCGACCGCGGTGCTGAGGATGGTCGCCGCGACGAGCGGACCGGCGGCGGCGCCGACGTTGAGTGCGGCGGTCGCGTAGGAGCCGGCCATGGTGGGGGCGCCTGCCGCCTCGTAGAGGACCCGCGTGATCAGCGTGCTGCCCAGCGCGAACGACAGGGCGCCTTGCACAAACACGAGGGCAAGCAGGGCGACCGGCTTGTCGGCCAGCATGGCCAGGGCCGGCCAGCCGATGAGCAGCAGCGGACCGCCGGCTGTGAGGACCAGGCCGGGGCCCTGGTCGGACAACCGCCCGGCGACGGTGACGCCGACGAGGGAACCGACACCGAAAAGCATCAGAGCCACGGAGACCCACAGCTCGCCCAGCCCGGCGGTGTCGGTCACGACCGGGGCGAGGAAGGTGAAGCTTGCGAAGGTCGCCGCGTTCACCAGCGCCCCGAGCAGCATCACCAGGAGCAGTCGCGGACTCCTGAGCTGTGCCAGCTCCGCTCGCAAGGTCGGCGCGTCACTCTCGTCCGACTCCGTCGGACGCGCTGGGACGCCCGTGAGGATGCCGATGGCTGCGGGCAGGCAGAGAGCGGCGACAGCCCAGAACGTGGCCCGCCAGCCGAGCAGTGTGCCGAGCACGGATCCCCCTGGGACCCCGGCGATCGTGGCCACCGTGGTACCTGACAGGAGCACGGCCAGCGCGCGTCCCTTCTTGTAGGGCGGGACCAGCGCGGCGGCGGTCGTCAGGGCTACGGCGAGGAATCCGGCGTTCGCGAGTGCTGCAACCACTCGGGTGGCGAACAGGACCGAAAAGCTCGAAGTGACAGCGCCCATGGCGTGGGCGGCCAGGAACACGAGGACGAAACCGAGCAGGCTCGACCGTCCAGGCCAGTTACGGGCCAGTACTGCCATGAGCGGGGCACCGACGATCATGCCGACCGCGAAGGCCGACGTGAGTGTGCCGGCTGTCCCGATGGTGACGTCGAGGTCCGAGGCGATGTCCGGCAAGAGGCCTGCCAGCATGAACTCCGAAGTGCCCATGGCAAAAACAGCCATGGCAAGCAGATATAGCGGGAGAGGCATCGAGTGGCTCCGAGGTGAAGAGAGGCACGAGAAGGTCATCTCGTCACCGCGGCCAGCCCCGACGGAACCGTCGTCCGACCGCACAGTGCGGCGCGACGGCGGGCCTACAGGCTCAGTGGTTCCGGGGGCTGACGGCGTGACCGAAAGCCCCCACCCTGTCCGACTCAGGACTCGACATGGCCCGCACGGTACCCGACCCGCGCCCGCCGAGGCACTTCGGTTTCACGCCGAAAGGATCGCTGCTGCGCTCACAACGGTCGGACAACCGCCGCACGACGCGGCAACCCTTTCCGGCTCGGCGGTCACTGAACAGCGATCCAGTGATCTCTCCATGAGGCGCCTGGGTCCGACCGAAATGGCGCACGGCGGTGCAGAACAGACGGCCGCAGGGTAGTCACCGACCGCCGCGCAGAAGCATGGGTGATCAAGGAGATCCGTCGCGTGAACGAAGCAAGTGGTCACGGTCCGAACCGGCAGGCAACCGAAGGGGTCCGACGAGGCCGCGGGCGCCATCGGCGCGGGTGGACCGCGACCGGACTGGTGATCGGGATACCCGCGGTACTGGGGTCCTGGCTCCTCTTCCCTCAGTCGAAGTCCCAGGCCGCGACGATCGACGCCACCGCCTACTACCACCTGATATCCGTGCACAGCGGCAAGGTGCTGGACGTGAACGGGAATTCCACGGCCGACGGCGCCGCGGTGATCCAGTACCAGGACAACGGCGGCGACAACCAGGAATGGAAGCTGAAGTCGACCGGTGACGGCTACTACGAGCTGGTCAACCGCAACAGCGACAAGGTGCTGACGGTCAAGGACGCCTCGACGGCGGACTTCGCCGAGATCCAGCAGGCGACCGATTCCGGGGCCGCGAACCAGCAGTGGCGGGTCGACGACGTGAGCGGCGGCGCCGTCACGATCGTGTCGCGCAACAGCGGCAAGATGCTGGACGTCAAGTCCGCTTCCACGGACGACGGTGCGGCGGTCATCCAGTTCCACGACAACGGCGCCGACAACCAGCAGTGGAAGCTGGTGCCCGTGGCCGGCACCAGCGCTGCGACTCCGACTCCGACTCCGACTCCGACTCCGACTCCGACTCCGACTCCGACTCCGACTCCGACTCCGACCACAAGCGTCGACCCGGCACAGCAGGTTCTCGCCACGATCAACAAGGCCAGGGAAGCGGCCGGCCTGCCGGACTACACCGTCACCGACGGACTGAACCACAGCGCCGCGGCACACACCGCCGTGATGGCGGACGGGTGCGGACTGTCCCATCAATGCCCGGGAGAGGACGCGTTGGGGGCCCGGGAAACCACCGCGGGCGTGAAGTGGACCACGGCGGGCGAGAACATCGGCGAGTCCGACGGCGTCAGCGACGACTCCGCAGCCATCGCCTCCGCAGCGGTGGACCTCACCCAGCAGATGCTCGCCGAAAAGGCACCGGACGACGGCCACCGGCGCAACATCCTCAGCTCCGCCTTCACCCACGTCGGCATCTCCGTGTTCCGGGACTCGAAGGGGACCGTCTGGATGACCCAGGACTTCTCCAACTAGTGGTATTTCGTCAGGCGTGCGGGTCCGGCCTTGCCAGGGGCGTGGCGGGTGAGTGCCGGGCTCCGGGCAGTGGAAACCCTCGGGGTGAGTCGGCGCAGCTCAGCAGGCTGCGTGACATCGCGCACTTGATGACGAGCGCATTGGCGAACGCGGTGGACGGCACACAATGTCCACAACCTCGTCGGGCGGACGGACGACGGGGCGCGCCTCGGTCGAACGCCCGGCGGGGGCTACGTCAGTACCTCATGCTCGGGCGGCCGCCAACTCCCGTTGCGCGCAGTGCTTATGGATATCCGCTCCGCGATCCTGGTCACCTCGGGACGTGAGACGTCGGCAAGTTGACCCACTGGTTGCGAGAGCGAAGGACCCGTTTGGGGCTTCCATGACGGGGCGTTGAATCGGCTGTGCTGTCCTGTTTTCGTTGGCTTTCCGGGGGAGGACAGCACGTGATCGTGACCATGCGCAGTGAAGACCTGCCGACCGCCGACCGGTTTCCGTGGTGGTGCGAGCAGATGGCCCAGGACATCGTGCCGTCGATGGTCAGCAGCCCGCACGTCGCCGACTTCCGGTCCGTGGTGACGGTGGCGGAGCTCGGCCCGGTCCTGCTGACGGCGCTGGACTACCCCGAGATGCGGTCCGTGCGCTCGTCGGCCCTGGTGCGCCGCTCGGACCCCGAGCGGTACGGGCTCAGCGTCGTCATGAGGAATGAGCTGTACTTCGCCCAGGGGGACAACGAGGCCCGGCTGTCCCCGGGCCAGTTGCTGCTCCACGACACCTCCCAGCCCTTCGAGACCCGTGCCCTGCCCGGG
Source organism: Streptomyces sp. NPDC048277 (assembly GCF_040652235.1). Taxonomy (NCBI): domain Bacteria; kingdom Bacillati; phylum Actinomycetota; class Actinomycetes; order Kitasatosporales; family Streptomycetaceae; genus Streptomyces; species Streptomyces sp. NPDC048277. The sequence continues at coordinate 146,468 of NZ_JBEZLQ010000003.1, forward strand.
GCCGGCCGGGGGGAGCTGGTGATGCTGCAACTGCCCAGGACCGCACTGCCGTTACGCCCGGAGCGGCTGAACCCGCTGCTCGCGCAGGGCATGTCCGGCGTCGCCGGGATGAGCGCCGTCTTCGCCCGCTACCTCGTCGGCGTCGCCGGGGCCGTCCGGCGTCGAGAGGTCGGCGAGCGCGAGGTCCGACGGCTGGGCGAGGTGGCCCTCGATCTGGCCGCCGCGACACTGGCCTCGCACATCGACGCCGAGGACCGGCTGCTCCCGGAGACCCGCCGCCAGGCGCTGCTCGCCCGGATCGAGGCGTTCGTCGAACTCAACCTCGCGGACCCGGAGTTGACGCCCGCCGTGATCGCCGCCCACCACCACATATCCCTCGGCTATCTGCATCGGCTCTTCCAGCACCGCGAACTCACCGTTGCGGCCTGGATACGCCACCTGCGCCTGGAGCGCACTCGGGCCGACCTCGCCGACCCGCGGCTGCGCCACCACCCCGTCCACGCCCTCGGCGCACGCTGGGGCTTCCATCACGCCGCCGACTTCAGCCGCGCCTTCCGTACCGCGCACGGCGTGCCCCCGGGCGACTACCGCCGCCAGGTCCTGGAGGCGGGCGGTACGACGGTGGACGCAGCGTCAATGAACGGGTGACGCTGCGCCAACGACGTCACCTCCTGCGCACTGACACCGTGTCCAACAGGTTCACGAACAGGAGTGCAGGATGAGTACTACCGCTCAGGCAACCACGGCACAGGTCCGGCAGGCGATGGTGAGCAACTGTCTCTGGGGGGTCCAGCACAACGCGGACATCCACTACTCGCAGGCCCGGCCGATGCCCATCGGCATAGCCGTGCACTCGCTTCCCTTCTCGACCGACTGCTCGGGCTTCGCCACGCTCATGGCGAAGTGGAGCGGGGCCGGGGACCCCAACGGCTCCGGGTTCAACGGGCAGGGCTACACCGGCACGATGCTCGACCACTGCGAGCACATCACGGCTGCCGAGACCCAGCCCGGTGACTTCGTGGTCTTCGGCGCGGGCACCGGTACGCACGTCGTCATCCTCGTCGAGAGCGCGGCCAAGGGCCTCGGGGCGCTGTGTGTGTCCCACGGCCAGGAGGCCGACCCGATCCGCACCACCCTGGCGGACGAGGCGAACTCGCACCGGGGCGAGCCTCTCACCTATCTCCGGCTGCCCGGCGGCGGCACCGGCTCCCCCACTCCGCCGTCCTCGAACCACAACCCGTACTGCCCGCTCACCGTGGACGGCGGGTTCGGACCGAACACCACCAAGGCGCTCCAGTGGGTGCTGGGCGTGACCGCTGACGGCGAATTCGGACCGAATACCAAGAAGGCGCTCCAGAGCCACCTCCATGTGGCCGTCGACGGCCAGATCGGTCCGCAGACGATCAAGGCCCTCCAGGCACACGTCGGTGTCACCCAGGACGGACAGTGGGGGAAGCTGACCACGGAAGGGCTCCAGAAGGCACTCAACGCGGGCCGCTTCTGATATCCGGGGACAGCCCGGCCCAGAGTTTCGGATCAGGGAGCGTGCTCGGTCCTGCGGAACTCATCGCCAGTTGAGATGACTTGTCAGCACTGTACGGTGAGTCGGGCCTGGTCGAAGCGGTGGGCTGCGAGGTCCTCGGGGCGGATGAGCCAGTAGAGGGTGCCTTCTCCACCCCACGTCATCCTCGCGTCGCTGTCACTGTCGCTGTCGCTGTCGAACTGGGCGAGCAGGCGCCCGAAGGAAAGGTTTGAGCTCGGCGGGGGTGAGGCCGGTCCCGGGTGTCGCCGAGCAGGGCTTGGCGGGTCTGGGGCAGCCACAGGTCGGGGGCGCGTCGGCCGGGATGACGGGCGTGTTCACCGGCAGATACAGCCCCGAGACCCCGGCCAGGGTCTCGGGGCATCGGCCGGTACGAGCACGTCCTCGTCGGCCTGGCCGCCAGCGAAGAAGAAGAGCAGGGTTCCCTTCTGCGGGAACTGCTCGGCGAGTCCCTCGCGGAGCAGTGCGCTGAAGCGACGAACGACAGTGGCCCGTGTCCGGGCCGCTCGAGCCAGCCGACCCCTGCCGGGAGTCCCGGGTTCCCGCCTCCCACTGCGACCAGCCCGGCCGAGACATCCGCTGTCCATATTTGTTCCGGCTGTTCAGACACCGGGGTGGCGTGAACCTCGGCGCCGAGCCGAGTAGCTGAGCGATGGGACAGCGGGCCGAAGGCTGTGCCTGGGCATCTGCTTCGCGCCCGAGCGGAATGCCGGACCCCGGGGCGCTGGTCTTGGAGAGTGTCCACAGTACGGTCGTTTAGTGCATTCTGTCGCTGCCCGAACGATCGCAAGGGGGCAGTTATGGACGACGCGTTGCGGATCAGCGTGCTGGGTGAGGTACGGGCCACGGTTCAGGAGAGGGCCGTGGACCTCGGGGGCCGTCGGCAGCGTGCGGTGCTGGCCCGGCTGGTGGTCGCGGACGGGGCGGGGGTGAGTCCCGAGCGGCTGACGGAGGCGGTGTGGCCCGAGACGCCTCCGCCGAGTGCTTCGGGGGCGTTGCAGGCGTACGTCTCACGGTTGCGGCGCGGGCTGGAGCCGGGCAGCACGGCCAGGAACCGCAGCGGTGTGATCGTCCGCGACGGTGTCGGCTATGCGCTGCGAATACCGGACGAGGCGGTCGACGCCCGGCGGTTTGAGCGAGCGCTGCAGGATGCGGCGACGCTCACCGGTCCCGGCGAGGCGGCCCGGGTCATCGGGGGTGCGCTGGCACTGTGGCGTGGTCCGGCGTTCGCCGAGTACGCCGCCGAGCCGTGGGCACGGGCGGAGGCGGCCCGGCTGGGCGACCTGCACGAGCAGGCCCGGGAGCGGCTGCTGGCGGCCCGGCTGGACAGCGAGGAGAGCGCCGTACTCGTTCCGGAGGCAGAGGCGCTGGTCGCCCAGGACCCGTTGCGGGAGGCACGCTGGCAGCTGTTGGCGCTCGCCCTGTACCGGTCACACCGCCAGGCCGACGCGCTGGGCGCGTTGCGGCGGGCCCGACAGACACTGGCCGAGGAGCTGGGCGCCGACCCGGGTGCCGCGCTGCGGGCCCTGGAAGCCGATGTGCTGGCCCAGTCGCCCGCGCTGGACCGGCAGCCGGTGTCCGCACCGGCGGCGGTGGCGGTGCGGGCGGTCAGGCCGGGGGCCGAAGTGCTGGTGGACCGTGGCCGACAGCTGGCCGAGCTCGATGAACGCCTGACCGGGGCTCGGGGCGGCGTTGGCGGGGTGGTGCTGGTGGAGGGGCCCGCCGGGATCGGCAAGAGTCGCCTGCTGGGCGAGGCCCGCCAACTGGCCGCCGACCACAGGATGCTGACCCTGACGGCACGCGGCAGCCGGCGCGAGAAGGACTACGGTTTCGGCGCCGTACGCCAGCTGCTGGAGAACCAGGTCGCCAGACGTGGCGGTGAGCTGCTCACCGGAGCCGCCGCCCCCGCCTCGGTGGTCTTCGACCACGGTGATCAGCTCACCCAGGCCACCACAGTGCCCCAGGGCTTCGCCGTGCTGGGCGGCCTGTACCAGCTCACCGTCCGGCTCGCCGCCGAACGCCCGCTGCTGCTCGCCGTCGACGACCTGCAGTGGTGCGACACCGGCTCGCTGCGCTTCCTTGCGCACCTCGCCCGCAATCTGCGAGGGCTGCCTGTCCTCGTCGTCGCCACTCTGCGCACCGGAGAACCCCATCACCGCGGGCCGTTGCCGTCCGAACTCACCGACGCGCCCGCGGTCGTACCGATCCGGCCCACCCCGCTCACCGTGGCCGGCACCACCGACCTGGTCGGCCAGGTGCTCGGCGAGGCCGCGCACGAGGACTTCGCCGAGGCCTGCCACCAGGCCACCTCGGGCAACCCGCTGCTGCTGCGCCAGTTGCTGCGTGCCCTGCGGTCGCGCGGCGTCCGGCCGCACGCCGAGCAGGCGGCCACGGTCACCGAGGTCGGCTCCCGTGCCGTCTCCCAGCTGGTCCTCAGCCGCCTGGGCCAACTGCCCGGCCAGGCCACGGCGGTGGCCCGGGCCGTCGCGGTGCTGGGCGACGGGGCGGCGCTGCGGGATGTCGCCACCTTGCTGGAGGTGCCGGAGGACGATGTGGCCCATGCCCTGGCGCCCCTGGTGCGGGCCGAGATCATCCGCGACCAGTACCCGCTCGGCTTTGTGCACCCCCTCGTCGGCGACGCCGTCTACCGCGACCTGTCCCCCGGCGACCGGCAGTTGCGCCATGAGCGTGCCGCCCGCGCCCTGCACGCCGCCGACGCCCCGCCGGAGCGGATCGCGGCGCATCTGCTGCTCACCCCCTACCGGGGCGACCCATGGGCGGTCGGCCTGCTGCGTACAGCGGCCCGCGAAGCCATCGGGCGCGGCGCGGCCGACGCCGCCGCCACCTATCTCACCCGGGCGCTGAACGAGCCGCCCGGCCCCGAGCAGCGGCCCGACGTGCTGCTCGAACTCGGTCGCGCCGAGGCCCTCGGCAACGGCCCCGCCGCCGCGGAGCATCTGGGCCAGGCCTACGAGATCCTGTCCGACCCGGGCCGCCGGGCGATCGCCGCGCTCGCCCTGGCCCGCATCCTGGTCTTCGCCGGAGGCCCCGGGCAGGCCACCGCCTTCGCCCGGCGGGCCGCGGAGGAACTGCCCGCCGAGTTCACCGACGCGCGGCAGGGGCTGCTGGCGCTGGAACGGACCAGCGGTTTCATGCACGGACTGCACCCACGGTCGTACCGCGCCGAAGAGCTCCCGGTGATCAGCGGCGACGGCCCCGGTGCCCGGATGCTCGCCGCCAACCTGGCCCGCGAGTCGGCCCATGACGGCAGTGACCGCGCCAGAGCGGTCGAACTCTCCCGCTTCGCGGTGGCCGACGAGGTGCTGCTGGATGCCGGCGAGGAGATGCTCTGGTACACCGCCGTGATCGTGCTGCACCTGGCCGACGAGGAGGTCGGCGATCTGTGGGACGCGGCGCTGGTCCGGGCCCGTCAGCGCGGCTCGCTCTTCTCGGTACTGGCCACCAACCTGTGGCGCGGCTGGACCCAGTGGAACCACGGCGACCTGCGCGGGGCCCACACCTCGCTGGCGACCGCCATCGAGCTCTCCGAGACCTGGGGCCTGGCCCCAGGCGCGCCCCAGGGCCGGACCTTCATGACCGGGCTCCTGCTCGACCTGGGCGATGTGGAGGGGGCCCGCGCCTGCCTGGAACGGATGCGTGGCTGGGTCATCGGCACCGAGGGCACCCGCCTGCTGAGCGAGAGCCAGGCCAGGGTGCTGATGGCGGAGGGCCGCCATGACGAGGCGCTGGCCAGCCTGGACGGCGTACGCCACCTTCAGCCGCCGGTGGCCAACCCCGCCTGGTGGCCCTGGGGCCCACTGCGGGTGCAGGCCCTGGCCGGCCTCGGCGAACGGGCCGAGGCGACGGAACTCGCCGAGCAGCAGCTCCGGGTGGCCCGGGGCTGGGGCGCACCCAGCCACTGGGGCCGCGCCCTGCGGATGCTCGGCGAACTGCGCGGCGCGGACGGCCTGCCGCAGCTGGAGGAGGCGGTGGCATTGCTGGCCCCCGGCCGAGCGCGGCTGGAGCACGCCCGGGCGCTCTACGCGCTGGCCGTGCACGGCCCCGCGGCAGGGTCAGGCGCCGCGCTGCGTGAGGCGCAGGCCATCGCCGAGGAGTGCGGGGCCGAGGGGCTGCTGCGGTCGGTGGAGGTGGTTCGACGGCAGCGGTGAGCGGCGGACGTCGGCTCGACAACGGGACGGACGGCAGCTCGGCGGCGGGGTGATCCGCGGTCCGGCGCCAGGAGCAGCGGCGGGGCCGTGCGTTCGCCACGGCCGCCGGGGTGTTCACGAGTACGTATCACGAGCGGTCCCCCGGAGGGCTGCAGATCACTCCCCCCTCCAGCGAGTGGCCGTTCCCCGTGAAAAAAGGGGATTCACGGGCGTCACGTCAGGTGTGAATCGCGTACACGAAGTCGTCCAGGCTGCTGACGTACACGGTCCCGGCCGCGTCCACGGCCCACAGGTACCAGCCGTTGCTGCCCATGTACACAACCCCCTCGACGACCGTGGGAGTGGACCACGTCGGACTGCCGAGGGACCGCCGGTCACGATGAGTCCCAGGTCCACCCAGAAGTCCACGGTCTGTCCGGGAGGCAGGGCCGCGTAGGCCCCGTCCGAATCATGGAACGAGTCTCGCAGTCAGCAGTGACAATCAGGGGTTCGGTGTCCGGGAGACGAGGTGATGTACGGCTCGGCAGGATGACGTACCGCGCCGCGGATCAGCTCGTCATCCGGTCGACGACCACTGCCACCGAACGGGGCACGATCCTCTCCAGGGCCGGCAGGACAGGGGCCCAGCCGTCAAGAACCACGGCCTGCGCGGCGAGCATGCGGGCGTGGGGCGGCTCGGACAGTTCCACGAGTTCGGCCAGTGCGCGGGCCCGTGTCGCGCGGTAGGCGATCGAGCGGGTGAGAGTCTCGGCCCGGTCCGGATCGCCGTGCCGGGCCGTCTCCCGGGCCACCGCGACCAGTGCCTCGCCCTGTGCCCAGCGGTCGTTGATCGTGGAGACGAGGGCCTCGGCCCGGCCCGGATCGCCGCGCCGGGCCAGCTCCCGGACCACGTCGATCAGCGCCCTGTCCTGTGCCCGGCAGTCGGTGATCGCGTGGGCGAGAGCCTCGGCCCCGCTCGTGTCGCCGAAGCGGGCCAACTGCCCGACAACCTCCGCCTTCCGCCCCACGGACAGATCGGGGTCGAGCCGGTCGGCGAGGGCCATGGCCCGCTCGCTCTGCCCGTGCCGGGCCAGGAGGAGTGTCACGGACCTCAGCAGAATGTCGTGATCACGGCCGTCGTCGGTCTCAAGCAGCCTCTCCGCGCGGTCGGCGACGGCCAGGGCCACGTCCTGGCCGGCGGTTTCGGCGACTGCGTCCAGCACACATGCCAGGTCCCAGGCATCGAGCGGGGATCTGGAGGAGTTCGGACGAACGGCGGACTCGTCCAGGTCTCTTTCAGGTTCTCCGTCCAGAACCATGTCGCGCAGGAGAGCGTCGAGCCGGTCGAGGTCTCCCTCACGCGCCTCGCGGGCCAGCACCATCGCCAGGGGACGTGGCCTGGACCACCCTGCCGAGCTGCGGGACCGGGAGATGTCCTCCAAGCGGTCGGTGAGTGCGGTGGCCCGGTCATGGTCGCCGGTGGCGACGGCCACCGCGACGAGGAGGGCGAGCACCTGTTCCGTCCCGTCGACGGCGTAAGAACTCACCTCGTCGGCGCGATCGGCGAACCTGAACGCCTCATCCCTGTCGCCGCTGTCCGCCACCGCCTTCGCCAACAGGGCCCAGGCCCACCCCCAGTTGTGCGGGTAGCGGATCCTCTCCGCCAGAGCGACGGCCCTGTCGCGCTCACCGGCACGGGCCCACGCCGGCACGAGGGCGACCAATGCCTGGTCCCGCAGCTGCCGCAGCGGAATCGACTCGGCCAGCGCCTGAGCGCCGGACAGGTCTCCCGCGCCCGCCGCGGCCTTCACCAGCTCCAGAAGCTCCGTACCCTGCTTGAGCTCGTCACTGATCGTGTACGCCAGCTCAGCCGCGCGGACGAGGTGGCCGGTGCGGGCGAGCGCCCTCGGGAGCCATCCACTGGTGAGATCGGTTCCCGGGTCCCTGCCCGCCGACAGCCGCAGAACGGTCAACAGGCAGGGCTCGGAACCGCCTTGCGCGAGGTCCCTTCCCAACGCGTTCTCCGGTGCCAGGCCGCGACATCGCTCCCGTTCCCGCGTCATGAAAAGCTCCGGCCCCCACTGGGCCAACCCCTCCGGCATTCCTGGTGCCCCCCTTGGTGAAGCCCCCCACCTGCGCGCACCCGCGCAGATACCCAACAACACTGGTGGGACACCGTCAGGTTACTGTGACGTACGAGAACTCGGTTGGTCCCGCCGAGATGTTGTTCCCGTCGGTGCGCATGGCGTACGTCGGGTTTTCCGCCCGTCAGTCCGGGCTGTGCTCTCCGCGGTCCGCGGTCCACGACGCCGTCTGCCCCACCCCCCTTGTGATCCGCACGGCGGACGGCCCACTCTGACGGCCCCTCCGGTCAAGTACGCAGGCGGCCATGCAAGTTGGCTGCAAGAGCCGCGCCCATCGTGGAGCAAGGGGGCTGGATGTGGCTGCCCGCCGCGATGACCGAGAACCGAGCAGAATCAGCAGAATCAGGGGATCATCATGCGGTTTCGCATACGGGCCGGGCGCGCGGTACGCGCACTGGCCGCGGTGGGCGCACTGACGCTCGCCGCCCTGGGAATCGGCGCGCCCGCCGCGTACGCAGGGCTCGACGGCTGGCCGATGGGGCTGATCGACCAGCAGTGCGGCCCGACGACGGGCGGACCGCTGGGTCTGACGGTCCCCACCGACCACATCACCTTCGTCATGGGGAAGGCTGCCCCGGGTCTGTACGACCCGACGAGCGCCACCGTGACCTGGGCCATCGCGGGCACCAGCCGCACCGGCACCGCCACCGCGACGTTCGACGCGGACCGGCAGAGCGCCACTCTCCTCTTCAACCCGGTGCTGACTCCGGCCGGTTCGACGCTCAACGTGACCTTCACGTTCAAGTACGCCGGCGGGCAGTACACCCGCCCGGTGGAAAGCACCCCTCTGCTGGCCTGCAACAGCTCGGCCGACTACGGGAAGTCCGCCGCTGACGGGCCCAACATGCGGGTGACCGGCTCGATCACCCAGAGCTGCTCGTCGACCAGCAGCGGCACCCAGGACTACGTGATCGTGCGCACCGCGCCCGGTATCTACAACACGGCCGACGACCTGGCGGGCGAACCGGTGTGGGACGACTACTGGTTCGACGGTGCCACGAGCATCACCAGCGGGGTGTACGGCTACAGCGACGCCTCGGGCAGGACGTCCCTGGTGTTCAGGATCGCCTCACCGCCGACCGGGAGGACGCTCAACGTCCAGACGATCGTCCGCGACCAGTACGGCAACAACTGGCCCATGCACCTGGCGGCACTGGTGGTCTGCTGACGCCGATGTCCCAGGTGGCGCTCCCCCCGTTCGCCATTACGCAGGCCCGCCCGGCAACGGTCCGCTCCCGGTTTGCAGACCTCTTGGGAACGGTTTGTCGCGCGACGGAACCGGAATCGGGGAGTATCACGTCCTCAACGCAGTTCCATACGGAAGCGGACGCATGAGGCCATGCGGCACTCCGCACCGTATGAAGGGCATAGGGGGCATGGGATGGCGGACAGACCGGCGACCGGGGACCAGGGGCTTCGGATCGGGATACTCGGCGGGCTCACCGCCACCGACCCGGCCGGGGCCCTGGACCTCGGTGGCCGGCGGCAGCGCGCGGTGCTGGCCGTTCTGGTGCTCGCCCGCGGCCGTATCGTCAGCACCGACCAGCTCATCGACTCGCTGTGGGACCAGGCGCCGCCTCCCAGCGCCCTCGGCGCGCTGCACGCCTATGTCTCGCATCTGCGACGCAGGTTCGAACCGGACCGGGCGGCCAAGAGCCGCAACGGTTTCATCGTCCGTGAGGGTTCCGGCTACGCCCTCCGGATCGCCGAGGACGCGGTCGACGCCTGGCGGTTCGAGCGGGCGATCGCGGACGCCGCCACGCTCGCGGACCCGGTGCGGGCCGCCGCGACCCTGCGGGGTGCGCTCGAACTGTGGCACGGTCCGCTGCTCGCCGAGTACACCGGACAGCCCTGGGCCGCTCCCGAGGCGGCCCGCCTGGCGGAGCTGCGCGAGGTGGCCCGGGAACGGCTGCTGGCGGCGCGCCTGGACTGCGGGGAGAGTGCCCTGTTGATCCCGGAGGCCGAGGCACTGGTCGCCGAGGGCCCGTTGCGGGAGGAACGCTACCGGCTGCTGGCGCTCGCCCTGTATCGCGCGCACCGCCAGGGCGAGGCGCTGGGCGCCCTGCGGCGGGCCAGGGAGTTGCTGGCCCGGGAGTTGGGGATCGACCCCGGCCCCGCGCTGCTCGCCCTGGAGGCCGATGTGCTGGCCCAGTCGCCCGCGCTGATGCCGCTCCCGGACGGCCGCCCGGCCCTCGCCCCGCCGGCGTCCGGGCCGCGCCCCGCCGACCTGCACCGCCCGGGGGCCGCGGACGACCTTCTCGACCGCGACCGGGAACTCGCCGACCTGCGCGACTGTGTGACCGGGCTGCTCGCCGGGGAGTCCGGGCTGGTGCTGATGGAGGGCCCGGCCGGGATCGGCAAGAGCCGTCTGCTGGCCGAACTGCGGCGACTTGTCGACGGCCACGACGTCCTGGTGCTGCGGGCGCGCGGCAGCCGCCGCGAGCAGGAGTACGGCTTCGGGGCAGTCCGCCAGTTGCTGGGGCACGCCGTGGCCAGGTCGCGGGAGCGGCTGCTGACCGGCGCCGCGGCCCACGTGGTCGGCGTCTTCGACGAACGGACCACTGCGCCGGGCAGTGTCCCGGAGGGCTTCGCGGTGCTGAGCGGCCTGTACCGGGTCGTCGCGGCCCTGGCCGCCGAACGCCCGGTCCTGCTCTGCGTCGACGATCTGCAGTGGTGCGACTCGGCGTCCCGGCACTTCCTCGCCTACCTCGCCCGGCGCCTGGACGGACTGCCGCTGCTGATCGCCGTGACGGTCCGGAGCGGGGAGTCCGACCCGGACGACGCCGCGCTCACCGAACTCGCCCAGGACCCGACCGCCGTACGCATCCATCCGGCGCCGCTCGGCGCCGAGAGCGTCGCCGCCCTGGTGCGCCGAAGACTCGGCGGGCCCGGCGAAGCCGTCGACGAGTCGTTCGCCGAGGCCTGCCGCCGCGCCACCGCGGGCAATCCGCTGCTGCTGCACCTGCTGCTGCGCGCCCTGCGGGCCGAGGGTGCCAGCCCGTGTGCCGACCAGGTCGGTGTGGTCACCGAGCTGGGCTCCCGTGCCGTGTCCAGCCTGGTCCTGGCCCGCCTCGCGCAGCTTCCGGAGGCCTCGGCCACGGCGGCGCGTGCCGTCGCCGTCCTCGGTGACGACGCCGAACTACCCGCCGTCGCACAGCTCACCGGCCTGTCCGAGAGTGCCGTCGCCGAGGCCATCGCCCCGCTGGTACGGGCCGAGGTGATCCGCGACCGGTACCCGCTGGGCTTCGTCCACCCGCTCATCGGCGAAGCGGTCTACCGCGACCTTGCGCCCGGCGAGCGCCGTCTGTTCCACGAGCGGGCAGCCCACGCCCTGGCCGGTGCGGTCACCGCGCCCGAACGGGTCGCCGCCCAGGTGTTACCGGCCCCGCACCGGGGTGATGTCCGGGTGGTGGACACCATGTGCACGGCGGCGGCCGCCGCTCCGGGTCGCGGCGCCACCGGTTCGGCCGCCGCCTGTCCGGGGCCGGCCCTGCTGGAGCCGCCCCTGGCTGATCTGCACCCCGGGCTGCTCCTGGCGCTGGGCCGTGCCACCTTCCTCAACGCAGGTCCCACCTCCGCGATGCCGCATCTGGGCGAGGCGTACTGGACCCTGTCCGACCCAGCGCTGTGGCGGGGCGGCGCGGACCCGGTCGTCGAAGCGGCCCGGACGGGCCAGCCGAACTCCGTGAGGCCTTCACCCTCCTCGCCCCGTCCCGGGCCGCGTTGGAACACGCCCGCGCCATCTGTGCCCTGGCAGGACTGCCCCCCGTCCGGGCAGCCGGGTCGCCGGCTCAGCAGGTGAAGCTGCCGGTGACCGTGGCATCCCCGAGGATCTGCTTGCCGCTGAAGGTGCCGCTCTTGCGGTCGGCGGAGACGGTGCCCGAGGCATTGAGCGGATACGCCTTGCCGCCGACGTCGACGGCCATGTCGGCTCCGGAGAACGTGCCGCCCTTCAAGGGGAGGTTGGCGCCGAAGTAGTCCGGCGGCGCACCCTTGTGGTCGGCGCCGGTCACGACACCGATGTTCACCGACCACAGCCCGGCGCTGGACTCACAGGTGCCGCCCTTGAGGACATGGCTGTGTCCGTCGACGGTGACCTTGGCCTGGGCGGGACCGTCGCAGAAGGTCCGGATGACGCCGTCCTTGCCCGCCGTGTACGAACCACAGCTGCCGGTCGCCGCGGCGGCAGCAGCGGACGTCGGCTTTGCCGCTGACGACCCCGCCGACGCCGAGGCGGCGGACGGTGAGCCCGACGACCCGCAGCCTGCCGTCGCGAGCGCGACGGCCAGCAGGACGACTGTGTGGACGGTATGCGATCCGCGCATCGGACGCCTTTCTCGGTGAACATGCTGGTTGGCGTTGACGGTTGCGTGACGGACGGCACAACGGTGGGCGCCGATCCCCCTCCGACCGGCGCCCACCGGAATCAACCCGGTCAGCGTGCGCCGCCCCTCTTGCAGTGCACTTGCAGGCGACCCGCAAGATCCGCGGCGCGATCTCACCAGGCTCGTTCCGCAGTCGCCTTCACCGGCGCCGTCCTTCGCCTCCCCCGGGCCATGACGGCGAACCCGGCAGCGACCGCGCCCACGGCCAGCCAAGGCCCCGCGAAGCCCACCCCGACGCCGACCGCGCACTGGGGGCCCTGACAGATCTGCTGAACGGGATCGCCGACCGCGGGCACGATCTCGCCGATCAGGAAGCCGACGAAGATGTGCAGGCCGAGCACGGCCAACAGCCTGCCCGTCAGCCCGAAGACCAGTTGGCGTACCCGCTGTTGGGGCGCCGGCTCCGGTGCCCGGCCGGTCGCCACCAGCAGCCGCAGGGCGAGCAGGACGAACAGGGCTGCGGCCCCGATGAGCAGATAACGGTCCCAGCGGATGAGTCCGGTGGCGCCCTCGAAGGTCACACCGCCGAGTTCGGCCTGTGTGAACCGCGCCCCGGACAGCGCGGCCCCGTCCAGTCTCGCCCCGGTGAGATCCGCCTGGGTCAGGTCGGCACCGGTGAGGTTCGCGCCCGACAGATCCGCGTGCGAGGCGCTTGCCTGCGTGAGGTCGGCATGGGTCAGGTCCGCCTTGGCCAGGGTCGCACCGTCCAACTCCGTCTGGATGAGATTGGCCTGGTGCAGATCGGCGCCGGACAGATCGGCGCCGGTGAAGTCGCCCTGGGCGAGCGAGAGGCCGGCCAGGTGGGCGCCGCGCAGATCGGCACAGCGGAACGTGTGGTCCGAGTCGAGGTCCGCCTGCGTCAGGTGTTTTCCGGCGAGTTGCTTTCCCGAGTGGGCGGCACACGCGGAGGATCGCAACGCCCGTGCCTGCTCCGGCACCGCTGCCTGCGCCGGGCCCGAGGCGGCCAGCAGAACGGTGACGGTAAGCGCCCCGCAGACCTGGCGCGCCGACCTTCCCAGTGACGTGAACATGCGATTCCCCTCGTGAGGTCCCGTCGGCGCCCGCGCCGATCCGGATCCCCCAGCCCTCAACGCACTTCTCGTTCCGCACGCACTTCCGCGTCGGCGAACGCCACGCTAAGCCGCCCTACTTGCGATTCACTTGCAGTCGCCCTCGGCCGGCCCGGACCCGAAGAGGCGCTTTCGTCCGGTGCGCTTGGCACGTCCCTCAGCCCGCCGCCGTAAGCACGCCGGAGCATCTCCGCCGGAGCGCGCCACCCGCGTGCGGCCCGCTTGCAAGTGAGCTGCAAGACCGCCGCGCAGGATTCACCCCATGGACCACGCAGGACAAGGGGGAACGGCAGACATGCGCGAATGGGAGGTCAGCGGTTACACCGCCGTACGCGAACTCGGGTCGGGAGCCAGCGGAAGGGTGGTGCTGGCCAGGCAAGTCGTCACCGGGACGCCTGTCGCCGTCAAGTACCTCTCCGAGCAGCTGCTCGGGGACGAGCGATTCCGCACCGGGTTCCGCGCGGAGGCCGAGCTGCTCGGCGCGCTTCGGTCGCCGTATGTGGTCCAGTTGTACGAGTACGTGGAGACGCCGCAGGGTGCCGCGATCGTGATGGAACTGGTGGATGGCGTTCCGCTGCGGGCGCTCCTGCGGGAGGAGGGTGCCACCGGGCCCGAGGCGGCGCTCACCGTGCTCAAGGGCTCGTTGCTGGGGCTGGCCGACGCGCATGCGGCGGGCGTGGTGCACCGGGACTACAAGCCGGACAACGTCCTGGTCGCCGCCGACGGTTCGTCCAAGCTGGTGGACTTCGGTATCGCCGTGCCCGTCGGTCAGGCCGACGGCGTGGTGGCGGGTACTCCGCTGTACATGGCACCCGAGCAGTGGACGGGGCGGCCGGCGAGCCCTGCTTCGGATGTGTACGCGGCGACCGCGACGTTCTTCGAATGCCTCACCGGTGCCAAGCCGTACTCCGGCACGACCGCCATGGAACTGGCGATCCAGCACATGGAGGCGCCCATCCCCGACGAACTCGTTCCGGAGCCGGTGCGGCCACTGCTGCGCAGCGGCCTCGCCAAGACGCCCGAGGAGCGCCCGGCCACGGCCGCCGGCTTCGTCGCCGAGCTGGAGGCGGTGGCCACGGCCGCGTACGGCGAGGACTGGGAGGAACGCGGCCAGCGCAAGCTCGTCGCTCTGGCGGCCCTGCTTCCCCTGCTGTTTCCGCTCTCCGAGCCCGGCGCTTCAGGTACGACCGCGCTGGCCACCACCACACTCGTACCACCGAAGGCCGGCACCCGCAGCCGTATGCGGATGAGCCGCCGCAGCAGGGTGCTGGCCGGGACCGCGGCGGGGGCACTGCTCGCCGGCGCGCTCACCCTCACCGCGGTCGCGACCGGGAAGCCGTCCGACAGCCGGGCCGACTCCCGGGCCACTGACGGCACGTCGAACGCTGCCGGCTCGCTGTCCCCGGCCGACACCGCCGGCCACACTCCGCCCTCCGGTACGGGCTCCGCCACGGAGTCGGCCTCGGCGTCGGCCGAGGCGACCACTTCGGCCGACGCCTCCGCCTCGGTCTCCACTTCCGCCTCCTCTCCGGAGGATTCCGGCACGGAGTCCACCTCGGGCGACTCCGTCGGCGGCACTTCCAGTGACCCGACGGGCGGCGCCACCGCCGGGAGCACCACCGGCGCGCCCTCGGCCGGCGGTGGAAACAGCTCCGCCGGGACCGGTGGCACAACGTCCACCACCACGACCCCCACCACCACCCCGTCCCCCCAACTCCACGTGTATTCCGTGACGTTCCAGGCCAGCGGGCCACTGGGCTCCGGCTGCGCCATGGTGGTCTCGGTCACCGTGAAGACCGACGGAGCCGCTGACGGCACCATGACCCTCACCTGGTTCGACAGCGCCTCGGCCGACCAGGCCGGACCGGCCGAAGGCACCCAGTCGATCGCCCTGCCCAAGGGCCAGACACAGGTCTCCGGCCGCTACACCCACACCTTCGGCACGCCTGACCCCTACCCCTACCTCGGAGCCGAGGTGACGACCAGTCCCAAGGCCGACTCCGGCAACGGCTCGATCACCACCATCACCGCTCCCAGCAGCTGCAACCCGATCCGCTGAAACTCTCCCTCGGCATCCTCACACCCAAGAGACTCCCATGACGGCACCCCAGGACCCACGGCAGCACTACGGCCTGCCGCCCGAGTACGGCACCGACCCACAGGACGGGCCTGCGGTCACGGACGACATCACCGTACGGCTCCCGCATCCGGACCAGTCCGAGACCGTTCGCTTGGACAGCCCTGCCGACACACTCCACTTCGCGCCGGAGATCCGCTTCGGCCCCGGGGTGCCCAGCCCCGCTCGCACCGGTGCCCACACCTCCCGCTCGGCCGCGGAGGTCTGGCACGGCACCGCCCGCCCCCACGAGCCATCGCGCGACGACGAGCACCGCCGACGGCGTCGCCGGCGCCGTCCGCTGGGCGGCTGGCTGCTTCCGTTGGTCGTGCTGATCGCGGTACTGGCCTACCTGGCCTGGCAGCGTTCCGGGCCGACGCTCGCGGTGACCGGGGTGGGTATCCGCACCGCCCCCGCCGGGCCGGGCTGCAACGGCACCGCCGCAATCACCGGCACCCTGCGTACCAACGGCGGTTCGGGCGACGTCACCTATCGCTGGATACGCAGCGACGGCACTGTGTCGGAGACCCTCCATCAGCACATCGCCCGTGGCGCCCGGCGTACTGACGTCGTCCTGCGCTGGAGCTTCGACGGTCAGGGCACGCTTCGGGCGACCGCCACTCTTGAGGTGCTGTCGCCGGATCCGCTGACCGCGTCGACGGCCTTCCCCTACCGCTGCCGTTGATCCGAGATCCGGCCGTGTGCGCATGAGCATCGTGAGCCACTCGACCACGGAGCCTCGTGACACGCTCGGCAAAGGTGCGTCACGATGATCGCCATGACCGACGGACTCACATGGCTTGCCGCTCCCCAGTCGATCGCCTTCGGTGGCTACAGCGTGGTGCTCGCTCGGGGGTTGGACGCCGAAGAGCTGGTCTCTCGGCTGACCGCGACAGTGTTCGGGCCGACGCGCACGGCCCGCAGCCTGGGCCGCCTCACCAGCAAGGACCTGATCGATGTCGTGGAGAACGGCCCCTGGGAGCCCCACCCCACCATAGGTCTGCGTTTCGGAGAGATCGGCGAATGGGTCTTCGTGGTCAAGTACGGCGGCTGGCAGGCTGAGTTCGGCCCGCGGCCACCTGTTTCCCGGGAGGGCGCACACGTCTTCCAGCTGGAGTTCGAAGAGGAGAACGGCAAACCGGTACCGCCTCAGTTCTCCTACCTCCATGAGGATCGCCTCATGTGCGCCTTCAATCTCCACCTGGACCGTTCATGGGGATACGACGGCGTGAGCGGTGACCGCGAGGTGGCGGTACGCATCGAGGAGATGCTGGCTGCTGCCGGCTTGCCGGACCCCGACGTGCCTCGCCGCGAGGTGCACCGCACTGCACTGGAGATCATCGAACGGTACTTCGGCCTTTCCCTGCCACGCAGGCAAGTCCTGGAGGCCGCGCTTCCCGCTGCGGTCCTGGAGATCGCGTAGCGGATGATCGAGCAGGTCCACGCCCGCCAGTCGCCCGGTGGTGGCGGTCGGTCTGCCGCTACCCGGCAGCCGCAACGGCTGCCGGGCGTTCACTCCCACGCCTCGAACGACGAGGCCAGGCAGGCCTTCCGGGTGCCGCACGCCTTCACCCTCGCGCGGCTCCGCTCTGCTGGGCCACCGTGTGCGGCACCCAGACAGCGGCGTGGAACGGGCCGTTGGCAGTGACCGGGTCAGCGGGCGGGAGCGCCGCACTGCCTGCGACGACGCCGTGGCGGTTGACCTGCGCCGCGGACGAGTTGAGGCCGCCGAGGGAGGCCAGGTAGGTGAAGTCGCCGTTGACGCGGGCGACGAAGGCGAAGGAGTTGGGGGCGAAGTTGTCACCGACCATGAGGTCCCCGGTGATCTGCTTCACCTCGGTGACACCACGCCCGGAACCGATCGTGGCAGTCGTGTGCGTGGTGAGGTCGAACGAGCTGGAGAGCAGGCTGTCGCCGCCGACGACCGTGTTCCCACTGACCAGTTGTGCGGTCAGGAAGTGGGACCCCAGGTCCGTGCGGATGCCGGTGCGGAGGTCGTAGGCGTATCCGGAGAGGCTGTTGTCGGCCGTTCGAGACTGACCGACCACGGTGGAACCGCTGATGTCGTTGGCTGTGCTGGAGCTTCCGCCGAGGGTGCCGACATCGGTCATCGTCCGGGTGCGCAGGTTGTACGCGAACCCGTGCGTGGTGGTGGCAGGCGTGTTCGGCAGGGAGGAACTGCCCACGACGATCGCACCGCTGACGGCCGCCGCGGTGCTCACGCCCGACGGGCCGGCGAGGCTGCCGAGATCGGTCATGGTCCGGGTGCGCAGGCTGTACGCGAACGCGTGGGTGGCCACGTCGCCGGACAGCGACGACGTCCCCACCACGGTGTCACCGTCGAGGCCGGTGATGGTGGTGGTACTGCCACCGAGAGTGCCGATGTCGACGAGGCGATGGGTCCGGATGTTGTAGGCGAATCCGTGAGCCGGGCCGTCGGCGGAGAGGTCCGACTCCCCGACGACGTAGTTTCCCTCCACGCCGGTCGCCCGGCTGGAGTCCCCCAGCGTGCCGAGATCCGTCATGGTGTGTCTGCGCAGGTCGTACGCGAAGGCGTGTTCGGCGTCGTCGTCGCTCGTCAGTGAGCTCCCGACGACCGTGTTGCCGTCGATGGCGGTCGCCTCGCTGCGGGTACCGCCCAGGGTGCCGAGGTCCTGCACGGTGTACTGCACGGACCCCGCCGCCGGCACGGCCGACGACGTGTCAGCCGCGTACGCCGGACCGGCGCCCACAGCGAGCAGGCCCGCACCCGCCAGAATCCAGGCACGTAAAGGTATGCGCATGATGCCCCCCTGAAACGATCGGTCGAAACGAGCACGGTTCGGCGAACCACTGTGCCTCCCCAGGCACATGCCGAACGGATGTCGTACAGCCATCACTTGTACATCAGTTCCGATCGGCCAAACAGTGGGCGGTCGGCCACAGGCCGGACACCCCTGGCCGCCGCCAGGAGACGGGACACTGGGCTGGATGCGGTTCTCGCAGATCACGGGCGGGGCGCTCACGCACGGCACCGACCCACGACCGGTGAACCGAAACCGTGCACCGCGAAGACCAGGACAACGAACAGAACCGGCCAGTCGTGCCTTCCCCGTCGGCGTTTCGCGCGAAGCGCCGAAATGGGGCGCTCACCTCCCACGTGATGCGGTGGGCGACGGCGGGTAGTCGTCGACCGTCATGGAGTTGTAGAGGCGTCCGCTCTTGGTGGTGAGGCGGAGGAGGGCGCGGCTGGGCCCCGCGGGCAGGGCGGAGATCAGGCGGGCTCCCTGGGCCAGTCCCCGCACGCCAAGGCGTGAGGTGGGGATCAGTGTCTTCGCCGCGCTGAGCGCGGCCGCGTGGCTGCCGCGCACGTGCTCCGCCATCGCGCGCTCGTAGGCGGGGAAGGCGCGCTCGTGGTCACCGCCCGCCCGTGCCAGCTCCCCGGCGAGGACGTACGCCCCGACGACGGCCAGGCTGGTGCTGCCTCCGACGGCCGGACCGGGACAGTAGCCCGCGTCGCCGACGAGCGTCACCCTCCCCCGCGACCAGGTGTCCATGCGGAGCTGGGTGATCGAGTCGAAGTAGAACGCCGGGGTGCGGTCCAGCTCGTTCAGCCAGCGGTCCACCTCGGGGTGCATGCCGTCGAACGCGCCGCGCAGCAGCTCCTTCTGCCGGGGCACGTCGTGGTGGTGGTAGTCGAGCTCACGCTCGCTCCGGAACAGGAACAACGCCCGCGCGTCCCCGAGGTGCCGCGCGCCGTACATGCCGGCAGTGCGGCCGACGCCGACGTGGATGAGGAGCTCGCGGTCGAGCGCGGAGACGTTCGGCAGGCTCAGCACCCCGAAGTAGGCCCCGATGAAGGCACTTGAGCGGGGCTCGTCGCCGAAGACGAGGCGGCGCACGGTGGAGTGCAGCCCGTCCGCGCCGACGACGAGGTCGAAACGGCGCGGCGGGGCGTTCTCGAACCGCACCTCGCCGTCGGGCGAGATCTCCGTGATCGAGTCACCGAAGATGTACTCGACGTCGTGACGCGCCGCGTCGTAATAGATCTCGCTCAGATCGTCGCGCATGATCTCGACGTGCCGGTCGGAGGCGGCGCTGAAGATCTTGGCGAGGTCCACCCGGACGGGACGTCGTGCGCCCTCCTGACAGACGGTCATCCGGTTGGTGCCGGTGGCCCGTTCCTCGACGCGCGGGAGCACGCCCATCTTCTCCGAGATGTTCATCGCGGGCCGGAACAGGTCGACCGCGTGGCCGCCGGTCCTGCGCGGAGTGGGCGCGCGCTCGACAACGGTGACAGAGAAGCCGTGCCTGGTGAGCCAGTACGCCAGCACCGGGCCGGCGACGCTGGCCCCGGAGACGAGAATCCGCATCGCACCCCTCCTTGTCATTCAGTCCGGTCGGGAACAGTCATGAGCCCACTGTCACCGGCAGTACCCGCCCACGGATTGGACAAATGTTCCCCTTGGCCGACTCGTGCAGCCACCCGGACCAGGTGATCCGCCGCGCCATGAGGGGTGAGATGCGGCACCGCATCACCGGCGATAGCATGGAGATAACGGCCGCGCGAGCCCAGTGACCGGTGGCCGAATTCCCTTGGCGTTCTTTGCGCTCTTTCGTGCGTGTTCGTGTTCCTTCGTTCTCTGGGCCCGCAGACTGCGGGAAGGAGATGGAACACGATGAGTCAGACGGATACCCTCATCGCCCTTGAGAAGACGCAAGTCGGATACCACGAAGGTTTCTCGAACGGCCACTACAACAACCATCAGAAGTTTTCCCCCGCCGTTCCCGGGCTGGAGTGGTCACAGAACCAGTCATGGTGTCAGACGTTTCAGTCCTGGGCCTTCCAGGAAGCCGGCGTGAAGAGTCTGGCACCTGTGACCGCCTCTTGCTCGACGGCTGTCAACTGGTACAAGAGCCGCGGCAGGTTCTCGTACTATCCCGCGATCGGGGCGATGGTGTTCTTCGGCCCCACGGGGGGCGAACACGTCGGACTCGTCTACCAGTACGACGCGGATTTCGCGTACACCATCGAGGGGAACACCAACACCAACGGCTCCTCCGAGGGCGACGGGGTGTACCTGAAAAAGCGTGGCCGCCGGGACAGCAATCTCTACGGATATGGTCTGCCGAAATTCGCCGAGGGAATCGTCACGGCCGATCCGGGTTTGAAGAGCAAGCCCGGATATACCTATATGGCCACTGCCTCGTCCCATGTGTCCGATGGACTGCAAGTCGCAGAGGTCGAAGCGGCGCTGCCGTGGGTGTCCTCGAACCAGCTCACCTGGGCGGCCACTCACCCCACGGCCGATGAGCAGGCCGCGCCAAACGGCGACGGCACGACGGCAGACGATGTCGCTCTCGTGCAGGATGCGTTGGAAAAGGTCATGGGCGTCGCCCCGGACGACCCGCACTCCGTGTTCGAGGCGGAGACACAGGACCTCTTCGAGCAATTCCGCCGGGAGAAACTGGACCACTCCGTGGCGGACGGCCACGGCGTTCCCAGCCCGCAGGAGCTGGCCGAACTGGGCAGGCAGTCGGAGCTGTTCAACGTCAGGGCGGGGTCGTCACCGGCCGCGGAGCTGCCCTGGGTCAGCCTGAACCAGGTGGTCTGGGCCTCGACGCACAGTGTCCAGGAGGAAGAGGCGCAGCCGGGCGGCGACGCCAGCCCGAGGGCCGATGTGGCTCTGGTGCAGGACGGGTTGAAGAGAGTCATGCACACGGACGTGGCCGACGAGCGCGGAGTCTTCGAGACCGCCACTCAGACCCTCTACGACGAGTTTCGTCGGACGGTGCTGCACTTCTCCGGAAGTGACGCCGTCGGGACGCCAGGAGTGCAGTCGCTGACGGAACTCGGCCAGCGCGCAGGGCTGTTCCGGGTGCATATCGGTTTCCCGGTGGGCGAGACGACGGTTGGTACCGGCGTCGAAGCCATGGGGCAGATCGACGCGAAGCAGGTGACGTTCCAGAGGTGTACGTCCGAGGGCACGCTGGAGGACTGGATCGCGCAGGCGAGTACGGCGGCCGGAGTCCAGGCGAGCAGCTACTGGGTGAAGGGCTTCAAGACAGCCGTCGCACGCGAGTCGTCCGGCAACCCCAACGCCTGCAATCTGTGGGACCGCAACGCCATCACGCCTCCCGGCTTCAGCAAGGTCAAGGACTTCGGGGACGGCTATCGGCACGATGGACGGATCGTGAGACTGAACGGCGCGCTCACCGCCTTCCAGTGCTCCCGGGGCATCGTCCAGTGCATCCCGCAGACATTCGCCCAACGCCACTCTCCCGGAACCTCGGTGAACATCTACGACCCCGTGGCATGCATCGCCGCCGCGATGCGGTACGTCCGCAGCCGGTACGGCGTCGCCATCGACGGTTCCAATCTCGCCAAGAAGGTCCAGCAGTTCGACCCCAACCGGCGCCCCCACGGGTACTGACGGCGAGGCGGAACGCATACGACGAGCGGCGCCTGGCCCCGGTGGGCAGAGGGGGGCAGGCGCCGTTCGCAGGTTCGGCGTGCTCCCGGATCCCGGCTGCATGCCGTCGTACGACGTGTTCGGGAGTGGATGACGCGGCGCGAAATTTGCATCGAGAAGGCCGGCAGGCTGGCAGGAGTTTCCGAAACTCGACGACATTTCTGCGGCCGAGCCCCCCTCAGACGTCCCCAGAGCTCACCAGCCGCCTCTCTTCTGCTAACAGCGTGACGCCCGCAGCGACAGCGCGCCACCCGCTCTACGGCGACTTCGCCGCCAACATCACCCCGTGCGCCTTCTGGCCGCGCGGCGCGGAACCCGCCACCCGCGTCGACAACTCGGTCGGCGCTCTCGTCGTACAGAACCATCCGGGGCGGCCGCGGCCACGCCGTCTACGCCCTCCCCGGCGCCGCCGCCTGCGTCACCCACACCGTCGGCACGTACCTCACGGACGGACACCCGCGGGCTTCAGGAACAGAAGTCGGTGATGGTGGCGGTGAGGATGTCGGTGAGGCGGTCCAGCGAGGCGAGGTCGACGTACTCGGTGGCCGCGTGGGCGCCTTCGCCGTCGACGCCGAAGAGCAGGCAGGGGATGCCGGCACGGTCCAGGAGGGCGCAGTCGGTCCAGAACGGCTCGGCGCGCACGGCGGGCGGCCGGCCGAGGAACTGTTCGGCGTGGCGGGTGAGGGTGCGCACGATGGCGGCTTCGGGGTCGGCCTCGAAGGGGGCGCGGTGCAGGCCGCGGGTCAGGTGGTAGTGGAAGTCGGGGACCGTGGCGGTGAGGTGGTCGAGTACGGCGGTCAGTTCGCGCTCAACGCTGTCAGCGTTCTCGCCGGGGACGGTGCGGCGCTCCAGGGTGACGCGGCACTGCGCGGGGTAGGTGGAGGCTTCCTCGCCGCCGTGGATGACGGAGGCATGGACGGTGCCGGTGCCCAGGAGCGGGTGGGCCGGGCCCTGGGCGAGGCGGTGTCCGAGTTCCTCCAGGGCGACCAGGAAGTGCCCGGCCTTGGCGATGGCATCGATGCCGAGATCGGGACGGGAACCGTGGGCCGCGCGGCCGTCGATCCGTACGTCGAACCAGCCGAAGCCCTTGTGGGCGAGGGTGACTTCGAGATGGCTCGGCTCGGTGACGATCGCCGCGTCCGCGGTGAAGGACTCCTGTACCTCCTCGGTGCCGAAGCTGCCGTGTTCCTCGTCGGCGACACAGGCGAGGAGGACGTCGCCGCGCAGGGGTCCTCGGGCGGCGGCACGGGCGGCGGCGACCATCATGGCCGCGATGCCGCCCTTCATGTCGAAGGTGCCGCGGCCGTACATCCTGCCGTCGCGGATCCGCGGATGGAGCGGGTCGCCGTCGTAGTCGGCGAGGCTGACGGTGTCGAGGTGGCCGTTGAGCATGAGGGAGCGGCCGCCGCCGGTGCCGCGGGCGATCGCGACGAGCGAGGGCCGGCCTGGGCGCTTCTCCAGGCGGTGGATCTCGAAGCCGCGCTCCGTCAGCCATTGGCTGCAGAAGTCGGCGACGGCGGTCTCGCCGGCGCCGCCGGGAACCAGGTCCGGGTTGACGGAGTCGATGGCGACCAGCCGGGCCAGCAGGCCGGTGGGGCCGGAGTCCAGGGGTTCGGGAGCGGAGAACGTCTCGGGGAGCATGGGTACCTCTCGGAGTGCGGCTCTTGAGGAGTGGCGGTGCTTGCCGAGCACCGTTGCGGGCATGCCGATGAGGGGAGCGACCGATGCCGCTCCCTTGATCGGTCGTGGCTGATCAGTCCTGGTCGGCCAGGCGCAGGAGGGTGGTGGCCAGGACGTCGACGCCCTGGGCGCATGCCTGAGGGGTGGAGTACTCGCGGGGGTTGTGGCTGATGCCGTCGTACTCGCCGCGCACGAAGATCATGGCGGTGGGGCAGAGCGCGGCGATCTCCTGGGCGTCGTGCCCGGCCCCGGAGAGCAGGGAGATGTGTTCCAGGCCGTGGTCGTCGGCGGCCCGCGCGATGACCTTCTGCACGCCCTCGTCGAAGGGGACGTAGGCGGTCCTGGCCATCCGCCGGGTGGTCAGGGACAGACCCGGCCGGCTGCCCTCCAGTTCACGCAGGAACGCTGCCAGGGCCTGCTCGGCGCGTGCCATCTGGGCGTCGTCGGGGTTGCGCAGGTCGACGGTCAGCTCGGCGCGGGCCGGGACGATGTTGGTCAGGTCCGGGTGGACGATCAGATGGCCGACGGTGGCGCGCAGGTCGCCGTAGTCACCGGAGTCGACCAGGGCACGCAGTTGGACGATGATCTGCGCGGCAGCGAGGCCGGCGTCGGCGCGCAGGTGGGTGGGGGTGGTGCCGGCGTGTGCGGCGCGGCCGTGGATGGTGATCTCCTGCCAGGAGATGCCCTGCACACCGGTGACGACACCGACCGGGACGTCGTTCTCGGCGAGGACGGGACCCTGTTCGATGTGGCATTCGACGTAGGCGTGGGGCGGGGCGAGGCGTACGTCGACGGGTCCGTCGAAGCCGGTGCGGGTCAGTTCGCCGCCCAGGGTGCGGCCGTCGCGGTCGGTCAGGGCGTGGGCGTACTCCAGGGTGAGGCGGCCGGCGGCGACCGCGCTGCCGAGCATGTCGGTGCCGAAGCGGACGCCCTCCTCCTCGGTGAAGATGCCGACCTCGATGGGTCGGCGGGTGGTGATGCCGCGCTCGTTCAGGGTGCGGACGACCTCGATGCCGCCCAGGACGCCGAGGCAGCCGTCGAAGGCGCCGGCGGTGGCGACGCTGTCGATGTGCGAGCCGGTCAGCACCGGGGCCGCGGTGGGGTCGGTGCCCTCGCGGCGGCCGTAGACGTTCCCCATCCGGTCGACGCGGACGGCGAGCCCGGCCTGTTCCATCCACGCGATGACCTGGCGGCGGCCGGCCGCGTCGGCGTCGGTGAGCGCGAGACGGTTGACGCCGCGCAGGCCGGTGCGCTCGTCGTCGTAGGCGCCGAACTCGGCGAGGTCCATCAGGGACTGCCACAGGCGGTCGCCGTTGACGGTGATCTTGTCGGGGGTGGAGCTCGTCATGACCTGTCTCCCGAGAAGGTGTTGGAAAGGGTGGGTGGTGGCCGCTCGTCAGCCGGCCGCGGTGGCGACCACGAGGCCGAGGCCGATCAGTGCGACGCCCGTGGTCCGTCCGAGCGCACGACGGACCTGTGGTTTGTGGAGGACCGGGCCGGCCTTGGTCAGCAGGAGCACGTAGCTGCCGAGCCAGCCGAGGGTGAGGGTGGTGTGGAGGAGGACGAGGAGTGTCATGGCCCAGGTGGCGGGCAGCCCGGGCGGGGCCGGCGTGGGCAGCAGTCCGGTGTAGAAGACGGCGATTTTCGGGTTGAGGACGTTGCTGACCAGGCCGGTCCGCCACGGGCTCCCGGCGGGAGCGGTCCTCGTCGAGGTGGTGGGTGCGGCGGGGCGGTGCTGCCGCAGCGCCTGCGCGCCCAGGAGCACCAGGTAGCCGGCGCCGAGAAGCCTGACGGCCAGGTAGGCCGTGGGCGAGGCGGCGAGTACGGCCGCGAGGCCGGCGACGGTCAGCGCTCCCCAGAGCAGCAGCCCGGTCGCGATCCCGCCGACGGTGCGCAGCGCGTCTCCGGGACGGGCCACGAGTGCGCGTCGGGTCACCACCGCCATGTCCGGGCCGGGCTCGATGGTCAGCAGTCCGAGGACACCGATCGCGGCCACGAGGTGGGTCAGCATGCTGCCGGCCTCCTGCTGATCGGACCGGTCGGACCAATCGGACCAGTCGGCGGTGGGGTCATGAAGGAACGGTGGTTCAAGGCGGCTTTCCGGTGTCGCGTGGTCAGTGGCCGGTGGTGGAGTGCGGGTTGGCGGCGGTGCCCTCGGTGCTCAGCAGTACAACCGCCGAGGCCGGCCCGAGTCCCAGTGCCGTACGGCGTTCGTCGGCGCCCTCGCCGGTGAGCGCCGCACGCAGACCCGCGAGCGTCGCTGCCCCGCAGGGGCCCGAGGAGACGCCGAGAGCGGCGAGTTCGCCGGCCGCGCGGGCGCAGTCGGCGTCGGTGACGGCGACAGCGGCGTCCAGACCGGCGCGCAGGTACGGCCAGGCGATACTGGACGGGGTGCCGCAGTTCAGCCCGGCCATGGTGGTCTCGCCCGTGGTGACGCTGACGGGTTCGTCACGGGTGAGGCTTTCCAGAACGCAGGGCGCGGCCTCCGGTTCGACCGACAGCAGCGCAGGGGCTTGTCCCGAGGGGCGGCTGCGGTAGTGGGTGACCACGGCCTGGGCCAACGACCCCACGCCGACCGGTACGGCGACGAGACCGGGGCCTTCGACTACCCCCGCGGCTGCCAGTTGCTCGTCGATCTCGGCGCAGAGCGTGGAGTAGCCCTCGACGATCCACCCGGGGATCTGCTCATAGCCCTGCCATGCGGTGTCCTGGATCAGGACCGCGTCCGGCGCGGCAGCCGCCTCGGCCGCCAGGCGCACGGCCTCGTCGTACGGTCCCGGGACCTCGGTGACCTTGGCCTGTTCGGCGACGATGGCCGTCACCGCCTGTGGATGCACGCCCTGGGGGACGAACACGTGGGCCTCCTGGCCGAGGCGGCGTGCGATGCGGGCCACCGCGCGGCCGTGGTTGCCGTCGGTGGCGGTCACCAGGGTGATCGGGCCTTGGTCCGCGCCGTTCGCGGCGCGCCCGGCAAGGGTGCGGTGGACCGCCCAGGACGCGCCCAGCGCCTTGAACGCCGGCAGCCCGAGTCGGCACGACTCGTCCTTGGCGAAGACCCGGCCGATTCCCAATTCGTCTGCGAGAGAGGGGAGTTCGGTCAGCGGGGTGGGCTCGTAGTCGGGCAGCGACGAGTGGAAGGCGCGCACCTCGGCCGGCGCGGGTTCGCATCGCCAGGTACGGGCATCGGGTCGCGCGAACCACGGCAGCGTTTGGGGAGTGGAAGCGTTGTCGGACACACCAACAGCGTCCGATGCCTCCTCGGGATCGGTCCAGCGAATGTTTCCGACCTATACTCATCGAAAAAACCGATCATTCGGCCTTCGGTTCACGAGGGCGAGGAGAGCGATCCGGCGATGTTCGATCTGCACCGACTGCGTCTGCTCCGCGAACTCAAGCACCGCGGCACGCTGGCGGCTGTCGCCACCGCTCTCTCCTACGCACCCTCCTCCGTCTCCCAGCAGCTCTCCCAGCTCGAGGCCGAGGTCGGCGTCCCGCTCCTCGAACCGGTCGGACGCCGGGTGCGGCTGACCGAGCAGGCCGAGATCCTCGTCGCCCACACCGAAGCGGTCCTCGAACGCCTGGAGCGCGCCGAGGCGGACATCGCCGCCTCGCTGGCCGACCTGACCGGCAGCCTGCGCATCGCCTCGTTCCAGACAGCCGCCCTGGCCCTCGTCCCGACCGCGCTGGGGCTGCTGCGCGACCGGCATCCGCGTCTGCGCGTCCACGTCACGCACATGGAGCCGGAAAAGGCGTTGCCGGCCCTCCAGGCGCGCGACTTCGACCTCGTCCTGGCTGAGGAATACCCCGGCAACCCCAACCCGCGGCCCGCCGAACTCGAACAGGAGGACCTGCTCGACGACCCGCTGCACCTTGCTCTGCCGACGTCGGCCGACGCCATGGACGCCGACGGCCCGACCGCGGCACTGCGCTCACTGGCGGACCACCCCTGGGCGATGGAACCCGAAGGCACGGCCGCCCGGCACTGGGCGATGACCCTGTGCCGCAACGCCGGCTTCGAACCCGACGTACGGTTCGAGAGCACCGACCTGCTGCTCCACCAGCGCCTCGTCGAGCAGCAACACGCCGCGGCCTTCCTCCCCGACCTCGTCTGGAGCGGGCAGCCCCCGACCGTCGCCCTGCGCCGGCTGCCGCGCGGCCAGCGCACGCGCCGCATCTTCACCGTCGTACGCCAGGGCCGCAGTCGGCACCCCGCCGTCCTCGCGTGCCGCGACGCACTCCGCCAGGCGGTCGCCCTCAGCTCCAGCCAGACATAGCAGCGGACAGCCGCAGGAGCCTCCAGGCCTTTCCGCAAGTGGCCGCCCAGAAGGCGCCCCACGCGCTGAAAGCCGTCCGGCGGGCCGCCGACATCCGGCGAGTGCAGAGAGGTGACTAGTACGTTCTAGAGAATGTCAGGACTTCCGCCGGGAGGGGTGCCCCGAACGAGGACCGGCTCCGAGGGTCAGCGAGGCACCGGACCGGTCGTCGCCCGCTCCACCAGGCGGGGTGTGAGGACGATCTCCTGCGGGGTGCCACCCGCGATGAGGTCCAGCGCGGCGGTCACCACCGCGTCTGCCATGCGGGGCGCGTCCTGCGAGACGGTGGTCATCTGCACGTGCGGCATCTTCGCGAGCCGTGAGTCGTCGTAGCCGACCACGGAAATGTCTCCGGGCACAGCGCGGCCGTGATGTGCGAGAACGTCCAGGACACCAGTGGCCGTCCGGTCGTTGAAGGCGATGACGGCCGTGGGTGGCGGCACTTGACGGGCAAGCAGGTAGTTCATGCCGTCCGCCCCGGCCTCCTCGGTGAGTCCGCCCGCGAGAACGTCGGCGAAGTCCCCCAAGCCGTGATCCGCCATCGCCTGCAGGAAGCCGAGACGGCGGTCCGAGCTGCCGGGTGCGCCTGCGCCGTCGATGTGCGCGATCCGCCGATGGCCGAGGCCGACGAGGTGGTCGACCGCGAGCCTGATGCCCAGCGAGTCGTCGCTGCGGACGGCACCCACACTCGGCAGGTCACTGCGGCGGGCCACGAGAAGGGTGGGCAACCGCCGGGCCAACCGCTCCAGTTCATCGGTGGACAGGCGGCTGCCCAGCAGAATCGCGGCCTCGCAGCGCTCGCGCAGCAAGGCGTTGAGCGCCGTGGACTCCCCTCGGCTGGGAGCCACCGCGCTGATCACCGCGTCGTAGCGGTGCCGTGCCGCGGCGGCGTAGATGTGCTCGACGAGATCGCCGTGGAAGGGCTGCTGGAGCTCGAAGACGACACCGAGCACCCGCGAGCTGGACCGACGGAGCTTCTGGGCACGCTGGTCGGGGACGTATCCCAGCTCGTCGGCGATCCGCAGAACGCGCTGCCGGGTCTCGTCACTGGCCCCGGGAACGCCGCGGATCACGATCGAGACCAGCGCGGTCGAGATACCGGCGGCCTGGGCCACATCGGCCATGGTCGGGCGTCTCTTGCCCGCGGAGCCGGCGACGCGCGCGGGGGGCGGCAGGCCTTCGCCGTCGCGAGCGTCGTCGTCCAACTCCGCCACCTCGCCACTCCCCAACCTGGTCGAATGCGGTTCCACCGGCCGGCCGGCGGCCGTCCACCGAGCATATCGACCCTTGACCGACTCCCGGAGAGCGCTCTACCGTCCCGACTAGAACGTACTAGTTTTTGGGAGCACCGCCATGGCCGTCGCTGACCATCCCCCTGGCCGCACCCGGCCCGTCCCGCACACTCTGCGGTTCGCCACGATCGGCGCGGGCCGCATCGGGTCGAACCACGCCACGATCGTCGCCCGTCACATCCCCGGCGTCGCCCTGGCCGCGGTCTGCGACCCGGTTCCAGGCGCGGCCGAACACCTCGCCGCAGAACTGGGCGCGGCGCAGGCCGCCACCGACGTAGGTGAGGTGCTCGGCCGGAAGGACATCGACGGAGTGCTGATCACCGCGCCCGCACGTGCCCACACCGAGCTGGTCGTCGCGGCCGCCGAGGCCGGCAAGCACATCTTCGTGGAGAAGCCGATGGCGGTGACCCTGGCGGACGCCGACCGGGCCGTCGCCGCCGCGGCGCAGGCCGGTGTCGTGCTCCAGGTGGGCTTCAACCGGCGCTTCGCCCCGGGCTTCGCCGCCGCTCGCGCCCTGATCGACGATCGCCGGATCGGTACCCCTCAGCTGCTGCGGTCGCTGACGCGTGACCCGGGTCCGTTCACCGCCGACCCGGCCCGTATCCCGCAGTGGACGATCTTCCTGGAAACCCTCATCCACGACTTCGACACCCTGTGCTGGCTCAACCCCGGCGCCGAACCGGTCAGCGTCCACGCCACCGCCGACGCCCTCGTCCGCCCGGACGCCAAGGACCGGGGCCACCTGGACACCGCCGTGGTGACCATCCGCTTCGACAACGGCGCCATCGCCACCGCCGAAGCGTCGTTCTGCGCCCTGTACGGCTACGACGTGCGCGCCGAGGTGTTCGGCTCGGAAGGCATGGTGACCGCCGGCGACGGCCGCGCCACGGACATGACCTTCTACAGCGCCCAGGGCGTCCACGTCGACACCGCCCGCCGCGACACCGATCTGCTGCGTGCGGCCTACGTCGGCGAGCTGACCTCCTTCGCCGACGCCGTCCGCCACAACAATCCCGCCGCCGTCACGGGCCACGACGCCCGCCGGGCCCTGTCCGTCGCCCTGGCGGCGATACGCAGCGTCGAGACCGACCGCCCCGTTACGATCACCGAGGTGACCGCATGACCCTCCCCACATCTCCCTTCGTCCTCGCGGCCAGCGCCGAAATGCTGTACCTGGACAGCCCGTTCACCGAGCGCGTGGTCCGGATCGCCGAACGCGGCTTCCAGGTCGAGATCTGGGACTGGTCGGCCAAGGACCTCGACGCCCTGGCGGCGACCGGCGCGACGTTCTCCTCCATGACCGGCTACCTGACCGGCAACCTCACCGACCCCGACGGCATCGACGCCCTGCTCTCCTCGGCCCGTACGTCCCTGGAGGCCGCCGCCCGGCTCGACTGCCCGCGGCTGAACCTGCACGGCACCGGCCTCGACGACAAGGGCCTGCCCGTGCGCCCCGTCGATGTCGTCACGCCGGACATGTGGCTCACGGCCGTGGACACGCTGAGTCGCGTCGCGGAACTGGGTGAGGACTCGGGCCGGGTCTTCACCCTCGAAAACCTCAACCTGGCCGTCGACCATCCCGGAACGCCTTTCGCCCGCGCCGCCGACACCCTGGCCCTCGTACGCGCCGTGGGCAGCCCGCACCTGCAGATGAACCTGGACCTCTACCACGCCCAGATCGGCGAGGGAAACCTCGTCGAGCTCTGCCGACAGGCCCTGCCGTACATCGGTGAGATCCAGGTCGCCGACGTCCCGGGCCGCTGCGAACCGGGCACAGGGGAGATCCACTACCCCGCCATCGCGCGTGCCCTGCACAACCTCGGCTACACCGGCGTCATCGGCCTCGAAGGCTGGGCCCGCGACGACTCCGACGCCGCCCTGGACGCCTTCCGCGACGCCTTCACCACCTCCGTACCGGTTCTCCCGGGCCACGACGGCACGGCCGATACGACTGCGGCCGCCGTCAGCTCCTGACCAGGACGAACTCCCCGGCTGGACGGCGGCGGCCGGGGCAGGTCAGAGGCCGCCGGTGTTGAGCAGCCGGTTGGGGGTGTCGGAGCGGACGCCGCGCACGACACCCGGGGTGGCCGTGCGGTCGAGCCAGACGTGGACCTCCTTGGCCGTGGCGTGGGGGTGTGCCGACAGGTACAGCGCGATCACGCCGGTCGCGTGCGGCGCGGCCCAGGAGGTGGCGCCGTCGTTCTCCGTGGTCGTACCGCCGCCGGCGAGGGCGGCGGTCACCTTCTGGCCGGGGGCGTACAGGTCCACGCACCGTCCGTACCCCGATCCGTACGAGCCGCCGTCGCTCCAGGCGCGGTCGTTCGAGGTGGAGGCCGCGACGACGATCGTGCCGGGCACGCCGGCCGGTGAGTGTGTGCAGGCGTCGTCATGGAAGTTGCCGGCCGACACCACCGTCGGGATCCCCGCGTCGACCATCTTCTTCACGGCGGACTCCAGGGCCGCCGACCGGTGGTCGAGGTTGAGCGACATGTTCACCACCGCGGGCTTCTGTGCGTGCGCGGTGACCCACTTGACCGACTTCACCAGGGCCGCCTCGGCCGCTGCCGGGGAGCCGCCGCCCTCGCTCTCGCACAGGATGCCCTGGACCCGTACCAGCTCCGCCTTGGGCGCCACCCCGTACTTCGCCCCGCCGATGATGCCCGCGACGAACGTGCCGTGGCCGACGCCCGCCTCGCTGAAGCAGTCACCGGAGTCCTTCGGGCCCACGAAGTCGGCGCCGAGGTGGGCGCGTCCGCCGAACTCCTTGTGGCCGATGTCCATCCCGGTGTCGATCACATAGACGTGAACGCCCTTGCCCGTGGCGGTGGTGGTGAACTTCCCGTCCAGGGGCCGTGACCGCTGGTCCAGGATGTCCAGGTTCCACGGCACGTGCCGGGTGATGGGCGCCGCTACGGTCTGCGCGGTCCCGGACAGTGTCCCCACGGTGCCGAGAGACGTCGGCGCCGAGCCGGACGGCGCCCTGCTCCCGGAGGGTGCCTGCGACTCCCCCGTCCCGTGCGCGGAGAGCGCGCTACCGCTCCCCCGGACGGCCGCGCCGGCTTCCCCGCCGCAGGCCGAGGCCCCGAGCACTGTCGCCATGGCCACCGCCATGAGACCGGCCTTCGTCACGTTCCGCGCCACAACGTCCCCCACAGCCCCGTTTCATACACAGTCAGCGCACAAGACGAGCACAGGGGGCGGGCGGTTCCGGGAGCGATCCCGGTGGCGGCCTGTCGGCGTTCGGTCGGCCGGTCGGGTGAATCCGCAGACGCCCGGTCCTCGCGGTGTGCGCCCGATCAGGGCCCTGCGTACGAGCGGTCGAACTGCTGTACCCCGTTT
Organism: Streptomyces sp. NPDC048277; assembly: GCF_040652235.1. Lineage (NCBI taxonomy): Bacteria > Bacillati > Actinomycetota > Actinomycetes > Kitasatosporales > Streptomycetaceae > Streptomyces > Streptomyces sp. NPDC048277. The sequence goes on from NZ_JBEZLQ010000003.1 coordinate 178,947, forward strand.
GGGGCACTATCTCAGGGCATACGCCCCACATCCTTGTTTCGATGAGTGGTGGCCAGTGGACGCTCGCAGAGCCGCCGCACCCGCGCTGACAAGTTCGCGGTGCCGGGCGTGAGCCGTTCTCCCTCTTGCGCGAAGGGACGTCTCCCTTTCATGCCCACCAACAACAAGACCCGTAGCTCGTCGGCGCCGAAGAAATCGGCATCCGCCCAGGACAGGCTGATCGATTCCCTGACGCAGTACATCCGCACACGCGGACCGGACCTGCTCGCAGACCCCAACGTGACGTCCGTCGGGATCGGGCACAAGTTGAAGAACGGCACGCGAGGGAAGCAGGTCGCGCTGCAGTTCACCGTCGAGCGGAAGGCCACGCCGGAAGGGCTCGACGCACTGGGCACCTCCCGGATCCCGGCGAGCATCACGGTGGACGGGGTGGAGGTGCCGACCGACGTCATCGAACGCAGCTACGAGCCCCACTTCCGGGTGGTCGCGGAGGCCCAGAAGCCCGAACGGAAGACCCGCCTCAACCCCATAGCCCCCGGGGCCAGTGTCGGCGGGGTGACGGTCACGGCCGGCACCGTCGGCTGCATCGTGTTCGACAAGACCGACGGCACCCCCTACGTGCTCAGCAACTGGCACGTACTGCAGGGCCCGGACGGTCAGCCGGGCGAGGAAGTCGTCCAGCCCGGCCGGTTCGACGACAACCAGATATCCCGCAACCACCTCGGCGTCCTGAAGCGTTCCCATCTCGGACCGGCCGGCGACTGTGCCGTAGCCACCATCGAGGAGGGCCGGGGCTTTGATCCCAAGATCCTGGAACTCGACGTGGCGCCCCAGGAATTGGGCGAGTCGGCCCTGGGCGACAAGGTCATCAAGAGCGGACGGACCACGGGCGTCACCCACGGGATCGTCCGCCGCATCCAGACGATGGTCAAGATCGATTACGGCGGTGACATCGGCGAGAAGATCATCGGCTGCTTCGAGATCGGACCCGACGACGAGCACCCGGCGGCCGACCAGCAGATCAGCAGCGGCGGTGACTCGGGCGCGGTCTGGCTGTTCAAGCAGAACGGCCGGCCGAGCAAGGTCCTCGCGGGCCTGCACTTCGGCGGCGAGGGCGCCGGCGACCCCGACGACCACGCGCTGGCCTGCCTCTCCAGCTCCGTCTTCGAGAAGCTCGAGATCACCCTGCAGCAGCCCTCTCCCGAGGCGGTGCAGCCGCTGCAGGGATACGACCCGGACTTCCTCAGCGAGCAGATAGACATCCCGAAGCTGACCGCGCAGATCAGCGGCGACGCCGTACGCCTGAACGGCTCCGAGGTCATCGGGTACACGCACTACTCGCTGACCCTCAGCAAGAAGCGCCGCTTCCCCTTCTGGGTGGCCTGGAACATCGACGGCGGGAGCCTCAAGAGGCTCAGCCGGTCCGGCATACCCTTCACCAAGGACCCGCGGCTTCCCGCGAACACGCAGGTCGGGAACGAGCTGTACGGGGCCAACCGGCTCGACCGCGGTCACATCGCCCGCCGTGCGGACCTGACGTGGGGCAGCATGCCCGAGGCCAAGAGGGCGAACACCGACTCGTTCTTCTACACCAACATCACCCCGCAGATGGACGACTTCAACCAGAGCGCCCGGAGCGGCCTGTGGGGCGAGCTGGAGGACGCCATCTACGCCGACGTCGACGTGGACGACCTCAAGGTGAGCGTCTTCGGCGGACCGGTCTTCCAGGACGACGACCGCGTCTACCGGGACGTGAAGATCCCCCGTGAGTTCTGGAAGGTCATCACCTTCGTCGAGCGAGGTGAACTCAAGGCCAAGGCGTTCCTGCTCACACAGAACCTGGACCAGCTCGAAGCCCTGGACCTCGACGAGTTCCGCGTCTTCCAGGTCACCCTCGACGAGATCGAGGAACGGGCCCACATCCGCTTCCCCACCGCCCTCCACAAGGGCGACCACCTGCTCGTGCCGGAGTCCGTGGCCGCCCGAGCGCCGTTGCAGGACCTGGCCGACATCCACTGGGACTGAACCAGCGGCGGCCGTTGCCGGACGGGAACACCCCGCAGATGGCGAACGGAGCCGCTCCGCCGAGGGGCGGGCGGCTCCGACTCCCGGGCGACGCGAGCCTGTGGCGGGACGGTCGCGGTCGCTGAGGTGACGTCGGCGGGTCAGCCTGCTGTCGGGCTCTGCGGGACCTGCTCTCGGATGAAACCGTGGCTGCGCTCCACTTTCGCCACGTGCAGCGTGTAGTTCTCGTACCACTCGGCTCGCCCGCGTTTTTGCGCCGCGCGGTGCTCGGCGTTGCTCCGCCACTCCGCGAGGGCGTCGGCGTCGCGGAAGTACCCGACGGTGATGCCCAGCCCACCAGGAGTCTGCGCATGGTCCATCCCCAGGTATCCGGGGACGTCCTTCACCAGGTCTTCCATACGTGCGTTGGTCTCGCCGTAGCCGCTCTGGTCCTGGGTGCGCACCGTGGTGAATACGGCCACGTAGTAGGGAGGTTCATAGGCCTGGACAGGCGCGACAGGTGCTTCGGAGTGATCGCTCATGACATCACCGTAAGGCGGGACGCCCTCGCCGAACCAGCGTCTTTCCTGAACGGGATGCAGAAGGGATCACATTCTTGACCTCACCGCGTCGACACCTCTGTCCGCCGCCGGTCGGGCTTGAAGGGCAGCGGGGTGACCGTGGCCCGGACCTCTCGCTGCGCCGTTCCCGGCCTGCCCCACAGAACCGTCACTTCGGTACCAGGTGTCGCCCGGTCCCGGTCGATCACGCAGAGGGAGATGGTCGACCGCAGGTTCACACTGAGCGTTCGTCCCGTGGACACCCCCACCCGCCGTCCGCCGACGAGCACTTGGTCGAAGACGGGCCCGCGGCCGCGCGGAAGCTCCATCGCGTCCGGCAGGTCTCCCTCGACGAGAGCCGCGGCGAGGATGCCGGTCACGTCCTCGGCATTCCACTTCAGGCCCATGAGGGTCCGCCGGGGCTCTCCCTGGGCGGCCAGTGCGTCCCGCCCCAGGAACTCCCGGTCGGGAACCCCCTTGCGGAAGCCCCAGCCCAGCTCGCCGGGCTTACGGAAGTAGTCCGTGATGCCGTTCTCCGGGACGAAGCTGCCGCCGGGCATCCCCCTGCGGAACTGCCGCGGTGCGCCGGGCGTGAGGATGGACGCGGGAAGGTAGTCGAGGCCGTTCGTGGCGATGCCTGCCTCGATGTGCTGCACCGGCTGGGACCTGAGGCCCAACTCGCGGATCCCGAAGCCCTGTCCGCTCTCCACGATGGCCGACCAGATCTCGTTGGCATGTCCGGCGGGACCGTGCACCTCGTAGCCGAGTTCGCCCGAGATGCCGGTGCGCAGCACCCGTACCGGCACGCCTGCGATCGTCGACCTCCGGCTCCGGCTGAAGGCGATGTCGCGCAGGCTCCCGCCCGTCAGCTTCTCCAGGGTGTCCAGGGAAGCCGGGCCCTGGACGCCGAAGATGAACTGCTCGGGGCTGACGTCCTCGGCCTCGGCGTCCCAACTTCCCTGGCCTAGCTGCCACATCAGCCAGTCCCCGCTGCCCGCCGTGTAGAGGAACTCCTCCTCGCCCAGCCGGCAGAGGATCCCTTCGGACGCCACCCGACCGTTCTCGTCGAGCTGGACGTGGTGCTTGATCTGCCCGTGCTCGAAGCGGGACAGGTCCCGCATCCCCAGCCACGCGAGGCAGGCGAGCGCCTCCCGCCCGCGGACCACGACCTTGTGCAGGCTCGACCAGTCCCCGACATAGCAGGAGGTGACGTGCGCCGCGCACTCCTCGGCCCAGCCGGAGTACTCCAGAGGCAACAGGGTCTGGGCGAAGTGGCCGTACGCGCCTAGGGAGTTGCTCTTGTCCTGCGCCGCCGCGGCCGGGCTGAAGTACGCCGGCCGTTCGGCGACGAAAGGAGCGTCCTTCAGCCGCAGGACCGCTTCGTAGGTGTCGCGCTGCGCCTTGGCCATGTCCACGGGGATCCTCCAGCTCACGGGCGCCTCGACCTCTCCTGCGCCCCGGTCCGGTGCGACGACGCGGCACCTCGGCACGCGGCGACGCGACAGTGCCGGTGCGGAACAGGCGACGAGAGATTCAAAGCACCCGAATTGTGCGGGCACCTCTCCGTCCATCCCGTGACGAAGAAGTACTAGATCGGTTAAGTACGACCGTAGCAGGGGTGCCAGGAGACGCCCTCGAACGTGGCAGAGATCTTTGCTTGCGTGCCCCGACACGACCGGCCACTTGCGCGTGGCCGATCACTCCGCGTCTCGCTCGTCATACCGACGCGCGGACCACGATCCGGCCGTGGACGGGGGTCAGCCCGTCACTGCGCATGCCCAGGGCAGTGCGCGCGGCGATCCGGCCGAGGACCTCGGCGTCGATGTGGACCGTCGTGAGCGCGGGCGAGGACAGGGAGCCGTACTCGGTCTCGTCGAAGCCCATCACGGCCACGTCCTCGGGCACCCGGCGCCCGAGGTCGCCCAGGGCGGTGAGGGTGCGCAGCGCGATGTCGTCGTCGAAGGCGGCCACGGCGGTCACGTCCGCATGGGCCGCCAGGAACGCCTCGACGGCGGCAGCGCCGGCCTCCCGCGGCCCGGGGACGACGAACCGCTCCAGGGGCGCAAGCCCCAGCCGCCGGGCGGCCTCCCGGGAGAAGCCCAGGCGAGCCTCGGTCAGCGGGAAGTCGTGGTCGGGCAGGGCCATCGCGATCCTGGAGTGCCCCCGCGCGGCGAGGTGGCCGATCTGCAGCCCGGCGTTGGCCGCGAACCCGCTTTCCCAGTCCTCCTCGATCGGTTCGTGTCCCTGCATGTACGCCTCGCCCAGCCGTAGGACCGCGCGCGGCGCGATGGTGTCGAGGACCTTCTGTGTGGACTCCGGGATCGCGTGCCCGTGCCGGACCAGGAGGATGTGGTCGTGCTCGGCGAGTTCCTCGTCCAGGCCCTTGACGTAGCTCCGCGAGAAGTTGCCCTCCATGCCCCAGTCGACGTTGAGCACGACGATGCGTGAGGAGCCCTCGCGCAGCGCGCGGGCGATGCCGTGCGCGACGTAGCCCAGGTCGCGGGCGGCCGCCAGGACCCGCTCCCGGGTCGTCGCCGAGATCGTCTGCCGTGGGTCGTCGTTCAGTACGAAGCTCACCGTCGCCCGTGACACGCCGGACGCCCTGGCCACATCGGTCAACGTCACCCGGCCCGAACGGCCCATGCCGGCACACTGCCTCCCCGTCGGACTGTCACGTGCCTGCCCGCGAACGGCGTCGGCAAAAGGGTGTCCGACATCTAGAACGATTAAGTCTCGACGCCCACCCTACGCGTCTGGATCGTTCAAGTCGTCCGCGGCACGGCCCTGTCCATCGCCGGCTCGATCACCACGCGCGCGTGGGCTCGTCGGCGTGACGCATACAAGAGGAGCGACGCCCGTGGCGGGGCCCGTGGCGGGAAGGGAGCCCGTCCGTTCCGCGCCTCCTGGTGTGGTGCGAGCCGCGTCCGTTGGGCCACATACGGCCCTACGCCGCTACGGCTTCGAGCTCGGCGGCCCATCGGGCGGCCCGGAGCGTGTTGACGAGGAGCATGGCGATGGTCATGGGGCCGACCCCGCCCGGGACGGGGGTGATGCGGCCGGCGATGCCGTCGAGTTCGGCGGAGCGGACGTCGCCGGTGAGGCCGGAGGGTGTCCGGTGGATGCCGACGTCGATGACGACGGCGCCGGGGCGCACGTGTTCGGGGCCGATGAGTCCGCGGACCCCGGTGGCGACCACCACGATGTCGGCGCAGCGGGTGACGGCCGCGAGGTCGGTGGTGTGCTCGTGGGCGACGGACACGGTGGCTCCGCGCCGCAGCAGGAGTTGGGTGAGGGGTCGTCCGACGAGTTCGCCCCAGCCGACCACGGCGACCCGGGCGCCCCTGACCGCGACGCCCTCGGTGTCGAGGAGTTCGATGACCCCGCTGGGTGTGCAGGGGCGCAGTCCGCGTTCGCCTCGGGCGAGGAGGCCGGTGCTGGCGGTGGTGAGTCCGTCGACGTCCTTGGTGACGGGGATGCGGTCGATCAGCGCGGCGGCGTCCAGCTGCGGGGGCAGCGGGAGTTGGAGGAGGATGCCGGAGACCGCCGGGTCGGCGGCGAACGCGTCGATCACCGCGGCCACGTCGTCCTGGGCGGCCTGCTGCGGCAGATGACGGTGGAAGTCGCGCATGCCGGCCTCCCTGATGGCACGGCGTTTGGCGGCGACGTACACGGCGCTGGCCGGATCGTCGCCGACGAGGACGGTCGCGAGGCCGGGGATCCGTCCCGAACCCGCGTCGGCTGCGACCTCGTCGGCGACCCGCGAGCGGATCCGCCGGGCGATCCCGGTGCCGTCGATGATGGTGGTCATGGTGGCGGGCCGCTCCCTGTCAGGCGAAGACGATGGTGTGGTTGCCGTTGCGGATGACCCGGTCCTCGGCATGCCACAGCACGGCACGGGAGAGCACCGCCCGTTCCACGTCGGCACCGCGGCGGGTGAGGTCGGCCGCCGTGTGGGCGTGGGTGACGCGGACGACGTCCTGCTCGATGATCGGGCCCTCGTCCAGGTCCTCGGTGACGTAGTGGGCGGTGGCGCCGACCAGCTTCACGCCCCGCTCCTTGGCCTTGGCGTACGGGCCCGCGCCGATGAAGGCGGGCAGGAAGGAGTGGTGGATGTTGATGATCGGGACGCCGACGTCCCGGATGAAGTCGCCGGACAGGATCTGCATGTAGCGGGCCAGGACGACGAAGTCGACGTTGCCCTTGAGCAGCCGCCGGTGTTCCGCCTCGGCCGCCGACTTGTCCGCGCCCTGGCACGGCACATGGAAGAACGGGATGTTGAAGCCGCGTACCTCCTCGGCGACATCGGGGTGGTTGGAGATCACCATGGCGACGGTGACGGGGAGTTGGCCCTGGCGGTGGCGCCAGAGCAGGTCGAGCAGGCAGTGGTCGGACTTCGACGCGAAGATCGCGACCCGCTTGGGCGCCGACATGTCCCGCAGTGTGTAGCTCAGCCCGAACCCGTCGACCAACGCCTTGTCGAGATCGGCGCGCAGGGCGGGGAGCGCGGCCTGGAGACCGTCGAGTCCGAAGACCGTGCGCTGGAAGAAGGCGCCGCCCTGCGGGTTGTCGGAGTACTGGTCGAGGGAGACGATGTTGGCCCCCTGGCGGCCGAGGACCGACGTCACGGCCGCGACGATGCCCGTGGCGTCGGCGCCCTGCACGATCAGGGAGGCCTGCTGCGCGGTCGGCCCGCCCTTCGCGGCGCGGGCCGGAGCGGCTTGGGTGAGGGTCATGCCAGGCTTTCCTTCCGGAAGCGGGCGGCCCAGTCGGAAGTGGCCTTGAGCCCGCCGAACGTATAGAAGTGGATCTTCATGTCGCCGTGCCGTTCGGGATCGTGGGCCGCCGACAGGTCACGCAGGAAGCGGTCAGGACCTGCGGTGCCCATGAGGTTGGTCAGCGAGAACCCGTACTTCTTGACGACGGAGGCGCTGGTGCCGACTCCGAAGCGGGCCGCGTACGACATGAGCCGTTTGATGCCGGCCGGTCCCGGCACCCCGATCCGGATCGGCAGGGTGATGCCCTGGCGCCGTACTTCTTCCACCCAGGCGAGCACGGGGGCGACGTCGAAGCCGAACTGCGTGATGACACCGCCCTCCAGAGTCTGCGCGGCCAGTGCCGCGTGCTTGTCCTGGAGCGCGGACCACAGGGTCGGGCCGTCGATGGCGGGGTGCCCTTCGGGGTACCCGGTGACGCCGACATGCCGTACGCCGTACTTCTGCAGGAGACCGGTGTCGATCAGGGACAGGGAGTCGGCGTAGGGGCCCTCGGGCGCTGCCGGGTCCCCGCCGACGAGGAACACGTTGTCGCAGGTGCCGTCCGCCCGCAGACCGGCCAGGAAGCGCTCGAACTCCTCGCGCGAGTCCAGGCGGCGGGCGGATATGTGCGGCACCGGTACGAAGCCGAGGCGTTTGACCGCGCGGGCGGCGGCCAGGCGCGTCTCGAGGTCCTCGTTGCCGAGGAAGGTGACGTTGATCCGGGTGCCCTGGGGGATGCTGCCCTGGGCCTCCTCCAGTCCGGGAACGTCCTTGCCGGTCATCTCCAGGGAGAAGTCGTCGAGGAGTGCGGTGCCGACCGCTGTGCGTGTTGTGGTCACGGGATGCGTCGCCCTTCGTCTCAGCGGTCGCGGCGGTAGAGGGTGCGCGCGTGCTCGTTGAACGGCGAGGGCTGCACGGTGGCGCGGATGCGGGGGAAGCCGAGGTCGGCCTCGGGGTCGGTGCCCGCCCCGGGGTGCTCACCCCAGACCACCGTCACCTCGGTGCCCGGCGTGGCGTGCTCCGGGTCGACGAGGGTCTGCGCGAGGACCGTGCCGACCGGGTCGATCGACGCGCTCTGCATCGTCATGCCGACCACACCGTCGCCGTTCTCCACGCGGTGGCGGGCGTAGGTGAGGACGAAACCGGGGTCCTGGCCCTCGCCGATGACCCTGCGCACGTCGGAAGGGTCGAGGACCAGGGTGACCTTGGTCCGGCGTGCCTCGCTCCTGGCCTTGACCAGGGCGTCCCGGCCCACGAACTCGTGGCCGAAGTGGATCAGTTTGCCGTAGCCGAGTTCGAACGGCGAGACGTAGTAGTCCTCGATGTCCGCGGAGAAGTGGCTGCCGTTCAGCGGGCGCTTGCCCTCGATGCCGAACAGGGGCAACCAGGCGCGGTAGTCGGCCAGTTCGGGGTCGGTGTAGATGCCGGGGACCGGCGAGGGGATCCAGCCGCTCTCGACGCTGGGGGTGGCGTAGGCCAGGGCGCCGACCTGGACGAGGCCGAGCGGTTCGCCGACCTTGAGGAAGGTCTCGTGCACGTACGCCGCGTGCTCCCAGTCGCCGATGAACTCGAAGCCCGCCTGGCCGGCCATGCCGTGCCGCAGGGCGCGCAGGGGGTGCCCGTCCAGGGCGACCGCGGCGGAGTGGAAGAACTTGGTCTCGGGCAGCGGTCCGCCGAAGGCCCGCTCGACGAGTTCCGCCGCCAGCGGGCCCTGGATCTGGTACCGGAACAGCCTGGGAGCGCCGCCGCCGGGCCGGAACGCGGAGGACGCGTCGGTCTCGAAGGCGACGTCGTAGCCGCCCTTCTCCGCGTGGTACTGGACCCAGTGCTGGGCCGCGGGGATGCCGCTGAGCAGATACTCGTTCTCGCCGTGGCGGGCGAGGATGCCGTCGGTGACGATGTGGCCGTTGCGGGTGACCGGCACGTACTGCTTGGCCTGGCCGATCGCGAACTTCTCGAAGTTGTTGACGCCGTGGTCGGCGAGCACCCGGGTGGCGTCCGGGCCCTCGATCCACATGTCGTACATGTGGTGGGAGAGGTTGAGCAGCGCCACGCCCTCGTGCCAGGCGGCCTGCTCCTGGCGCCAGCCGGTGTACTCGCGCTCGACGACCTCGGGGGTCCAGGGCTCGGCGTTCGGCCGCCACAGCAGTTCGACCGGCGAACCGGCCTTGTCGATGCCGTCCTGGAGGGAGGGGGTTGTCATTGCGGCTCCTCGTTGTCGTTGCTGGACAATGTGTCGTTACCGATAACTAAATCGATCTAGTGGTGCAGTGGAGCGGGCCAGGCATGCGGTCCTGCCCTGGCGGGACGCCCTCGCCCTAGGTGCGGCCCAGGTGTTCGGTGTACGCGGCCGCCATGCGGACCGCGTCGAGACTCGCGGGGACGTCGTGCACCCGGACACAGAACGCGCCCGCGGCGGCGGCGAGCGCGGAGACCGCGGCGGTCGCCACGTCCCGCCCCGCGGGCGGGACGTCACCGGCACCCCCCGCGGCGAGGGCGGCGCCGATGAACCGCTTCCTGGACGCGCCCACCAGGAGCGGGAAGCCCAGCTCCCGCAGCTCCGCCAGCCCGGCGAGGAGTGCCCAGTCGTGCTCCGGGCGCTTGGCGAACCCGAGCCCCGGATCGAGGACGACCCGGGCCGGGTCGACCCCCTCGTCCACCAACCGCCACAGCCGCGTGCCAAGTTCGGCCGTGACGTCGGCGACCACGTCGCCGTAGTGCGCACGGCGGTCCATCTCGTGGCTCGGCGCGCGCCAGTGCATGGCGACGTACGGAACGCCGAGCCCGGCCACGGTGCGTGCCATGGCCGGGTCGGCCAGACCGCCGCTGACGTCGTTGACCAGACCCGCGCCGGCCTCGACGGCGGCGCGGGCCACCCCTGCGTGCATGGTGTCGACGCTCGTGAGGACACCCGCCCGGGCCAGTTCGCGCACCACGGGGACGGTCCGGGCCAGCTCCTCCTCCAGCCCGACGGGCCGGGCGCCGGGTCGGGTGGACTCGCCGCCCACGTCCACGAGGTCCGCCCCCTGGGCGGCGAGTTCCAGCCCGCGGGCGACGGCCCTTGACGTGTCCGCGTACCGGCCGCCGTCGGAGAAGGAGTCGGGTGTGACGTTGAGGATCCCCATCACCAGGCAGCGGCCCGGCGCGGGAAGCCCCTCCGGCACCCTCGGCCCCTCGGTCGTGACAACGCTGTGCGCGGTTGGCATCGGCGGCAACCTCCTCGATCCCGCGTCCCGTGGCGGAAGGCAACTAAATCGATTGGGTCCGCATCGTACCCAGAGAGGACTTAATCGTTCTAGCTACGAACGTGCGAAGCTCCGTTCGCCCGGCGAAAGCTAACCTTGCGCGCCGCACGGAACGTCGTCACCGGGGTCCACCGCCGTGGCCCGCGGGTCAGCGGCCGTCGCTCGCGAAGGGCCGGCGGGAGATGGTGGCCCGGATGGTGGTCTGCGTGTGCCGCTCGACCGTCGGGTTGGCGGAGCCGCCGTCCGGTTCGCCCCAGACCAGCTCGACCTCCCGGCCGTACCCCACCTCGTCCGCGTCGATCATGCAGACGGAGATCCAGCCGCGGACGTTGGACGAGTAACTGCACAGGGTCGACAGCCCGATCAGATGGCCGTCGACGCTCTGGACGCGGTCGAACTGCGAGGCGGAGTAGAACGCGGCCGGGGTCTCGATGTACTTGAAGCGCCGGTCGCCCTGCTCGTACATGCTCGCGTAGACGCGGGCGACGTCGTCGCGGTGCCAGGACAGCCACACCTTCTTGCGGTGCTTCTTTGCCCGCATCCGCTCCAGCGCCTCCCGTCCGACGAAGTCGTGGTCGAACTTCAGGATGTGGCCGTAGCCGAGGTCGTAGGGCGTGACGTAGTAGTCCTCGACCCGGTCGGGGACGAAGCTGCCGCCGGTCGAGAGGTTCGCCTCGAAGGAGCGGGCGCCCAGCCACTCGCGGTAGGTCTTCATGGCGTCGCCCGAGTAGACCGCGGGCACGGTGGAGGCGATCCAGCCCGACTCCGTGGCCACCGAGGCATAGGCCCGCCCTCCGACCTGACGGATCCCGTACGGCTCCCCCGCCTCCAGGAGCGTGTCGCGGATGCCGTCGAGATCGGCGTAGGGCCCGAAGAACTCCAGGCCGGGGAAGCCGGACATCCGGTGGTTGAGGGCGGTGACCTCGTACTTTCCGATGCGGAAGCGGCCCATGGTGAAGAAGGGGATGTCCGGCATGGGGCCGCCGTTGACCTCCTCGAAGATGCGGGCGGCGTACGGCCCCTGGAGTTGGAGGCGGTAGAACTCGCGGCCGTTCGGGTTCTGCGCGGTGCGCTCGTCCCGGTGCAGGGTGACGTCGTAGCCACCCGTCTCGGCGTGGAAGTGGACCCAGTTGAGGGCCGGCGGGCGGCCCACCAGACGGACCAGGTCGTCGGCGAGGCAGAACAGGATGCAGTCACCGATCTGGTGGCCGTCGGGGTTGACCGCGATGAACTGCTTGGCCTGCATGGGGCCGAAGCCCTCGAAGCTGTTCGCGCCGAGAGCCGAGAGCAGGCGGTAGCAGTCCGGGCCCTCGACCGTGAGGTCGGTCATGTGATGGGAGAGATCCATCAGCGCGGCAGAGTTGCGCCAACTCTCCTGCTCGTCACGCCAGTTGGTGAACTCGGCGCGGATCGGGAAGGGGTACGCCCCCGACCGCCCGCCGCGCAGCAGCGCGAGGGGGCCTCCGGCTTCGCGTATCTGGTCCTCAAGATGTGCCATTGCTTCCTCCAGGCCATGCCGATGCGGCTGCGGGCATGTCGACAGGGGGCGGGATGGGATGGATGCCGGCGCGGCGCAAGACGGGCGCGCGTCCGGACGGTGAGCGTCTGCGGCTCGACGGGGCGTGCGGGCGCCGACAGGGATGCTCCCTCGTCGGCTGCGGTACCGTACCGTACAGTACTCATGGCATCCACGGACGAGTCAAGAGGGCGCTTATACGATGTCTGCCGTGCAGAGGATGAGGGCCGAGGACCGCCGGAAGGTGATCCTGCGCGCGGCGGCGGAGCTGTTCCTCGGCAAGGGGTACGCCGGCGTCTCCATGGAGGACGTGCTGACGGAGATCGGCGGGTCGAAGGCGACGCTCTACCGGCACTTCGCCGACAAGGCCGCGCTCTTCCAGGCCTCGGTGGAGTTGCTGTGCGACGAGTGGTCCAGGCCCGTGCAGTCCTTCACTCCCCCGGGCACCGACCTCGGCGAGACGCTCGCCGCGCTGGGCGGCCACTTCGCCGACCTGGTGCTCACTCCGCAGGCCATCGCCCTGCACCGGCTGGTCACCGCGGAGGCGGAGCGCATGCCGGAGGTGGGCCGGGCCTTCTTCGAGCACGGCCCGTCCGCCGGCCAGGGCGTACTGGCCGGGTATCTGCGGCAGGCGCACGACGCCGGTGAGATCGAGATCGCCGACCCCGTGCGGGCGGCCGCCCAGCTGTACCAGGCGATGCTCGGCGACGCCCAGATGCGGCTCCTGACGAACTCGCCGCGCAAGCCGGACGACGCGGAGGTGCGGGAGAGCATCGCCGTCGCGGTCCGGGTCTTCCTGCGCGGTGCGGCGCCCGCCCCGGCCTGACCTCCCTCGCTTTCCGCTCTCGCTTCGGGCGAAAGGTGTCTGCTAGCGTCAACTAAATCGATCTAGCGAAGGGAGCGGCCATGGACCGGATCCTCCTCATGCGCAGCTTCGTCACCGTCGCGCAGCTCGGCAGTTTCAGTGGCGCCGCCCGCGCACTCAACTCGTCGGGCTCCCTCGTCTCCCGGCACGTGGCGGAACTGGAACGCCAGATCGGGGTCCGTCTCGTCAACCGCACCTCCCGCTCTGTCAGCCTGACCGAAACCGGCTTGCGCTACTCCGAGTTCGCCGCCCGCATCATCGCCGAGATCGAGGCGGAGGACGCCCTCATCGGGCAGCGGCACGACCGGGCCGAGGGCCCGCTGAACGTCGTGTGCCCCAAATGGATCGGCAGCCTCGACGTCGGGGACGCCATCGCCGCCTTCGCCGCCGCCCATCCGAAGATCGCCGTGCGGTTCGAGCTCGGAGGGATGTCTGAGCGCACCTACGACTTCCTGGACAGCGGATTCGACGTCGCGCTGCACACGCGGGACCTGAGGGACTCCCGGGTGCACATCAAGAAGATCGCGTCGCTGCCCTTCGTGCTGTGCGCGTCCGAGGGCTACGTCAGACGCAACGGCGCCCTCGACCGGCCCGGCGACCTGGCCGACCGCGACTGTCTGGTGCACGTCAACGAGCCGGTGTGGCGGCTCGGGCACGGTTCGGGCTCCAGCCTGCACAAGATCCGCAACGTGGCCTTCACCTCGAACTCGTACATCGCCCTGCAGAAGGCCGCACTCCAGGGCCGCGGTATCGCCCTGCTGCCGCAGCGCTCGGCATACGACGATCTCCTCACCGGCGCACTGCGCGTGCAGCTTCCCGAGGTGGCCGTCCCCGAGCGTCCGCTGTACGCCGTGTACGGGCCGGGACAGACAGTGCCGCGGAAGACCGCCACCCTGCTGGAGTTCCTGACCCGCTGGTTCCGGGAGAACCCCATCCCCACGCTCCGGCAGTAGGGCGGTACGCGGAACGCCATCTTAGGTTGCACCACGCCGTCTCCCCTCGCCGACGCGACAGCGGGCAGCATCCCGCCCAGTGATCGCGGTCGCACGAGCAGCGACGGGACGACGGCCTGCGGGGCGATTCCCGTGCCGCTCCGACCGGCTCGTCACATCCCGCACCTCTCGGAGGAGCCACCCGTCATGTGTGAGAACGGCCAGCCGCCCCAGAACGCGGAGCACGTGGAACCCGCCTCGCCGAGGCACGAGTTGCGGCAGACGCCCCGCAGAACGGTCCTGGGCGCGGCGGCGGCCGCGGCGCTCTGCGCCGTGCCGCTGCTCACGGCGACGCCGGCCGCGGCGTCGGCCGCCTCGGACGCGGCCCTGTCGCTGGTCCTGCTCGGCACCAACTCCGGCCCGCCGCCGCTGGCGAGCCGGTACGGCATCTCGTCCGCCCTGGTGGTGAACGGGAAGACCTATGTGGTCGACTGCGGCCGTGGAGCGGTCGGCCAGTACCTGCGGGCGGGGCTGTCCATGCCGTCCCTGACCGGCATCTTCCTCACCCACCTGCACGCCGACCACATCGTCGACTACTACGCCTTCCCGCTCCTGTCCGCCGGGGCGTCCGGTGCTTCGGGCTTCCGCACCCCGGTGTCCGTGTACGGCCCGGGCCCCGCCGGCATCGCCTCCACCGTGGCCGGTGCCCCCGGCCCCCTGCCGGGCACCGTCGCGATGACCAGGCTGGCCGGACAGGCGTACGCCGCCGCCCCCACCTTCTTCATGACCGAGCACATCGGCATCGACCCGGCCACTCTGCTGGACGTCCACGACGTCATGCCGCCGGACGCGGTCGGCGCCTCCGCGACGGACACCGCGCCCGTCATGCGGCCGTTCACCGTCATGGAGAACGACGACGTCAGAGTCAGTGCCGTCCTCGTCCCGCACGGCGCGGTGTTCCCCGCCTACGCCTACCGCTTCGACACCGACCACGGCAGTGTCGTCTTCTCCGGCGACACGTCGCTCTCCCCCAACGTCATCGCCCTGGCCCGGGACGCGGACGTACTCGTCCACGAGGCCCTCTATCCCGACGGACTTGCCGGTCTCGGCCTGCCGCAGTCGCTCATCGACCACATCCTGACCACCCACACCGACGTGGCCCAACTCGGCCGGATCGCCGCCGAGTCCGGTGCCCGCACCCTGGTCGCCACCCACCTCGGCCCGGGAGACCCGGCCGCCGTCTCCGACGCGACCTGGCGACGCCTGCTCCGCGACAGCGCACGGCGGGCCGACTACGGCGGCCACGTGATCCTGGGAAGCGACCTGCTGCACGTGCCGGTGCGGGACGGCAACGGTCGCCGGACACAGACGCACCACGCGTGACCGGCCTATGGAGAAGCGGCCCGCATGTGATGGTCAACGGCCCGTGGAAACGGGGTGGTTCTGGTCCGGGTCCATGCCGGTCATGAGTTCCGCGAAGGCCTGCGCGGCCGCCGGTGAGGTGAAGAGCCGGTCGAGGCGGGCGCGGGCCAGGTTGCGCTGGAACGAGCCGGAGCGGGTGTCGTCGCCGGCGTCGTGGACCGTCCGGGTCAGCCAGTCGGAGAACTCCTGGTCGTTCCAGACGCGGCGCAGGCAGCGTTGCGAGTAGGTGCGCAGTCCGGTGTCGTCGTGGTCGCGGACGTGGTCCCGGACGGCGCGGGCGAAGAGATCGGCGTCGTACAGAGCGAGGTTCATGCCCTTGCCGCCCATGGGGGACACGATGTGGGCGGCGTCCCCGACGAGGAACAGGCGGCCGTACTGCATGGGGTCGTGGACGAGGCTGCGCAGCCGGAAGGTCTCGCGGTCGGTGATCGGGCCCGCGGTGAGGGCGGGGTCGGCGAGCCTGGTGCGCAGCGCGTCCCAGACGCGGTCGTCGGGCCAGGCGTCGGGGTGGTCGTCGGGCGGGCACTGGAGGTAGTAGCGGCTGCTGTGCGGCCCGCGGGGGAAGTGCGCGGCGAAGCCCTGCGGGCTGACGGCCAGCAGGGGGTGGGCGGGCGGCGGGGCGTCGGCGAGGACGGTGAGCCAGCCGATGCCGTGGTCGAGGGTGTGGGCGGTGAGGACGCCGTCGGGGACGGCGGTGCGGGTGACGCCGTGATCACCGTCGCAGCCAGCGACGAAGGTGCAGGTGATGGTGTGCGGGATGCCGTCGGCGGAGCGGTAACGGACGGTCGGGCGGTCGCCGGTCAGGTCGTGCAGGGAGACGTCGGCCACCTCGTAGCGCAGGTCGCCGCCGTCGGCGAGGTGGGCGGCGGTGAGCTTCTGGACCAGGACCTGCTGGGGACACAGTCGCGCGCCGGGGCCTTCGGAGCCGTCGCTGTCGTCGACGAGGTGGCTCTCGCCGTCCACCCGGAACTCCAGGATGCCGTCGTGCGGCGGGCCGCCCAGCACGAGGTCGGCCAGACCCCAGGACGCGAACATCCGGACGGCACGGGTCTCCACGATGCCGGCCCGCTGCCGCTGCGCCACGTACTCGCGGCTACGGCGCTCCAGGACGACGCAGTCGACACCGCACTTGCGCAGCAGATTGGCGACGGTCAGCCCGGCCGGACCCGCGCCGATCACCACGACGGTCGTGGATTCCTGCGCTTCCCTCAACTCGACCTTCCCATCGGCCACTTGGCACCTCCCAAGTCAGCGTAGCCGAGTGCGGCCGGGCGTGGTTCCCTCGCCGGGCACCGGCGCTGCTGCGCACTCTTCAGCCGCAGGTCAGCGTCGGTGTAGCCCAGTCACCGTGATCGTTGCCGTTGCCGTCGCCGGCGTCGCCGACCTTGAGGTCGACCACCTGGGCGCCGCTGACGTCGACGTCGATCGGCACGGCGGCCTGTTTGCCGCGGATCGTCGGTGTGGTCACCAGGGTCTTGCCGTCGGCGATCACGGAGAACGTCACCGTGCCCGCTCCGCCTGTCTCGTCGTCGACACCGAC
Organism: Streptomyces sp. NPDC048277; assembly: GCF_040652235.1. Classification (NCBI taxonomy): domain Bacteria; kingdom Bacillati; phylum Actinomycetota; class Actinomycetes; order Kitasatosporales; family Streptomycetaceae; genus Streptomyces; species Streptomyces sp. NPDC048277. Next base: position 195,785 of record NZ_JBEZLQ010000003.1, read on the forward strand.
CTCCGCCGTCAGCCGCGAGCAGTTTCCGGCGAGGTAGAGCTCGACGTCGCTGACCGAGTTGGTGCCCAGGCCCTTGGCGTAGCCCACGCCGGCGATGGTGATCGGGTGGCCGTCCCCGGCCGCCTGCTCGCCGACGCTGCTGTCGCGCTCCACCGGGCCCCACCCGTTGGTGGAGGACAGGAACGGCAGGTCGCTCACAGCGCTCTGCCCGGCCGGCGGAGCCGGTGGGATCCCGCCGATGATGCGCTCGTCGGCGCCTGTGGCCTGCCGTCCCTTCTGCACGTAGTGCACCGTGGCGGTGAGTGCCGAGGCGGCTGGCAGCGTGCCGGTCGGGGGCTGGACCTGCCAGGTGAAGGTCGCCGATCCGCCGGATCGCACGCGCTCGACCGACGCGGGGCTCGTGGCGCTCACGGTCCAGCCGTCGGGGGCGGAGAGCGAGGCCGTCAGCCGGGACGCGGACGGTCCGTTCTTCGGCAACCGGACGGTCGCCCGGGCCGTGAAGGCCTGCGCCGGCTGGGCGGTGTCGGGTACGTCCAGGGTGACATCCGCTCCCGGACGCTTCGGCATCGCGTACGTGCGGTGGTCGTAGCGGGGGCTGTCGTTCTGCGCGACGCGCAGGGAGGAGGCGTAGCTGCCGTAGTCGGTGAGCTGGACGTCACCGAGGCCGCCGGTGCTGCCGTCCAGGTTCCACACGGCGATGGCGATGCTGTTGTGGCCGTTCGGGTCCAGGATGCCGTTGGGGACCGGGAAGGTGTGCTGTGGGCCGAGGTAGTTGACGTAGTTGCCGACCTGCCAGCCGTTCACGAGGATCGTGGCACGGTACTTGCGTGCCGGGTCGTCGGTGAACGTCAGTCCGAGCGAGGTGTCCTGGCCGTGCGGCAGGTCCAGGTCGACGTCCGTGCGGTACCAGGAGATCCCTGGCCGGGTGTCGGTCGTCGGCAGGGACACCTTGTTCCACTTGGCGTCGGGGTAGCCCGGCAGGGACCAGCCGGCCCGCTCGCCGTACAGGCCGCCCGTGGAGAGCGGGCCGCGGACGGTGTCCTGGAGGTCCTCGCCGCCGCGTACGCCCTGCAGCCGCCAGGTGACGGAGGTCAGCGGGGCTCCGACGAGGGAGGCGCTGGTCAGGCCGCGGGCGGTCTTGTTGCCGTTGGTCGAGTTGTAGTCCTCCTCGTGCCCCATGTTCACGGTGAGCACGGAGAGGACGTTGTCGCCCGCGGACCTCACCGATCCGGCTGGGAAGGTGAAGTCGGCGCTGCCCGTGGTGGAGCTGCCCAGGAAGGTGCCGTTGAGCCAGGCGGAGAACGCCTGTGCGTCGCCGCCGGAGTCCGAGACCAGGTGGATTCCGGTCTCTTTTCCGGTGGCCCGGAAACGGCCGCGGTACCAGGTGTTGCCGGTGTGGAAGCCGTAGTCGTCCGCGTAGAGCACCGGTAGTGAGTTGATACCGGAGACGCTGTTGGTGGTTGCCTTGTCGGCGACCTGCCAGCTGGAGTCGTCGAAGCCGGGGGCCGCTTCGGGCGACTCCTCCGCGTGCTTCCAGTTCGTCAGCGACGGCAGTTGGATGGGGGCGGCCACGGGGATGTTCCCGGTCAGGCTCCCGGTGTCGGTGGCCCGGGTGCGCAGTGTCCGGCCGTTCCAGGTGACGTGGTCGGCGGAGGTGAACACCTCGACGTTCTTGTCGTCGGCGTTGTCGCCGGTGAGTGCCACGGTGTGGCCGCCGTCGAAGCTGGTCGCCGTCCGCAGCAGGTGGGTGCCGCGTACGAGCACCGGACCGGCTTCCGTGTCCTGGCGCCAGAAGGTCTTCGCCGTGTCCTTGTCGCCGACGAGGAGCAGCAGCGGGCGCTTCCCGCCGCCGCTGATGCCGATGCGGATCAGGCCCTTGTGCGTGTAGTTCAGCCGCAGGTCCCCGGTGGCCGCGTCCCAGGTGGCCGCGGCCGTACCGTCGCTGGTGGCCACGGTGGGCTCGGAGGGGTAGTTGAGGACGGTCTCGCCGTCGCTGCCCGCATCGCCGTAGAGCACGGCGACGTCCCGGTCTCCGATGGTCGCGCTGGTCATGATCTCCGAGGTCGAGTACTGCAACTGCGAGTCCCCGAGCCGGTAGTTCGCCACGATCACGTGCGAGTCGCGTCCGTCGAGGGTGATCGCGGTGCCCGGCTGCTGGGGCACGACGGGGTAGGTCGGCGCGGAGGCGTCGGCCGTGGGCACGTCGATGGCGTCGATGGCCACGTAGTTGTCCGTCGACGCCGAGCTGTGGCTCCCGTCGACGACGATCTTCAGCGTGTGTGCTCCGGGGGCCAGGCCGGACTTCTGGAAGAGCACCGCCTGGTTCTCGCCGCCGGAGTCGTCGACCGTGGCCTGCTTGGTGCCGTCGAGGTAGACGTCGGCGTAGCCGTGGTTGTTGGTCTTCGAGCCGATCCAGCGGATCGCGGTACCGTCGAAGGGGACCGTGAGCGAGTCGCCGGCCTTGTTGGAGAACGACTCGGTGTGCTTGTAGTCGCCGCCGGTGTAGCTCGTGTTGGCCACGTGCGACCACGAACCGGTGTACTGGAGCGCGGAGTCGGGGTCGTCCCAGGTGTAGGTGGTGTCGGAGGCCGGCTGGGCGTTGAAGTCCAGCGAGATGTGGGTCTTGTCGACCGCCGTGGAGGTGGAGTTCCCGTGCCGCAGGACGTGGAACTGTGTCTTGGTGTCGGGGTTCATCCGGGCGGTGTCGACGATCGCGGTGTCGTCCGGCGGCGTGGCCCTGATCGCCTCGGTCTTGGTCAGCGGGGCGACCGACTGGGTGAAGTAGCCGATCAGCTTGTCCTCGTAGTACTTCGGATCGAGCTGGCGGTTCTCGCGGATCGCTGCCCCGTAGTCGTACGACGTGTAGTTCTCCGGCATGCCCAGCCAGCCCCAGTTGGTGCCGCCGTAGGTCATGTAGAAGCTCTGCGCGGTGGCGCCGACGGCGATGTTCTGCTTGTAGAACACGTTGGCGAACTGGTCGTTGATCAGCTGGGCGCACTTGTCGTAGCCCGGGCCGCCCCAGGGGTCGAAGGCGCCGCCCTGGAACTCCGGTGAGTAGAGCGGTTTGCCGGCCGGGTGGTCGTAGCTGATGTCGGGGACGCCGTTCCACTTCGAGGGGTTCGAGCAGTCGAAGCCCTGCGGGTAGGAGTCGGGTCCGTCCACGTCCAGCGCGCCCGTACCGGAGTTGAAGGTGCCGTTGTTGTTGCCGGTCAGCGGAACGGTGATGCCGTCGGCGCGGGCCTTGTCCTCCAGGTGCTGCATGTAGGAGCGGCCGGCGGCCGAGCCGTTGTAGTACTCGTTCTCGACCTGGTAGGCGATGACCGACCCGGTGCCGTTGGTCAGTTGATGGCGGGCGATGATCCGGTCGATCTGGGTCAGCCACTCGTCGGCGTACTTCAGGAACTCCGGGTCGTCGCTGCGGTTGTGGCCCGCCTTGGTGGTCATCCAGCCGGGCAGGCCGCCGCTGTCGACCTCCGCGTTGATGTACGGCGCCGGGCGCGCGATGACGTAGAGGCCGGCCTCCTGGGCCATGTCGAGCAGCTTGTCGACGTCCCGCACCCCGCTGAAGTCGTACACCCCCGGCTTGGGCGAGTGGTATCCCCAGTCGAAGTACAGCGAGGTGGAGTTGAAGCCTGCGGCCTTCATCTTCTGGAAGATGTCGCGCCACAGGTCGGGGCTCGGGAGACGGAAGTAGTGGAACTCGCCGGACCAGAGATAGGTGCGCCGCCCGTCGACGAGGAACGAGTAGCCGTCGAGAGTCACCGTGTGCGCCTGTGGACTGGCGGCGGGGGTGGCGGGGGTGCCAGCGGCGGTGGCGGATGCCTGGCCGCCGGTGTCCTGCGCCGCGGCGGGCGCGGCCGTACGTGTGGTCATGCCCGTGGCCGCAGCCATGGTCATGCCGGTGGCCGCACCCGTGGTCATGCCGGTGGTCATTGCGATGGTCGCGGCTGTCGCGAGGACCGCCCTCCACCACCGACGGCGACCGGGTCTCGCACCCTCTGAACCGATCCGGCTACCCCGCACTGCGGCCTCCCCTACCGTCTGAGCAATCAGCATCGAACAGACTCAGGCAAAGTCGAACAGTAGGGGGGCACAAGGCTCAACACAATGGGGCGGGAGAACACGGCCGAGTCGGCAGGGTCGGCAGGACCGGCTCAAGAGGCTTGCGCGGGGCGGTCACTGACCACTCGTCGGCGGCAAACCGCCCGGTCCGGGGACGGCTCCGCCGCCGACGGGGTTGCTGTCCGCGTCAACGGTGAGGGCGTCAAGGTCCGCCCAGTCCCGTCAGATCCTGCGCCTGAGACCGCTGCCGGGGCGGAGCCTGCCGGCCTCGTCGAGGTCGTCGAGCACCGCGGGCAAGCCGACGCTCAGCATCTTGCGCCGCACGCGCCCCAGGATCTGGGCCATGAAGAACCCGCCGGCTCCCGCGAAGCCCGTGTGGTCATAGGTGAAGCTCGTCCCGGCACCACGGGACTCGATCCGGTAGGTGACCTCGGTGGTCTGGCCGCCGCCATGGTCGGTCCACGAGTAGCGCAGCAGCCGGGGCTCGTCCACCTCCAGTACGACGCAGTCGACGATGCCGCTCCAGCCCGGTTTCGGCTTGGCGATGAACTGGAACTCGGTACCGACGGTGGTGGCGAACCCTTCCGGTCGCGCCCCCGCGCCCGTCGCGGTCCACAGCGGGATGAGCGCCGGGTCGGTGACGGCGCGCCAGACCTTCGCGGGGGGATGCGGGTAGTCGCGGACGATGTGAATGGCACTCACGGGGGCTCCCAGGGCAGTGAGGACGTTTCGCCAGAGGACTTATTTACAGTCACTGAAAAGATACAGTAGCAGTAATAATCTCGTCGCTGGATTACGCTTCCTCCGTGAGCACAGTGGACTGGACGGGATGGCGCAGACAGGCCGGAGAGCCCGGAGCGGAGGGATTGCGGGAGCGGAAGAAGCGCCTGACACGGCAACGCCTCTCGGACACCGCGACCGAGATGTTCCTGGAGCGCGGCTTCGACGGCGTTCGCGTGGCCGAGGTCGCCCAGGCCTGCGGAGTCTCGGAGAAGACGGTCTACAACTACTTCCCCACCAAGGAATCACTGGTCCTGGACCTGGGCGAGACCACGATGACCGCCCTGCGCGCCGACCTGGCCGTCCCCGGCCGCCACCCGGTCGACGCGGTGCTGGGCATCCTGTCCGACGAACTGCACGGCATGACGTCCTGGATCGCCGCGCAGGACGACCCGGCCCAGGCCGCCGCCATGATCAGGCGGTTCCGCGAACTGACCCGGTCCACGCCCTCACTGCGGGCCTATCACCACGACATGACCGACCGGCTCATCGGCGTCGCGGCCGAAGTGCTGGCCCAGCGCACCGGATTGAACCCGGATGATCCGGAACCGCAGATCGCGGCAACGGCGTTGCTCGGGCTGTGGCCCATCCAGTTCCGGAGCCTCGGCAAACATCTGAAGGGCGACCGCACCCCCGAGCGGGTGCACGAGGCGGTGACCGCCGACGTCCGCCGTGCGGCCCAGCTCATCGAGACAGGCCTGGCCGCCGCGTTCAAGACACTCGGAGAAACGCCGATGCTCACGCCCGCACCGCACCCTGACCAAGAGCAGGGCTTGCACACTGGCGTTCGTGTCGACTTGGGCTGTTTCGGGGCTGACTGACAGCAGCCCTGAAACAGGGGGAAGTTGAGGATGGAGACGGCCGAGGCGTGGCCGTCAGGACGGAACGTCCCACTGCACGTGCAGCGTATCCGGCTTGCGGAAGACGAGACCTGACGGCGAGGTGGGCCGCTGCGGGTCGAGGCGGAGGCCGGGTAGGCGTTCGAGCAGGCGCTGGAGGGCGATGCGGGTCTCCAGGCGGGCGAGGTGGGCGGCGATGCAGTGGTGCGGGCCGTGGGCGAAGGCCAGTTGGAGGCGGGCGTTTGCACGGCGGACGTCGAAACGGTCCGGGTCGGTGAAGACGGCCGGGTCACGGTTGGCGCCCGTCAGGGAGACGCTGACCAGGTCGCCGCGGCGGATGGCGGCCGGGCCGAGAACGGTGTCGCGGGTGGCGTAACGGTCGACCACCGCCGCGCCGGGCTCAAGCCGCAGTGACTCCTCGACGGCTCCGTCCAGGAGCCCGGAATCGGCCTGTACGACGGCCAGTTGGCCGGGGTTCTGGAGCAGGTGGAGCAGCGCGTTGGTGATCATCGCCTCGGTCGTCTCGATGCCGCCGAACATCAGGACCGCCGCGTTGGACGCCACTTCGGGCAGTTCCAGTCGTTCGGCGGCGGAGACGAGGAGCGAGGACGCGTGCCGGTCGGCGACGGTGGCCTCGACCGCGGCCCGCAGCTGTGCGTACGCGGCGGGACCGGCCGGGCCTGCCTCCAGCCCCGCGGTGATGTCGGAGACCGACCGTACGATGGCGTCGTACCAGGAGAGCACTGTGTCGGTGGTCGCCCCGACCAGCCCGAGGGCCTCGGTGACCACGGCCACGGCGAGCGGTCCGGCGAAGGAACGGCGCAGTTCGGTGGCGCCCGCCGGTTCCAGCGCGGTGACGAGACGGTAGGTCTCCCGCTCTATGAACGCGGCGAAGCCGTCGTGCACCCCGCGAGGCCGGAAGGGGGCCGCGAAGGGCTCCCGGTGGCGGGTGTGCGCGGCCCCGTCCAGGGACAGCATGCTCGGCCCGACGACCTGTGCCGTGGTGAATCGGGGGTCGTCGACGGTGAAGGTGACCGAGTCCCGCATCACGTCGAGCGCGAGGTCGCGGCGGGTGACCAGCCAGCCGTTCAGCTCGGGCAGCCAGGACACCGGCTCGTGGGCGCGCAGCAGTGCCAGGCGCGGGTGCGGATCCCGGGCGAGTTCGGCGAGCGTGGTCGAGGCACCGAGGGGGAACGAGACGGCGGTGGTCATCGCGCCTTCCGGCCGGGAAAAGGGAAACGGGTCACGGGGCATCGTAACCACGGGGCCCCGACGGACTGGTTCACCGGCCCCGCGGGTGAGTGGAATCGGCGTTGTCAGGCTGCGTGCTTGTGCATGACATCCAGGTAGTGCTGGTCGCGGTGCGGAACGTGGTCGTTCTGGCTGGGGAGGCTGAAGACCGCGCAGACGTCGGCGGGCTGAGTGAGGATGCTCGACTGCCGGCCGAAGGTGAGGCCGCTGTTGATCTCATGCGGGCAGCCTGCGATGTCGAGGGCCGTGATGAGTTCTTCGCGCAGAACCGTGGCCTCGTAGGTCTCGGATTCGGGCAGGACGAGCGGTGGGAGGTTCGTGGTCGAGCCGGGCCTGAGGTTGATCCAGAGGCCGCTGACCCGCCGTTGGGTGACGCCCAGGCTCAGTCCGCCCCAGGAGTAGGGGTAACCGTCGATGTCGGGCCCCTTCATGAGAATGGCCGGGTGCGGACGTCCCGGACCGAGAAGGTCTTCGGCCTCGGCCAAGGGCATTCCGCAGCAGAGCGGTCCGATCCGGCCGGTGCGAGCGAAGTCGACGAGTACGTCCATCAAGGTCACGACAGTGACTGTGACAGTCGATGGAGCCTCCTCGCACTCCGATATCAGCGCCGCGTCGAGCCCGGCCCGCCCGCTTTGACGGCCTTGGCGGGTGCCCGTCTGGGGTACGGGGCCCGAGAACCCCGGCTGGGCGCCCGCAGGGACGGCGCGTCAGAGCACGGCGAGCCGGTCCACCAGCAGCTCCGTTCTCCGGTCGGTGTCCTCCCGCGGCTGCCGTCCCGCCCGGGTCAGGGTGGCCAGCCCGTGCAGGGACGCCCAGAACACCTCGGTGAACAGCCCCGGGTGGACGCCGTCGCCGGCGACCTCGCCGAGGGTCTCCAGCAGGGCGGCGAAGGCGTCCTTCAGGGGTTCCGGGGTGTCTTCCTGCGCGAAGGCCAGGCCACCGTCCAGCTGGAACATGGCGTCGTAGACCGCCGGGTTGCGTTCGGCGAAGTCGAGATAGGCGCGGGCGAGGGCGGCGACCCGCTCGCGCGGGCCGTCGGCGCCGGAGGCCGCGGCGCGCACCGCCGTGGCCATCTCGGCGGCGCCTTCGAGGGCGACGGCGCCGATGATCTCCCGTTTGCCGCGGAAGTGGCTGTAGAGGACGGGCTGGCTGTACTCGATGCGCTCGGCGAGCCGGCGGGTGGTGACCGCGTCCCAGCCCTGCTGCTCGGCGAGTTCACGGGCCGTCGCCACGATGAGGCGCTCGCGCTCCGCCCGTTCCCGCTGCTTGCGTTCCTGTACCGACATGATCCGATCCTAGCACCGCTAGACAAGAGAGCGGCAGCAGTACTAGCGTCGCCTTATCACCTAGCAACGCTAGATTCCGGGAGGGATCGTCATGCTCAATGCACTTGAGGTCGTCACCACCGTGGTCGTCGGCGTGATGGTGGGGGTGGAGTTCTCCGTCGCCTTCGTCATGAACCGGATCCTCAACGCGCTCCCGGAGGACAGCGGCCAGCTCGGCCACGCCCACGGGGGCCGGATGCTCGGCGCCGTGATGCCGGTCTGGTACATCGGCTCGCTCGTCCTCGTCGGCATCTGGGCTGTCGCCGGTCGGCACCACCACGGCACCGGCCTCGTCGTCACCGCCGGCGCGCTGCTGATCCTCAGCGTGGTCATGTCGCTGCTGCTGCTCGTTCCGATCAACAACAGGAACAAGACGTGGACCCCCGACAACCGGCCCGCCGACTGGAAGCAGCAGCTGAACCGCTGGGAGCGCTACCACTACCTCCGCGTCGCCGTCATCATCGCCGCCTTCGCCCTGCTGGTCACGGCCCTCACCTGAGCCCACGGGCCCACCCGCCAGGCTTCGTCGGCGATCACCTGCAAGTAGGCATCATCAGCGCCTCCTTGCGTGACGGCAACGACTCCTGGTACTCACGTGTTAGCACTCTCGCATGGAGAGTGCTAACACCTGCGTTGCCGAGCTGCTCGTTCACAGCAGCTGTCCGGGCGCGATGGGGAGGCAGAGCCGTGCTCGATGTGCTGCGAGTGCGCGACTTTCGCCTGGTGGCGGTCGCGGATCTCCTGTCCGGTCTCGGAGACTGGCTCCTGCTGGTCGCGGCGCCCTACTTCGTGCTCCGTCTGACGGGATCAACGATGGCCACCGGTTTGACGCTGGCGGCGGAGACCCTGCCGGCGCTCGTGCTGGGCCCGGTTGCCGGAGTGTTCGCCGACCGCTGCGACCGTCGCCGCACGATGCTCGCCATCGACGTGTTGCGGGCCGCGACCGTCGCACTCATGCTCCTCGTCCACCACCCGGGCCAGGTCTGGCTCATCTATGTCGCGCTGATCGGCGAGTCCGGTCTCGGCCAGTTCTTCGACCCCGCCCGGCGAGCCCTCATCCCGGCACTGGTGGGGCGCGGTCCGCGCCTGGCCGCGGCGAACTCCCTGACAGCGCTGGTCTCCGGCACCGTCCGGCTCGTCGGCGGCCCGGCCGGAGGCGCGCTCTACGCACTGGCCGGCTTCGGCCCGGTCGTGGCTCTCGACGCCGCCAGTTACCTTGCGTCCGCCATCCTGATCGCCGCGATCCGCCACCGCCCCGGGCCTGTCTCTCCGCAGCGCCAACGGGGCACGGTGCTAAGGCGGTTCGCGGACGACCTGCGCGCCGGCGCGGCGCATCTTCGTGTGACCCCGGGCCTGCCCGTCGTGTTCGCCACAGCCGCGATATTCCTCCTGGGCAACGCGGCCCTGACCGCGTTGCTCGTTCCCTTCACCGGCACGGTTCTGCACGCCGGGGCCGGCACGCTGGGCATGCTGTTCGCCGCGCTGGGCGTCGGCTACCTGGCCGGAGCCCCGCTCAGCCGGGCCGCCGCCGCACGCTTCTCCGACCGACGCGTCATGATCACCAGCCTGGCCGCGCTGAGCGCGGTCTTCGCCGTCACGTTCCACACCCACGACATCGGATGGGCTCTCGTCCTGTTCGTCCTGATCGGGCCGCCGGGCGTGTGTTTCCTGGTCGCCGTCGACACCTACCTTGCACGCCGCACTCCTGATGCTCTGCTCGGCCGCGTCGGTTCCGCCTACGGCATGATCCAGGCAGCAGCCACTCTGGCGGGCATGCTCGGTGGCGCGGTCCTCGGTCAGCAGGTGGGCATCGGCGTCACCGCGGACCTCGCTGCCCTCTGCGTCGCTGTCTCGGCAGCCGTCGCCCTGCTGATCCCGCGTCACAGCACGGCCGACAGCCTCGACGCGAGCAAGTCGTCACTCGCAGCGCCACCTGAACGCTCCGCGGACTGCTGATGCCGTGGCCCGCCGGCCGTCCGGCCGTCCGGCCGGCGCCGGACGGAGGTTGCGGAACGGGCTCAGGCGTCCTCGACCGACACGGCCACGGGTGTCCCCGCCTCGATCGTGCGGCTGACGGTGCACAGCCGGTCGTGGGAGACGGCGACCGCCCGGGGCAGGATGGCGCGCGCACGATCGCCCGGCGCGCCGTCCGGGAAGGTGACGTGGAAGCTGACCGCAAGGTCGGTCATGCGGTTGCCGTCCTCGTCGCCGACCTTGTGGCCGCTGACGGTGACCGTGAACTCGGTGGGCTCGGTGTGGCGGGTGGTGGAGACCTCGACGTCGGCCGCCGTGCAGCCGCCGATCGCGGCGAGCAGCAGTTCCACCGGAGTGAATTCCGTGCCGTCGCCGGTGCCGAAGTCGATCGTGCCGCCGCGGGCGTTCGTCGCGGTGAAGCGGCCGGTGCCGGTGCGCCCGACCGTGACGAGACGCAGGGAGTCTTCGCTCATGTCCACGAACCTAGGTCACCCCCGCCGTCAGCGCAGGATGTTGACGGCCCGTGCCACCACCAGGACCACGGTCACCAGGGAGACCGAGGACTGCAGCATCATCAGCATTTTGGCCCAGCGTGACAGCGGCATCACGTCGGTCGGGCTGAAGGCCGTGGAGTTGGTGAAGGACAGGTACAGATAGTCCAGGAAGGCCGGTTCCCAGTCCGAGGGCGCGGTCTCGGGGCTCTGCATCTGCACGAAGAGGAAGTCCGCGTACTGCTGCCGGCCGCAGACCCGCGCCATGGGTCCGCCGCGGTCCCATTCCCAGTACCAGAGGGCGAACACTATGACGTTCGTCAGCCAGATGCCGCCGCCGGTCAGCAGCAGCGGTCCGGCGTCCTTGCCCTCGGTGCCGTTCACGAGGCCCGCCACCAGCCGGACCGCCGACCAGCCGTTGGCGAGGCTGATCAGGCCCATCAGGGCCAGTCCCAGCACGCGCAGCCAACGGGTGCGGGGCTCGACGCGCCGGGGGTTGCCGGCGATCAGACCGGCCAGCAGCAGCACTTCCAGGACCGGCAGGACCCAGTACGGCTGGAAGGCGAGCCGGCGCGGCAGCATCAGCTGGAGGGCCACGGCGATCAGGATGACGGCGGTCACGGCCCATCGTGGCTCGCCCTGCGTGGCTCTGCGCCACGCGGGCACGACGTCGCGTTCGCCGCTCTCCAGCCGCCGCTCGATCTTGGCCAGCCGGTTCTCGGCATCGCTCATACGGTCACTCATGGCGTTCATTGTCCCGGGGCGGCCCGCCGGTCGGTCGTACGGCATCGGAGATGTTCGTTCCTCTTCGGGGACCGGCCGGCCCGCGCTCGGCGCGCCCCGGGCCGGGACTGGAGCGGGGGCGATGTTGAGCGGGGTGTGTCCTGGCGAAAACATGGTGTGCGCCGGGACGGACACGCGGGCACGGAGACGAAGGGGCTGTCACATGGACACGATGCACAGGGGCCACCACAAGGTCACCCTGGCTCCCTGGCCGACACCGCTCGAACCAGCCCCGCGCCTCGCACGGACGCTGGGACTCGGCCCGGACGACCTGTGGATCAAGCGCGACGACCTGATCGGGCTGGGCGGCGGCGGGAACAAGGTCCGCAAGCTCGAATGGACCTGTGGACAGGCCCTGGCCGAGGGTGCGAGAACCCTGGTCACCAGTGGGGCGCCGCAGAGCAACCACGCTCGCCTCACCGCCGCGGCCGGAGCGCGTCTCGGCATGGACGTCGTACTCGTCCTCGCGGGCGAGCCCACCGAGACGGCCGCGGGCAATCTGGCCCTCGACGGCCTCCTCGGCGCGAGGATCGTCTGGGCCGGCGCCGTGAGCGGGACCGAACTCGCGGCCGTCCTCGACCGTGTCGTCGGGGAGCTGCGCGAGCGGGACGCGGCTCCGGCGCTCATTCCCTTCGGCGGATCGAGCCCCGTCGGCGCCCTGGGCTACGTCGACGGCGGCCACGAGCTCCTCGGACAGACTCCCGACCTGCACACCGCCGTGGTCGCGCTGGGAAGCGGCGGCACGATGGCCGGGCTGGTCCATGCCCTGGGCGCGGACCGGGTCCTTGGGGTGCACTGCGGTGCCGTGGAGGATCCGGGACACACCCTCGACCTGCTGCTGACCGCCCTGGACGCGCCCTCCCCCGCGCCGCGACAGCCACGTCTACGGCTCGACCAAGTGGGAGCTGGATACTCCCGCCTCACCGAGCCGGTCGCGGAGGCGATCCTGCTCGCCGCCCGGACCGAGGGACTGATCCTGGATCCGGTCTACACCGGGCGCGCCATGGCCGGTCTCGTCGCCGCCGTGCGCGAGGGTGACATCCGTCCGGGTGAGCGCACCGTCTTCGTGCACACCGGAGGACTCCCCGGGCTCTTCGGCCACCCGGAGGCACTGCGACGGGCCGGAGAGGCTCTCGCAGCCGGCACCATGTGACCGACTCCGTGAGGTTCCAGGCGGTGATACCGCGCTCGTACGACGGCGGCCCGCTCACGGTCGAGCGCAGGGCCCTGGGACGGTGCCGACCCTCGCCAGAAGCAGATCCGGAATCCGACGGAGCGCTACTGGTGCCCGTCGCAGCATCCGTCCCTGCGCATCAGTCTCCCCACCTCCAGCCAGTCCTCCTCGGCCATCGCCGTGCGCCGGGTCGTCGGTTCGAAGGAGGTGACCAACTCCTCTGTGGTGTAGGGCACTCCGCCTCTGACGACCGCGACGGTGCGGACGAGGGCGGCGAAGTCGGTGAAGGGGTCGCCGTCGACGACGGTCAGATCGGCGAGCATGCCCTCCTGGACGGTGCCGAGGTCGTGGTCGACGCCGAAGAGGCGGGCGGGCAGGACCGTCGCCGTGCGCAGGGCCTGGGCCGGGGACAGGCCGCCACCGTGCAGGGCGCGCAGCCCGAGGTGGAGGGCGAGGCCGACCGGGACGAGGGGCTGGTCCGTGCCGAGGGCGACGATCCCGCCGGCGGCCAGGATGCGGCAGTAGATGTCGGTCTCCGTGCGCAGGGTGGCGAGTTGGGCCTCGGTGGGCGGAACGCCGGCGGACTGCTGGACGCTGGCCGTGTCCCACGGGGGCATCACGGCGGTGACCCGGGGGTCGTCGGCGAGGGAGGGGTCCGCGCCGAGGAGGGGCACGGAGGTGAAGGGCGTCGCGATCATGGAGAAGCGCACCCCGTGCGCGGTGTAGATCTCCACGACGTCCTCGTAGGAGCGGCCGGTGCCGGTGACGGCGTGCCCGAACTCGGCGCGCTGGGTGGCCTGCAGATGGGTCGTCAGGTCCTGGCCGAGCTGGACTCCGGGGGACAGCAGATGGCTGCCGGAGCGGACGCCGAGCCGCTCGTGCGCGAACCGCGCGGCCTCCGCCATCACCCAACCGGGCGCCCGCACATAGGTCTTGACGAAGTCCCAGTCCAGCGCCGCGCCCCGCTCCAGTGAGCGGCGCAGCCCCTGCCGGGTCCGGTGGGCGCGGCCCATGCTGTAGGCGACCCGTGTTCCGTCGAGGAGTTCGCCGGTGCTCAGCAGCCGTGGTCCGGCTAGCTGCCCGGCGGCCACGGCCTCGCGGATGCGGGCCTGTTCGTAGGCGAAGCCGCCCAGGGACACGGCGGTGGTGATGCCGTAGGTGAGCTGGCCGACGGTCTGGCGGCCGCCGTAGGTGGACTGCCAGGGGTGGGTGTGGGTGTCCCACAGGCCGGGGATGACGGTGCGTCCGGAGGCGTCGACACGGCGGCCGGTGATCCGGCGGCCCGCGCGGTGCGGCTCGACCGCCGTGATCCGTCCGGCGCGTACGACGATGTCGACGTCGTCGCGGGTCGTCTCGCCGGTGCCGTCCCACAGGTGTCCGGCGTGGACGACCAGGTCGGCGGGGGCGGGTCCGGTGGCGTCGAGGGGGACGCGGACGGTGCGCGCGGCGCCGCCGTCGGTGTCGACGAGCCGCAGCCGACCTGCGGAGAGGTACAGGAGGGTCCTGGAGTCGGCCGACCAGGAGGGGTGGTCGGCCGGTTCGTCGGTGAGGGTGCGCAGGTCGCCGCTCGGGGTGCCGTCGGGGCCGACGGGCAGCAGGCACAGCGCGGACTCGACGATCACCGCCATCCAGCGGCCGTCGGGTGACCAGACGGGTCCGGAGTCGTAGCGGTCGGCGATCGAGGTGTGGGGGGCCACCGCGTGCAGGCGGTCGGTGCCGGTCGTGGTGTCGACGACACGGACGAGGTTGTAGCCCTCGCGGAAGCGGGCGTTGAGCCGGTTGCGGTCGCAGAGGGCGAGGTGGCGGCCGCCGGGGGACCAGCTGGGGCGGCCGGGCAGTCCGCCGCCGCCGAGCGGGGTGGCGAGGACGTGTTCCGTACCGGAGGCGAGGTCGCGGACCAGGAGCCTGCCCGTCATGTCGAGGCAGGCGAGCCGCTGTCCGTCGGGCGACAGCGCCGGATGCACCCGGCCGCCGGTCGCCAGCGTGCTCTCCTCGCCGGTGGCGAGATCGTGCCGGTGGACGCCCAGCAGACCGTCGCGGTCGTCGGCGTAGACCAGGGACCGTCCGTCGGGTGCCCAGCTCGGGCCGAGGACATAGCGGGTGGGGTCCGCCGTGCGCAGTCGCCGTGGCGGTTGGCCGCCCGAACTTCCGGCCAGCCAGAGGGAGTTGAGGGCGGCGAAGGCGATCTGCCGGCCGTCCGGCGAGAGCGCGGGCAGATGGATGCCGCGCACCGGACGGGTGCGGGCCTCGCCGAGGTCGTACGCCTTGGTGCGGTAGCGGGGCCGCCGCACGGGGAGCACGCCCTCGAAGGGGATGGTCTCCGGTTGTGCGGGACTGTCGGGTCGTACGAGGGTGAAGGCGCCGTCGAGGGTGAGGAGGAGGTGCCCCTCCGGTGTCCAGCGCGGGGGCACGGGGGCGAGGTCGCCGGTGACCGGGACGGGGCGGCCGTCGACGGCGAGGGTGCAGGAGGCGTTCGGTGCGGCTGTGGTGCGCAGGTGGGCCAGGCGGCCGTCGGCGGCCAGGGCGGGCGTCATGACCTGGACGGTCTCGGTCTCGGTGTACCGGACGGTGACCGCGCCGGTGCCGTCGGCGGGCACGGCCGCGATGGTGCGGGCCTCCAGGGTCGGGCCCAGGGAGGTGGTGACCGTCTTGGCGCGGACGAAGAGGATCCGGGAGCCGTCCGGTGACCAGGTGGGGTCGAAGTCCTCCCACGGGGTGTCCTGGAGGGGACCGTCCTGGCCGGTGCGGCCGGTGACGGGGGTGATCCGGCCGGTGCCCAGGTCGAGGACGTGGATGCGGTACGGGCTGCCGTCGAGCGGGTCGCCGGCGCGTTCCGAGGAGAAGGCGAGCCGGGTGCCGTCGGGCGACCAGGCGGGGCCTCGGTCGTCCCAGGGGCCGTCCGTGCGCTGCCGCAGGTCGGAGCCGTCTGGGCGGACGGTCCAGAGGTGGAATCCGCCGTCCCGGTAGGCGCAGAAGGCGATGAGTTCGCCGTCCGGGGAGTGGGTGGGGCGGCCCGGTTCGAGGTCGGCCGGGGTGAGGGGGCGGGCGGTGCCGCCGGTGCGGGGCAGGGACCACAGGGTGCCCTGCGCCTCGGCGATCAGGTGGTCGCCGGACGGGGCGAGGGTCGCCGCCCCGTTGGTTGCGCGGGTGAACATCAGGGAGGGGGCGCCGGTCCGGGGTCTCGCCACGGCGGCGGGGGCCACACCCACGAGGGGCACGGCGCCTGCGGCGGCGAGGAGTTGACGGCGGGTCGGACGGAAGTGGCTGCTCCGGTCGCGGTCCATGACCGTACACACTGATGCACCCGTCGTCCCGGGATCAACGACATCCCCGGCCAACACTCTCGGTGATCACAGCCGCTCTCATTACGGTGAGCGACCGGTCGATTTCGCTACAAGTTCCGAAATTATTCGTGATGGCTCGGCCATGCCCGTGCAACACGGCGTTCGTAGCTTCGCAGTCAGCAATAACGCTGCTTTCCCGCGAAATCCAGGAGCCCCCGAGTGTCCCTTCCCTCCAGACGCGGTGCCCTGAAGCTGTCCGCCGGCCTGGCGCTCCTCGGCGCCGGTGCCCTCACCGGCTGTGGCCGCGGCGGCGCGACCACGGCCGCCAAGTCCTCCACCGCGCCCGTCGACGACTCACCGGCCACCGGCACCCTGAACGTGTGGGCCGCCCAGGGCGACGCGGACGTGCTGAACAAGGTCGTCAAGCCGTTCAAGGCCGCGAATCCCGAGCTCACCGTGAAGTTCACGCTGATCCCGAACGCCGAGTACTACACGAAGCTCCAGTCGGCGATCGCCGCGGGCAAGGGGCCCGACGTCGCCCAGTTCTTCCCCGAGTCGCAGGCGCAGTTCCTCGATCCGTCGATCCTGCGGGCCGTGCCGGACGGGCTGGTCGAGCCGAAGTCGTTCTTCACCAGCCTCTGGGACGCCGGTCTCGTCGGAGACGTGGCCTACACGGTCCCCTGGTACGCGTACACCTACGCACTCGTCTACCGCTCCGACCTCGCCGCGAAGGCGGGCGTCAAGGCGCCGACGACCTGGGCGCAGATGGTGCCGTTCCTCAAGGCGCTGCAGGGTGCGGGTGCCGGGCACGGGCTCGGGGCGGACATCGGCTGGGACGTCTTCAACGGCCAGGACGTCGCCATGTACGCCTGGCAGGCGGGCGGCTCGCTGCTCACCGGCGGGAAGTGGACGCTGGACACGCCGGCCATGGTGGACGCGCTCACGTACAACGCGTCGTTCTTCACCTCCAAGGCCGCCGACACCAGCGGGCCGACCTTCCTGGACGCCCAGCCGTACTTCGTGTCCGGGAAGACGGCCACGATGATCACCGGTCCGTGGGTCGTCGGGCAGCTCGACACCGCGGCGAAGAAGGAGGGCTGGACGGCGGCCCATGTGGCCACCGCGCCGCTGCCGGCGGGCTCGTCGGGCAGCGTCTCCTTCTCGGCGGGCGGCAGTTGGGGCGTGCTCGCGGACGGCGCCAACGCGGACGCGGCGTGGAAGTTCGTGCGGTACCTCGCGAAGCCGGCCACCCAGGTCGCGCAGTACAAGGCGTACAGCTCGCTGCCGGCCGTCGTCTCCGCCTGGGACGACCCGGCGATCAAGGGGCAGCCGCTGCTCGACGCCTTCCTGACCCAGCTGAAGAACACCCGGGCGTTCCCGCGGGTGACCACCTGGCAGCAGGTCGCCACCCGGCTCGGCAAGGAGACGGAGGCCGTGGCCAAGGGCACCGAGAGCGCGGCGAAGGCGGCGGCGAACGTGCAGGCGTACGCCGAGAGTCTCGGCACGGGGGCGCGGTGAGGGCCCGTCGGACGGCCGTCGGCTGGCTGTTCCTCGCGCCGTTCACGCTGGTCTTCCTGCTCTACACGGCCGTGCCCACCGTCGCCGCGCTCGGCTTCAGCCTCACCGATCTGCACGGCTCGGACCTGCGGCATCCGCTCGCGGTGAACTTCACCGGCCTGGAGAACTACGTCCGGCTGTTCCAGGACGACAGCTTCGTGCGGGACATCCTCAACACCGGGCTGTTCGTGGCCGTCGGCGTGCCGCTGACCATGGCGGCCGGGTTCGCGCTGGCCCTCGCGCTGAACTCCGGCATCCGGCGGCTGCGCGGGACCTTCCGCACGGTCTTCTTCGCGCCGGTCGTGACCAATGTCGTGGCGGTCGCGCTGATCTGGCGGTACGCCTTCAACGAGAACGGCACCGTCAACAGCGTGCTCGCCGCGGTCGGCCTGGCCGGCCCGAACTGGCTGGACGACACCCATCTGGCGATGCCCGTGGTCATCGCGCTCGGCGTCTGGCGCAACTTCGGCACCGCGATGGTGCTGTTCCTCGCCGGGCTCCAGGCGATCCCCCGGGACGTGTACGAGGCGGCGGCGCTCGACGGGGCGGGGCGCCGGCGGCAGCTCCGGCACATCACCCTGCCGATGCTGATGCCCACCACCCTGATGGTGTCCGTGCTGCTGACCGTCTTCTACCTCCAGGTGTTCGACGAGCCGTATCTGCTCACCGACGGCGGCCCGCTCGGCTCCACCGAGTCGGTGGCGCTGTACACCTACCACCAGTTCGGATCCGGCGAGCTGGGGATGTCGTCCGCGGCGTCGTTCGTGATGCTCGTCCTGGTGGCCCTGGTGAGTGTCGTCCAGTTCCGACTGCTGAGGCCCCGCTCATGACCGCCGTAGCCGCGTTGCAGAACGCCGAACCCGCCGCCGACCGGATCGCCGTACGCCGCCGGTCCCTCTCCCAGCCGCTGCTGTACGGCGCGTTGGTGCTGTGCGCCCTGCTGACGCTGCTGCCGTTCGTGTGGGTGGTCGGCGGTTCGCTGCGCAGTCTCGACGAGATCCGCTCCGATCCGGGCGCCTGGCTGCCGCACCATGTCACCCTGGACAACTTCGTGCGGCTGTTCCGGACGCAGGGCTTCGGCCGGTTCCTGGTCAACAGCGTGGTCGTCGCGTCGATGGCGGTCGTCGGCAACATCGTGGCCGCGTCGGCCGCCGGATACGCGCTCGCCAAGCTGGAGTTCGCGGGTCGGCGGCTGGCGTTCGGCGCGGTGATGGCGGCGATGATGGTGCCGTTCACCACGGTCTTCGTCACCCAGTTCGTGATCACCGTCGACCTGGGCCTCGCGGACACCCTGACCGGGATCGCGCTGCCGTCCCTGGCGCTGCCGCTGTCGGTGTTCATCATGCGCCAGTACGCGCTGTCGATCCCCGACGAGCTGCTGGAGGCCGCCCGGATCGACGGGGCGGGCGAGTTCCGGATCTTCTTCCGGATCTTCCTGCCGCTGGCCGGTCCCGCGGTCGCGACCGTCACGATCATGTCGTTCCTGTACTCGTGGAACAACTTCATCTGGCCGCTCGTCGTCGCCCAGAGCATGTCCAGCTACACGCTCCCGGTGGGCCTCGCCGCGACCAGTCAGGCGGCCGCGCATGTCACCGACTACGGCCTGATGCTCGCCGGGGCGATCGTCGTGATGCTGCCCGTACTGGTGCTCTTCCTGTGCCTGCAGCGATATTTCGTGCAGGGCGTCGCCGGAACGGGGATGCGGTGACCATGAGCGACACGGTGCGGGCTCCCGCGGGCACGATCGTCGGCCGTCGTGCAGGTGAGCTGCGGCGTTTCCTCGGCATCCCGTACGCCGAGGCGCCCGTCGGCGTACGGCGGTTCGCGGCGCCGGTCCCCCGCGGCCGGTTCCGGGAGCCGTACGACGCCTCCCGGCACGGCGCCACCTCGCAGCGGGTGCCGCTGTTCGCGACAACCACGATCCCGGAGCCGTCCGTGCCGGGTGAGGACGTCCTGAACCTGAGCGTCGTCACCCCGGCCGGTGCCGAGGGCCGTCCGGTCCTGGTGTGGATCCACGGCGGCGGCTTCCTGGCGGGGAGCCCGGCGAGCCCCTGGTACGACGGGCGTTCCTTCGCCCGGGACGGGGTCGTGACCGTGACGGTCGGCTACCGGCTGGGCGTGGACGGATTCGCGCCGCTGGACGGCGTACCGGCCAATCTCGGGCTGCGGGACCTGCTGTCGGCGCTCGACTGGGTGCGGGAGAACATCGCCGCGTTCGGCGGTGATCCGGACCGGGTCACCCTCGCCGGGCAGTCGGCCGGGGGCGCGGCGGTACTGGCGCTGCTCTCCTCGCCGGCCGCCGCGGGCCGTTTCCAGCGGGCGGTGAGCATGTCCGGCGGCTTCTTCGAGGTGGGCCGGGACACCGCCCACGGCTTCCTCGAAAGGCTCGGGGACCGGCTGGCCGTACCGCCCACGCGCGAGGGATTCGCCGGTATCGACGTGGCGGAACTGCAGGAATGCGTACGGGACTTGAGAGGCGATGAGGTGTTGATGCTCGGGCCGGTCACGGGTGACGACATCCTGCCGCTGGGGGTGCCCGAGGGGCTCGCCCGGCGCGGTCTCGACGTACCGCTGCTGCTGGGGGCGACCGGCGACGAGTTCGACGGCGGCACGGCCCCGGAGGCCGCCCGCGCCGCGGGCACCCGGGTCACCGACACCCTCTTCCGGGCCGCCTGCCCGCGCGCGGCCCGCTCCCGACGGGAGGCCACCGCCGGCACCTGGCTGTACTCCTTCGCATGGCCCTCCCCCGCGACCGGCGGTGCCACGCACTGCGTGGACATCCCGTTCTTCTTCGACGTCCTCGACGCACCCGGCGTCCGGGAGGCCCTCGGTCCCCGTCCGCCCACGGAGCTGGCCGCGCTGATGCACGCCGATCTGGTCGGGTTCGTGCACGGCCGGGAGCCGTCCTGGGCACGGGCGTCGGGCAGGCCGGGTGATCCGGCACGCGAGTACGGCCGTCCCGGTGCCGAGTTCGCCGCCGACACCACCGGCGTGTACGACCCCGTGGTCCCGGCGGAGGCGGAGGCGTGCTGATGCCGGGGATGAACCAGAGCGCGGTCCGCCGGGTCAACACCTCGGTGATCCTGCGGGCGTTGGCGGTGTCGGCCGCGCCGACGACGCTCACCGCGCTCGCCGAGCGGACGACTCTGTCGCGGCGCACCATCGAGCTGATCCTGGACTCCCTCGTGACGGCGGGCTGGGTGGCCGAGCTCGACCGGGTGCCCGCCCGGGGGTGCGCGGGCCGCCCCGCCCGGCGGTACGAACTGCGGGCCGAGCACGCCCTGTTGGCGGCCGCGCAGATCACCACGGAGGACGTGTCCGCGGTCGTCGCCGACGTGCGGGGCCGTATCGTCGGCCGCGCGCACCGGCCACTGCGCTCCTACCTGGATCCACAGGCCTCGCTCGACGACGTGGCGGCGCTGGTGCAGGAGGCGCTGGAGGACGCGGGCGGGTCGGCGGACCGGCTGCGCGCCGGAGCGCTGGCGAGCGGCGGCGCGATCGACGACGACGGAGTGGTACGGCGGCTGGTGCACACCACCCGGTGGGAGGGCGTGGACCTGCCCGGGGAGCTGACGCGCCGGGTCCGGGTGCCGTGGTTCGCGGACAACGACACCAACCTCGGTGCGCTGGCGGAACGTTGGCGGGGGGTGGCCCGCGATCACGACAACGTCGTATGGGCCATGCTCGGGAACCGGACCGGTCTCGGCATCCTCATCCGGGGCGCGGTGCACCGGGGGCTCGACGGCGCGGCGGGCGAGATCATCGAGGCGGTGTCGATGCCGACGGACTCGGTCGAGCACCGGCCGGTCGCCTGGCTCACCTCGCCGGAGCCGGACCGCCGGAGCGTCGCGCTGGACCGTTTCGAGGCCGCCCGGGCAGGCGAGGCGGCCGCGCTCGCGGAGGTCGACGAGTTCGTGGCGAACATCGCCTCGATCCTGACCACCCTGTCCTGGACGGTCGCTCCCTCGCTGATCGTGCTGGGCGGCGGTCTGGAGGACGCGGCCGACGTGCTGCTGCCCCGGGTGCGCGAGGCCCTGCACGCCGCCCGCACCCCCGCGGTCGAGCTGCGAGCGAGCGGCCTGGGCCGTGACGCCGCGCTCGTCGGCGCCGTCAAGCTGGCGCTGGACCGCATGGACACCGAACTGTTCGGCCCGCTCGTCCCGGGCAACTGACCTTTTCGTGCAACCGACCTACGGAGTCTTCTGTGACCCACTCCCCCCACACCCAGGTCCTGATCGTGGGCAGCGGCATCATGGGCGCCCTCGTGGCCCGGCTGCTGCGCGAGTCCGATCCGGCGCTGCGCATCACCATGGTCGACGCCGGTACCGCGATCGGCGACGCGCCCGGTCTGCATCTGCACGACCTCGACGACCCGGTCCTGTGGGCCCGCTACAACGAACAGGTCGCCACCGGCATCCAGGGCATGTACACGGGAGCCGAGGTGGTGCGCGAGGTGCCCGGGAGCCTCGCCGCGCTGACGCCCGGCATGTACCACGCGCTCGCCTTCGGGGAGGAGGCCGAGGCGATGCCCCAGGCGGCGCTCGCGTGGAACGCGGGCGGCATGGGTGTGCACTGGACGGCCGCGACGCCCTGGCCGGCCGGGGACGAGGTGTTCGTCTTCGGGGACCCGGCCAGCTGGGCCGAGGACCTGGACACCGCGCACCGGTTGCTCGCGGTGACGCCGGCCGCGATCGGCCCGACCCCGGTCGGGCACCTGGTCCTCGACGTCCTGCGCCGCCGTTACACCGGCACCGCACCGGCCGACCGGCTCCCGCAGCCGATGCCCATGGCCGTCACGGCGACGGCGGCCGGGCCCATGCCGCGCACGGCCCCGGGGACGATCCTCCCGGCTCTCGCGACGGGCACGGACCCGGCCTTCACACTGGTCACCGGCACGCTCGTGACCCGGCTCCGGGTCGCGGACGGCCGGGTCTCGGGCGCACGGCTGCGGCGCGTCGCCGACGGCTTCGAGTCGGAACTGGACGCGGACGCGGTGGTGGTGTGCGCCGACACGCTGCGCACTCCGCAACTGCTGTTCGCCTCGGGCATCCGGCCGGACGCGCTGGGCCGCCGGCTCAACGAGCACGCCTTCGTCACCGCCCGGGTGCTGCTCGACGTCGACCGGTTCGGCATCGGCCTCGACGAACTTCCGCTGCCGCGCCCCGGCGAGTTCTGCACCGACTCCCTGTGGCTGCCCCACAACGGCGCGGCGCAGCCGTTCCACGGCCAGATCATGAACCGGACGTACGTGGACGAGGCGGGGCGGCCGCTCGCCCACTCGGTCGGCATCTCGCTGTACGTCCCGGTCGCGTCACGTCCGGAGAACCGGCTGGTGTTCTCGGACTCCGACACCGACCTGGCCGGAATGCCGCGGATCGGCGTCGAGTTCGCCCACTCCGCCGCCGACCGTGCGCTGATCGGCCGGGCACTGGACGAAGTGCGGTCGCTGGCCGAGGAGTTCGGTGCCTTCGATCCGGCGACCGAGAGCGCGCTGCTGCCGCCCGGCTCCTCGCTCCATCTGACCGGTACCGTCCGGGCCGGCCTCGCCGACGACGGAACCAGCGTGTGCGACCAGGACGGCAGGGTGTGGGGCCACGACAACCTGTACCTCGCCGGCAACGGCGTGATCCCCACGGCCATGGCCGCCAACGTCACCCTGACGGGCGCGGTGACCGCCGTCCGGGCGGCCCGGGCCGTCACCGCACGCACCGCTCCCCGGCGGCGGACCACACTCACCACCCCTCGACAGAAGGACGGCGCATGATCGACATCGCCAGGGAATTCCGGGTCTCGCTGCCCGGGTGGATCGACGACGAGTTGGCCGACGTGCCCGCCGTCGTCCCGGACCGCGAGGACCGGATGCGGCTGGTGCACCGGCTGGCCGACCGCAACTGGCGGGAGGGCAACGGCGGTCCGTTCGCCGCGCTCGTCGCCGAGCAGGACACCGGCCGGATCGTCTCGGTGGGCGTGAACGTCGTCCTCGCCTCCGGTGTCTCCAGCGCCCATGCCGAGGTCCTCGCGCTCGGGCTGGCCCAGACCGCGACCGGCCGCTGGGACTTGGGCGGCGCGGGCCTGCCGGCCCATGAGCTGGTCGTCAACTGGCGTCCGTGCGTGCAGTGTTACGGCGCCACCCTGTGGTCCGGGGTGCGCGGGCTGGTGGTCGCGGGAGAGGGCCCGGAGTTGGAGGAGATCACGACCTTCGACGAGGGCCCGCTCGGCGCCGACTGGGCCGAACAGTTCGAGGCCCGTGGGATCGGGGTCGTCGGGGACGTGCTGCGCGACGAGGCCCTCGCGGTGTTCCGGGGCTACCGGGAGGCCGTCGACGCGGGCGGGGTCGCCGTCTACAACGCCCGTGGAGGTGCCGAGTGACCCCGCGTTTCGCCACTGACGTCATCACCTTCTACCACCCCGACTTCTGGGGGCTGGACTCGGGCGACGCCGTGCGTGACCTGGCCCTTGAGCGCCCCGTGGCCTTCTGGGAGCGGGTGATGGACGCGCTGGCCGAATCCGGTGTCACCGGCATCGAGTTGACGTTCGCGCCCGGTGACATCGCCTCGGCGCTGCGGGCGTTCGGCAGCGCGCGGGCGTTCGGCAGCGAACTCGCCGGTCGCGGCCTGTCCGTGGTGAGCGCGTTCATCGCCGACAGCGACGCACCGGACTGGCGGGACGGCGCGAGTCTCCGGACGATCGTCGCCGACGCCGAACGGCGCGCGGCTTTCCTCGCCGAGGTGGGCGCCGAACTCCTCGTCACCGGGCTGCCCATGCGGGCGACGTACGGGACCCGCCCGCCCTTCTTCGTCGACGCCGCGTACATGAGCCGGATGGCCGATGTCGCCCACGCCGTCGGCGAGGCCGTCTCGCGGCACGGTGTGAAGCTCGCCCTTCACACCGAGTCGAACAGCACGCTGTGGTACGAGCGCGACATCGACCTGTTCATGGCCCTGACCGACCCGCGGTACGTCTGGCTGTGCCCCGACTCCTGCCATATCGCCCTCGGCGGCGGCGACCCGGTGGCCGTGGCCCGCCGCCATGCGCCGCGCATCGCCCTGGCCCACTGGAAGGACGCGGTCGGGCCGATCGACGGGCACCTGACCATAGACGAGACCGTCTACGCCCAGCAGCAGCCGTACATGACCGAACTGGGCCGGGGCGTCGTGGACTGGCGCGGCTGGGCGGATGCCATGTCCCGCACGCCGGGGGCCGGCACCGTCCTCATCGAGCTCGACGAGGCGGCCGATCCGGTCGCGGCGCTCCGGGCGGGTACGGCCGTGGCGCGGGCCTCGCTCATCGCGTCCGGATGAGACGCGTCCGCCGTGCCCGCCTCGGCGACGCGGCGGGCACGGCGTGGGCGGGGACCGGGGGGTGGATCAGAGCGTCGCGGTCGTCTGCTCTCCGGACCCGCTGCCCGCGAGCCACGCGTCCCAGCCCAGGTTGAAGTCGGCGTAGCCGTTGTCGGCAGGGGCCTTGCCGCGGGGTGAGCCGGTGATCGTGACAGGGTCGCCCTGCTTGACCTGGCCGTAGAACCACTTGGCGTCCGACATGGACAGGTGGACACAGCCGTGCGAGCCGCGTGCGCTGCCGCTGCCCGGGTACGGGTCGCCGGTCGAGTAGTGCACATACGTGCCGGACTGGGTCAGGTGGACGTCCCAGGGCAGCGTCAGGTCGTAGAAGTTGGGACTGCCCTTGTCGCAGCTGATGCCGACGCTGCAGGAGGTCATGTGGACCTTCGCCTGCTTGTCGATGACGGCCATCGTGCCGTCCCACGTCGGGTACTGGGCGCTGCCCGCGTTGATCGACAGGGTGCGCACCGTCTGGCCGTTGCGGGTCACCTTCATGGTGTGGTTGGTCACCGAGACATCGGCGCGTACGTCGTCGCCGATCGTGAAGGTGTGCGTGTAGCTGTGCACGCCGTAGCGTCCGTTGCCGTTGCTGACACCGGTCATGTCGGCGTCGATCTTTACCTTCGTGCCCGAGGGCCAGTAGGTCTTCGGCCGCCAGTCGGCACGCTGGTCACCCATCCAGTGCCACGCGCCGACCACCGGCTGCGAGGTGCTGACCTTCATGTGCTTCTCGACGGTGGCCCGTGCCTTCGCCGCCACCGGGTTCGTGAAGATCACCGAGATCGGCATGGCCACGCCGACCGTGGTGCCGGTCTGCGGGGTGATGGTCTCCAGCAGCATCGGCGGGCCCGCGGGCTTCGTGGGCGAGGGCGAGGACGAGGCGCTCGCACTCGGCTTTCCCGACGCCTTCGCGTCCTGCCCGCCCGCGTTGTCGCTGCTGCCCCCGCCGCAGGCGCTCACGCCCACTAGCATCGCGACCATACCGAGTGCGATTCCTATGCCGCCCTTACGCCGTCCCACGCCCTGCCTCGCTCTTCTCGCAATTTCCGCTCTACGGTCCCGAAGGCCCCCACTTCCTCTGGGACCGCGTCGGCATGGGGTGCGGTTCCGCGCGGCGTGTAAAGCGTGGATCAAGAATCGGCACGCGGCCCTGGGGCGGGGCGGGCCGCTTGCGGGACGGCTCGGGGCTCCTGAGGTGTGCGACGGCGCACTTTCCGAATCATTCGCGCCACCTCGCGCTCCCGTAATGCTTCATCATCTCCTCGGCAAAGATCCCACGGTCAGCTACACGCGCTGCGGACCGCTCCCGCCGGCCCCTGCCGTACCTCTGCCGTACCTCTGGCGGACAACGCCCGTGCCAGGGACCATGGCGCTCTGTTCACACCACGGCGACGCGCGAGACGCCGTCCCGGACGACCGGCGCCACCGCCTTCCCCCGATGCCCTTCCTCGACGCCTCGCCTCGATGCCCTGCGCCGACTCCCTGCCTCGACCCCTTGCCTCGATGCCATGCCTCGATCCCGCCGCCGCACGGTGTGCGGTCGCCCGAACCGCTCTTCCCCGCACGCGGTCCGTCGCACGCCGGGCCCGGGCTCCAGCAGGAGGTGCCGACATGTCCCACGACTCCCCCGAGTTACCCGCGCCCCGGTCCTCGTACGACCGTTCCGTCCCCACCTGGTCGAACGGTCAGGAACCGTCCGACGTCCCCGGGCCGCATCCGCGCTCCGGCGCCCACCGCACGCTCCGTCTGCTGCGGCGCGCGGCCCGGTGGCACCGGCGGGTCGCGGCCGTCACCGCGCTCGGCTACTTCGTCGCCTTCCTCACCCTGACCGTCAAGGCCCCCGCCCTGATGGCCCGTCCCGGCCCCGGCGGTCTGCCGACCGGGCTGGTCCTGGCCCTCGCCCAGATCCCGGTCACCTGGCTGGCGGTGCTCCTCTTCGAGGCCACCGCGCGCCGCTTCGTGGATCCCCTGGCGCGCCGCGCCCGCCGTCAGACACGGGTTCCCGCCCTGGAGCGGGAGCAGCGGCCGTGACCGGGTTCAGCGGGCCCGCCCAGTCCTGGTCCCTCGTCGCGTTCTGCTCGGTCGTCGCCCTCACGCTGCTGCTGTGTGTGCTCACCGGCCCGGAGGCGGACGACCTCGCCGAGTTCTACACCGGTTACCGATCCCTTTCACCGTTGCGCAACGGGCTGGCCGTCGCCGGCGACTACATCTCCGCCGCCACCGTCCTCACCATCGGAGGGATCATCGCCCTGTGCGGCTACGACGGCATCGTGCTGGCCCTCAGCGCCCTGCTGTCGCTGCTGTTGCTGATGTTCCTGCTGGCCGAACCCCTCCACAACACCGGCCGTTACACCATGGGCGACGCACTGGCCCACCGCCATCCGGCGCGATCCGTGCGCGTCACGGCCTGTCTGGTCACCCTCGCCGCGCTGGTCCCGATGATGGTCGTGCAGCTCGCCGGGGTCGGCGAACTCCTGGCGTACGTCCTCGGGTTCAGCGACGCCGCGATGAAGAACGGGTGCGTGGCCGGGGCCGGTGTCCTCATGATCAGTTACGCGGCGCTGGGCGGGATGCCCGGAACCGCGCTCGTCCAGATCTTCAAGACCGTGGCCCTGCTCGGCTCCGGGCTGGTCGTGAGCTTCCTGCTCCTGCGGATGTTCGACTGGCAGCCCCAGGCCCTGTTCCACGCGGCGGCCCGGCGGAGCGGGGCGGGCCCCGCCTATCTGACGTGGGGCCTGCAGTACTCCAGCAGTCCGCATCCGGCCCTCGACATGGCCAGCACCCAGTGCGCCGTCGTGCTGGGCGGTGCCTGTCTGCCGCACGTCACCATGCGGATGTACACCGCGGGCACCCCGCGCCAGGTCCGCCGTGCGATGTCCTGGGCGGTCTCCGCCGTGACCCTGTTCATCCTGATGCTCACGCTGATCTGCACCGGCGCGACCGCGCTGGTCGGCCATGACCGCATCGCCGCCGCGGACGCGCACGGCACGACCGCCTACCTCCTGGGCGCCCGCGCCGCGTTCGGCACCGAGCTGTCCCGGCCGGAGAGCCTGCTCTTCGCCACCGTCACCACCGCCGTGTTCCTCACCCTCCTCGCCTCCGTGTCCAGCATGACGCTCGCCTGCGCCAACACCCTCGCCCACGACCTGACCGCGTTCCGCGCCACTCCCCCGGCGCCGTCCCGGGAACTCACCCTCGCCCGGTGCAGTGCCCTGGCCGTGGGGGTCCCCACCGTCCTGCTGGCCGTGCTCGCCCAGCACCGCAGCCTGCAGCCCCTGGCGACCGTCTCCTTCACGCTCGGCGCGTCCGCCATCGCCCCCG
Organism: Streptomyces sp. NPDC048277; assembly: GCF_040652235.1. NCBI lineage: Bacteria > Bacillati > Actinomycetota > Actinomycetes > Kitasatosporales > Streptomycetaceae > Streptomyces > Streptomyces sp. NPDC048277. Next base: position 223,966 of record NZ_JBEZLQ010000003.1, read on the forward strand.
CGCTCCTCTACAGCCTCTTCTGGCGCCGCTACACGCGCAGGGCGCTGCTCGCCACCCTCATCGTGGGTTCCCTGAGTGTCCTGGCCTTGGCCCCCGGTACCACCCTGGTGTCCGGGACACCGCTGTCCGCCTTCCCGGACGCCGACTTCGCCTGGTTCCCCTACAACACGCCCGCCCTGGTCTCCGTACCCGCGGGCTTCCTCGCCGGCTGGCTCACCACGGTCCTGTCCGGCCGCCGGGCCACCGACCGGGAACGCAGCCGCTACGCATCCCACGAGCACCGCCTCCTCACCGGCACTCCCCCACACCACTCGTCCTAGACCTCCAGAGGATCTACGAACTACCGCGGCTCGGCGCCCGCACACCGATCCCGCAGCCAGCGATCGACGACCGCGAAGTCCGTAGCGGTGAGGCCGGTCATGGGATCGACGCGATGGAGGAGGGCGTGCCCTCGATGGTGAGTCGACACCCACGCGTGATCGAGGTCGGTGATGGCGTCGTCGACCCAGACGAACGGGCGGCCCGCCGCGGCCCGGACGAGGGCCCGGGTCTTCCAGTTCAGCGCGCCGGCCTCGAACTCCTGCGGCACGTCCGGCAGTTCGGCCACGGCGAGCTGCGGCAGCCCGAGCAGCGGAGCTATCACCTCGTTGGCGTCGCCCATCCACGCGGTCGCCCACACCAGGACGCAGGGCAGCGCCAGCAGACGGGGACCGTGCGTGCGATCGATCCGCGCCAGCTGGGGATTCGACGCCTCCTGCCAGTCCTTCCACCCCTGTGGGGTCGTCGGAAGCCGTGCGCCCTCATACGGCAGAAGCGTTCCGTCTACGTCAAGGAAGAGCAGCGGGCGCTCGGCATGACCGGTCACGGCCGCACGCTATCGGGTCTTGGCCCGGGCCGGCAGGGGACCGGTCGCTTTTGGTCTGTACCAAAAAAGGAAACAGATGTTGACACTTTCGAACAGGGTACATAGGTTCCGGGCCGAGCCGATCAAAGAGCTGCGCAGTCGCACCATCGGTGCGCTTCCCCACCTCCAGCTTTGAAGGGACTTGCCATGCATAGACCCTTACTCCGCAATGTCAGCCGCCCGCACCACGGGCCGAGGCGGCGCCTGGCGGCCGTGGTCTCCGTCCTCGCCCTCGCGTTCGGACTGCTGCTCGGGCTTCCCGCCGCCTCCCAGGCCGCCGGCTCGCTGCCGTGCGACATCTACGCCGCGGCCGGCACCCCGTGCGTCGCCGCGCACAGTGTCACCCGCGCACTGCTCTCCTCGTACTCGGGCCCGCTCTACCAGGTGACGCGCCTGTCGGACGGGGCGACCGCGGACATCGGGCAGCTGACCCAGGGCGGTTACGCCGACGCGGCCGCCCAGGACGCCTTCTGCGCGGCCGACGGAGGCTGCCGCATCACGAGGATCTACGACCAGAGCGGCCGGCACAACGACCTCACCCCCGGCCCGGCCGGGACCTCCGGGACGGGGCCCGACCGCGGCGCCGACGCCTCCGAGATCGCCGTCACCGCGGGCGGGCACAAGGTGTACGGAGTGTGGATCTCCCCGGGCGTGGGCTACCGCTACACCGGTGTCGCCTCCGGTGTCGCCGTCAACGGGCAGCCCGAGGGCGCCTACATGGTGGCCAGCGGAACCCACGTCGGATCCGCGTGCTGCTTCGACTACGGCAACGCCGAGAGCACCCCGGCCGACACCGGCAACGGGCACATGGACGCCGTCTCGATCGCCACCACCTGCTACTTCGCACCGTGCACCGGCAACGGGCCCTGGGTGGAGGCCGATCTGGAGAACGGCATGTTCCAGGGTGACAACGGGTCCAACACGGCGAACCTGGGCAACACGAGCACATTCGTCACCGCCGTCCTGAAGAACAACGGGCAGACCAGGTACGCGCTCAAGGGCGGCGACTCCCGGTCGGGCGGGTTGAGCACCTGGTGGGACGGGGCACTGCCCACCCGGGGCGGCTATCAGCCGATGCAGCAGGAGGGCGGCATCATTCTGGGCATCGGCGGCGACAACAGCAACTGGAACCGGGGCACCTTCTTCGAGGGCGTCATGGTCTCCGGCTATCCCACCGACGCCGCCGAGAACGCCGTCCAGGCGAACATCGTCTCCGTCGGCTACAGCGGTGAGACCGACGTGCCCAACGGTCCACAGGGCACGATCACCGGACCGGGCGGCACGTGTGTGGACGTGGCCGCCGACGACACGGGCGTCAATGGCGCCGCCGTCCAGCTGTGGGACTGCCAGACGTACGCCGAGGACCAGCACTGGACGCACAACCCGGACGGCTCGCTGTCCACCCTCGGGCGTTGCCTCGACATCGAGAACAACGGCACGACGGGCGGGGCCAAGCTGGAGCTGTGGGACTGCAACGGGGTCGGCGGCCAGAAGTGGGTCCAACAGGCCGACGGCTCCCTCCTCAACCCCCAGTCCGGACGCTGCCTCGACTCCCCCAGCGGCGCCACCGCCAACGGCACCCGCCTCCAGATCTGGGACTGCAACGGCACCACCGCACAGAAGTTCTCGGTGAACGGCGGAGGCCCGGTCGCCGGTCCGGGCGGCACATGCGTGGACGTCGCCGGAGACGACACCGGCACCGACGGCACGGCCGTGCAGCTGTGGGGCTGCCAGTCGTACGCGATCGACCAGCACTGGTACCACGGCTCCGACAACTCCCTTTCCACACTGGGTCGTTGCCTGGACATCGTGGGCAACGGCACGGCGAACGGCACCAAGGTCGAGCTGTGGGACTGCAACGGGGTCGGCGGCCAGAAGTGGGTCCAACAGACCGACGGCTCCCTCCTCAACCCCCAGTCCGGACGCTGCCTCGACTCCCCCAGCGGAGCCACCGCCAACGGCACCCGCCTCCAGATCTGGGACTGCAACGGCACCACCGCGCAGAAGTTCGGCCTGAGCTGAGATTCGGCTGAGGAGTACCCCCACGGCGACGGCCTCGTTCGGCCGCCGCCGTGGCGAGGTACATGCTGCGGCGGCATATCAGGCCCGGCCGAGGCGGACGGCTCATGTCGGCGTACTGACGGCGCCAGGATCGCCGGCACCGACCGACTCCGCCCGGCCCCGTTCACCCGCTGGAATCCCCGGACCGTTGAAAACAAGCACACCAGCGCCGCCTGCCGTGTCCGGACGCTGCCGCTATGCGGCGAATCCGATGTTGGTGACGTACGCGTCCTCGGCGATCGCCCGATCCCGGGCTTCCTTCAACGCGACTTGGAATTTCTCCAGCAGCCCCTCCGCGGCCCCCGAGGTCCACGACTCGTGAATCTCCGGAGGGTCGCACAGGCCGTATTTCGGGCCCGAGATCCGCAGGAGGAAGCGCAGGGTAGGCTCGGTCACCCACAGCGGGCCGGGTTCGTCGCGCAGGCCGATGGGGTTGGGCGGCGCCGGTCGTGGTGGTTGCCGGTGGAGTGCTTCAACTGGCCGAGCGGCAGATGCGTCTTCAGCCGATCGTGATCTCAGTGTGCGTCGGCAGGCTTCAGTGTCTGCCGGGCGTCGTCGAACACCCTCGTGAAGGTCCGCAGCTTCTCGTCGTCGCCGGCCAGGGCGGCGCGGGCGGTGCGGGTGCGCTCCCAGTGCCGACGTCCCTCCTCGCCGGCCAGAAGCGCCGAGGCGTGCGCGCGGAGCTGGGGCTGGGACAGGGCGCCGACGCGCCACTGCAGTTCCCAGGCGGTCAGCTGCGCCTCGAAGAACAGGTGCCGGCGGGCCTCCGCGGGCTCCGAGCCGGTGAGCTGCGGCCCGGCGGCGGTCCGTGCCAGGTCCGGGTCGCCCGCCGCGGCCTTGAGCAGTTCCACCTGTGCCTGCAGCACGGTGGCCCGCAGTGTCTCCCGGTGCTGCTCGCGGCGCTGCACCACGTGCATCAGCAAGACGGCCACCCCGGCGGCCAACAGCAGGGCGAACAGGATCGGCACTACAACTCCCCCCGGAGCAAAGTCAGTTGTAGCCGATACTTCATCTCGCCCACACCGACGGGCAAGAACGGTCCGGCTTCCTTCCCCGGACCCTCACAACCACATGCGTGCCTCAGGCCACGAGGCCCGCGATGTGGGCGGTGACCGTGTCGAGGATGTCGTTCCAGGCCGACTCGTCGCCCAGGACCAGGTAGTTGAGGGTCAGGCCGTCGGTCACGGCGGCGAGATAGCGGGCCAGTACGGAGACGGGGACGCGCAGTCGGAGGTCGCGGCTGCTGCGCAGTTGCTCGATCAGCTCGGTGTAGGCGGTGCCGTACAGCTCGTACTGGCGTCGGGCCAGGTGCTCGAACCCCGGCTCGCGCAGGGCGTACTGCGTCAGTTCGTAGGTGAGCATGTGCGCGTCGGGGTGGTCGCGGACGTGGTCCCAGTACGCCTCGAAGCCGGCCCGGACGGTCTCCTCCAGCGTGGCCCTCGGCCGCAGCGCCTCCCGCACGACGGTGACCGACTGGTCGGTGAGGGTGGTGATGACGGACTCGACCAGGGCCTGCTTGGAGTCGAAGCAGTAGTGGAAGACGCTCAGCGACACGCCTGCCTCGGCGGCGATGGCCCGGGTCGTCGCCTTGGCGACGCCGTCCCGGGCCATCGTCCTGATGGCTGCCTCCGTCAGCTGCCGGCGCCGCTCGGCCGACGGCATGCGTGTCATCCGTGAACTCCCGACTCAGGCGCTGTGTACTCCGACCTCGTACAGCGAGTATCCCCAGTCGGTGCCGCGGTCGAGACCGTGGACCCGGACGTAGCGGGCCGGGGTGCCGGTGAACCGGGCGGTGTCCAGGCCGCCGTCGCCGCTCGTGGTGGACCAGGCGGTCGCCCAGTTCGTGCCGTCGGTGGAGAGTTCGATGCGGTACGACTTGCCGTACGCGCGCTCCCAGTCCAGCGTCACCCGGGAGACCAGGTGGGTGGAGCCGAGGTCGACCTGCCACCACTGGTCGTCGCTCCAGTCGCTGGCCCAGCGGGTGGAGTCGTCGCCGTCGACGGCACGGCCCGGCTGGTAGCTGGTGAACGGGTTGGACTCCGATGAACTGGCCGTCGCCGGCTGCCCCTTGGCGAGGTTCACCGAGCCCTGGTGCTGTTCGGTGGCCCCCCAGGTGTCCAGGTAGGACTCGGCGCCCCGGAACAGGTCGTTCACCACGTCCTGGCCGCCGACCTGCCGGATGTCCTCGATCCAGTCGGGGATCAGGCCGGCGTGGGCCGCGCCGTCGGTGTTGATGTCGAAGGTGCGCTCGCCGGAGGTCTGCCGGTCGATGACGGAGCCGCCGTCGATGCTCTTGAAGGGGTACGTCACCTTGTTCGCGGCGTCCGCGCCGCGTGGAGCGGGGTGGTCGCCGATGCCGTTGAAGTCCGTGCCGTAGCCGTAGCCCACGCCGTACTTGTCGCGCAGCGCCTTGGTCCGGGCGGCTTCCGCGACGAACGCCTCGGAGCCGTGCATGTACTGGGCGACGAAGCCGCCGAGGGCGTAGACCCGCTCGGTCCAGTCGAGGTCCATCCAGCTGTGGGAGGAGAGCACGCCGGGGTAGGAGGCGGACTCCAGGATGTCCAGCGCCTGGCCGACGGCCTTGACGCTCATGTGGTCGATCTCCAGCATCATCTTGCGTTTCATCATGCCGCGCACGGCGTACTCGCCGAGTTCGGTGAGGCCACGCTTGTTGCACTGGGCATTCGAGTCGTACGCGGGGACTGCCACCCCCGCCGGCAGGTCCGACTCCGCCTCCGAGGTGGCGCTCCCGATGGGGTTGTCGTGCTGCGGGCCCGTGCACTTCTCGGTCTGCCAGAAGGTGCCGGTCGACAGGAACTGGCCGACGTTGATGGCCGTTCCGAGGCCGCCGGAGTCGAAGCGGACGCCGCACAGCGCGTTGTCGAACTTGTGGCAGAGGAACATCGAGCGGACGCCGAGTGAGTAGAGCTCGTCGAGGCCCTTGTCGATGTCCTCCTTGCTGCACTGCGGGATGTCCAGGATCTGCTTGCAGCCGAAGGGTTCCGAGGTCTCGACCCCGAGGATGACGGCGAGTTTGCCCTGTTCGATGACGTCACGCGCCTGCGCGCTGTCGGTGACGATCCGGAACCAGCCCTTGCCCGTGCCGCCGTACATCTTGTCGATGTACGCCTGGAGCGCGTAGGTCATCTTCGCCTGCAGCCGGATCGACGTCATCTCGTCGCAACTGCGGTCCTTGAACGGGTAGATCGAGCAGATCATGCCGTTGGTGACGAGGTCGTTGACGAGCACGCGCTGGCCGCCACGCCAGGCCCGCTCCACCCAGGCGTAGTAGTCGGCCTGGTGGGTCATCGAGTCGTAGGCGGGCCAGTCCTTGAAGGTCGGCCAGCCGACGGGGTCGTGCTTGCCGTCGCCGCCGTGGGTGATGTAGTCGAAGAGCGCGAGGGAGCCGTCCGGGTAGTGCTCGGGGCAGTCCTTCAGGGCGTCGGCGACACCGGCCTCGGAGAAGACCTTGCCGCAGATCAGCCGGCCGCCGAAGGCCTCGTTGCCGAACAGGTGGTTGTGCGCGTCGACGAACCCCCGTACTTCCCCTGCCGAGTTCGTGCCGGTGAACGGCTCGCCGGTGACGTCGATCTGGACGTCCGGGGCGGGCCGTGCGGTCGGGATCCACCAGTCGTTGCCGGCCGCCGAACTCGGTGTGGGCCCGAGGGCCATGGCCAGTACCAGAAGCAGCAGCGACAGCATGGAGACGTTCTTGCGTCTGCGGTACGAGCGTCGAGTCGGCGTCACGGCCCACATCCCTCGGTCGACGGAGGGCGCGGTTGACGAAACCTTGAGGTTGTCATGAGCCGCGCAATACCTGGGACGAGGATCGGGCCGCGCGCCTACTGAGTCAAGTGTCCGGGACGCTTGACCTGATGACTCAACTGCGGGACGTGCGGGCCCAGTCGACGAGCACGGGGACACACTTCTCGGCGAAGTACTCGTAGTCGGCCCGGGTGTTGTAGACGTGGGCGGACACGCGCAGATAGCCGATGCCGTCGAAGCTGGTGAAGGCCGCCTCGACGGCGAGTTCGCGGGCCGCCCGGTCGCGCAGCGCGTCGGCGTCGATCCGGCTGCGCCCGAGGCCGTCGGGCAGCCGCACCAGGCGCATGCCGGGAACCGGCATCCCGACGTCGGCCCGGCTGTCCTCACCCGTGAGACGGGTGACGGCGGTGCCGATGACATGGGCGGCATGGTCCGCCAACCGGTCCATGTAACGGCGGGCGGCGGACCAGCCCCAGGCGCCTTCGACGAAGGCGAGGGACGTCGGCGCCGCCAGGTAGGACGTGGCGTCCAGGGTGCCCTGCTGGTCGAAGCGGTCGGGGTAGGGATCCTCCGCGCCCCAGGAGTCGATCAGCGGGTGGAGCAGGTCCCGCAGGGGCCCGCGGGCCACCAGGGCCGCGGTGCCGCGCGGGGCACAGCCCCATTTGTGCAGGTTGCCGGTCCAGAAGTCGTACGTCGCGTCGGCGAGCGGCGCGGCGAGCAGACCCGGCGCGTGCGCGCCGTCGACGAGCATCGGTACACCCCTGCGGCGTGCTTCCGCGCCGATCCGTTCGACCGGCAGCCGGCGCGCGGTCGCCGAGGTGATCTGGTCGACCACGACGAGGTCGGTGGCCTCGCCGATCTCGGCGACGACGGCCTCGTACGCCTCGCTGTCGTCCGCGCCGAGCGGCACCCGCGCCGTACGCACCCGGCCGCCCCAGCGGCGTGCCAGCCGCTCGGCTCCCATGGTGACGGCCCCGTAGCCGTGGTCCGTGACCACGATCTCCCCGCCGCGACGGCACGGAAGCGCGCTGTAGACCACACTGGCGCCGGCGCTGGCGTTGGGCACCAGGGCGAGGTCGCCGGCGTCGACGCGCAGGAACTCGGCGAGGTCGGTCCGGGTGGCGGCGAGCCGTCCCGGCAACTCCGGGAACCACACCACCGGCGCGCGCTCCATCTCGGCGCGCAGTTCCGCCTGCCGCTCCTGTGCCACCAGCGGCACGGCACCGAACGATCCGTGGTTCAGGTGCCGCAGCCCCGGGTCCAGCGACCACGCCTCGGCGGCGAGCCTGCCGTCGGGCAGCAGCAGGGGGTGCGGCGCGACGGCCACCTCGGTCTCGGTCACGTCAGCAGGCCTCCGGAAGCACGGGTGATCATCCGGCATCCTGACACGGCGGCCATCACCGCCCGCGCGCCGGGGCGGCCTCGCCGTCCGGCCTCCCGGAGGGGATTGCTCGCCTTACCCGTCGCCGGTCGGCGCGAGCTTTCCCAGGCCGGAGGCGTCCCGGACCGGGTGTCCGGTACGACGCCTCCCCGGGCCGGATGCCTCCCGGACCGGATGCCCGGCATGACGGCCTGATACGGCAGCCGTTCGCGGGGCAGCGCCCTCGGCAGACGGTTCTTCCCGTCTCCCTCTCAGCCCGGCGAGACATTCTCACCCTGACGAGATGCTCTCACTCTGTCGAGATGTCCTCACTCCGGTGAGATGCTCTCACCCCAGCGAAGCCTTCTCACTCCGCCGAGATGACCTCACCCCGGCGAGGCATTCTCACTCCGCCGAGATGTACTCACCCTGGCGAGATGTACTCACCCTGGCGAGATGTCCTCACCCGGGCGAGACGTCCTCACCCCGCCGAGACCTTCAGTCCACAGGCCACGTGTGCGCAGCCGCGTTCAGGTGCATGTAGTCCATGTACGTGGTGGTCATCCGGCGCAGCGCCTCCCGGCGGTCGGGTGTGCCGGTCTTCTCCAGGTGGTGGACCGTCTCCGCCTGCCAGAGGGCGCCATTGCGGGCGTCGACGCAGCGCTGCTCGATGATGCCCAGCATGGGCTCGCGCCAGGAGGCGTCCAGGCCGGCCAGCTCCAGGCCCCGGTGCGCCAGTGGCAGCAGGCGCCGCAACACCAGTTCCGTGACGGGCACTTCGCCCACTCCGGGCCAGTACAGACGGGCGTCGATGCCGTCGCGGGCGGCCGCGTGCAGGTTCTCCTCGGCGACCGCGAAGGACATCCGCGACCACACCGGGCGGTCCTCGTCCACCAGGGCACGGGTCAGGCCGTAGTAGAGGGCGGCGTTGGCGATGATGTCGGCCACGGTGGGGCCGGCGGGCAGGACGCGGTTCTCGATGCGCAGGTGCGGGCCGCTGTCGGTGACGGCGTAGACGGGGCGGTTCCAGCGGTAGATCGTGCCGTTGTGCAGGGTGAGTTCGCCCAGCTGCGGTACTCCGCCGGCGTCCAGGGTCTCCTGCGGGTCCTCGTCGTCGCACAGGGGCAGGAGCGCCGGGTAGTAGCGCACGTTCTCCTCGAACAGGTCGAAGACGCTGGTGATCCAGCGTTCTCCGAACCACACCCGCGGTCGTACCCCCTGGGCCTTGATCTCCTCGGGACGGGTGTCGGTGGCCTGCTCGAACAGGGGGATTCGGGTCTCGCGCCACAGTTCCCTCCCGAAGAGGAAGGGCGAGTTGGCGGCGAGGGCGATCTGGATGCCCGCGACGGCCTGGGCCGCGTTCCAGTAGTCCGCGAACTCCCTGGGGTCGACCTGCAGATGGAACTGGGTGCTGGTGCAGGCGGCCTCGGGGGTGATCGCGTCGGCGTACATCGAGAGGCGCTCCACGCCCTCCAGCCTGATCCGCAGGTCCTCGCCGCGTGCCGCGAAGATCTGCTCGTTCAGCAGCCGGTAGCGCGGGTCACCGGACAGGGACGCCTCGCCCACGTCCGCCTCCCCCAGCGTCGGCAGGATCCCGATCATGATGAGGTGGGCGCCCACCGTCGCGGCGCGGTCCTCGGCGTGGTTGAGCGCGTCGCGGATCGTCTGCTCCCAGGCACCGGGGCCACCGGAGGTCAGCTGCCGGGGCGGGATGTCGATCTCCAGGTTGAAGCGACCCAGCTCGCTCGACCAGGCGGGGTCGGCGATCGCCCGCAGCACCTCGGTGTTCCGCATCGCCGGCAGCCCGTCGTCGTCCACCAGGTTGAGCTCGATCTCCATGCCGACCTGGGGGCGCTCGCTCTCGAAGCCCGATCCGCGCAGCATCTGCGCCAGTGTGTCGAGACAGCTGTGCATCTTCTCGCGGTACCGGCGCCGGTCCTCCCGTGTGAACACTCGGGCCGGCACATCACGTCCCATCGGGCCCTCCCGAGTCCCCCCGGTGGATGCCTCAGTCCCCCCGGTGGATGCCTCCGCTCCCAGCGTCGCACCACACGGGCATCCAGGACACTCGTCGAGCCTCCGCCGACACGGCGCGCTCGACGCACGAGCGCAGAGTGACCGGCAAGAGGCGACGGGATTGGCATGGACCTGTTCATGATCAGTCGTTAAGCTCGGCCACGCACGCCTGAGAGCGCTCTCACCTGTCTGCTGTTCCACCCCCACGTCACTGGAACAACGAAGGGGCACTCCCTTGACACGCACAACAGCCATGCGCACCGCCCTGTCCGCGCTCCTGCTCCTCGGCACCTGGGCCACCTCGAACACCCTGCCCGCCTCCGCCGCGGACGCCTCGGCGCCCTCCCCGCAGGCACCGGCCTCCCCCGCCCTCGTCTCCGCCATGCAGCACGACCTGGGTCTGACCAGGGCACAGGCCGAGGCCCGCCTGGCAGCCGAGCGGACGGCGACCGCCGTGGAGCGCAGGGCCAAGCGGGCCGCCGGGTCGTCCTACGCCGGCTCCTGGTTCGACCCCGCGAGCGGCACCCTGACCGTCGCCGTCACCCGCGGCACGAACACCGACGCCGTACGCGCGACCGGCGCGACCGTGCGCCTCGTACAGCACAGCGCTCGGCAACTCGACGCGGCGAAGGCACACATCGACAAGCTGCCCGCCCCCGCGGGGGTCGCGAGCTGGTACGTCGACCCCGAGGCCGACGCGGTCGTGGTGAACGTCGTCGGCGCACGCCGCGCTGACAACGATGTCCGGGCCTTCCTGGCGCGGGCCCGCGCGGCGGGTCCCGTCCAGGTGCGGCAGACCCCGCACGCGCCCAGCACCCTCGCCGCCGGAACCGTGGGCGGCGATCCCTACTACACGGGCAACGTCCGCTGCTCCATCGGCTTCTCGGTGTACGGCGGCTTCGTCTCCGCCGGACACTGCGGCCAGCCCGGCGCCGCGGTGTACGGCTGGGACGGGTCGTACGTCGGCACCTTCCAGGGCTCCTCGTTCCCGGACAACGACTACTCGTGGGTGAGCGTCGGCAGCGGCTGGTGGACCGTGCCGGTGGTGCTCGGCTGGGGCACGGTCTCCGACCAGCTCGTCCGCGGTTCCGCCGAGGCCCCCGTCGGCGCGTCCATCTGCCGGTCGGGCTCCACGTCCCACTGGCACTGCGGCACCGTTTTGGCCAAGAACGAGACGGTCAACTACAGCCAGGGAACGGTCTACCAGCTCACGAAGACGAGCGTGTGCGCCGAACCCGGTGACTCCGGGGGCTCCTTCATCAGCGGCGACCAGGCGCAGGGCGTCACCTCGGGCGGCTGGGGCGACTGCACGTCCGGCGGCGAGACCTGGTACCAGCCGGTCAACGAGATCCTCAGCCGGTACGGGCTGACGCTCCACACGGCCTGATCCCGGGGCCGGGTGCACGACGCGCGACCGCCGCACGTTTCCCGTCCGCCGGCCGAGACGGCCCGGCCCCTCGGTCCGCGTCGTGCACCCGCGCTACGGCCCTTCGGCCGCCACGCCCAGTTCGGTCGCCGCGCGCACGGCGAACCAGACCTCGGTGAAGGCGGCAGTCGTGGACAGGTCCCGGCCGGTCACCTCGCCGAACCGGCGCAGCCGGTAGGCGAGGGTGTTGGGGTGGATGTGGAGGGCCGCGGCGGCGTCCTCGGTCCGGCGGTCGCGTTCCATCCAGGTGCGGACGGAGACCAGCAGCTGCGAGCCGTGCGCCTCGTCGTAGCGCAGGGCCTCACCGAGGACCTGCTCGACCAGCGCGGCCAGCAGCCGGCGGTCCTCCGGCAGCCAGCGTCCGGTCGCGTCCTCGCCGTAGTGGACGAGCGGCTTGCCCGCCTCCTCCGCACGTCCGGCCGCCCACTCCGCCTCCTGCCGGGCGACCCGCGGCGGCTCGCCCACGGTGAAGGGCCGGCTCACTCCGCAGACCGCGCCGGGCAGCTCGGCCAGGGCCTCGGTGAAGCCGGGTTCGGCCAGGACCAGGCGGTCCTCGCCACGGCGCAGGGTCAGATGCGGGTGGTCGGAGAGTGCACTGTCCAACTGCTCGTCGCGGGTGCGACGGACCACCGCGAGGACGACGGGCCGCTGCGCGGCCAGGCCGTGGTGGGCCAGCCGGCGCTGGGCGCCGGCCTGGTCGAGGGTGTCCTGGAGCAGCTCGGCGAGGGTCTCCGCCCCCTCCCGGCGGAGCACCTCGCGTTCCTGGCGCACCATCGCGAGGCGCAGGGCGGCGACCGTGGCCAGGTGCTGGACGACGGCCAGTCCGGCCGGGCGGGCGCCGGTCTGTTCCAGCGCGACCAGGTAGCCGGCCGCTCCGCCCGGGCCGAGGACGGGGAGGACGAAGCCGCCGGGCACGGTCGGCGGGGCGTCCGGGTCCTCCGGGAGCACCGAGAGGTCCTCGGGGGCGGCGACGCCGGGCAGCAGCGGGCGCCCCTGGGTGGTGCAGAGGAAGATCCGGTAGCCGCTGAGCTGCTCCAGGCGGGCGAAGAGCGCGGGGATGTCCAGGTTCTCCTCGGCCATCCAGCGCAGCGCGCCGAAGACCTGGAGCTGGGCGCCGAGCCGCTCGGCGGACTTCTCGCTGACGGCGGCGGCGACCTCCTGCGCGATGGTGACGAACGGAACGGTGAGCGGCACCTCCAGCACCGGGAAGCCGCGTTCCTCGGCCGCGGTGAGGAAGGCCTGCCGCAGCGGAGGGGTCCGCAGCTGGGTGCTGAGCACCAGCGCCGCGACGCCCGCGTCGTCGAGCCGCTCCAGGTAGCGGCGCTGGGCCTCGGCGCCGCGGGGCACGGCGAGGCCGACGGTCATGATGACCTCCGAGCCGGCGAGCCAGGGGGTGGGGTCCTCCAGTTCGCTGACGTGTGCCCAGGAGACCGTACGGCCCAGTCCGCCGCCGCCCGCGAGCAGGCGCATCTGCAGCGCCGGGAAGGACAGCAGGTCGCGGACGGTGAGGGCGGAACGAGTCGATGCTTTGTGGTCGGACACAAGACCACTGTAGTTCTTCGTGCCGTCAACAATTGACCGCATGGGTCGCCGCTTCGCAGACTGAGACATCCCCCGCTTCCGGAACCATTCACTCCGGGCCGGGGCCATTCTCTCCCGGCGGTGCGCTTCCGGGCTCGACAGGAAGGTGCCCGATGACGACCGAGCCTCGTGGACCCGTGGATTCCTCCCGTGTCCCCCGCTACGCGGGACCGGCGACCTTCGCCCGGCTGCCGCGTCTGGACGAGGTGGCGCGGGCGGACATCGCCGTGGTCGGCGTCCCCTTCGACACGGGCGTCTCCTACCGGCCCGGTGCCCGGTTCGCCCCGGCCGCGGTCCGCGAGGCGTCCCGGCTGCTGCGCCCGTACCACCCGGGCCTCGACGTGTCGCCGTTCGCGGCGGCGCAGGTCGCCGACGCCGGCGACATCCCGGTGAACCCGTTCGACATCAACGAGGCGATCGAGACCGTCGAGGAGGAGGCGGGCCGGCTCCAGTCCGAGGGGACGAAGCTGGTCACCATCGGCGGCGACCACACCATCGCCCTGCCGCTGCTGCGCGCCGTGTCCAAGCGGCACGGCCCGGTCGCCGTCCTCCACTTCGACGCGCACCTCGACACCTGGGACACCTACTTCGGCGCCGAGTACACCCACGGCACCCCGTTCCGCCGCGCCGTCGAGGAGGGCATCGTCGACACCGAGGCGCTCAGCCACGTCGGCACCCGCGGCCCCCTGTACGGCAAGCGGGACCTGGAGGAGGACCGCCGCCTCGGCTTCGGCATCGTCACCTCCTCCGACGTGCTGCGCCGGGGCGTCGACGAGACCGTGGACGCGCTGCGGCAGCGCATCGGCGACCGCCCCCTGTACGTGTCCGTGGACATCGACGTCCTGGACCCTGCGCACGCTCCCGGCACGGGCACCCCCGAGGCCGGCGGCATGACCTCGCGCGAGCTGCTGGAGATCCTTCGCGGCCTGGCGGGACTCAATCTGGTCGGCGGCGACATCGTCGAGGTGGCTCCCGCCTACGACCACGCGGACATCACCTCCTTCGCCGCGTCCCATGTCGCCTACGACCTGATCAGCCTGTTGACCCTGGACTCCGCCGTCCCCCGCGAGGAGCAGAGATGACCACCAGCCCCCACGGCGAGCAGCACGACGCCCCGGCGCTGACCGAGATCGAGACGTACGGCGTCGAGCGCATCCCCGACGCCGACCGCACCGCCCGACCGCTGGACCTGTTCCGGGTCGCCTTCGGCGGCGCGAACACCTTCGCCACCTGCGTCCTCGGCGCCTTCCCGATCCTGTTCGGGCTGTCCTTCTGGCAGGGCCTGGCCGCCACCGGCCTCGGGCTGGCCGTCGGCGCGCTGATCCTCGCGCCGCTGGCCGTGTTCGGGCCGCTGAACGGCACCAACAACTCGGTGTCCTCCTCCGCCCACCTGGGCGTGCACGGCCGGGTCGTCGGTTCCTTCCTCTCCCTGCTGACCGCGGTCGCGTTCTTCTCCATCTCCGTGTGGTCCTCCGGCGACGCCCTCGTCGGCGGCGCGCACCGGATGTTCCACCTGCCGACCAACGAGGGTGTGTACGCGCTCGCGTACGGGCTGTTCGCGGCGCTGGTGCTGACCGTGTGCATCTACGGCTTCCGGTTCATGCTCTTCGTGAACAAGATCGCGGTCGCCGCCGCCTCGCTGCTCTTCGTCCTCGGCCTGATCGCGTTCGGGGGCGACTTCGACCCCGGCTACCAGGGCAGCTTCCACTCGCTGAGCACGCCCGGCTTCTGGCCGGCGTTCATCGGCTCCGCGCTGATCGTGCTGTCCAACCCGGTCTCGTTCGGGGCGTTCCTCGGCGACTGGGCCCGCTACATCCCGGCCGACACCCCGCGCCGCCGGGTCATGGGCGCGGCCTTCCTCTCCCAGGTCGCGACGATCCTGCCGTTCTTCTTCGGCCTGGCGACCGCCTCGATCATCGCCGCGAAGGCGGGGAAGTTCCTCGACCCGAGCGCCCCGGACTACGTGGGCGGTCTGCTGGCCGTCTCGCCCTCCTGGTACTTCCTGCCCGTCTGTCTGCTCGCGCTGATCGGCGGCATGTCCACGGGCACCACCTCGCTCTACGGCACCGGCCTCGACTTCGCCAGCGTCTTCCCCCGGTTCAGCCGGGTGCAGGCCACGGTGTTCATCGGCGTCCTGTCGATCTCCTTCATCTTCGTCGGCCGGTTCGCCGCCAACCTGACCCAGTCCATCTCCACCTTCGCGACGCTGATCATCGTCTGCACCGCGCCGTGGATGGTCATCATGACCCTGGGCTTCCTCACCCGCCGCGGCTGGTACGACCCCGACTCGCTGCAGGTCTTCAACCGCCGTCAGCGAGGCGGACGGTACTGGTTCACGCACGGCTGGAACTGGCGCGGTATGGCCGCCTGGCTGGCCTCCGCCCTGCTCGCGGTCCAGTTCGTCAACCTGCCCGGCCAGTTCGTCGGTTCCCTGGGCGACCTCGCGGGCGGGGTGGACATCTCCCTGCCGGTCGGGCTCGGCCTGGCCGCGATCAGCTACCTCGCGCTGCTGTGGCTGTTCCCCGAGCCCCGTGCCGTCTTCGGTCCCGAAGGCCCGCGGCTGGTGCGCGCCGTCGACACTCCGGTGCCGCCGATCATCGGCGCCGACGGCGCGCCCGTCAGCGTCCCCGAGCCGGCCGAGGTGTGAGCGGGATGCGCCTGATCGACCTGTCCGTGCCCCTGCGCACCGGCATGCCGGTCTACCCCGGGGACCCGGAGGTGGACATCCGTCCGGCGCTCACCGCCGCCCAGGACGGCGTCAACGTCCTGCATCTCCGGCTGGGTTCGCAGTCCGGCACCCACGTGGACGCCCCCTCCCACATCGAGGACGGCCTGCCCGCGCTGGACCAGCTGCCGCTGGACCGTTTCGACGGCCCCGCCCACGTCGTCGACGCCCGGGGCCTGCCGCCCCGGGCGGCCATCGGCGTGGACCTGCTCGCCCATGTCCCCGCGGGCCGGATCGTGCTGCTGGCCACCGGCTGGTCGGCCCACTGGGGCACCGACGCCTACCACGACCACCCCTACCTGACCGAGGAGGCGGCCGCCCTCCTCGTCGCCCGTGGCGTGTACACCGTCGGCATCGACGCGCTGAGCGTCGACCCCACCCCCGGCGAGACCCTTCCCGCCCACCGCATCCTGTGCGGCGCCGACGCCGTCATCGCCGAGAACCTCACCAACCTCGCCGAGGTCCTCGACGCCCAGCACGCCGGCCACGACGTCCACGTCAGCCTCTTCCCCCTTCACCTGCCCGGCGCGGACGGCGCACCCGTCCGCGCCGTGGCCCGGATCTCGGAGCCGCAGCCATGAGCAACGACCACGGTCACGACAACGACCACGACACCGTCCTCGCCGCGGCCGACGCGCTGATCGCCGCCTTCGCCGAAGGCCGCACCGACGACTACTTCGACGCCTTCGCGGCCGATGCCAGCTTCGTCTTCCACACCACCGGCAAGCGTCTGGACTCCACCCAGGAGTACCGCGATCTGTGGCGCACCTGGAGCGAGGAGGACGACTTCCGCGTCCTCGCCTGCGACTCGAAGGACCGCCTGCTCCAACTCTTCGGCGACACCGCCGTGTTCACCCACTCGGTGACCACCCGCGTCTCCACCAGGGCCGGGGAGGAGACGGTGCACGAGCGCGAGACCATCGTCTTCCACCGCACCGGGGACGACAACTGGCTCGCCGTCCACGAGCACCTGTCGCCCGACCCGGCGACGGCGGCTGCCTGACCCTGCGGCCACCCACTGCGGGAAGCGGGGGCGCGCCGGGCGTCGACCGGCTTCACGGGGCTTCGCGGTCGTCTGCCCGAGCCGCCTCCACGGCGACGGGCAGACCGGCAGACCATGAAACGCCCCCTCTTCCGCGAGAAGGCGGTGCCCGCACCGCCCCGCCCGTCCTCGCTCACGCCGACGACGCGCGAGTTCGAAGGACTTCGTCAGTTCCACGGATCTCCCCTTCGCGCAGGTCGACGTGGGGCGATGCTTCTGTTCGGCAGACACGCGGCGCCTCAACTGTGAGCATCCACACCTCCTTCACCATTGCGCCGGCCGTCCCGACCCGGCAGAGTGTTCCAACTGCCGGACCCCGCAGGCGAGTTGTCCCCGCCAGTCGCAGCAGGGCGGCACGGACGAACCGAAAGGGAAGCACGTGAGTCGGAACTCGGTCCGGGGACTGGCGGTGGTCTCGGCCACGGCGGTCACCGCTGTCGGAAGCGTTGTCGGAGTCGCCTCGGCCAACACCGCGGCGCCGTCGCACGGCGCGGAGGCGACGGCAACGGACGCGACGCTTCTGGCGGACATACCCGTCGGCCGGCAGGCCCAGGTGCAGACCGCGTCCCTCACGCAGCAGGCCGACACCCAGGCCATCGCCGCCGACGCGAGCGCCCGCAAGGACGCGGAGGAAGCCGCCCGCAAGGCCGCCGCCAAGACCGCGATCGAGAAGAAGGCGGCCGCCGCGAAGGCGAAGGCCACCGCCTCTCACGACGCCTCCGTATTCGCCGTGCAGAGCACCTACACCGTCGCGCAGATCCAGGCGATAGCGCGGCAGATGATGTCGGGCGACCAGTACCAGTGCTTCAGCAACATCGTGGAGCACGAGTCCACCTGGAACTACCGCGCGGTCAACCCCTCCTCCGGCGCCTACGGCCTCGTCCAGGCGCTGCCCGGGTCCAAGATGGCCTCCGTCGGCGCCGACTGGCAGACCAACCCGGCCACCCAGATCAAGTGGGGCCTCGGCTACATGAACTCCGTCTATGGCAGCCCCTGCCAGGCCTGGGCGTTCTGGCAGGTCCACCACGCCTACTGAGAGCCCCCGCTAGTCGGCAGCGGCGGACCGCGAGTCGGCCGCACGTCGCGCCGGGAGAACGGAACGTCGCCGGACGACGGCGACTCCGACGGCCGTAAGAACCACCAGGGCGATGGCCGGGCCGCCCAGTGTGAGTATCCGTTGGAGGGACGTGGCCGCGGCGTACCCGGCACCGGCTTCGGCGGTGGCCCACAGTCCGGCGGCCACGACGCTGTAGGGGGCGATGCGGCGGTAAGGCAGGCGGGTGGCGCCGGCGAAGTGCGGAGCCAGCGTGCGGACCACGGGCACGAAACGGGCGAGGAGAACGGCCCGTCCACCATGCCGGGTCATCAGTGTCTCGGCGCGTCGCCAGGCCGCTTCCGGAACGCGCCCTCCGATGCCGTCCACCCGCAGCCGTTCGCCGAGGAACCGGCCGGTGCGATACCCGGCGAAGTCACCGACGACCACGGCGGACGCCGCGATCGCGATGACGAGGAACAGACTGATGTGACCACCACGGGCCAGCGCGCCTGCGGTCAGCAGCAGGGTGAGCGTGGGGACGAAGGCTCCGACCAGCAGAACCGACTCGGCGAGCACGGCCGCGGCGACCACCGCGTACGCCGCGACCGGAGAGAGGTGGTCGAGGATGTCGGACAGGGCGTTCACCGTCGTGCTCCGTCCGGCAGCGGCTGGTGGACCCGGTCGGCGGCGGCGATGGGGCGCTGCAGGTGCCAGGCGTGGGCCGGTGGCAGGTTGGCCCAGACGGTCCACCGGCCGATGGCGTAGCGCCGCTGGTAGGAGGCCATGACCTGGTCGACGGCGGCATGTCTGCGAGCCTCGGCCCGGGCAGCCGTCAGCGCTCGGGCCCTGCGCGTACCGAGGTAGGCGAAGTAGGTGAGAACGCCGCCGGGGTGCAGGAGTTCCAGGTACCGGGACATGATCCGCTCCACCTGCTGCGGGGCGAAGTTGGTCAGCGGCAGCCCGGAGACGATCACGTCGTAGCGCGCGTCGGTGTCGAGGTCCTCGACGAAGGTCTCGTGCACGCTCACGTGCCCGGCCCTGCCGACCATGTCCGGGTGGCCGTCGACGAGGTGCCGGATGCGCTCGGCGAAGCGTGGGTTGGCCTCGACGATGTCCAGGCGGCTGCCCCGGGGCAGCTGGGGTATCAGGGCGCGTGTGACCGCGCCGGTGCCGGCGCCGACTTCGAGAACGTTCAGCGGGCCGCCCGTCCGCGACCTCAGGGGTTCGGTGAGAGCATGCGCCAGGGCCGTGCCGCTGGGGGCGACGGCGCCGGTGGTGTGCAGATCACGGGCCGCTTCGACGAGGAACGTCCAGCGTTCGGCGTGGCGCTGCGCCGGAAAGCGCGGGCGGGGGGTGGTCCGGTTGTCCATGACTGCGACGCTAGAAATCAGGGCCCGTCGCGGGATCCGCCGATCTGCCACCGTCTCCCGCTACGAAAGTAGGGGGTCGCCGTACCCGACGGGCGAGGGGCCCGACCGGCCGGTCCTGCCTAGGATCGCCGGTGTGAGCAGGACAGAGGGCCGCAGGTGGGCGTCGTACGGGCGGGTGGCGCTGGTGACGCTGTGCGTCCTGGCAGCCGCGTTCAACACGGCGGTGCTGGACAGCCGTGCGTTTCTGGCCCCGGTGACCGCCACGGCCGTGGTGTGCGGGGCCGCCCTGCTGGTGCCCCGGTGGCGCTGGCCGGTGGCGCCGCTGCTGGTGACGGCGGCCACGGCATGGTGGGGCTGGCCCCTGTTGCCTCTTCTGGTGCTCGCGCTCTTCTCTCTGGCGGTGGACGGCCGGGCCCGGATCGCGGCCTGCTGCGCCGTGGCCGCGGTGAGCCTGAATCTGCTCAGCTACCGGGCCACCTCGCTGTGGACCGCGCAGAGTTACGCGTCCACGCTGCTCCTGCCGTCCCTGGCCGTGGTGATCGGCATGTGGCTGGGCGGCCGGCGGCGGCTGGTGGAGGCCATGGCGGCGGACGTCGAGCATCTGCGGGTCGAGGCGCGGCTGCGTGAGGAGGCGGCGCGATCGGCGGAACGGTCCCGGATCGCCGCCGAGATGCACGACGTCCTGGCCCACCGCCTCAGCCTGATCGCCCTGCACTCCGGTGTTCTGGTCACCCGCAGCGCCTCGCTGCCGTCGCCGGTCGCCGAGCGGCTCGGTCTGCTGCGCGCCACGTCCGTCGAGGCTCTCGCCGACCTCAGGGACGTGCTCGGGGCGCTGCGCGAGACCGACGCCCCCGTGCTCACCCCCGTCATACGCGAAGTGGACGAGCTGGTCGAGGACGCGCGCGCGGCCGGTCAGCACGTCGAGCTGATCTCCACGGGGCGGCCCGGGGAGGCCCCCACCACCCATCGCCTGGCCGTGTACCGGCTTGTCCAGGAGGCGCTGACCAATGCCCGCAAGCACGCCGCCGGCGCGCAGGTCACGGTCCGAGTCGGCTACGGCCCGCCGGTCACCCTCGTCGAGGTCACCAACACTCCGGGCACCCCCCGCACGGACACCGCCGGCTCCGGATACGGGCTGATCGGCCTGCGCGAACGCGTCACGGCCCTCGGCGGCACCCTCTCCGCGGGCCCGGCCGGCGCGGGAGCCTGGCGACTGGCCGCCCGGATCCCCCACCCCACCGAGACCGAGCAGAACGGCACCCGCACATGATCCGCGTCATGATCGTCGACGACGACGCCCTGGTCCGCCTGGGCCTGGCCGACCTGCTCGCCGACGACCCGGGCATCGAGGTGGTCGCGCAGGCCGCCGACGGGCTCCAGGCGATCGAACTGGCCACGGCCCATGACGTCGACGTCGCCCTGGTCGACGTACGGATGCCCCGGATGGACGGCATCGCCGCCACCATCCGCCTGCGGGCACTCCCCCGCGCGCCGAAGGTCGTCATCCTGACGACCTTCGACCTCGACGAGTACGTCTACGACGCGCTCGCGGCGGGCGCCGACGGCTTCCTGCTCAAGGACACCGACCCGGACGAGATCCTGCGAGCCGTGCACCTGGTGGCCGCGGGCTCCGCCATGCTCCACCCGTCCGCGGCCCGCCGCCTCATCGACCGCTATCACGCCACGACCCGCAGCGGCACCACAGCGGCCCAGGCGCGGCTGGACCGGCTCACCCCGCGCGAACGCGACGTCCTCGCCCTGCTCGCCCAGGGCGACACCAACGCCGACATCGCAGCCCGCCTCGCGATGCGGGAGAGCACCGTCAAGGCGCATGTGAGCCGCATCCTGACCGCGCTGGAGGTCACCAACCGGGTCCAGGCCGCACTGCTCGCCCGCGACGCCGGGCTCGGCGCCTGACCGCGTCGGCGCATACCCGGCTCACGCTGTCACAAGCCTTTCGAAGAAGAACTCGTGCTTGAGGAAGGACGTCTCGTGTTCCGCCCCCGGGTACGGCGGGATGAGCTGGGCGGCCTGGAAGAGGCGCCAGCCGTCCTGCAGCGCGGCGACGCCCGTCTCGTACGGCGGCAGGTCGCTGTCCCCGGTGGTGGGCCGGGTCGCGCCGGTGCCGTCGTAGCGGGCCCAGCCGACGACCGGGGAGTCGAGGGCGGAGGTGCTCAGATACAGGACGAGGACCTGCTGCCGCACGGTGTTCGAGCTGGTCACGGGTGGCTCCTCTGCGCGGGCCGGTTGGAGATCCGGGTGGCCCAGTACTCGATGTCGAAGTCGGGGTCGGCGGAGAGCAGACGCCAGAGCCTGATCCGGTTGTGGATCTCCAGCCGGCCGGTCGCCGGTTCGTACCAGGGGAAGGTGCGTGACAACTCCTCGCGCACAGCCGCCTCGTGCAGGTCCGCGGTGTCCCACAGCCGCACCTGCGGCACGGTCGGGTTGAAACGGATCTTGTACATGTGGCGGACGGTGTCGCTGTCGTTGCGCCGGCCGCCGTGCCAGATCCCGTGGTGCAACAGGACCACCGTGCCCGCCGGGCAGGTCAGCCGGGTCTGGCCGCGCAGGTTCTGGTAGCGGCCGGTGTCGGACTCGTTGGTCCGGCGCAGATGGCTGCCCGGGACGACGAGCGTGCCGCCCATGTCCGCGGTGACCTCCTGCGGGTAGTACATGAGCTGCACGTCGAAGGCGTCGGCCCGCAGGTCGATGAGGGCGTCGGCGTGCAGCGGCTGCGCGCTGCCCCCGCGCGGTTCACGCGTGTGCACGAAATGGTGGTCGACGGTCGGGTTCGGGCCCACCAGGCTCTCCAACGCGCCCGCGACGGCAGGGAGTTCGACGAGCCGACGGGCGAGGGTTCCCTCGGGGAACGCCTTCGGCACAGGAGTGCCGTACGGCACGGCGGGCACCCCGGCGTCGAAGACGCCGAGCGCCTCCTGGTTGAGTTCCCGGGGCACGACGCCGTCCAGGCGCAGGAATCCATGGGCCACGAACCGCGCCACCTGGGCAGAACTCAGCAGTTCTCGTGTGGTTGGCATACGGCAACCGTAGAAGGAGGCATACGGGAAGTCGTGGGCTGTAAACGGCGACCGCTGGTATTTTTCCGCCATGACGCATTCCGTGGAGCTGGCCCTCGATCTGCCTCCGCAGGTGGCGAACGCGGGCGTGGGCGTCCACGGACACGCCGGACCGCACGACGTGTTCCGGCTGCCGCGGCTGTGGCAGCTCCATCTGTACGGCTACTCCGGCACCCTCGAGTTCGGCGGTTTCCGGCATCCGATCCGCCCCGGGCACGTGAGCCTCGTGCCGCCCGACACCGAGGTGCACTTCCACTACGACACCACGCCCTGCGAGCACCTGTACGCCCACTTCGTGCTGCCGGGCGAGGGTGAGCGCCACCGCGTCCCGGTGATGCAGGACGCGGGTGCGGACGCCGCGGTGCTCGGCGAACTGCTGCGGCAGACGGTCGCGGCCGGCCCTCAGTCCCCGGCTCGGGCAGCCGCCGAGCTCTGGACGGTGCTGTGGCGCACGACCGGTCTGGCAGGCACCTCCGCACAGCGCGAGGGGTCGTCCCGGCACCCCGCCCTGCGGACGGCCATGGCCCACATCGAGGAGCACCTGGCCGACCCGCTGGAGGTCCCGGACATCGCCCGTACCGCCGGGATCTCGCACACCCAGCTCACGCGCCTGTTCCGCAAGGACACCGGGCTCACGGTGGTCGGCTACATCCGGCGGCGCCGTATGGAACGGGCCCGGCACCTCCTGGTCGCCTCGACGCTCGCCATCCCGGCGATCGCCGCGACCGTCGGCATCCCCGACCTCCAGGCGTTCAACAAGACCTGCCACCGAGAACTGGGTGCCTCACCGAGGGCCGTCCGGCAGACGGCACGCCGATGAGATACGACTGTTCAGCGAGGGATTCCCGTCTACGGAGTCAGCTCCGCCTTCGCGCAAGCGGCCCGGAGCTGCGGTGTGCAGATCTGGGCGACGGTGTACACACCGTCCTTGACGAGGGTCTGCCTGACGTTGGCGGTCGTCACGGCGACCGGGGTGAGAAGCACGGACGGGATGTCGCGGTTGGTGGGGCTGTCGGTCGTCGTCGTGGCGATGTCGTGCAGTTTCTCGCCGCGGCCCAGTGCGACGGCCATGGCAGCGGCTGCTTCCGCTTCCGCGCGGAAGGATTTGTACACCGTCATGGACTGCTCGCCGTTGATGACCCGCTGTACCGCGTCGAGGTCGGCGTCCTGGCCGGTGACCGGTGGAAGGCTCCTGACGTGGGCACTCTTGAGTGCGGAGATGACCCCTGCGGCCATGGCGTCGTTGGCGGCCAGGACGCCGTCGATCCGGTCCGGGCCCAGGGCCGCGATGGCGGCGGACATGTTGGCGTTCGCGTTGTCCGTGCTCCAGCCCTGGGTGTCGTAGGAACGGCCGATCCTCACCTTGCCGCGCAGGACGGACAGTGCGCCCCTCTTGTACCAGGCGGCGTTGGGGCTGGTCGGGTCGCCGTTCATCATGACGATGGTCCTGTCCTTGGCCGGGGCGCGCACGGCCTTGAGGAGGGCCTGGCCCTGCAGTGTGCCGACCTGGACACCGTCGAAGCTGACGTAGCCCGAGATCGGGCCGTCGGCGAGCCTGTCGTAGGCGACGACGGGGACGCCCGCGTTGTGCGCCTCCTGGACGGCGGAGCGCTGGGCCCTGTTGTCGGTCGCGCCGAGGATGAGGACCCTGACCCCCTTGGTGATCATGGCGGTCATCTGTTGCCGCTGGGCCGTCGAATCGTCGTCGGCGTTGGCATAGGCGACGCTGCAGTGCGGGCAGAGCTGTTTCACTCGTTGCTCGATCAGCGGCTTGTCGGAGTTCTCCCAGCGTGGCACCACCCGGCTCGGCAGCAGCAGGCCGACGGTGAAACTGTCCGCGGTGGTTTTCCCGTCGCTTGTGCAGGCGGCCGAGGGCGTGACCAATAGGCCCGCGACGAGCGCGCCGACGACATACCGCGTCCGAGACGTCACCTTGAGGCTACGGCACGTCATGACCGGCCCCCGTCCTTGCGTCCGGTTCGGGTTTTCCGGCCTGGGCACTGCCGTCGTGAGGCATTTCCGCCTCCGTCTCCCGTCCGTGCCGGGTACCGGCCTGCGGCCACCGGGCACTCCCCCTCACCAGAATCACATAGCGAGTCAAACCGGACAGATGGGCATCACGCCGGTCGCGCGGCACCGAGTTCGCAGTTCACGATGGCCGGTGCCACACTGGCGAAGTGGTCGTTTTGCCGCTTTCGCCCGCTCCGGGCGGATGCAGGCCACGACCCCGCCCCGCTCCGGTGGGCCACGCCGCTGCACCGCGGTCGCAGCCGCACGGCTCCAGGGAGGAGGGAGGCCTCGCGTATGAATGCGTGCGTCCGGGACACCGCCCTTGCCCGGGCCGTGGTCGCGACGGAGCGCCGCACCGGGCAGCCGCTGGAGCGCCTGGCCCCAAGCGTCCCGATCAGTGCGGGCCCCTGGTGTCACTGTCCAGCGACCGGCGACAGACTGTCGCCACCGCCCGCTCGCTTCCCGGCGATCCGCGCGTCCTCCTTCTCGACGAAACGGCCACGGCGCCGGGGTTCGAACAGACCACCGACGTTGTCCCGAGCACCACCTCCCAGGAGCAGACCATCTCCTCCATCACGGGCGCCACGGACCACGCGCCCCGCCGGCCGGCGCACCGCGACGCCGGGTGGTGAAAGGGATGCGTGACATGCCGGACGAGACGCGGGCCGGGCCCGCAGCAGCCCGTCAGCCCCGCGCCAGGCGCGCCGTCACCCGCGCCGCGGCGGGCTGGACCGCCGCAATGCGGCGCAGCCTGAGCGGCGGTGAGCTGGGCAGCCTTCCCGTCACCCTCGTTCTCGCCGCGGTCTGGATCGTCTTCCAGTGCATCAACTCCGCTTTCCTCTCGCCCCGCAATCTGTCCAACCTCAGCGTGGACATCGTGGGTACGGGCCTCATCGCGGTCGGAATCGTCTTCGTGCTGCTGCTCGGTGAACTCGACCTGTCGGTCGGCTCGATCAGCGGGTTCGCCGCCGCGGTCTTCGCCGTGCTCAGCGTCAACCAGGGCGTGCCGGAATGGCTCGCCCTGATCGCCGCCGTCCTGACGGGCACCGCGGCGGGAACCGTCCAGGGGTACTCCGTCGCCAGAACCCGGGTGCCGGCCTTCGTGGTCACCCTCGCCGGGCTGCTGACGTGGAACGGCCTCATGCTCGCCGTCCTCGGCACCAGCGGCACCGTCAATCTCGACGAGAACGGGCTCATCGCCCACCTGACCAGCTACTACTTCACCAACGCCGGCGTCGCCTACGCGGTGGCGGCGCTCGCCACCGCCCTGGTCTTCCTCGACTCCTACCTGAACAGGCGCCGCCGCAGGGCCGTCGGCATGCCGCACCGCCCGCTGCGCACCATCGGGGTCCGCACAGGAGTGGTGGCGGTGATCGCGTTCGCCGCCGCCTACCTGCTGAACCAGTTCCAGGGCCTGCCGCTGGCTCTGCTGATCTTCCTCGCCGTGGTGGCGGGCCTCGACATCATGCTCCGGCGCACGTCCTACGGTCGGCGGATCTACGCCCTGGGGGGCAGCGTCGAGGCAGCCCGTCGCGCCGGCCTCGGCGTGACCGGCATACAGACGGCCGTACTCGCGGTCTCCGGCACCCTGGCGGCGACCGGCGGCCTGTTCCTGGCCTCGCGCATCACGTCGGTGAGCCAGAACTCCGGCTCGGGTGTCCTGCTGCTCAACGCCATCGCTGCGGCCGTGATCGGTGGCACCAGCCTGTTCGGAGGCCGCGGCACGACCTGGTCCGCGGTGCTCGGCATACTGGTCATCCAGTCGATCGCCTCGGGCATGGCCCTCACCGACACGCCCAACGCCGTCCAGCTGGTGATCACGGGCGGCGTGCTCTTCGCCGCGGTGGTCATCGACTCACTGTCCCGGCACACACAGCAGGCGCACCGGCGCGCCTGACGCCCGGTGCGTATAGACATACAAGGGTAAAGAACTGGATATAATTGAAATTTGGTGTCGGTCGGTGTGACATCGACTCGGGAAGTACCGATGAGGTTCAGATCCGTCCTCTACTCCACCGCCTCCGGCCTCTCTGCGCTGGTGTTGCTCAGCGCGTGCAACGGCGCCGGCACCACGGCCACGTCGAGCGGCGGCAAGCCGCTGGTCGGCGTCGACTACCCGCGCTCCGACACCGACTTCTGGAACGCGTACATCGCATACACGCCGGAGTACGCCAAGGCACTCGGCCTCTCGCTCAAGACCACGAACTCGCAGAACGATGTCGGCAAACTCGCCGCCAACACCCAGACGCTCATCCTCCAGGGCGTCAAGGGCATCGCGATGGCCCCGCAGAGCACCTTTGCCATCGCGCCGATCCTGGCGCAGTTGCGGGCGGCGAAGATCCCGGTCGTCACCATCGACACCCGCCCCGACGCCGGCAGGGTCTACATGGTGGTCCGCGCCGACAACCGCGCCTACGGCGAGAAGGCATGCAAGTACCTGGGCACCAAGCTGGGCGGCGAGGGCAAGGTCGTGATGCTCCAGGGCGATCTCGCGTCGATCAACGGCCGCGACCGCACCGAGGGGTTCGACGACTGCATGAAGAAGAACTACCCGGGCGTCCAGGTGTTCGGCGAGACCACCAACTGGGACGGCGCCGAGGCCGCACAGAAACTCCAGACCGACCTGACAGCCCACCCGGACATCAAGGGCATCTACATGCAGGCCAGCTTCGCCCTGTCCGGCACGCTCCAGGTGCTCAAGCAGGAAGGGCTGCTGACCGGCCCGAAGAACAAGAAACACGTGTTCGTCGTCTCCAACGACGGCACCCCCAGGGAACTCCAGAACATCTCCGACGGCAACATCGACGCCACCGTGTCCCAGCCGGCCGACCTCTACGCCAAGTACGCCCTGTACTACCTGAAGGCCGCAATCGACGGGAAGACGTTCAAGCCCGGCAGGACCGACCACGACAGCACCATCGTGCGGGTCCGCGACGGAATTCTGGAGGACCAGCTCTCCGCCCCGCTCGTCACCGCCGACGGCGGCACGTACGGCGGCGTCCCCAGCCTCAAGAGCACCGACACCTCCCTGTGGGGCAACAGCCGCGACTGACACCGCGCTGCGAGGAAGGCGAGGACGCGGCTGCCTCGGACATGAGTGGCCCCCACGTCATCAGTGGTGGGCGAGGTGTGCCGGGTGGTCGCGGCCGACCGTCAGCCGGGCCGGGCGGTAGGTGACGTAGGCCGCCCCGTCGAGTTCGAGGGCGGTGGCGGACCGCTGGAGCGCGTCCGGGGTCGCGGCGTCGTCCCAGCGGCCGGTGCTGACGCGGTGTTCGAGCGCGTGCAGGGCGGCCACGGTCTCCGCGGTCGTGAACGTGCAGTGGCCCTGCCGCTCGACGAACGCCTGCCGCAGCAGCGCGCCGTCGCCGGAGGCGCGCACGCGGGCGGCGAAGCGGTTCTCCTGCTGTACCGGAACCAGGTTGTCGCCGGTGGTGTGGATGTCGAGCAGGGGCACTTCGAGTCCCTGGCCCGCGGAGGACGTCCGCCGCGCGGTACGGACGGCGGCGGGATCGGCGGTGATCACGGCGCCCTCGGTCAGCTCGCGCAGGTCGGCCCGCAGATCAAGGCCGGCCGCCCGGTAGAGGGCGTGTACCTGGGGTGCGTGTTCGGAGTCGGCGAGCAGGCCGGCGTAGTCCACACCGCGGTTCCAGGAGTTGTCGCCGCCGACGGACTGCTCCATGGCGTACCGGCCGCCCTCGACGAACGACAGGATGCCCTGCGCGAACCAGTCGTACTGCTGCTCCTCCTGTCCCGCCCAGTCGGTGGCGGCGGGCCGGTCCTTTCCGGGCGACCAGGCGGGCAGGTTGAGGAAGGCGGCGGCCAGCGCGACCCGGGCCCGGCCCTGCGGGGTGGCCTGCGCGGCCGCGACGGCGTCGGTGAGCTGTTCGGCGGTGGCGGCCGCGTCGGCGGAGGAGCCGAAGTGGATGAGCTTCACCGCCTGCTCCGGCAGAAGCAGCCGGGCGATCGTGTACTCGGCGTCGAGCTGGTAGTTGTCCAGATCGGTACCGCCCGCGACCAGACCGCACTGGCCGAGCGCGCCGTCGATACGCCCGCCGCCGTCCCGCGCGATCTGCGCGTTGACGAGCCCACCCATGGACTGCCCGATGGCCAGGGTGCGCCGCGGTTCGCCGATCTCCGCGGTGACGGCGTCGAGCGTGGCGAACTGGTCGCGTTCGGCACTGTTCAGGGCCCACATCGAGCCGTTGGGGTCGTACGACGACCCGGCCATCGCATAGCCCTCGCCGAGCAACTCGGTGCGTACGGCGTCGGTGGGGGCGTCCCTGGCGACGGTGGGGCCGAAACCGTGGCTGAACAGCAGCAGGGTGCCGTTCCAGTTCTGGGGTACGTCCGCCACCCAGGTGGCGCCGTCGGAGAGACTGCCGGTGAGGTGGCCGGCGGTGGCCGTGTCCGCCTGGGCGGTCGGCATCGGGAGCGCGGCGAGAGCCGCGGACGTCAGCGTGGCCAGAGCGGCCAGAGCGGTGCGCAGACTGGTGCGGCGCGTACGGGGACGGGTGCTGGCAGGCATGAGGGGGCTCCCTGGGGGGCGGCTGCGGAGCGGGCGCGCGAACAGATACTCAGTGCACGGAACCAAGACGCCGAGGAATGTAGTGCTCAATTCTTGCGGCAGTCAATGGACTGCACAACATTACTGAAGGTGCCGTGTCGGAGCGCGGCAGCCTGATGGACACAGTGACCAACGTGGCATCACGTCAGGCTCCGGCATGCAGATACGCCGCCCAGACCTCGATCGGCGAGGTGCGGCGCAAGTGCAGGACGGCTCGGTGCAGGGCGTCGGCCGCGGTGTCGTAGGCCAGGCGGCCGTCGACGGTCAGGTTGGCGTAGAACCGGCCGGCCAGCTCCGCGGCAGAGCGGTCCAGCACCGACCACATGGTGCCCACGGTGTGCCGATAGCCGGCGATCTGGCAGCTCAGCGCGAGATGGAGGGGATCGTCGGGGACGCCGGTTCCTGTCGTCGCGCTCTCACACGACGACAGGAAGGCGAGGTCCCCGCCGTGCAGCCGCAGGCTCGTCAGCGGAAGGGCGGTCAGTTCGCCGTCGGCGAGCCGGATCGCCGCCAGTCCGGGATTCAGCAGGTCCTGCTTGCTGTGTCCGATGAAGTGCCAGCAGCGATGCCGTGTCAGTCGCCCGGTGACGGCGTCCTGGGTCGCGTCGGCGGCCCGGAGGATCTCCGGGGGGCGCGGGCAGGCTGCGGCGACCGCCGCGATCTCCTCCTCGGCGTGGGCCAGCGGGCGCAGTCCCGGCACCCGGGGCACCGAGGCGACCAGGACAGGGCCGTCGCCGTCCGCCGCCGGCGGGCGTGGCCGACGTGCGGTCGCCAGCGCGCGCAGGGTGGGGGTGTACGACGCGATCACCCGGTCCGGCACACCGTCGTCCCGGCCGAGGCCGGCGTCGTAGCGTTGGGCGGCGTGCAGCGGCAGCAGGGCGAGCGGGCCTGTCGGGCACCACCACAGCCTGGGCCGGTCGTGCTCGCGCGGCGCCAGCTCCAGTGCGTCCAGCACCGGCGCGGCCACGGTCTGCCAGAGCCACGCGCACACCTCGGCGAGCCGTTCGGAGACCCGGTGGCGGCCGGCCCCGGTGCGGCTGTCCGCGGTGCGCATCGCGCGGAGGGTGCGCAGGTGCAGATCGACGGCACGTGCCAGGTGGTCGAGGGTCAGCCCGGGGAGGGGAACGACGCGTACGCCGTCCCCGGTCAGCGCCAGCGCGTCGGACCGGTAGCGGCTGACGTTGACCAGGACGACCGGGCCCCGGCCGCCGTCGGTGCCGGTGAGCAGTTCGCCGACGGCGGGTGCCCGGGCGAAGCGTGCCATGCCGTCCAGCGCACGGATCTGTCCCACCACGTCGTCGAGTTCGGCCGCCAGAGGCTTCCCGTCGTCGGGCGGCTCCCGTACGGCGGACCGGTCCAGATGGCGGACCGTGCCGCTGCCGGAACGGCGGGACCACTGACGCGAGCGCCGGGTGTCGAGCCGCTCCCGCAGCCGCTCGAACCGCTCGGCCAGGTCCGGGGCGGTCCGGTACAGCGCCATCACCTCGCTCGCCGGGTAGAACATGGCGTCGAGCAGCACTCCACGTCCCTGTTCGACCAGTTCCACGGCGCGCAGCGGATCGGCGCCGGGGCAGGCGAGCAGACAGGCGGCGGCGTCGCGGCCCAGGCCGGCGAAGACGGTGAGGACGTACTCCTGGTCACCGCGGTCCAGCCGGGCGAACGGCAGCAGCGGCAGCAGGGCGAGGGCCCGTTCGAAGCCGTCGACCGCGGCCGGCCACCGCTGTGCCGAGGCGGCGGCCCGCCCGTGTTCGAGGGCGGCCTCGGCGCGCAGCATGGGTGACGCCGCCGTGATCCGCTCCGCGTCGGTGAACGCGGTGAGGGCCAGGGACAGTTCGGCGTCGTCGTGGGTGCGCTCGTACCGAGCCGTCCGGGCCAGTCCGAGGTTGTAGAGCGACAGGGCGCGTTCCGGTGTGCCGGGCGGCAGGGCGTCCGCTTCGCCGACCAGCAGGGTGAGGGCTTCGGCCAGGTCGCTGTCGTCGACGCTCAGGTCCTCCTGGTGGCTCAGCAGGAGGTCCGCGGCGAGATTGCCCCGGCAGGCGGCCCCGGTCGGCGCACCGGGTGGCAGGACCCGTACGGCACGGCGTCCGGCTTCGACGGCCTGTCGCAGATGGACTCCGGCATACGGTACGGCGCCACGACGGGCGGCGAAGTGCTGTTCGCGCCGGACGCGGGCGAGGGTCTGGAGGTAGAGGTGCAGGTCGGGGTCCTGTTCGGCGGCGGTGTCCACGGCCTCCTGCGCGGTCTCGATCGCCTCGGCCAGCACCCCCGGTTCGGCCGTGTGCTCGTGCAGCAGACCCAGCGCGACGGCGGCGTTCGACAGGTGGCCGGGCCGCCGGGCGTCGTCGGAGGCGGTGACCCGCAGCGCCTCGCGGTGGTGGCGCACCGCCTCCGTCAGCACCGTGAGGTCCTTGACCGCCTCGTACTCAGCGGCCAGGCACAGGCCCAGGCAGGAGAGGGCGCCGCCGCGACCGGGCCGCCCCGGCGTCGACCCGGCGACCGCCGCACGGGCGTGCGTGATCGCCTCGTCGAGCAGTTCGGGCGTCCCGGTCCGGTCGAACTGGTCGGCGAGGGTGTTGGCCAGGTTGGTGAGGCAGTCGGGCAGGTCCGCGGCGCTCTCGCCGGCCAGCCGTACCGCCGTGCGTCCGGCCGTCAGCGCGTCGTCCAGGTCGGCCGGTGGACCGCCGTGCGCGAAGGACATGCGCAGCGCGCTCGTCAGGCTGGAGTGGATCCGGACCCGAAGGAGCGTGCCGGCCGCCGTCCGCGCGGCCGCCCGCAGATGGCCGACGGCCTTCGGGACCAGGCCCGGTTCGCCGGTGAGTTCGGCCAGTGTGAGCAGGGCGTTGGCCAGGGCCAGCAGGACACTGGCGTGCTCCTCGCCGTCCTCGGTGTTCGCGGGGTCGGCCAGGGCGTGGGTCAGCAGGTCCCCGGCCTCGCGGGCGTCGCCCGCCGTGCCGGTCCGGGTGGCCCGGGCGTCCAGGGAGATGGCCAGGCGCATTCCGCGCAGGAGGAGCCCGGACTCACCGTCGGGCGTGCTCTCGACCGTGGTGCGGAGCAGCGTGATCGCCTCGTCGAGGAACGCGCGGTCCCCGGTGTGTTCGTACGAGGCGTGCAGGGCCGCGCCCAAGTCCTGCTCCACCGCGCGCCGTTCCGCGCTTCCCGCAGCCGTGACGGAGACCGCCTCGCGCAGCACACGCAGCCCCTCGGAGACCGCCTCGGGGTGGTGCTCGGCCTCGTCACGCAGCAGCAGGGCGGTACCGAAAGCGTGCAACACCCCTGTGCGCGGGGGCAGTTCATCGGCGAGGTCACGGTAGATGCCGATGCCCTCGTCCAGGGCGGCCGTCCAGTCGGCGGCCGACGCGACCCCGCACAGCGCCTCGGCCAGCGCGAACCGTGCCATGGGCCGCACCTCGTCGGAAGCCTCCGTCGCCGCCCTGCGGGCCACGTCGAAGGACCGGTCGAGGGACTCAGCACCGGGTGTCCTCGAATCCGCCGACGTCTCCAGCGCGTTGCCGAGCCGTACGATCAGCGCGGGCAGATCACCGGACCCGCGCGGAGCGTCGGCGACGGCCCGGGCCATGCACTGCACGGCTTCGTCAACGCCGGCTTCGGTGCCGGTAGTTGTCGCGTGCGCCAGCAGGAGCGCGTCCGCGAGGGCGCACAGGGCGTCGCACCACCACTCCTCGTCCGCCGACAGCCCGGCGAGGGCGCGGCGGGCCGCACCGACGGCCTCGGCCGCCTCGGACGGGTCGTCGGACAAAGACAGTTCGAGGCGCTGCTGGAGCAACAGGCTGAGATTCAGGGAGAAGTGACGGCGGGCCCGTTCGGACGCGGTGATCCTGATCGCCCGCCGCAGGAGGCGCTCGGCGCGGCTCAGCCGTCTGCGCGCGGAGCGCCCCTCGGCCCGCACCATCCAGCCGGCGGCGCGGTCGTTCGCATACGCGGCGAGGCGGTTGCGCAGTCGGCACCCCGCCCGGCGGATCAGGGCGCCGGGGAATCGGGACACGTCCGGTGTGTCACGGTCGCTGACCATGGGGACATTGTCGAGGGGGCGACACGAACGCGGGCACCATTCCGGCGTGACGTCATTCGGGGGTGGGGACAGTGCTGCAGGAGATCCTGACCGGGCTGATCGTGTCGGCGATCGGTTCCGGCGCGGCCGGGTTGTGGCTGCACCGGCGCAGGCTGCGGCTGCTGTTGCCGGCGCTGCGGCCCGGCCGACGGATGCGGGTGTCGGCCGCGGTGCTGCTGCGGGTGCAGGACGACGGCGGGTATGTCCTGTTCCACTCGCCGCGCCGCCCCGGCTCCTACGGCCCCCCGGGCGGAGTCGCCAAGTACGCCGCCGGGGCCCGTCCGGCCCTGGAGCGTCTGGGCTTCCACGAGGAGCCGCGCAACCGGCCCGACATGCGGCACGACCTGCGGGGGTTCGTGCCCTCCCGAGCACTGGCCGGATTCGCGCGCTGGTGGGCCAAGGGCGAGGGACGCGAGTCCGCGGCGGAGTGCCTGCGCCGTGAACTGGACGAGGAGCTGGCCGAGGTGGGGCACCCGGACCATGGTGTCGATCTGTCCACCGTCGACTTCGTCGCCGTACGCACCGTGCTGGACGGTCCGCACCGGGTGCCCGGGCAGTCGTACCGGCAGGTACGGCTGATGGAGGTCTGCGATCTCGACCCGGCGTCGCCGGGTGCCGCCGGACTGCGGCAGCGGCTGCTGGACTTCGCGGAGGATCCCGCCGACGAGGGGATCATCCGGGTGTCGGCGGACGACGTCGAGTACGGGCGTCGCGACGCGTGCTACATCCAGCCGCAGTCCGCCTATCTCTTCGGGGCGCGGCGGCTCAACGCGGATCTGCCGATTCTGCGGTGAGCCGCGCGGGGCGGGTTCAACTGCCGGTGTGGCAGTAGCCGGCCCAGAGCAGTGGCGAGTCGTTCTGGCGCACCGTGCGCAGGACAGCGTGCAGGGCCGTCGCCGAGTCCTCACCCCCCGCTGCGGCTCCCGCCGAGGACACCGGTCGGCGGGCGAAGAAGCCGCCGGTGATCTCCGGGGCGCCCGCGTCGAGCACCGACCAAAGACTCGCCACGACCTGCCGGAACCCTGCGATCTGCAGTGCGCCGGCGAGGGAGAGGGCCTCGTCGGGCAGGTTCTGGTCGCCCAGCGCGCTCTCGCAGGAGGACAGATAGGCGAGGTCGGCGGTGCGCAGCCGCAGCGCGGCGATCTCCCGCATGGTCAGCGGGCCGTCCTGGGCGTACAGCGCGGCGCGGCCTGGATCGTTCGGGCTCTGGACGCTGTGGCCCACGAAGAGCAGCCCGCGGTGCCGGTGGAGTTCGGCCGCGACACGCGCGAGGGTCGCCCGGCGTCCGGCGAGCACCCGGGAGCTGCCGTCCGGCCCCGGGGGCCGCACGGCACGCACCGCCCGGATCTCCCGTGCGGCGTGCCGGAGGCGAGGCCTGCCCGGGATGTCCGGAACGCAGACCGTGAGCAGGGAGCGGATGTCTCCGCTACAGGCAGAGTCCTGGGGGTCGGCGAGCGGCTGCCGGGAGGCGATCAGGGAGCGCAGGGTGGGTGTGTAGGAGGAGATCACCCGGTCCGCGACGCCGGTGTCGCGCAGCCGGGCCGTGTCGTACTGCTGGGCGGCGTGCAGGGGCAGCAGGGAGAGAGGTCCGGTGGGGCACCACCAGAGGCGGGGCCAGGTGTCGTCGCGGTGTTCCAGGCCGAGGTGGGTGAGCACCGGTTCGGCCACTGCCCGCCACAGCCAGGCCAGCGTCTCGCGCAGGGTCTCGGCGGCCACCGCACGCTGCCGGGGTGTGCCGGGCCGCCTCAGGGTCGCGACGAGCCGCAGGTGGGTGCGGGCCGCCGTGCGCAGCCCGTCCCGGGTCAGACCGGGCAGCGGGACGCAGCGGACTCCGCCGGTGGTGACGACGAGCGCGTCGCAGCGCAGTGCGCTCACATTGACGACGACCACGGGACCGTGCTCGGCGGCAGTACACAGCTCGGTGGCGTCCGGGGGCAGCAGAAACCGCTCCAGCCCCGGCAGCCGCCGGATGCGCCGCAGCAGTTCCTCGCGTTCGGCCGCCGCGGCCGAGCTGCGCGCCATCTCATGGGCGAGCACCGGGGACGCGGGCTCCGGGGGTTCCCGCCAGTCGAACGTGCGGCGTTCCAGGACGTCTTGGAGCCGCCGCAGCCGACGGGCCGGCCCGGGCCGGCTCCGGTCGAGCAGGTCGTGCCCGGTGCGTCCGCCCACCGCCTGGGCGAGCAGCACTCCCCGCCCCTGTTCGAGCAGTTCCAGCGCCGTTTCGTGGCGCCCCTGCGCGATGGCGCAGGCGGCGGCCTCTCCGGCGGCGCCCGAGAACTCGCGCAGCAGCCGCTCCTGGTCGTTGCGCCCCAGCCCGAACCAGGCCACGGCCTCCAGCAGTCCGACGGCGTCACGGTAGCCGTCGAGGGCGTCCGCCCGCCGCGGATCGGCCGTGGCCGCCAGCCGCCCCCGGTACAGCGCGGCCCGCGCCCGCCCCAGTACGGGCGCGGTCGGCACCCGGGCCGCCGCCGCGTAGGCGGCGAGCGCGCGCTCCCGTTCCCGCACCCCGGTGGCCGAACGCCGGTTGCCGGTCCGCGTGGTCGGCTTCGCGCGTTCCTCGTGGGCAGCGCCCAGGTTGGTCAGGTAGCGGCAGAGGTCCGGGTCTTCGGCAGCGGTGCGGACGGCTTCGCGGAGCAGGCCCACCGCTCGGTCGAGGTCGGCCGGGGAGCCGTCGGCGCGGTGGCGGCCGACGAGCGCGTTGCCCAGGTTCGACAGGGCGCCCGGGCGGCCTGGGTGGCCGAGGGTGGCCAGCGCGAGTGCCTCCTCGTAGGCCGCCACAGCCGCTCGGGCGCCCTCGGGGCCGCCCAGCACGTCGTAGCGACGCTGGTGCACACTGCCGAGGTTCTCCAGATGCGCCTGCCGCAGCCGGTGCGGGCGGCTCAGCGCGTCCTGGAGCGCGGACTCGGCCAGTTCGAGCATCGCGGCGTCCTTCGTCCGGTCGAAGACGCGCACGCAGACGGCGGCGAGATTGCCCAGTCGCAACGGCCAGTCAGGGTGGTCGCGCGGGGTCGCCGCGACCGCTTGCGTGATGTGGTCGAGGGCGGCCCGCAGCGCGTCCGTGTCCGCCGTCTGCTCGAAATGGCGCACCAGCGCCCGCGCCATGTTCCCTCGCCGGTTCGCCTGTTCGAGTCCGTCCGCCGACGGTGTCCGCAGGCTGTCGGTCAGCAGCCGTACCGCTTCGGCGAGCGCGCGCGTGTCGCCCGTCTGCTCGAAGCGGGTGATCAGCGACGAACCGAGGTTCGACTGGTACAGCGCGCGGTCCGGGTCGTCGCGTGCGGTGGCCCGCAGCGCCAGACGCTGCACGCGCACCGCCGCCGCCAGGTCCGCCGTGGCGCCGCCGGAGACCTCGAACCGCACGGCCAGGGCCGCGCCCAGGTTGGCCAGCAGGGCCGCACGGTCCTTGCCGCCGTGCGGCACGGCGGCAGGACGCACACTGCCGACCGGGGCACCGGCCGCGGCGGCGAAGTCGGCCACCGCCGCGTCCAGCGCCGACCGGTCGCCGGTCCGCTCGAACAACGCCCAGTGCGCGGAGCCCCGGTTGCTGTGGAGGGCGGCCAGGTTGCGGTGGTCCGGCGTGGCCACCGCGAGCGCGGAGTGCAGCAGGACCAGGGCGCGGCGCACGGCTCCGGTGTCGTTCACACGCTCCGCGTGGCCGAGCACACGCATGCCCACTCCGTGCCGTGCGAGTGCCAGGACGTGTGTGTCCGGGACCCCGCCGTAGACCGCCCGGTACTTGTCGAGCAGGCGCGGGTCGGGCCCGTCGGGGGTGAGCGCCAGGACAGCCAGCAACACCTCCGCGGCGGAGCGGACCTCGTCCTTGTACCGTCCGGGGTCGCAGCCGCCGCGTTGCCGGTGCAGTTGCGCCACGAGAGTCGCGGTCCGCAGCGCCTCGACCGGCACGCCCGTTCCGCCGCCGGGCGTCCAGTCGATGCCTGCGAGCACCTCGTCGGCCAGCTGCAGGGCCGTGTCGGCGAGGAGCGCGGTGCTGTCCTCGGTGTCCTGGCCATGCTGCAGAAGCGCGCCGAGTTCCGCCACGGGATCGCGGTCGGTGGTCTCCTGCGGCTGCGTCGCCGCCCTCAGGACGCGCCGTCCGGGGGCGCCTGCGCGACCGAGGGGATGGACTGCATCTCGCGGTTCTGCAGCCAGCATGTCGGGGGCAGCAGATCGGCGGTCCTGACCCGTCGGCACAGGTCACCGGGGCAGCCGAACCGCCCGCTCGCCGACTCCCACTCGTCGAGCCAGGCGCCGTCCGAGTCCTCCGCCTCGTCCGGTTCCTCGTCGACGTCGTCTCCGTAGCGCACGGTCGAGTCGTCCCGGCCCGCGTCGAGCCGCTCGATCTCGTCGGCCAGCCGCTGCCAACGGGACAGCAGCGCGGCGCTGGGCGTGAACCGCTCGGTCACGAGCGCCCGCCAGTCGTCCTGGAGGGCGTGCGCGTGCGCGCGCACTCGGATGTCGTGGAACCGCTCACATACGTCGTCCCAGCTCAACGGCCCCGTCGTGGCCCCGTCCAGCGCGTCCGTCCCGGTCACGTCGCCCTCCCCCGCCGCGCGGTGTGCACGATCGGATGGTATCGGCCACGAGACCCGGCCGTCGCTGTGTGTGCCGGCACGGCTACGCTGTACCGGACGCCGTGGCGGCGGCCGTCACCGTCAGGGGGCAGAGTGCGGATCACGTTCGCCGAGCAGTTCGACGAGGAGGCCCAGGCGCGGATCTCGACGGCGCTGCACAGGGCACGGACGTCCGACAGCCCCGGAGGCGTGCCGGGACTCTCCACGTGGTC
The DNA here is from genome assembly GCF_040652235.1 of Streptomyces sp. NPDC048277. Classification (NCBI taxonomy): domain Bacteria; kingdom Bacillati; phylum Actinomycetota; class Actinomycetes; order Kitasatosporales; family Streptomycetaceae; genus Streptomyces; species Streptomyces sp. NPDC048277. The sequence goes on from NZ_JBEZLQ010000003.1 coordinate 261,752, forward strand.
CCCCCAACACATCGATGTGGAGCGACAGTTCGGTGACGGTCTGAGCGGCGCTCTGGTGATCGGGCTGCGGGTGAGGACGGACGACGGTTGGACCCGGCACGTGGCCAAGCTGGCCCCCGCCGAGGACTCCCACGACGAACTCCTGGCGTTCCGCGACATCTTCTCCCAGCTTCCCCACACGCTGTTCGTGCCCATCCGTACAGCGACCCCGGGCGCACACGACCCGGCCGCCGCCCAGGAATTCGAACCCGACGAGGCCGTGGTCTACGTCGATGTGGTCACGTGGGCCGGGTGCGATCAGCACCAAGAGGTCGTGAGCCTGGAGCAGTTGGCCGAGCGAGCGGTGGCACCGGGAGGCACTGCCGACGATGCCGAGCGCGCCGTGACCGCACTGGACCGCCTGCTGGGCGTCGCCTCCCAGGCGATGTACCAGGGGGCGAGCCCCCGGCACCAGCACGATGACCGCATGGCGGCGAAGGGAACGCTCGGCCCCGATGTGCGGGTGGTGGTCAACAGCGTCGACCCGAAGGGCCAGCCGGTGTACGGCAGTCCGGACCTGGAAACCCTCGAAGCCCATGTACTGGCGCCCCTGGACGTCGTGCGAGCGGGACTCGCCGCACCGACGCAGCAAGGCACGCTGTCTCCGGGGCAGTTCGTCACGCTTTCCGCTCAGGACGGGCTGAAGGCATCGGACGAGGGTTTTCTGCTGGAACGCCAGAACGCGGTGGTGGCCGTCGAGTTCGAACCCGGCTGCAACACGACCGCGCTGCGCAACCTGGACCCGGACAAGGTGCGGTACGTCCACGGCAGGGTGGGCGACACCCGCCCGCACCGCGCCCGCCGGCGCATCGGCGACGCCCTGGGGATGCTCGACGACTCCCCGGGGGTCGTCCGGGTGGGCGGTACGCGGGCCCGGGACCCCTTCGCGCTACTCCAACACGTCGTCCGGGAGCGCACCGCCGCCACCCTGGTCGGCGTGGTCCACGGCGACCTCAACCACCGCAACGTCCTGTTCTGCGACGGCCGGCCCTTTCTCATCGACTACGCCAGGGGCCGGCGCGGCATGCCGGTTCTGGACGACCTGGCGTGGCTGGAGCTGAACCTGCTGCGCCGGCCCCTGGCCGACGGGCTGACCTTCGACGACCTCGTGGCCGTACTGCGACTGCTGCTGCTCGGCGACCTGCTGGCGGACCTGCTGCCACCGGGCCCGGACAACCGCGGTGTGCTCGGCGATCGGCTCGCCGGTCTCGTCGCCGACCGGGGCCGGCCCGCGGTCACCGCGATCCGGCTGCTCGCCGCCCTGCGGGCCCGGGTACGACGGATCTGCGCGGGCAAGGACACGGGACAGCCGTGGTGGAGCGAGTACCAGGTCGCCCTGCTGCTCGCCGCGCACCGTGCGTTCAAGTGGCCGGACGCCCTGCAGACGCCCGCGTGCTGGCGCGGGCAGGTGGCCGCGGCCTGTGTCGCGACGGAGGCCCTGGAGCGGGGCGGACCCGGTCTCGGCCTGTGGGAGGACCGCGAACTCGTCGCCGCCGCACAGGCGTTGCTGCCCCTGCTCCCGGACGTGCCGGATCCCCGGGCGGCGGGTCTCCTGGCCGCGGTGGTCGACGGGCTGCCGTCGGAGGCGAGTCTCGACGCCGGTCTCGCGGACGTCCTGCGAGCCTGCCGTACCGGTGTGGCTCGTAGGGTGGCCGGTCCGGCGACGCACCGACGGCTGCGGGAGCTGGACGAGGAGCGCGGGGCACGCTCCCCGTTCATGGATCTGTCCGCCGGGACGGCCGCTCCGGCGTCCGGGCACGGTCCGCGGATCTGGGCCGAAGCCGCCAGTGCCGTCGACCGGGTCCTGGCCGTGTCGCACGCGGTGGTACTGGGAACAGCCGGGTCGGGCCGTACGACGCTGCTCGACGAGGTGGAACGCCGAAGACTCGCCGCCCTGCTGGAAGGCGGCGACGCGGTGGCGACGGGCGTACCGGGGCTGCTGCCCGTACGGCTGCCGGGGGCGGCCGTCGGCCGGTGCACGGACGCCGACGCCCTGGAAGGACAGCTCCGGGAGGTGCTGGAGCTGGTCGCACCGGGGGCCGACGCGGCCGCACTCCTCACGGCGGGCGCGGTGCATGTCCTGGCCGACCTGCCGGGCGGAGCCGGGGCGGAGCCGGCGGCCGGGGCGCTGCGGGAGTTCCGGGCCCGCCGCCCGGCGGTGCCGGTCACCGTGGCGGCACCGGGCCGTGAGCCGATCTCCGCGTACGACGACTGCACCGCCGTACGCCTGCTCGGTCCCCGGCCGGAGCAGGCCGCCCGCTATCTCGCCCGCCGCTCGGCGCAGCGCGGGCTCGGCCCCGAGCACGCCGCCGAACTCACCGACCTGGCGCTGTCCGACACATGGGCGGACCTGCTGCGGGAGGGACGCTGCTCGCCCCTGCTGCTGTCGCGTCTCGCCCGCTGGCCCGTCGGCGGACCGGCACGGCGTCGGCCGGGCAACGAATACGAGGTGCTGGACGCCTACTTCGCCGGTATCACCGCGAGCTGGCCCAACACCGCGCTCCGTTACGCCAAGGCGCGAGCCGCACTGCTCATCGATCCAGAGATGCGGCCCGGCGGCGGACGACTCGCGGAGGAACCACCCCCGGCCGTGCTTGTCGAGTCGGGGGTACTCACCCCGGAAGGCACCTTCCACCACGTCGAGGAACGCGACTACTTCGCTTTCCGTTGGCTGCGGTCAAGTGCCGACGACCGGGAGCTGCGCCGGCGGTTGGCGCTGAAGCACCGCTGGTACGGGGCGTTCCGGTGTCTGGCCGCGCTCGTGCCGGAGCCCAGGCAGTGGCTGCCGCGTCTGGTCGAGGACCTCGCGGCGGCGGATCCCGTGCAGGCCGCCGCACTGCTCGGAGCCCCGGCAGTTCCCCCACGCAGGCCGGTCGAGGCCTTTTTGCACGACCAGGAGGCGGTCCTCGCGGACCCGCGGGCCGGAGCGCTGGAACACCGCACGGCGGCCGACGCACTGGCCGCGTTCGACGCGCCGGTGGCCTACCGCCGGCTGCTCACCGCCCTGGCGGACCCGGACTGCCCGCCGACCGCCCGTACGGCAGCGCTGCGGGCCCTGGTGACGGCGGCCGGCACCACCCGGCAGGCCTCGCAGGGCCGACGCCTGGCCGGGGAACTGACCCACCGGCTTGCCACGTTCCTCACACCTGACACGCCCCAGGAGCTGACGCTGTCCGCCCTGCACGCGGTCGAGACGCTCACCCTGCACCGTCTGGCGCTGCACACGGCGGATCTGGTCCGGCCGGGTACCTCATGGCCGGTGGTACGCGCCGCGCTCGCCGCCCTGGACGCCCTGGGCATGGCTCAGCCCGCTTCCCTCGCCCAGGCCCGGCCGGCGGCGGAGCGCGCGGGGCTGTCGTACGTCGAACAAGCCCTGAACGGCCCGCTCTCCGGTCGCGAGGCCGCCGACCTCACCGTGGAGCGGGCCCGGCTCGTGCGGCAACTGCCGGGGCGCGATCGCGTCCGCGCGCTGTTGGAGCGACGGTTCGCGCCGGGGATAGGGGAGTTGGCCGGGGAACTGCTGGAGGAGTACGTCGGAGACGTACCGCGCGGGGCGACGACGGCACCGTACGAGGAGGTGCTGCGGCGGAAGGGAGAACCCGACTCGGCCTACGAGGTGCTCCGGACCACCGCGGACGAGCTGTGCCGCGCCGCCGCTCTGCACCGGCTGGTGTACGACGCGCCCGAGCGCGGCGCCGACGCCTTCGCCCTGCTGTCCGGGCCGCGCTCGCCTGCCGGGGCCGCACTCCCGGACCGTGCCGGTGCCGTGGCGGCCACGGTGCGGGCGCTGCCCGCCGAACTCCTGCCTCAGGTGCCGCAGTTCGCGATGGAAGCGGCGGAGGCCTGTGATCCGGGTCGCTCCCTGGACGGCATCGCGGCACTCGTGGACTCCGTCTTCGCCCGCGACCGGCCGGCCGGTCTGCGACTGGCGCGCCAGGCCCACCGTCGCTTCGTCGCCGTCGACCTGCCGTCCCGGTCCCGGGGCTACTGGCCCGCCACCCTGGCCCGCTGCTCGGCACACCGGGCCTCGCTCGCCGCCCTCCTCTCCTCACCCGACCCCGACGACCAGGACCTCGCCTTCGACGTCCTGGCCGACCACGGCTTCCTCCTGCTGGCGGGGCCGGTCCCGTCCCTCGCGGACCAGGAAGCCGCGGCCCGAGCCTCGGAAGGGGTGTTGGAGCGGCTGCGAAGCGCCGCGGACGCCGACGTCCATCGTCTCGCCCGGGCGTCGGCCGCCCTCGGGCTCGTGGCCGCGCTGCCCCCGCTGTGCGACCTGATCGCGCGGCAGGACGGCGCGGACTCGGCGGCACCGGTCTCGCTCGGGGCGTTCGGCGTCTGCGAGATCTCGCCCTTCGCGGACCTGCTCGCGGCGACGGGGTACCTGGTCGCCCGAGCGGGCGCCGACCACCCGGACGCTGTACGCGCGTACCGGGCGGTGCGGGACCTCGACACATCCGGCGCCCATCACAGCGTGGCGGTGGGCCGGCTGACCGCCCTCGCCGTGGCGGGAGACTGGGCGCCCGTCCTCGACGCGTTCCCGGGCGACGACCCTCGGCTGCCCGTCATCGCGCGGAACGCCCTTGTGCACTGGCTGCCCGGTCCGTTCACCCCGCCTGACGCCGACGCCTCCGAAGCCGCCCGCCGGCTCGTCGACCGCCTGGCCCGCGACGACGGACTGACACCGCAGGCCCGTTCCCATCTGTACGGCCTGCGGATCGAGCTGGAACGCCGTACCGGAACGGCCACCGTCATCCAGCCTGCTCACACCGGGAGGGCTACCGCCGACACACCATGACCGAACGCCGCTTCAACGGGTTCCGGTGGTGCCGGCCGACGGCGCGGCCGACGCCTCGGGTGGGAGGTTGAGCGGTGTGACCACCTGGATCGCCGAGGGCAGCGTCGGGCCGTCGTCCGGCAGGGCTCGGTTGGCGCGCATGATGGTCTGGCAGGCGCGGCGCACGTCCTGGCGCAGGTCGTGGTGGAGGACGGCGGAGAGGCGGCGCTCGCGCAACAGCCGGGTGTTGTCGTGGTCGAGGTCGTGCGCGATGAAGACCGCGCAGGACCGGCCCAGCGCGTCGAACGCGTCCAGGGTGGCGAGATTGCCGCCGCCCATGGAGTAGACGGCCACGATGTCCTCGTCGCGCCGGAGGGCTTCCAGGACTAGGTCGCGCTGGGTGGCGTCCAGGCCGTCGCTGTCCGTGACCTCCACCAGGGAACGCCTGGGGGCGGCGAGGCGCATCGCGCTGCGGAAGCCCATCTCGCGCTCCTCCTCGCCGCGGAAGGAGCCCCGGCTGATGGTGGTGAGCACATGGCCGGGGCGGTCACCGAGCCACTGCTCGACCAGGTAGGCGGCGGTGGCACCGGCCGCCCGGTTGTCGATGCCGACGTAGGCGAGGCGTGCGCTGTGCGGGAGGTCGGTCACCAGGGTGACGACGGGGACGCCGGCCGCGGCCAGCCGGCCGACGGCGGCCACCACCTCCGGTACGTCGGGGGCCTTGAGGATCACGCCCTGCGTACCGCGCCTGGCGATCTTGTCCAGGGCGGCGGCCAGGTCCTCGGGCGGGCAGGTCTCCCGGAAGTGGAAACGGGAGCGCACGACGGCCGGGTGGAGGGAGGGCAGTTCGGCCTCCAGCGCCTCGCGTACGGCGGTGGAGAACCGCTCCGGCGTCTGCATCACGATGTCGATCATGAAGGTGCGGCCGCCGATGCGGACCTGGGACTGCTGGCGGTCGAGGTCCTTGATGGCCTGGTGCACCTCACGGACCGTGGTCTCCCGCACATTGCCCCTGCTGTGCAGGACACGGTCGACCGTGGCCGTGCTCAGCCCGGCCTGCCGGGCGATTTCCCTGATCGTATAGGTGTGGCGCATGTCGGCATCCAAGCAGATGATGATGGACTTTTGATGCGGTGCTGAGGATTGAATGATGGGTTCGGGTTCTCAAGACTGGCAGAAGGGCAAGCACTGCGAAAGGGACCCGGATGCTCACCCAAGCCACCGCCGGCCGGACCTGGCTCACCGAGGCCGACTGCGATCTCGACACGTTCCGCTCCCTCGTCGAGCAGAAGACCGACGCCACGGACCACCCCCTGGCCGAGCGCATCGAGCAGAACGTGCTCCTCTACGACAGCGACCGCCTCCGTTCTCTCGCCGCCACCCCCGACGGCCGGCGCGACGTGCAGAGCGAGCTGATCCGGGCGCTGCTCGACGGACCCGGCATCGTCGTACTCAAGGGCGCGTTCGCCGACCCGGACGTGGTCGACCGGGCCACCGCGGCCTTCACCGCGCTGATCGAGGAGGAGCGCGCGAGCGGTGCCGCGCGCGGCGACCACTTCGCCAAGCCCGGCGCCAACGACCGCGTCTGGAACGCGCTGGACAAGATCGCCGTACGGGCGCCGGAGGTGTTCGCCGACTACTACGCGAACGACATGATCGCGCTGATCGCCGAGGCCTGGCTGGGCCCCGCCTACCAGGTCACCTCGCAGGTCAACGTCGTCAACCCGGGCGGGGCCGCACAGAGCGTGCACCGCGACTACCACCTCGGTTTCCTCGGCCAGGAACGTGCCGCCGCCTACCCGGCGCACGTCCACCGCCTGTCGCCCGTCCTCACCCTCCAGGGCGCCGTCGCCCACTGCGACATGCCCGTCGAGTCCGGCCCGACCCTCTACCTCCCGCACTCCCAGAAGTACGAGCCCGGCTACCTCGCCTGGCGACTCCCCCAGTTCATCGAGTACTTCGACGCCCACCACGTCCAACTCCCCCTCGCCAAGGGCGACGCGGCCTTCTTCAACCCCGCGCTCTTCCACGCCGCCGGGCACAACCGCTCGACCGGTATCCGGCGCATGGCCAACCTGCTGCAGATCTCCTCCGCGTTCGGGCGCGCGATGGAGACGGTGGACCGCGAGGCGATGGCCAACGCGCTCTTCCCGGTGCTGCTGCGCCGCAAGGCCGAGGGCGTCTCGGAGGACTGGCTGCGCCGGGTGGTCGCCGCCACCGCCGAGGGCTACCCCTTCCCCACCAACCTGGACCTCGACCCGCCGGTCGACGGTCTCGCCCCGCCCTCCCAGGCGGACACGGTCGGGCAGGCCGTGGCCGAGGGCTGGGACCCGGACCGGCTGCGCCAGGAACTGCGGGCGGGCGCCGAGCGCCGCCACGGCTGAAGCACGGTCGAAGCCGAAAGGGACACCCCGCTCATGGCACTGCTTCAGGACAAGGTCGTCCTGCTCTCCGACCACAGCGGCGTGACGACCTGCTCGGTCTGAGCCGCTCCCGCCGACCGAGGCTTCCACGAAAGAGGTATACGAGGCATGACCGACGAACCCCTGCGGATCGGCGTCCTGGGCGCGGCCCGGATCGCCGAACTCTCCCTCGTGGGGCCCGCGCGTGCGGGCGGCCACCGCCTGGTCGCGGTGGCCGCCCGCGACCGTGACCGGGCCGAGGCCTTCGCCGCGGCCCACGGTGTGGAGCGGGTAGCCGCCTCCTACGCCGACCTGATCGCCGACCCGGAGGTCGAGGTCGTCTACAACCCGCTGGCCAACGGCCTGCACGGGCCGTGGAACCTGGCCGCGCTCCAGGCGGGCAAACACGTCCTCACCGAGAAGCCGTCCGCGAGCGACGCCGAGGAGGCGGCCGAGGTCCGCGACGCCGCGGCCAAGGCCGGTACGGCGTTCATGGAAGGCTTCCACTACCTGTTCCACCCGGTCACCCGCCGCCTCCACGAGCTGCTGGACAGCGGGGAGCTGGGCGAACTCAGGCACGTCGAGACCATGGTCGCGATGCCCGCTCCGCCGGACACCGACGTACGGTGGTCGCTGCCGCTGGCCGGCGGTGCGCTGATGGACCTCGGGTGCTACAGCCTGCACGCGCAGCGGACCCTCGCGCCCTGGGCCGGCGGCGCGCCCCGGCTGACGACCGCGCGCGGCGGTGAGCGGGCGGGGGCCGCGGGCGTCGACGAGTGGCTCTACGCCGACCTGGAGTTCCCGGGCGGCGGCACCGGCACCGCCCGCTGCCATATGGCGTACCACGAGTGGCGGATGAGCTGCCGGGTGGTGGGCACACGCGGCGAGGCCACGGCGGTGAACTTCGTCCAACCGCATCTGGACGACCGGGTGGTGGTGCGCACCCCCGCCGGCGAGCGCACCGAGGAACTCGGCCGCCGGTCGTCGTACACCTACCAACTGGAGGCCTTCGCGGCCCACTTGCGGCACGGTGCGACACTCCCGCTCGACGCCGAGGACGCGCTGACAACCATGCGGCTGATCGACGAGTGCTACCGGGCGGCGGGCTTCCCGGTCCGGCCGCGTACACCGGTCACGAGCTGAGAGCACGAGAGCGAGGGGGCAGCGGCGCTGCCCCCTCACTCTCGTGTCTTATCCCAGGAGGGCCGCGGCGGTGCGGTACGCCGCCTTGGTGGCCTCGCTCACCGGCAGCGCGCGGTGCGTGTCGGACAGGATCTCCACGCCCCAGGGGCCGGACCAGCCGGCCGCGCGGAGGGCGGTGATGATTCCCGGCAGGTCGAAGGAGCCCTCGCCGCACAGGCGGCGGCGCCGGACGGTGTCCTCGAACAGGCTGCCGATGACATGCTCGTCGGCGTCGTCCAGTTCCACGCCGACGATCCGGGAGCCGGGAATCCGGGCCAGTTCGGCGGCCGGGGTGCCCGCTCGCTCGATGTGCCAGGCGTCGATGATCAGGCCGCCCGCCGGATGCCCGGCGGCCTCGACCAGCCGGAGGCCGTCGTGCAGGTTCCGGAGGTTGGACCAGGGCAGGAACTCGATGCCGAGCCGGGCGCCCACCCCGTCGGCCTGGGCCGCCAGCACGGCGAACTCCTCGGCCCATACGTCGGGGTCCCAGGGCCCGCCGGTCACATCCGGCCCGATCTTGAGGTGGCGCGCGCCCAGTGCCTCGGCGGCCCTCAGCAGGTCCCGGCGTACCGCGTCCGACGCGGCACGCCGGGGGCCGTCCGCCCACCAGTCGGTGAGCAGCTCCAGCTCGATGTGCCGGAGCCCGTTGTCCTCGAAGAGGGACCGGACACCCGCGAGCCCGTAGGCGCGCTCGGCCTCCGCCAGGTCCGTGTGCAGCAGGCCGAAGCCCGTGAACCCGGCGGCGCCCGCAGCCTCGGCGCGCTCCCGCAGGCTCAGCGGGCTGCGCCCGTCACCACGGCCCGGCGCGGCGTCGCCGGCGGTGGTCCAGCAGGTGGCCAGCAGCGCCTCAGTGCTCATGCCGGAGCCCCTTCGACGGGCCGTCGTACGAGAGGTACGAGCCGTGCGGTCCGTACACGGTCACGCGTCGGCCCGCAGCGCCGCGCGCAGGTGCTCGGCGCTCGCCCACACGTCGTCGACCGGTCCCTTCGCCCCGGGCTCCCCGGTGAGGATCGTGTCCTGCTCCAGGACGTACCAGCCGTCGTACCCACGGGCGCTGAGGTGCGTGACGATCGCCCGCACGTCGACATCGCCGGCGCCCAGCGGGCGGTACATGCCGGCGCGGACGGCGTCGGTGTAGCTGAGGCGGCCGGACTGGACCTTGGCGGCGAGGGAGGCGTCCACGTCCTTCATGTGCGTGTGGGCGATCCGTTCGGGGGCCTGCCGGGTCAGCTCCGCCGGGTCGGTGCCGCCGATGAGGAGGTGGCCGGTGTCCAGGCAGAGGGAGATCGACGAGTGCTCCAGGACACGGCGGACGTCGTCGCCGTTCTCGACCATCGTGCCGACGTGCGGGTGCAGGACCGCGCGCACACCCCGCTCGGCGGCCAGCGCCGTGAGCCGGTCGAGGTTGGACAGCAGCAGCTGCCAGCCGTCGGCATCGAGCTCGGGCCGGGAGTCGTAGCCGTCCTGGCCGGTGATCGCCGACAGGACCAGGACCTCGGCCTTCGAGGCGTCGTAGCCCGCCAGGAGCCGCTCCGCCTCCGGCAGCGGGTCGTGTCCGGGCACATGGAGCAGCAGCGGGGTGAAGCCGCCGACGGCGTGCAGGTCGTGGTCGGCGAGGACCTTGGCCATCGCCTCCGGCGCGGCGGGCAGAAACCCGTCGGGGCCGAACTCGGTGGCGGCCAGACCGACCTCGCGCATCTCCTTCAGTACCCGCTCCGGCGTCAACTGGTAGCCCCAGTCAGGTACTTCGCACACACCCCAGGAGATGGGGGCACCGGCGATCCGGTTCAGCGATGGGGTGGTCATACCGTGGCCTTTCGGTGGTTCGGGTCGGGTGCGGGCCGGCCGAGCCGTTCGCGCGCTCGTAACGCTAGGTTCGAGGCGGCACTTTCTGAAGCCCTCAGATCCATCATTTGCCCGTCATCGGCACCCTCTTTTTTCCATCAAATCCGCCGGCCCCGACATCGGCGGCCGGTCCGAGGCTGTCAGAGGTCGCGCTTACGCTGTGGGCCCATGGGACTTTCGATATCAGTGGGACTCCTCTACGACCAGGCCCGCAATGACGCCGAGGGTCTCGACGGTCACCGCCGCGCCTTCGCCCGCCTCGGCCAGGCGCTCATGGCAGAGGGAATCAGCTGGCACGAGCCGGAGATCACCGGTCCGCCCCCTGCCCATACCTTCTCCGGTGGCTTCCCCTACGGGTATCTGACCCAGCTGCGCCGCATCCTGGTGCTCACGAACCTCGGAGAACCTGTCACCCCGGCCCTGGCGGTCAGCGAGCGCCAGTACGACCTCGACTGCGAGAAGATCCGAGAGGAGATGTCGATGCTCACCTCTCACCTGCTCTGTCACTCCGACCATGCCGGCTACTACGTGCCGGTCGACTTCGACGATCCGCTCTTCCTCCCTGACGAGGCGAAAGTCGAGGGCGCCGGAATGGTCGGCTCCAGTCAGCGCCTGCTGGCTGAACTTTCGGGTATCGCATCGTCGATGGGTCTTGCGACTGACGGACCGTTCGAGACGGAGCGTATCGCCTGGTATCAGCTCTACCGGGCGTGCCTGGCGAGCATCGCCGGCGGTCACGCCGTCGTGTTCCACTGACTCCTTTGAACGACGCCAGCCAGCCGCCCGCCCGGGGGACGGAGTGGTGGTGAAAACTATGGCCAGGTTCCGATGGGCGGAACATCTGGTGAAGCGGGGGTGACCTCGGGCAGCATGGCGGGCATGAGTGCGGAGCGCGCCATGCAGCTGCTGCGGGCCTGGCCAGGGCTGACCTGGACGGAGGCCAGCTGCGGCACGGGGTGCGCGGTGTGCTCGCAAGGCTGTGAGATCGTGCATTTTCATTCCGCCAGCGACGCCGACCTTCATCTGACCGGGCGGATGATCCGCCGGCTCGGAGATCAGCTGAGACGATCCACCGCGATACGGCTGCTGCCGGAGTCCCAGTGGGTGACGGTGCACCTGGACAACGACGCGGATGCCGACACACTGCTGTCCCTGGTCAGCGCCGCTCTGCAGGCGCACACGGCGTGCGCCGGTGCGGCACCCGGGTGCAACTGGAACCGGGTGACATTCCCCGACCGAAGAGATGATCCGGTTTCCTGATCTCCCTCTTCCCTCCGGGCCCGCGCAGGCCGCAAGGGTCACTCGGCGACTGGCCAACCAGGCGAACCGACCGCTGTCGTGGTCCGGCAGTCCTCGGGCGGCTGGGAGAGCAAGGTGATGCTCACGTGGGCGGGTCGCCCGGCAGGCTCATGGAGGGTGTGACTGATCAGTCCGGCGCTGGTCAGGCAGCACACCGCGCGCTGCAAGGCGGCGGGTGAAGTGCCCAGTGCTCCTGCCGCGCTCTCCAGGGGCAGGTCAACGGTGCGGGCCAGGTGAGCCCTGACGGGGGCCTGAGTGGCCAGCTCCAGCAGAAGCCCGACCAGCAGCCGGCCGTGGGGAGCCAGGCGGGCCCGTGCCGCCCAGTCCACCACCCACTCCTCGGACTCCACCACTCGCATGGACCTTCTCCCGTCTGTGACGCACTGGAGCATGCCGGACTCCCCCTGCTGTCAGGGTGTCCCGATGCGGTGGCGACCCGCACGACGGGCGGCCCGTCCGGGCGACCACGGGACCAGGGGTAGGCGGAGGGCAGTGTGACGGTCGCGGTCGCCGACCGGACGTCGGTTCCCCGAGCGCCTCGCGTACCTGGCGCTTGACCAGGACGGGGATGACTCCCGCGACCGCGTGAGTCATCCCCGGACCGCGGCGTCGCCACGACGGTGGTACTGGACGGCTCGGCTCGCTCAGGCTCCCACCGGCTCCGCGCCCCCGGCGTTCTTGAGGAGGTGGCGTTCCTGGAAGGACGCGATGATGCCGGAGGTGCCGTAGAAGATGCTGAACAGGCCGAAGACGGTGGCCAGCGAGACCGCACCGATGTCCGGCCGGACGAACAGCACGAAGGCCAGGGCGATGGACACCAGGCCGCTCAGCACGAACAGGGCGCGCTCGCCCGGCCGTTCGCCGCGCTGGAAGGCCAGGACGATCTCCATGGCCCCGGTCGCCAGGGCCCATGCGCCGATCCAGATCGTGAGGGCCAGCGCGGTGATACCGGGCCAGGCCAGCGCGACCACGCCGGCGACCACCGACAGCAGGGCGAGGAGCAGCCAGCCGAAGACCGGGCCCACCCGGTCGCTGCTGAAGGCCCGCGCGCCGTCGAGCGCCGCGCCTATGAACGCGTAGACGGCGAAGAGGATGACGACGGCGCCGATGGTGACACCGGGCCAGGCCACGGCGACCACTCCGATGGCGACCGCCAGCAGGCCGCGCCAGAGCAGTGCGTTGGGCGAACTGAGCATGAGGATCTCCCACTTGTGAGGTGTCGCCTCGTTCCTGACACGAAGCGAGGGATGCACGGGGGCGCCCGACCTTGCTCGAGGTCGTGTTGTCCACCGTGAACGCTAGGACGGGCGGCCCGGACGGTGATCCGTCATCCGACTGCGCTCGGTACTTCACCCCGCGGGACGGACCAGGCCCGGCACTCGCCCGGCGGAGACGGTCATGCGGCAGTGCAGTCAAGTGACCGAAGGCCGGCCCGTCTCCCGGTGACAGCATCGGTGCCGTCCGAGCGGGGACGACGCCTCCAGGGCGGTATCGGCGCCTCCTCCCGGCTCTCAGACCGCCGACGAGGAGTCGACATGATCGACGCGGTGCCGGTCCGTCCCGGGAAACTCGATCCGGCCGGCGGTCGGCCGTGATCGAGGGCCCTCGCACACATCTGACCTCGGACGCCGTGAGCGTGTCGGAAGGCCTGCCGGCGCCCGTGATCGACGCTCCGCCGCCGCATGCCGTCCGCCGGGCGGCCGACCTGTGGCGCCTGCTCGTGTCCCTCGTCGCGGTCCTGATGACAGTGCTGTCGGCGGTCGTGACGCGCGATGTCGCCCGGACGGTCCAACAGGGACTGCTGACCACAGCGACGGCGCTCCCGCCCGAGCTGCGGGACGGGCTCGTCGGGGCGGTCCAGGTGGTCGCCATGCTCGCGCCGACCGCCGCGCTTGCCGTGTGGGCCGTACGGCACAGGGCCGACCCGGTCCTGCGGGTCGTACCCGCCGCGGCGCTCGGCGCCCTGGTCGCCTGGTCTGTCACCCACCTGGCGTTGGCGCGCGGCAGGCCGGATCTGTGGCCGCAGGTGCTGGCCGGGCGGGGCGGTCTGGTGCAGGCGGGCTGGCCGTCGGCGGTGTATCTGGCGGCCTGCGCGGCGGCGGTCGTGGCGGGGGGCCCGTGGCTGGGGCCGCGGTGGCGGCGGGGTCTGTGGTCGCTGACCGCCGTGTGCGCGGCGCTGAGCGTCGCGGCGGCCGCGATCGTGCCACTGGACGCGGTCGCCGCACTGGCCATGGGAGGCGCGGCCGGGTCGACCGTGCTGCTGCTGGCCGGGGGGCCGGCGGACCGGCCGACGGCGCGGGCGGTCGCCGACGCGCTGCTCGCGTGCGGAGTCCCGGTCGCCACCGTGCGTGAGCTGCCCGCGGACACGCAGCTTCCGGGCGAGGGGATCGTCTACCACGCCGAGACCACCGCCGGCTCGCGGCTGGCGGTACGGGTTCTCGCCGCCGAGGACCACAACCGCGAACTGTTCCACCGGCTTGCCCGACGGATGCTGCTGCGCCACCCGGCCGACGCGGGCGGGCAGTCACCGCTCGGCGCCGCGGAACACGAACTGCTCATGCTCGTCTTCGCGGCCCGTACCGGCGCCCGGGTGGAAGAGCCCGTGATCGCGTATCCGGTGGCAGGGGGCGGCGCGCTCGTCGCGACGGTCGAGCGGGGCGCCCGGCCGCTGTCCGCGCTGACGGACGAGGCGCTGACCGATGAGCTGCTGATCGCGGTATGGACGTCCGTGGCCCGCCTGCAGGAGCACCGGTTGGCGCACCGGGCCCTGCGCCCGGAACACGTCCTCGTCGAACCGGGCGGTGCGGTGCGGCTCGCCGCGTTCGCACGCGCTCGGCCGGGTTCTCCGCCCGCTCTGCTCGCCGGTGACATCGCCGAACTGCTCGCCACGACCGCCCTGCGGGTCGGCCCGCGCCGTGCCACCGCGTGCGCACTGGCCGGCCTCGGTCCGCGGATCCTCGCGGACGCCGTGCCCTATCTCCAGCCACTCGCGCTGGTCGGCCCGGCCCGGCGCGCCGTCACCCGGTACGACCAGAACACCGCCCGGGCCGCTCGTGCGGGCGGGGGACGGCGCCTGCTGCGTCCCGGCGGCAGGCCGAGTCTGCTGCGGGATCTCGCCGCCGAGGTGACGGCCGCCACCGGCGCCCCACCCGCCTCACCCGCGCCCCTCGCCCGGCTCACCTGGAAGAAGGCCCTGGGACTCGTGGGCGCGTTCCTGGTCCTGCACCTCGTCCTGCCGCAGTTCGCCAACGCCGGCGCCGCCGTGGACGCGTTGCGCTCCGCCGACTGGTGGTGGGTGCTCGCCGTCGTGCCCGTCACCTTCGTCTCGCAGGCGTTCTCGACCTGGCTCCAACTCGGCACGATCCCCGACCGGTTGCCGTTCGGACCGACGTACGAGGTCCAGTTCGCCAGTTCGTTCCTGAACCGGATCACCCCGAGCAACGTCGGCGGGATGGCGCTCAACCTGCGCTTCCTGCAGAAGACGGGCATCGAGACCGGGGCCGCCACGGCCTCCGTCGGGCTTCAGAGCCTGGCCGGCGCACTCTCCAACGCCGTTGTCGCCGCCGTGTTCTTCGCCTGGGCGGGGCGGCACCACGGCGGCCTGCACCTGGGCCTGCCCGCGGGCCGGTACGTCCTGCCCGCCGCCGCTCTGACGCTCGCGGCAGGAGGCCTGCTCGGCCTCACTCCACCGGGCCGCCGTCTCCTGCGGGAGAAGGTGTGGCCGTTCCTGCGCGCGGCAGGATCGACCATGGCCGGGGTCGCGTCCGACCCGGCCAGGCTCGCCGTCGGCGTCGCCGGAGCGCTGGGGCTGCCTCTCGTCCAGATCGTCGGGCTCGGCCTGTCGGTCCATGCGCTCGGTGGTGACCTGCCCGTCGTCCAGCTCGGTGCCGCGTACATGGCGGCCCGGCTGATCGCCAGTGCCGCTCCCGTGCCCGGCGGTCTCGGTGCCCTCGAAGCCGGTCTCATCGCCGGTCTGACCGCCCTCGGTATGGCGGCGGGGCCGGCCACCTCGGCGGTACTGGTCTACCGGCTGCTCACGTTCTGGCTCAACGTCCCGCTCGGCGCCGCGGCCCTCGGCGTGGTGCAACGCCGGGGCTACGTCTGACAGGGCAGAGGTCAGTCGGAATCCGTGTCGACGAAGGCGTGCAGCTGCGCCCGGGTGGTGATGTTCAGCTTGGGGAAGATCCGGTACAGATGCGAGCCGACGGTCCGGTGCGAAAGGAACAGGCGTTCGCCGATCTCCTTGTTGGTGAGCCCCAGACCGGCGAGACGGACGATCTGGAGCTCCTGCGCGGTCAGCCGGCTCGTGAGCGACGCCCGGTCCGTGGGCGTCTGGACTCCCGCCGCGCGCAGTTCGCCGCGGGCGCGCTCGGCCCAGGGAACGGCGCCGAGGTGTTCGAAGGCGTCGAGGGCGGCGGTGAGTTCGGTCCGGGCCGGTTTGATCCGTTGCTGCCGGCGCAGCCACTGACCGTGGGCGAGCCGGGCGCGGGCCCGCTCGTAGGGCCACCGGTCGCCTTCGGGAACCGCCAGCGCGGCCCGGAAGTGCCGCTCGGCGTCCGCGTCGGAGCGGGCCAGCAGCGCGCGGGCGGTGCTCATCAGCAGGTCCAGCCGCGGGGAGGACCGCTGGGCCAGGTCGGCGGCCGTCACCGCGAGCACCGTCTCCGCCTGCTGGGCCTGGCCGGCCGGGATCGCGGCGGCGGCCAGGTCCCCGAGGGCGTAGTAGGAGTGGTGGTCGTGGAGGGGCTCCCCGGCATGGGTGAACAGCCCGCGGAAGTGGTCGTAGGCGGCGTCGTGGTCGCCTTCGGCGGCTGCGGCCAGTCCCAGTGCGCGTCCGCAGCGCACGCCGACGATGCGGCTCTGCGGGTCCGCGGCGGCCATCGCCCGCTGCGCGAGCGTACGTGCTTCGTCCGCCCTCCCGCACAGGGCCGCCAGCATGGCCTTGAGGGACTGGCCCATCGCGGTGGCGAGCCCCGGATTGAGATCCAGGGAGATCGCGATCGAGTAGTCGGCGATCGCCTCGGCCTTCGGCCACTTCCCGGCGTCCAGGCACGCGTGACCGTAGAACGTCAGGAACGAGCTGTTGTTGCCGGACAGCGCCGCGTTCCGTTCGGGGTCCAGGATGCTGCCCAGGAGTTCGATGCCCTCGGCCGGGAGGTCGGCGAGGCCGGCCGCCACCCCCAGCATGAGGCGGCTGAGGTACTCGGTGCTCCCCTCGGCGATCGAACGCTCCGCCTCCTGGCGGATCCGTTCGCGGGCGGCGAGGAAATCGGTCGAGGCGTCGATCCAGAGCAACAGCGGCGGGTCGTCGATCCGCGCGGTCACCTGGGCCAGTGCCTGCCGGATCTGCTCGCGGTGCTCCCGTCGCCCGGAGTGGAAGGCCGCGCTCGCCGCGACGCCCAGGATGCCCACCGCCGACTGCGGGGTGCGCTCGGCAGCCGCCCGCGACGCCGCGATCAGCAGTTCCATCGCCGCGTCCTGCCGCCCGGTGTTGGACACCGCCCAGCCGACCTCCGCCGGCAACTGGTCACGGACATCGGGGGCGTCCGTCAGAGCGGCGGCGGTGGCGGCGTACTGTTCGACCTTGTCGGGCCGGTCGTTGAAGAGGGCGAACTGGGCGGCCCTGGCCAGCCGTCGGGCCCGCGCGGTGGCGTCGGGAGTGAGCTCGGCGGAGCGCTCCATCGCGGCGAGCGCCTCGCTGGGGGCACCGAGCCTGCCGGCGCGCTCGCCCACCTCCGAGAGCATGACGGCGAGATCCTCGTCGGGTCCGCTCGCGGCGGCCGCCAGGTGCCAGGCCCTTCGGTCGGGACTCCGCTCCAGGGCCTGCGCGACGGTCCGGTGCGCCGCGCGCCGCTCTTCCAGGGAGGCGGTGTGATACAGCGCCGAACGGATCAGCGGATGCCGGAAGTAGGGCCCCAGGTCGCCATGGTGGAGTAGTTGGGCCCGCTCCGCCGGCAGCAGGGCGTCGACGGGAAAACCGCCCGGCATCGACGCGACCACCATCGGCCACTCGAACCCGTCGGCGGTGGACATCAGGAGCAGCAGGTTCCGGGTAGGCCGTGGCAGTTCCGCCAGATGCATCGCGAAGATCCGCTCCAGCCGTTCGGTGAGCGGAAAGTGTTCCCCGGACCGGAACCGTCCCTCCTCGTCCCCGGCGACCTTGGTCAGTTCGATGATCGCCAGCGGGTTTCCCCGCGCCTGGTTCAGCAGACGCCGTCGGACGGTCCCGGCCAGGGCGACGGGTTGCAGATCCAGCAGTTCCACGGAGGCATGGGCCGACAGCGGTTCGACATCGAGTTCGGCGAAGTCCGCACCGAACGAGGCGGGAGCCGAGCCCCTGGTTCCGGTCAGTACGGCGACCGGCTCACCCCGCAGGCGGCGGCCGAGAAAGCCGATCGCGTCCTGCGACGCCCGGTCGAGCCACTGGACGTCGTCCACGACCAGCAGGGCGGGACACTGCTCACCGAGTTCGGACAGCAGGGTCAGCGCCGCCAGTCCCACCAGCATCCGATCCGGCGGAACGCCCTCGGTCTCCATGGCGAACGCGGCCCGCAGCGCCGAACGCTGCCGTTCGGGAAGGGTCTCCACTCTCCGAAGCACCGGCCTGAGCAACTGGTGGAGCGCGGCGAACGGAAGCCTGGCCTCGCCCTGGTATCCGCGGGCCTGCAGCACGGTGGTGCCCGCCGACTCGGCGCGCCGGATCGTCGCCTCGATCAGGGTCGTCTTGCCCACCCCCGGCTCGCCCCGTACGAGGAGCGCGGGACTCCCGCCCGTCGGCCGTACGAAATCCGCGAGCAGCGCCAGCTCCCGCTCGCGTCCGAGGAGAGACCCTTCAAGGCCACCAGATCCGTGCCGCATTCATCCCCCCATGCCCGGGCAGTGTTCCCGACTTGACCGATGACGGCGCTCACTGATCGTCAGCGCCCGTAGGCAGCGCCCCACGCAGCTGTGCCCGGGAGGTGATGCCGAGTTTCGGAAAGATGTTGTACAGGTGCGAGCTGATGGTCCGGTGCGACAGATAGAGCTGCTGCGCGATGTCCCGGTTGGACAGCCCCTGGGCGGCGAGACGGGCTATCTGCCACTCCTGCGCCGACAGTCGCGGTGTGCCCTGGGCGGCGGCGCGCTCGGTCTTCAGGCCGGAGGCCCGCAGTTCGCGGGCGGCCCGCGCCGACCAGGCCGCGGCTCCCAGGGTGTCGAAGGCGCTCTGCGCGGACCGCAACGGGCCGCGCGCCTCGGCCGTCCGGCGCCCACGGCGCAGCCATGCGCCGTGGGCCAGGTCGAGCCGGGCCCGGTACCACGGAGATGCGGCCGCGCTGAGGTCGTACGCGTCCTTGAAGAGGTGCTCGGCGTCGCCGTCGTCGGAGAGTGCCACCCGGGCGTAGCGGATCGCGCGCATGACACCGTCGGCGGGTGTGCTCTCCAGGATCTGCTCCAGTCGCGTCAGGACCGTGCGGGCCTCGGCCAGGTGTCCGCTCGCGGCGGCCGCCTCGGCGAGGTAGTCGATCGCCCAGGCCTGCTGGACCGGGTGGTAGGCGTGGTCGCCCTCGTCCATCATGCGCCGCAGCTGGTGGAAGGCGGTCTCGGGCCGCTGCCGGCCCAGCTCGATGAGCCCGTGGGAGAGCTGGGCGCCGTTGATGACCGCCTCGTTCCCGGTCATCAGGGCGACCCGTTCCGCCTTCGCCAACGATGTCTCGGCCGCCTCCGTCTCGCCCCGGAGTCCCGCGAGATTGGCCCGGCCGAGCAGAGCGCACGCCTCCCACACCGGCTGGCGGGTCTCCACGGCCAGCCGCTCGGCCTCGTCGGCGGCCGGAGCGGTGAGGTCCCATCGGCCGAGGTACATCGCCGCGAAGGTCTCCAGCACCAGCACCTGGGCCAGCAGCCCGAGCCGTCCCTCCAGCCGCAGGCCGTCCCGAGCGGGGCGGGTGAAGTGCAGGGCGCGGGCGAACTCGCCGCAGACGAACGCCGCGCGGGCCAGCAGACCGGTGGCCGCCGGGTCTACATCACCGCGCTCGGCCCACCAGTTGAGGCGGTCGACGACATGACGATGCCGGGTGAACCTGCCGCCGACCGCCCATGCCGCCAGCAGCCGGGGGTCGGCGTCGCCGTGGGACAGACCACCGGTCAGACTGTCGGCCGTGGCCATCAGCTCGGCGCGGATTCCCGGTCCCGGCTCGGCCCACCAGCACCGGATGGCGGCGCCGACCAGCAGATCGGCGGCGAGGTCGAACTCGCCGTCGGTGCGCGCGCGGTCCGCCGATCCCACGAGCCTGCGGATGCCGGCCGCGTCACCGGGAGTTCCGTCGTCGAAGGCGCTGTCCAGCCAGTTGAGCCGGGCCTGCGCGCTGGCATCCAGCCGGAGGGCACGCGCGCGGTCGATCAGCTGCTGGACGCTGTCGGAGCGCCCGCGCTCGAACGCGATCTCCGCCGCCCGCAGCAGTCGTCCGCCCCGGTGGCCGTCGTCGGCGGACAACTCGGCGGCCCGCTCCAGCCAGGCCTCGGCCGAGGACGGCGCGCCGCGCTCCAGCGCCCGGTCGGCGGCGGCGTCGAGCGCGGCCGCCACCTGCTCGTCGATGCCGGTCGTGGCCGCCGCCAGGTGCCAGGCGCGGCGGTCCGGATCCGCCACGAGGGCCTCCGCCAGGGCCTGGTGAGCAGCGCGCCGTTCCCGCGCGGAGGCGCTGTGCCATATCGCGGAGCGGACCAGCGGGTGCCGGAACTCCGTCCGCGGACCGTCGATCTTCAGCAGGTCCGGAGCGATGTCAGGGAGGATGCCGTCCGGTGCGGCCGCCGGTCCGGACAGGATCTTCGCCGCCGCCACCAGGTCCGTGACCCGGTCGCCGTCGTTCACGGCCGCGAGCAGCAGCAGCCGCCGGGTCGCGGCGTCGACGCCCGCCAGCCGGGCCGCGAAGGCCCGCTCCAGCCGGGCGGTCAGCGGCAGTACGTCGAAGGCCGCCTGCCCCTGCTTCAGCGCGACCGGCAGCTCGAGCAGGGCCAGGGGGTTGCCCTGTGCCTCGTCGAGGACGCGGCGCTCGACCGCGGGCGACAGGCTCGGGGCGCGCAGGACGAGCAGCGTGCGCGAGGCCTCCGGGTCCAGTCCGCGCAGGACGCTGTGTCCGACGGCGGGATCGCCGGAGGTGCCGTCCTCGTCGGCGGGCACCGGCCGCCGCGCGACCAGGAGCACGGCGGGTTCCGACTCCAGTCGCCGGGCCAGGAACTCGATGGTGTCCCGGCTGGCCGCATCGACCCACTGCATGTCGTCGACGACCATCAGAAGCGGCCGCGCGGACGCGGCCTCGGCGATGAGTTCGAGGGCGGCGAGAGCCACGAAGAACCGTTCTGGTGCCTGTTCCGAGACGCTCATCCCGAAGGCCCCGAGCAGCGCCTCCCGGTGTCTCGCGGGCAGCGTGTCGGCCTGGGGCAGCACCTGCCGTAACAGGTCGTGCAGCGCGGCGTAGGGCAGATGGCGTTCCGACTCCGCGCCCCGCGTGGTGAGCACGGTCATGCCGCGCCGCCGTGCCTCGGCGCCCGCGGCGGCCAGGAGGGAGGTCTTGCCGATGCCGGCCTCGCCGGTGATCACATGCGCGCAGCCCCGGTCGCCGACGGCCTCCAGCAGTCCGGTCACCAGGGCGAGATCCGCCTCGCGACCGACCAGTTCGCCTGGACCCGTCCAGCTTTCGACCATGGTGAGCTCCACCGCCGTTCGTTCCGTGCACGGTAAGGGCAGATTATGGCCTTCGGTATTTCTTCAGTCATCGTACTGATGTCCGGACTCGCTGATCACCTTAATGTCGCTGTCATCCGGATCAAGGCAAAGGGGCTCGGATGGTCGACACGGAACTCGCCGGCCGCGAAACCGAGTTGAGGAATCTCCAGGATCACGTCGCGCGTCTCACGGGCGGGGGCGGCGGACTCGTGGTCCGGGGCGATCCGGGCATCGGCAAGTCCTCGTTGCTGCGGGCGGCCGTCGAGCTCTCCGAGGCGGCGGGACACCGCACGCTGCTGGCCAGCGGGTTCGAGTCGGAGGCCAGGATTCCGTTCGCCGGGCTGCACCAGCTCCTGCGGCCGGTGCTGTTCGCGGCGGAACAACTGCCCACGGCACAGCGGAAGGCGCTGCTGACCGCGCTGGGTGTCGAGGACGGGCCGCCACCGGAGCTGTTCAAGGTCGCTCTCGCCATGCTGAACATGCTCGCCGAACTGGCGATCGCGGCCCCGGTGGTCGTGGCCGTCGACGACATCCACTGGCTGGACCAGTCCACCCAGGAGGCGCTGGCCTTCGTCGCCCGCCGTGCCGAGGGCGACGCCGTCCTGATCGTCGGGACCGTTCGCAACGGCCACAGGAGCCCCTTCGGCGCCGCCGGGCTGCCCGAGTTCGAGGTTTCCGCGCTGGACGACGCGACCTCCCGCCATGTCCTGGCCACCCGGGCCCCCGGGTTGGGATCCGCGGACCGGGACCGCATCCTGCTGGAGGCGCGCGGGAATCCCCTGGCGCTGGTGGAGCTGCCACGGGCATGGCAGACGAAGGAGGCGGTCGGCGAGGACGGACCCCTGCCCTCGATGCAGTTGACCACCCGACTGGAGCGCGCGTTCGCGGGCCGGGTTGCCGACCTGCCCGGGCTCGCCCGGGACGCCGTTCTCATCGCCGCCGTCGACTACGACAACGACCTGTCGGAGGTACTGGCCGCGGCCTCGGTGCTGGCCGGACGGCCCGTGACGCTGGACGTCTTCGACACCGCGATCGAAGCCGGGCTCCTGACGGTGGGCGGGACGCACGTGGGGTTCCGCCACCCGCTGGTGCGCTCCGCCATCCTGCAGGAGGAGCCCCTGATGCGCCGGCTCGCGGCCAACGCGGCGCTGGCCGAGGTGCTGACCGCCGATCCCTACCGGCGCACCATGCACCGGGCCCGGTCGTTCCTCGGCCCCGACGACGAGGTCGCCGACGAGCTGGAGGCCAGCCACACCATCTCTCTGAAGCGCGGCTCGGTCACCTCCGCGATCTGGGCCCTGGAGCGTTCCGCACAGCTCACCACCGGCTCGGCGAGAAAGGGGCGGCGGCTGCTGCTCGCGGGTGAGCACGCCTTCGGGCTCGGACGGACGGACCTGCTCGACCGGCTGCTGACGGCCGCCGCGCGCACCGAACTGTCGGAGCTGGACCGGGCCAGGATGGAGTGGCTGCGGGAGATCTTCAGCGACGGTGTCCCCGGCGATGCCGCGCGCGTGCTGGAACTCTGCTCGATGGCCGAGCACTCGGCGGCCACGGGCGACGTCGACCTCGCGCTCAACCTGCTGCTCGGCGCCGCACTGCGATGCTGGTGGGCCGACACCGGTCCGGAGGCGCGGGCCCGGGTGGCCGCCGTCACCGAGACACTTCCGGTGTCCGCGACCGAGCCGCGCCGCATCGCGGCCCTGGCGGTGGCGGAACCGGTGCTGTGTGGCACCGCCGTCCACGAGCTGCTCTCCCGGATGTCACCGGCCGATGTCTTCGACGCCGAAGCGCTGCGGCTGCTCGGCATGGCCGCGCACGCGATCGGCGACCTGCCGCGTGCGATCGACCTGCTGAGCAGATCGGCGCGGAAGCTGCGCGAGGAGGGCCGGCTCGGCCTGCTCTCCCACGTGCTCACCATGCAGGTCCACTGCATGTGGATGGGCGACTGGGACCGGGCGCTCATGGTCTCGGAGGAGGGACACCGGATCGCGGCGGACACCGGGCAGCCGGTGTGGACCACCGGGTCGACGAGCCTGGAGGCGATCCGCTGCGGGCTGGTCGGAGAGACCGCGCGGGCACTGAAGCTGGCCACGGACGCGGAGGCCGCGGCCGGCCGCGACAGGCTCAACGACCTGCTCTGCTGTGTGCAGCTCGCGCGTGGCCTGGCGTGGCTCGGCTCCGGTGAGTACGAGTTGTCGTACCAGGCGTTGCGCAGGCTCTACGACCCCGCCGACCCCGCCTGCCACCTGCGCGAGTCCTTCGCCGGGGTGATGTTCTTCGCCGAAGCCGCCGCGCACAGCGGCCACCGGGAGGAAGCCGCGCCGGTCCTGGCCGAGTTGGAGCGCGTCGCCCGGACCACGCCCGCGTCGCTCCTGCACACATACCTGCTGTACGCCCGCGCCGTCCTCGCCGACGACGCCGACGCCGAGGACCTCTACGTCACGGCACTCGGCCATGATCTGACCCGCTGGCCACTGGTCCGCGCCAAGCTCGAACTGGCATACGGCGAGTGGCTTCGCCGACACAGAAGGGCAGCCGACTCGAGGACACCGCTGCGCTCCGCCCTGACCACCCTTGAGCTCATCGGAGCCACGACGTGGGCGGACCGGGCCCGCGCGGAGCTGCGGGCTTCCGGCGAGCGCGTCGCCGAACGCCGGGCGTCGGCCCTGGACGAACTCTCGCCGCAGCAGCTGGAGATCGCACGGCTCGTGGCCGAAGGGCTGTCCAACAAGGAGATCGGGGAGCGGCTCTACCTGTCCCCCCGGACGGTCGGCTCGCATCTGTACCGGATCTTCCCCAAGCTCAACGTCACCACCAGGGCCCAGCTCGCGGCGCGCCTGGAGGAGGGGTAGCCGCTGTCCGCCCAGCGCTCTCCCGCCGACTGAACGGGCGTGCGGCCAGTCATATGACTGAAGCCCCGCGGTGATCGTCTTCATATGCTCGGTGCAGGCGCCGTGGAGTGGAGGGGAGGGGCGGATGCACGAGACCGAACTCCTTGGTCGTGACAACGAGATGAGGTCCCTGGGAGAACTGACGGGGCGACTGCCCGCGGCCGGTGGCGCGCTCGCGCTGGCGGGAGGGCCGGGGGTCGGCAAGACCGCCCTGCTGCACGCCGTGGCCGGGCCCGCCCGTGCCATGGGCCGGCAGGTGCTCTGGACGACCGGCCGGACGGGCAGCGGTCCCTTCACCGGCCTGGGCGAGCTGCTGCGGCCCCTGCTCGGCACGATCGATGTCCTGCCCGCGGCCCAGCGCGCGGTCCTGCGGTCCGTGCTCGGATCCGAACCCGGACCGCCGCCGGGGACGTTCACGGTCGCCCTGGCGGCGCTGAACCTCCTGGTCGCGAGCGCGGCGAGGCGGCCGGCGGTGCTGATCGCCGACGACGCTCACCGGCTCGACGGGCCCACCCGGGAGGTACTCGCGTTCATGGCGCGCAGGGTGAGCCACGACCCGGTCGTCGTCCTCGCGGCCCTCCGCACTGGTTCGACCCTGCCGGGCACAGCCGTGCTGGAGGTGCCGGCGCTGAACGACTCCTCGGCGCGCCGGCTGCTGAACCGCCACGCACACGGGCTCGCCCCTGCGGAACGTGAGCAGATACTCCTGGGGGCGCGCGGCAATCCGCTGGCCCTGGTCGAACTGCCCGCGGCACCGAGCGGCGCGCGGCCGGCGGGCTCCTGGGCGCACCTGCCCGTGACCGCCACGCTGGCGACCGCATTCGCCGACGCCCTCGCCGGCCTGTCGCGGCAGTCCCGGGACGCCCTGCTGGTCGCGGCCGTCGACCACGTCGGCGAGCTGCCGGAGATCCTCGCCGCCGCCTCCGTCCTGAGCGACCGGTCCGCGGCGGTGGACGTCCTCGACGGTGCGGTGGCGGGGCGGCTGGTCCGGCTGGACGGGACGAGGCTCCGCTTCGTCCACCCCGTCGTCCGGTACACGGTGCTGGACGCCGAGTCGCCGGCCCGGCGGCGGGCCGCCCACGCCGCCCTGGCGGCCGTCCTGGCCGACGAGCCGCACCGGCGCCTGTGGCACCAGGCCCGGTCCGTGGACGGCCCCGACGACGAACTGGCGGACGAACTGGCGGCCGCGCACTCCCTCGCGCTGCACCGCTATGGCGTCGTGGCCGCCATCTGGACGCTCGAACGCTCGGCTCAGCTCACCACCGACTCCGCCGTCCGGGGAAACCGGCTGCTGGGTGCCGCGGAGTACGCATACGGTCTCGGCCGGATGCACCTGACCCATGACCTGATCGACCAGGCCGACCGGCAGCGGCTCACCGAGGCGGACCGCGCGTGGGCCGAGTATCTGCGCGCCGTGTCCGACGCGCCCGTCCGACCGGGCCGGACCGCGACGCCGCCCGTCTTCGACATCGCCGAGCGGTCGACGAGCGACCCGGACCACGCGCTCGGCCTGCTGCTGAGAGGGGCACTGCAGGCTCATCGGACAGGAGCGGGGCCCGCCGACCGGGCCGGGCTCCTCGCCGTCGCCGACGGGCTGACCGCGGCGGACGACCCGCGTCGCATCGTTGCCCTCGCACTGATCGAACCCGTCTCGCGCGGCCGTGAGGTGGCCGACGGACTGCCCTCGAACGCTGCGGTCTCGGGGCTCCCGGACGCGGACGGACTGCGGCTGCTCGGCATCGCCGCACACACCATCGGCGACCCGGTGCGGGCCGTGGAGCTGCTGAGCCGGGCGGAACCGGCCTTCCGGGGGCAGGGCCGGCTCGGTCTGCTGTCGCACGTGCTCATCACCCAGGCCGGCGACCTGCTGCTGCTCGGGGACTGGCCGCACGCCGCACGTCTGGCGGACGAAGCCCGCCGGATAGTCGCCCGGACCCGGCAGTCGGGCTGGATCGCCGAGCTCACCTGTGTCGACGCGCACGCCGCCGCCCTGCGCGGGGACACCGAACGGGCGCTGGAGCTGGCCGACACGGTGGCCGGCCGGCAGCGCGGCGAACTGGCCATGAGGGTACGGCCGGCCCGGGGCGTGGCCAGGCTCGCGGCCGGACAGCACGCGGAGGCGTACGCCGAACTGCGGCCGCTGTTCGACCACATGGGCGAGAGCCTGCACCGGGAGGCCCTGACCGCCGTGATGCCGTTCGCGGCGGCGGCGAACGCCTGCGGCCGCCGGGCCGAGGCGGCGGCCGTACTCGCGGATCTGGAGGAGACCGCACGGCTCACTCCCGCCCCGCTGCTGCACGTCCAACTGCCGTACGCACGAGCCGTGCTGGCCGCAGACGCCGTGGCCGAGGAGCTGTACCTCGTGGCACTCGGCCAGGATCTGGCCCGCTGGCCACTCGTCAAGGCGCGCACCGAGCAGGCGTACGGACAATGGCTGCGGCGTCGGCGACGCTTCGTGGAGGCACGGTCGGTACTGCTCGCGGCGCAGACCACGTTCGAGCTCGTCGGCTTCGCCGACTGGGCGGAGCAGGGCGGCGGTCAGGCGGACGCGGATTCCCTCGCACCGGCCGAGCAGGTGCTGTCCCCGCAGGAGCTGCGGATCGCCCGGCTCGCCGCGCAGGGGTTGTCGAACCGGCAGATCGGGCAACGGCTGAACCTGTCCGACCGGACGATCGCCACCCACCTCTACCGGGCGTTCCCCAAGCTCGGAGTCGCCTCGCGCCGCGATCTCGCCGCCCGGCTGAAGCTTCCGGACGGCGGCGCGCTCGCCGCGACGTCAGGAATCGCCGCAGTCAGATGACCGAAGGCGCCGGCCCGGCGCCGTCACTAGCGTGATCGCTCTCAGCGGTCCGTGGAAGGAAGCCATGGGGGCGGCGGTGCTTGTCGGCAGGCAGCGGGAGATCGAGGTGCTGGCCGGTCTCCTCGGCCGGACACCGGCGCGCGGCGCGGTGCTGCTGGTGCTCGGGGAACCCGGCATCGGCAAGTCGTCCTTGCTGCACGAGGCGGAGTCCGTCGGGCGGTCCCGGGACTTCCGGGTGCTGGACATGGTCGGCGTGGAGTCGGAGGCGGCGTTCCCGTTCGCCGGGCTGCACCAGATGCTGCTCCCCGTCCTCGACGACATCCCACGGCTGGCGGAGCGCGAACAGGACGCGCTGCTGGGTGCGTTCGGGCTGGCCGACGGGCCGCCGCCGGAGCCGTTCCTGATCGCCCTCGCCGTGGTGGACCTGTTGGTGCTGGTGGCGGCCGACGGGCCGGTACTGGTGCTGGCCGACGACGTGCAGTGGCTGGATCCGCAGTCGCACCAGGTGCTGGCGTTCGTGGGGCGCCGCGTGCCGGGATCCGTGGTGATCGTCGCCGTGCTGCGTACGGGCCATACGGGCCCGTTCCTGGACGCCGGCTTCCCGCGGCTGACCGTGGGCGGCGTGGACGACGAGGCGGCGGCACGGATCCTGTCGGCCCACGCTCCGGGGCTGGGTCCCGCCGAGCGGCGGCGCATCCAGGACGAGGCCCAGGGAAATCCGCTCGCGCTGAGGGAGTTGCCGTCCGCGGTGGCGTTGCCGTCCGCGGGCGGACTGCGGTCGCTCAGCCTCTCCGGCCGGCTTGAACACGCGTTCGCCGGACGTGGCGCCGAGCTGCCGCCCAGGACCAGGGACGCGCTGCTCGTGGCGGCCGTCGACCCCGTCGACGACCTGACCGAGGTCACCGCCGCGGCCGGGGTCCTGCGCGGGGACGAGGTCACCGCGGAGGCGTTCGGCCCGGCTCAGGCGGTGGGCCTGGTGGACGTACGGGACGGCCGGGTGACGTTCCGGCATCCCCTGATGCGCTCCGGCTTCCTGCAGACCGAGAGCCTCACCCGGCAGCAGGCGGCCCACGGCGCCCTGGCGGATGTCCTGACCGATCCGTACCGCCGGACCTGGCACCGCGGGCAGTCGACCGTGGGCCCCGACGAACGGATCGCCGACGATCTGGAGGCCAACGCCGCCGAGGCCCTGCGGCGCGGCGCCGTGATGGCGGCGATCACCAATCTGGAGCGCTCGTCACAGCTCACGGACTGGCCGCCGCTGCGCGGACACCGGCTCCTGATGGCGGCCGAGCACGCCTTCGGGCTCGGCCGGGGAGACATCGTCAGCGACCTGCTCCAGGCCGCCGCGCGGGGTGAACTGACGGACCTGGACCGGGCGCGGATGGAATGGCTCCGGGAGATCTTCGACGACGGCATCCCCGGGGAAGCCGTCCGGGTGCGGGAACTGTGCGACATCGCCCTGCGGTCGGCCGCCGCGGCCGATGCCGATCTGGCGCTGAACCTGCTGCTGGGGGCGGCTCTTCGCTGCTGGTGGGCCGACACGGGG
The DNA here is from genome assembly GCF_040652235.1 of Streptomyces sp. NPDC048277. NCBI lineage: Bacteria > Bacillati > Actinomycetota > Actinomycetes > Kitasatosporales > Streptomycetaceae > Streptomyces > Streptomyces sp. NPDC048277. The sequence goes on from NZ_JBEZLQ010000003.1 coordinate 290,230, forward strand.
CCGGAGGCCCGCGAGCGCGTGGCTACGGTGACCGACCAGCTGACCGGGAGTGCGGCCGACCCGCGCCGACTGGCGATCGTCGGGGTGGCGGAACCGGTGCTGCGCGCCGGTCAGGTCATGGACACCCTGGCCCGGACGACCCCCGGGGAGAGCGCCGACGCGCTGCGGATGCTGGGGATGGCCGCGCACGCGGTGGGGCACGAGGCGCTGGCGGCCGAACTGCTCGTCCGGGCCGAGTCGATCCTGCGGAAGGAGGGCCGGCTCGGACTGCTGTCGCACGTGCTGTCCATGCAGGTGATGACGCATCTGGTCCTGGGCGACCTGGCGCGGGCCGCGGCCGCGGCGGAGGAAGGCGAGCGGCTGGCGGTGGAGACCGGGCAGCCGGTGTGGCGAACCGGCACGCTGGTCTGCGACTCGATCCTGAAGGCGCTGCTCGGCGACGTCCAGGAGGCGTTGCGACTCGCAGCCGAGGCGGAACTGGAAGCGGCCCGCCGTCGCCTGAACGACCTTCTGTCCTGCGTCCAACTCGCCCGTGGGGCGGCCTGCCTCGCGGCGGGGCGGAACCGGGACGCCTATCGCATGCTGAGGCGTGCTTTCGATCCGGCCGACCCGACCTTCCACCAACGGGAGCGGTTCACCAGCCTGATGCTCCTCGCGGACGCCGCCGTACGCGCCGGACACCGCGCGGACGCCCGTGACCTGGTGGACCGACTGGAGCCGCTCGCGGCACGCACGCCCTCCCCGATCCTGCACGTCCACCTGTCGTACGCCCGCGCGGTCCTCGCCGACGACACCGACGCGGAGGACCGCCATCTCGCGGCGTTGAGCCAGGACCTGTCGAGATGGCCGTTCGCGCGCGCCAAGATCGAGCTCGGGTACGGCTCCTGGCTGCGCCGCCAGGGGCGGATCGACCAGGCACGCGCGCTGCTCCGGACGGCCCAGGACACCTTCGACGGTATCGGCGCGCTCCCCTGGGCCGACGAGGCGCGGCTCGAACTGGACGCGGCCGGTGCCCTGTTGCACTGGCCGGAGACGACTGCCGAGCGGCACCGGCGGATCACGGAACTCACCGCCCTCCGACTGCCGGACGACGAGATCGCGCAGCGGCTCCAGGTGCCCGCGTCCGTCGTGGCGATGTACCGTCGCCGGCCGCTGTAGACACGGGAACAGTCGTATGACGCAAGCCGTGGACCACCGGGTGCCGACACCATGATTTGAGTGCGTTTTTCTCAAGTGGCCGGATGGGGTTCGCATGAAACAGACCGAGGCGCCCCTGGGTATAGAGCTTCGTCATTTGCGTTATTTCGTGGCGGTGGCGGAATCGGGCACCTTTACTCATGCCGCGGAGCGCATGTATGTCGCACAGCCGACGCTGAGTCAGCAGATCCGGCGTCTGGAGGAATTCGTGGGTACGGCTCTGCTGCGGCGCGGGCGGGGCGGCGTACGACTGACGGAGGCCGGCACCGTACTGCTGGAGGAGTCACGGGCCGTGCTGTCCCTGGTCGACCACGGTGTCAGCAGGACCCGGCGGGCGGCGGGGCTGGGGCGGCAGCGCCTGCGGTTCGTCGTCCAGCCGCACCTGCCGCCGGCGCTCGCCGCGCAGACCGTGTCGCGGCTGCGCTCCGCGGCGCCCACGGTCGACGTCAGCTGGCTGGAGGCGGCCCTGGACGCGGAGTTCTCCCCGGTCCTGGAGCGCCGGGCCGACGCCGCGCTGGGCTGGATGAGCCCGGCGGGCCGTGACCTGCCGGACCCTCTCGACGTCATGGACATCGGGCAGTACGAACCCGCCGTATGGATCCCGTCCCGGCACCCGGCGGCACCGTGCGGGGCCATCGGCCTGGAGGAACTCTCCCGCATGGACATCATCCACGGGCCGCGCCGTGTCGGTCCGGGCACCTACGACGCCTGGCGGGCCGTCCTGCGCACCAGCAACCCGTACTTCGAGTTCATCGACCCGCCCTTCCGTCAGTCGCTGCCGATGACGCTGGCCTTCGCCGCGACCGGGAGCCGGCCCAGCGGGGTGCTGACCGGCCCGTGGCACCGGGTCGGCACCGAGCCGGAAACAGCGGTCGACACCGGTCGCGGCGAGATGGTTCCGGTCCGCGTCGAAGGGGCCCGGCTCGCCGCCCGGGCCGGTCTGGTGTGGAGCGGTGATCTGCCGCGCGAATTGCAGCAGGTCCTCTTCGACACCGCCGAGGGTATCGCCGCGTGAGCCGCGGCCGCCCGGTGAAATCCATAGAGCCCGGCAATGGCACAAGAGTTGCCATCACTTTTACGGCCCACCGGCTGGTGCGCTCAAATCTTTTCGGGGCGGAAATTCCCCGCCCGTCACCGGAACGGAAGGACGCACGGAGATGACCAAGACCAAGGACATCCGCGGGGCCGTCGAGGCGGAACTCGTCTTCGATCCGCTGGTCGACCCGTCGGAGATCACCGTCCACAACCTGGGCGGTGAGGTGAGGCTGACCGGCACGGTCTCCAGCTACCCCCAGTACGTGGAGGCCGCCGCGGCGGCGCAGCGCGTCTCCGGTGTGACCAAGGTGCACAACAACCTGGAGGTCGTGCTGCCGGCCGATCACTACCGCGACGACGCGACGCTGGCCGCCACGGCGAACAACGTCCTGCTGGCGACCATCGCCGTGCCGCTCGGCGTCGAGGCGAGTGCCGACAACGGCAACCTGACGCTGACCGGCACCGTTCGGTACGGCGCCGAGCGGTTCGCCGCCGAGCAGGCGGTCGCCGGGCTCACCGGCGTCCGCAACATCAAGAACAAGATCCAGATAACCGACGACGCCGACCCGGTCGACGTCACCCTGCTGGTCCAGGACGCTCTCGACCGCAACGCGCTGATCCTCGACGACAGCGACGTCGCGATCACCACCAGCGGGAACACGGTCGTCCTCACCGGCAACGTCCGCACCTGGGCGGAGCACGACGCCGTGATCACGGCCGCCTGGATGGCGCCGGGCGTCTACGACGTGCGCGACGACCTCTACATCACCGGCTGACGTTCCCCGCGCCAGGGGGCCGCGGGGCCGGTCCCAGGAGCACGCCGTGGGACCGGCCCGCTGCGGCATTTCCCGCCCCGCCCACCGGCCCGACAGGAGAAGCACGCCATGCGCGAAGCGGCACGATCCAAGATCAAGGACATCGGCCGGACCAGCCGGCCCGGCAACGAACTCGAACGCATCCTCCGCGACGCACTCGACCTGGTCGCGGGCACGAAGGCCGCCCCGACACGACAGCCGCACGAACACGGGCCCCACGGTGCCCGGCGGCACCACAGGCTCGTCCGGACGGCCGGTCACCTGGCCGGCTACACGGTGCTCGGCTACATCATCGTCCACCAGCGGCGCGGTCTGCGGAACATCGCCGCCTGAGGCGGCCTGCGGAAACCCCGCCGCCCGAGTACGGAACCGGCCGTCGGCGCGGCCCCGGGTACGCATCCCGGCCGTGCCGGCCGCCGGCACAGGAGGGAACCACATGGAACGGGACTGCCCGGATCTGGACCTGACACTGTGGCTGCACGTGTCACTGTACGAGGGCCTGCCCGTCGGGGCCCGCTTCAGTTACGACACCGCCCGGCCCTTCGAGGTGAACGTCGACTTCTCCACCGCCGCAGGCGGGGCCGTCACCTGGGTGCTCTCCCGCGAGCTGTTGATGCACGGCCTGGTGGTCCCGAGTGGCGAGGGGGACATCCGGGTCTTCCCGCCGTGCCGGCACCACGGCGGACAGCACCTGTTCGTCCTGCTGCGGGGGCGGATCGGGGAGGCGCTCCTCGAAATCGACTGCCAACCCCTGCAGGCCTGGCTCGTCCGGACTCTTGAGATCGTCGCGTTCGGCGCGGAGTCGGAGTCGTTCGACTGGGACGGCTCCCTCGAACGCGTCCTCGCCGAGTGGAGCTGGTGACGCACACGATGCCTACCCGCGCTTCGTGCCGTCGACGCCCTGGGTGCGGTGCCGCAGTTGCAGCCCTTCGGCAAGCACGGGTATGGGCAGGTGAAGCCTTTCCGCGCGGGTGCGCAGCAGGGCGAGGGCGATCTGGTCGAGCCCGGTGACGCCCCGGGAAAGCACGCTGACCACACCGTGTTCCACCGCCCGCAGCAGCTGATCGAAACCGACGGCCCGCACCACCAGCACGACGCGTGGCCCGCGCGCCCGCGGGGGGCGGCCGTCGCCGCCCATGAGGGAGAGCGTGTCGTCGTCGAGCTCGGTGGCCAGCACGAGCAGGGCCTCCGCCCGGCCTTCCTGGTCCGGGCGCAGCACACGGATCCGGGGCCGGGTGCGCAGAGCGGTGGCGATATCGCAGGCGAACCTCGGGTCGGCTGACTTGACGACCACGGACACGGGAGAAGAGGCATGTTCCAGACTCATGGCAACAAAGGTAGGCATTCGATAATCATCCGGGCTTCGGTCGGACGACTGCTGACGGACGCTTACGCCTGGCCTACCACGCCGCCCGCCGGTGCGGCCGCCGGTGCGGGCGTGCAGAACAGGGAGCGGGCGGCATGATCTCCCGGCATCGTCCGTTCCTCGCCTACTGGGACTGGCAGCGCGACGCCCGCTGCCGGGGCATGGACGTCTCGGTGTTCTTCTCCCCGACGGGCGAGCGCGGCAGTGAGCGGCTCGCCCGTGAAGCCGGGGCCAGGGAGATCTGCGCGCGCTGCCCCGTCCGGGACATCTGCGCCCGTATCGCGCTCGACGCCCGTGAGGAGTACGGGTTCTGGGGCGGACTCAGCGAGCGGGAGCGGGAGCGCGAGCGGATGCGGCGGCGCCGAGCCCGGCCGCCGAGAGCCGCGTGACGCCGCCGTCGTCCTGGTCTCCCGACGGCGCCGCGGCCCGGCGGCCGCGCTATCCGTGCAGGGAGAGGACGTGCGAGCGCCAGGGGTCCAGCGCCACGAACAGTCCGGGGCCCGCGAGTTCGTCCCCGTCGCGGTCGAACGTGTCCGTGGTGAGCAGGTCGGTCAGCCGGCATGTGCGTCCGCGGAGGTCCGGCCAGGGCAGGGGCACGCGCCCCTGGGCGGGCCGGTCCGCATAGTTGACGACCACCAGGTGGCGCGTGTCGCCGTCGGTCCAGCTCCAGGCCAGCAGGTTGCGGTGGGTGTCGTTGTCGGGCCATCCCGTCGGGGTCAGCAGTTGCCAGTCGCCCTGGCGGACCGCGGCCGCGGCCGGAAGCAGGCGGTCGTGGAAGTCGCGCAGGGCAGCGTCGGCCGGTTCCGGCGGGCGGCGCGCGAGGAACACCGGCAGGTGCACCCGGCGGCCCACGAACTGGCCCTCGTGCCACAGCGTCGCGCCCGGCAGCGTGGCGACGGCGACGGCCGCCGCCCGTTCCCGACCGCCCGGGAGGACGGCGGCGGCCCGGGGCTCGTCGTGGTTCTCCAGGAAGCGGACGAGGCCGCGCTGGTAGTCGAGGCCGGCGCCGAGATGGGCGCGTACGGACCCCGCGTCCTCGTGGACCAGACGGTCGTAGAGCCGTTTGTCGTAGCAGTGGTCGAAGCCCTGCTGCCGGAGCGCCCATTCGAGGTCCCAGTAGGCCTCCGCCATGAAGAGCAGGCCGGGGTGGCGGGCCCGCACACGCGGAATGACGTACGACCAGAAGTCCTCGGCCGGGACCGCGCCCGCCGACTCCCCCCACGTCTTGGCGAACACGTCGTTCATGAGCAGCATCGCCATGTCGCAGCGGACGCCGTCGGCCTGGTCGCCGATCGAGATCAGCGTGTCGACGGTCACCGACCGGAGGTCCTCGCTGAAGGCGTTCAGCTGGACCACGTCCGGCCACGGCGGGAAGTACGGATCCCGCCCGCGGGCGAACACATGCCCGGCGGCCGCCAGGAAGGCGTTGGGGGAGCGCGCCAGGTCGTCCCGTGTGCCCTGGACGAGACAGGCCGGGCGGTCGATCAGCCAGGGGTGGTCGGGGGCGACATGGTTGGGCACGTGGTCGAGGATCAGCCGCGCCCCGCGTGCGGCCAGTTCGGCCCGGGCGGCGGCCAGTCCCTCCGGGCCGCCGAGTGCCCGGTCGACGACGTAGTCGCGTACGCAGTAGGGGGATCCCACGATGTCGGCCGTGGTCAGATCGGGCAGGGCCGCCCGGAAGGAGGCCTGCAGGGACTCGTTCCGCAGGGCGGACTCCAGCCCCGCCGGGCTGCGCTCCCAGACCCCCATCAGCCAGACCGCGTCGACGCCCGGCCGCACGACCCGGTCCCAGACCTCGCCCGGCACCTCGCCCAGAGTGATGCGGCGGGCGTACCGGCTGCTCAGTTCTCCCAGCCAGACAAGGGTGTTGATCTCGTGGACCACCGGCTGGGACGGCCATGCGTTCATGACAGCGGCTCCTCGCGCAGGGCGGCCCAGCCACCGGGGCCGACGAGGTGGAACAGGGTGGCGGTGACCGCCGCGAGACCGGTCCAGCCGGTCTGGTGGGAGGCGCCGAGGCCGGCGCCGGTGTCGCCGTGGAAGTACTCGTGGAGCAGGACCAGGTCCTTCCAGTGCGGGTCCTTGGCGAACTTCTCCCGGTCGCCGTGCACCGGACGGCGCCCCTCCGCGTCGGCGAGGAAGATGCCGGTGAGCCGGTCGGAGATCTCGCGGGCGACCTCGTACAGATTCAGCTGCCGGCCCGAACCGGTGGGGCATTCCACGGTGAACGTGTCGCCGTGGGAGGCATGCAGGTTCAACAGGGCGCGAATGAGCAGGACGTTGACCGGGAACCACACGGGCCCGCGCCAGTTGGAGTTGCCGCCGAACATGCCCGAGTCGGACTCGGCGGGCAGATAGCCGACGCCGTACGTCTCACCGTGCACCTCGAAGGTGTACGGGTGGGCGGCATGGCGGCGGGAGAGCGAGCGGATGCCGTACGGGGAGAGGAACTCCTCCTCGTCGAGCATCCGGGCCAGGATCCGGCGCAGCCGGTCCTCGCCGAACAGGGCGAACAGATGGCCGCCCGCGGTGTCGGACGCCACGGCGTGCTGCGAGGCCACTACCGCGACGGCGGGGTGTCGCGCCATGAACTCCCTTGCGCCCTTGACGAGTTCGGGGAAACGGCGATCCATCCAGCCGCCCACCAGGCTGGTGGCCGCGAGGGGGATGAGCCCGACCATGGAGCGGACCTTCAGCCGGGTCGCGGTGCCGTCGGGCAGCCGCAGGACGTCGTAGAAGAAGCCGTCCTCCTCGTCCCACAGGCTCTGGTTGTCGTCGCCGATGCGGTTCATGGCGACGGCGATCCACGCGAAGTGCTCGAACAGCGTCTGCGCCTGTTCGACGTAGACCGGGTTGGCGTCGGCCAGTTCGATGGCGATCTCGAGGAGGTTCTGGCAGTACAGGGCCATCCAGGCGGTGCCGTCCGACTGGTCCAGGTGGCCCCCGGTGGGCAGCGGGGCGCTGCGGTCGAAGACGCCGATGTTGTCCAGGCCGAGGAAGCCGCCCTGGAAGACGTTGTTGCCGTCGACGTCCTTGCGGTTCAGCCACCAGGTGAAGTTGTTCATCAGCTTGTGGAAGGCGTTCTCCAGGAAGACGCGGTCGCCACGGCCCGTACGGTGCTTCTCCAGCTCGTAGACGAAGAGGACGGCCCAGGCGTGCACGGGCGGGTTGACGTCGCCGAAGTTCCATTCGTACGCCGGGATCTGGCCGTTGGGGTGCAGATACAGGCGGCGCAGCAGCAGCTCCAGCTGCCCCTTGGCGAAGCCGATGTCGACCATCGACAGGGCGATGGTGTGGAAGGCGAGGTCCCAGGCCGCGAACCAGGGGTACTCCCAGGTGTCCGGCATCGACATGATCTCGTCGTTGACCATGTGGTACCAGGCGCTGTTGCGCACACGAGGGTCCGCGGCCAGCGGGTCGACGCCGTGCTCGGCGAGCCAGCGCTCGACATCGAGGTAGTAGTACTGCTTGCTCCACAGCATCCCGGCGAGGGCCTGCCGCACCAGCCGTCGTTCGTCCTCGCCGAGGTCGTCCGGGACGACACCCTCGAAGAACTCGTCGGCTTCGGCCCGGCGCACCTCGATCACCTGGTCGAACCCGTCCCAGGGAGCGGCGAGTTCGGTGTCCGTCAGACGCAGCCGTACGGTGGCGCTGCCGCCGGCGGGCACGGTGAGCACCTGGTGGACGGCGGCCTTGGTGCCGGTCCGCTCCGGGTTGACGGCGCCCGGCTCGCCGTGGACGACGTGGCGGTCGATGCCGTCCTTGACGTAGGGGGTGGCGTTCGGGCTGCCGAAGACGCGCTCGTTGTCGGTGTCGTTCTCGGTGAAGAGGGTCCCCGCCCCGTCCGCGAAGTACAGCCACCGTGTGCCGAGTTCCTCGTGGTCGGCGCGGACGGCGCCCGGGGTGTGCCGCAGGCTCGGCACGGCCGTGCCGCCCGCCCATGACCAGGTGTGCCGGAACCACAGCGTCGGCAGCACGTGCAGCACGGCCTCCTCGGGCCCGCGGTTGTGGGCGGTGATCTCGACGAGCAGGTCCTCCGGTCCGGCCTTGGCGTACTCGACGAACACGTCGAAGTAGCGGTCCCCGTCGAAGACGCCGGTGTCCAGGAGTTCGTACTCGGGCTCGTGCCGTCCGCGGCTCCGGTTGACGGTCACCAGGTCCTCGTACGGAAAGGCAGCCTGCGGGTACTTGTAGAGGTACTTCATGTACGAGTGGGTGGGCGTCGAGTCGAGGTGGAAGTAGTACTCCTTGACGTCCTCCCCGTGGTTGCCCTCCGCGTTGGTCAGGCCGAACATCCGCTCCTTGAGGATCGGGTCGCGGCCGTTCCACAGCGCGAGCGCGAAGCAGAGCCGCTGTTTGTCGTCGCTGACGCCCGCGATGCCGTCCTCGCCCCAGCGGTAGGCGCGGGAGCGGGCCTGGTCGTGGGTGAAGTACGACCATGCGTCGCCGCCGGGACTGTAGTCCTCCCGGACCGTGCCCCACTGCCGCTCACTCAGATACGGCCCCCAGCGCCGCCACGCCACCCGCCCCGCGTCGGCCTCCGCCAGCCGCGACCGCTCGGGATCCGCCGTGTTGCCGTTCGCCACCATCGCACGCCCTCCCCACTCAGGACCTTCACTCGGACTGGGCCGTCTTGTACTCGGCCGCAACGGCCCGGGCAGGGCCGTGGCTGCCGAAGCTGTCTGTCACCGCGGACCGGTGAGGAACATCGTCGCCACCGGGTCGGTATCGCCGCTTCATTCGGCTGACCGACGCGCCGACGGTAAGCGGGCGAGGGGGGGCCGGCGGCTCATTGGGAAGACGGCGCCCCGCCGTTCATCTTCTCCTGGTTCTGCGCGATGAGTTCCTGTACCTCCTTTTCGACCTCGTTGGGGTCGACGCCGAGGGCACGTCCCATATGAGCCGACCACACCTCCGAGCGGATGTTGGTCTCGAAGTCCAGGTCGGCGCGGATCTTCTCGCGGGCCGCCTGGCGGTTCTGGCTCACCATCACGAAGGTGGACAGGAAGATCGCCTCCAGGCTGACGATCATCGTGAGCAGCCCGAAGGGGTACGGGTCCCAGACCGCCGAGTGGCCGAACAGCCGCTCGTTGAAGGCGATCCAGACGGTGAACCACGCCGCGTGGATGTAGACGAACAACATGGTTCCGGAGAAGGTGGTGATCGCGTCCGCGATCCGGTCCTGGGTTCCGCGCATCCGCGCGAAGACGACCTGTTCATTCCGGAACCGGACGCCCGAACCGTTCGCCGCAGAATCCATGCCCGCTCCCTGATCCGCTGCTCACGAGATATGGCGGCCAGCGTACGGGCCGGGCGGGTGCCCACCCTTCCGTCAATCGACTGCCAAAGCCACCGAACGCCTAGGCATACGTGGCTCCTTGGATGGTGTCGTTGACCGCTCCCTGACCATGGGCGCCGAGCCAGGGCCAATAGCTCGACGGCCGGTGGTCGAGCTCAGGCGTACCACGATCCGGTCGGTAAGCATGTCCGGCAGTCGTATGGCCGAAGAGACCGTCGGCCGCACTCTCCAAGATGCGTTGTGAGGCGCCCTCAAGGGCGGCAGGAACAACCCCTAGGAGGCAGTGATGGCAGTTGTGGTGGTGGCGGCCGAGGGCCAGGCACAACCGGACGGACTCCCGCCCGATGACGGCGGCAGCCCCGTGCCTGCTCTGCGGCGCCGCATCAGGACGGTCCTGGCGTCCCTCGTCGCGCTGGCCGCCATGCTGGCGGCCGTACTGCTCCCCAGCGGCGCGGCCCAGGCGAGCACCGGTTACGGCCAGCTCTCCCATGTGTACATGGACCTGGGAGAACACCCCGGCAACTCGCTCCGCATCTCCTACTCGAACTTCGTCGCCAGCCTGCGCAACGCGGTCTCCTTCACCACCAACGGCATGATGCGCACCGGCGGCCCCGTCGGTCTGGTCATGGTGACGCTCAGCGCCCCGGACTACAACGGCCATGTCCACCGTGTCACCTTATGGATCCGCCCGTGGGACATGTACGTCCTCGGGTTCTCCAACGAGCACGGCACGACCTGGGCCTTCAATGACCAGCGGCAGTCCCTTCACGACATCATGGCGGTGACCGACAGCCCCCGGATTCCCTCCGACATCCACACCAACCCGATCGCGCTGCACATGGGCAGCAACTACAACTCCATGCGCCAAGCGGCCGGGCGAGGCAGCGAGTCGATGCCGGTCAGCTTCTTCGACATCCGCAACAGCATCCTGCAACTGGCCAGGGTGACCAACCCGACCGGGCACAACCTGCAACCCACAGCCCGATCCCTGGCCCTCATGACTCAGTTCACCTCCGAGGCCGCCCGCTTCTGGGACACCGAGAGGATGATCCGCACCGTCCTGACCGACTACACCCTCAAGCACGGGCTGCAGCCCTGGCTCATCCAGCTCGAAGACCACTGGAACCGGGCGTCCGACTACTACAACACCACCCTTGAGGGCCGGCATCCACAGCCCGTCAACATCCCCGGCCTCACCACCATCCACTCCGTGCAGCAGGTGCGTTACTTGCTCGCCGTCACCCAGAGCAGGCCCGGCCAGTCCGACAACCCGGGCCGCGCCCAGCAGTAGCTCAGGCCCGGACGCCGGAAGGCGAGCCTTGTGCCCGGCACTGCGCTCGCGCGGACGGGACAGGACCGCCTGGGTGACCGCGACGACGTCGAGGACGTTCACGTCGAACTGGTGACGGAAGGGGTCCAGGGCGCTCTCCTCGAAAGTGCCCTCGACCCCGTAGCCGGCGTTGGCGTGAACGTGTGGAGAAGTACAGCCGGACCAGCAGCGCGCCGAAGCCGGCGCCGGTACGGCGGCCGTGCCCGGTGTCCAGCCCTGAAGTCGCCCCGAGCCGGGCGTCCGCAGCCTGCCCTAAACGGCCGGATGGCGCTGCCCGGCCTTCCACTCCTCGGCGTAGTCCGCGAAACGCATCGCCCCGTACTTCCGGATGCGCTCCGCCTTCGGCTGCGCCCGCTTCGCCGCGGCTGCGGGCGCACGCCCTGCTTGAAGAACGAGCCCATCCCTCTGGGCAACGAACGCTGCACGGACAGGCCCCGGCCCCCACCTACGTCCGCGGCCGTGCAGTGGACTCACCCAGCCTCGCCGGACTGTCGGACGACCTCCTTCGCGGTCGCCGTCGCCTTCTGCCAGGACTTCGCCAACTCGACCATGGCGGACTTCTGTTGTGTGGTCAGTACGGAAGCGGCCAGGCGCTTTCTGATCGCCACGACCTCGGACGGGATCCGCAGGCGCAGCGCGCAGGTACCGTCCGCCACGGCGGTCGCGATCTCCCGCCCGCGCAGGGCCCGGGTGGCGCCGGACCGGGTGTACGACGCCTTGAGCCGGGCCTGGGCGTCGCTCGGCAGCGCGTAGTGGTAGCCCTGGGCGGCCATGCAGGTGCTCCACTTCCGCATCAGGGCCTTGTAGGCGGCGTCGCGCTGGACAGGGCCGGTCAGCGTGGCGTTCAGGTTCTGGGGGATGGCCGCCAACTCCGCGTATGTGGTCAGGCTGCCGTACAACCGTCTGCGGCTGTCCGCCTCGCAGCCCTTCACCGAGAATTCGAGGGTGCCCTCCGACATGCGGAACGTACGCAGGTCGGACGTGCCGCCGCGCAGTGCCGTCATATAGGCGGCCGCCTGTGCGGCGGGAAGGCGCCGGACGTACGCGTCGTTCGACGAGGATGCGTTCGCGGCGGGCGTCGGCGTCGGTTCTCCGGTGGCGGGAGCGTACTGCTCGTACAGGCCGTAGCCCTGGCTGCGTCGCCGTTGGAGGTTCACCTGGGCGCTCGGGGTGGTCGCGGAGGCAGAGGTGGGGTCGGCGACCACGTAACGGAGGCCCTGGGCCGTCATGCAGGAGGCGATGAGTCGGGACTCCGCGCGGGTCAGTGATTTCTCGGCGGCCGGGTAGGTTCCGGAATCGGTGAGCAGATCGAGCCCGACCGGCGTGATCACGTCGGCCCGGGTGGCACGCGGTGTCGAGACGGAGCTCGCGCATCCCGCGAGTACGAGAGCACCTGCGGCGGCGCAGGCGAGGAGGCCGCCGATTCGGGGTGTACGGACAAGGCGCGTGGAGACCGTCGGCATCGTGGAAACGCTTCCTGCGACTCGGATGGGATGTGCCCGTGACGGGCGGCCGGAAGCGGAACTCCGGCCGCCCGCGAGGTCGTTACCGGTGCGGGGTCAGGGCGCCACCCAGGAGTTGGACGAGATCACGTCGTTCCAGGCCGAGGTGAGGTCTCCGCCCGTGCCCTTGTCGATCACGCCCGAACTGCCCGAGTAGTTGGCGTCGGTGTACACCACGGCGTTGTCGGTCGTGCCGTCGTTGTAGATCGACGAGGCACAGTCGTTCCACGTCTTGCTGGCGCACGTCGAGTGGGAGAAGGCGGTCCAGTTGGCGTTCGTTCCGGACAGTTTGCCCGGCCCGTCGCTGTAGCCGATGTTGACCCAGAAGCACAGGTACCCGGCCGAGCAGCCGGACGGAACGGCCGCGGGCGTGGCGACCTGGGCGGACAGGGCCGACGAGGTGGAGCCGGCGATGACGGGGCTTCCGGACGAGTCGGCGGCCGCGGTGCCGACCGCCGAGCCGAGCAGCAGGACGACGCCGGCCGCGACGGCGGACATTCTCTTCATGTTGTCGCTCCCTGAACGGTGACTGAGCAGGGTGAATGGCATGGACGGGATTCACGGTGTCAGAGGCGCCAACCGGTGGCCATGATGTGCAGCGTGGCCTTAAAGAGGCAGGTCGCCAGGGGGGAATCCGTTGCTCCGTATGTTTTTCGGATTTCGTGGGTGTTCAGCGCCGGACGGGGCTGGCCATGCTGATGTGAACAGGCCCCGGACCAGGGCCCGTTGGGGTTTGGGGGGACCGCATGCTCCGCATTCATTTCACGGACGTCGACCTTGCCCGGACGCGCGTTGTGCACGAGCCGGATCCGTTGTGGGAGGTCGCGCTGAGCATGCACCGCTTCCAGACCCGGCAGGGCCGCTGGGCCTACGCACACTGGTACCGCGGTACGTGTCAGCGATTACGTGGGAACGGACTGGACCGGGTCCTGCGGAAGATGCTGCTGCCGCTCTTCCATCGGGGCCCCTACTACCCGGACTTCCTCAATCCGGCGGAGTCGTCAGAGGGGTTGGAGGCCGGTCTGGAGGCGGTGCTGGCCACCCCGCCCCGCCGGGTGCTGGCCGAGTTGCAGACCCTGGCCCGGATCTCGGGAGCCCCGCCCTGGGTGCCGGAACTGGCCCGCCCGGACAGCCGTCGTGAGCTGGTCCAGGCCCTGCGGGACTACCACGACACCGCGATCGCCCCGTACGGCGACGACATACAGGCGCGCATCGACGCGGACCGGATCATCCGGTGCCGGACGCTGCTGGACGGCGGCGTCGAGGCCCTGCTGGGCGGCCTCGGCCCGGACATCCGCTGGAAGCGACCGGTCCTCTACGTCGGCCACCCCACCGTCGACCGGGACCTCCGGCTCGACGGCCGCGGCCTGAAGCTCGTACCGTCCTATTTCTGCTGGCAGACCCCGGTCCCGATGGCCGACCCCGTCCTGCCTCCGGTCCTCGTGTACCCGCTGCACCACCAGCCGCCCCCTGTCCAGAGCGCCGGCACCTCCCTGACCTCCCTGCTGGGCCGCACCCGGGCCACCGTGCTGCGCGCGGCCGCCGCCGGCGCGACCACCGGTGAACTCGCCCGCGTCGCCGGGGTCTCGGCGTCCTCGATCAGCCAGCACACCACCGTGCTGCGCGACGCGGGCCTGATCACCAGCCAGCGACAGGCAGCGAGCGTCCTGCACACCCTGACCCCGCTCGGCGCGTCCATGCTCCGCGCCAACCTCGGCTGACGCACCCGACAGCCACGCTCCGCACCGGCCCTCAGGCCGCAGGCAGCGGAAGCGGCACACGTCGTCCGAGGCCGAACTCCTCGGCCTCGTCGTCACTGACGAACGCGATCCAGGGAAACGGGTAGGAGCCTTCCGGCAGGCCGGGCGTGGGCAGCAACGGTACGTGGATCTCGACAACCAGGGTGGGCATGACCCCATCCTGCCTGCCGGGTATGTCGGATGTCAGCGAGGCTTCCCCGGCAGGTGCCCGCTCCTTCATGTGGGGGCCTTCGCGTCGGACTGGGATGGCGGGGGGCGGTGCGGGTGTGCCGGGTGGCATCGCTGGAGTCGTACGTCAGGAGTGGCATGTCCGTGAGAGCCGAGATGTCCGGACGCGCGGTGCGCGGTGTGCGGCGGAGAGCCGGGCGGGGGTTCGTCCTGGGGACCGTTCTGGCGCTGGTGGCGTTCGTGCCGCCGGGCAGCGCGAGCGCACGGGCCGGCAGCCCGGCGGCCGACGCCATCGCGTGGACGACGCAGCACGTGGCGCCGGGCGTCCAGGTGCGCACCGGGGTGCTGAACGATCCGCAGGCCGCCGGTGCGTGGACGGTGACCGTCCAGGCCCCGGCCGTCAATCGGCTTACTGGCGCGGCCAGTTGGGCCCCGCTCGGTGACCGCGACTGGGCCGACACGACTGCCGGGCAGTTGCGGGCCGCCGGGTTCACACCGCGCGTCGAGCGGGTGACGTGGGACCAGTACTCCGACACCCCGCGCGGCACGATGGGGTGGCAGGTCCGAGTCGGCGCGTTCGGCACGCAGGCCGAGGCGGGCACGCTCAACTCGGCGGTGTCGGCGGCCGGTTTCCGTACGTCCGTCGAGTGGACGGGCTACGACGGACGGCAGCGCGCCGACGCGGAACGCGTCCACGTCGCCGTCATCGACCCGGCCCGGCTGCGGGGCACGGTCGAGGTGAGCGACGGTGGCAATGCCGCCGATCGTGAGAAGACCTCGACGGTGGCGGCCCGTCTGGGCTCCCTGGTGGGCGTCAACGGCGGGTTCTTCGTCACCTCCGACGCGGACGGCGTCCAGGGCACCTCGGCCGGACTGTCCGCGGTGCACGGCGAGTTGCAGTCCATGGCGGTCGGCTCGCGTGCCGCGCTGATCCTCCAGGACGGCGGACGGCACATGCGGGTCGCGGACCTGTCCACCACCGTCACCGTCCGGATCGGCTCCGACGTCCATGCGGTGGAGGGCATCAACCGGGTCCCGGGCAAGGTGCGCGACTGCGGCCGTCCGGGTGCCGTACCCACCGCACTCCCCCGTCAGGACGTCACCTGCACGCTGGCGGACGACCTGGTGCGATTCACCCCCGCGTTCGGGGCACCGCTGCCGACCGGAACCGGCGTCCAGGTGGTACTGGACCGGCGTGGTGTCGTCGTCTCCCGCGGTGACCGGGGCGGTTCCGTGCCGGCCGGTGGTTCGGTCCTGCAGGGTACGGGGTCGGCGGCCGACTGGCTCACCGAGCACGCCGAGGTGGGCCGTCGCCTGGAGCTGCGCGAGGTCGTCCGGGACGCCTCGGGGCGCCAGGTGCGGCTCGGTCCCGACGACAGCATCGTCAGTGCGGCGCCGACCCTGGTCGAGGACGGCCGCGTCCACATCGACGCCGCCACCGAGGGCACGCTCGACCCGCTCGACCTCTCCTTCGGCTTCGCCTGGTCCAATGTGCGCCAGCCCCGCACCCTGGCCGGTGTCGACCGCCGCGGAAGGCTGCTCCTGGTGACCGTCGACGGCCGTCAGCCCGGCGTCAGCGAGGGCTTCACGCTCGCCGAGGCCGCCGACTTCATGCGCTCCCTGGGCGCCGTACAGGCACTCAACCTCGACGGCGGCGGCTCCACCGCGATGGCGGTCGACGGTTCCCTCGTCAACGTCACCTCCGACGCGACCGGGGAGCGTGCCGTCGGCGACACGGTCCAGGTCCTGCCGGGCACCGGGCGGGGCTGACCGGCCGGAGCGCGCATCGCCTCGCCGGGATCCTGCCGCGAGGCGATGCGGGCACGACGTCCGTCATGCGCCTGGCGGTCCATTTCTGGCGGGGCGGCCGGGGCTCGCGCAGCGTGGAGGCGTGCGGCCGGGCTGCGCGGGAGCCGTCGGAGAGGTGGGACACATGGACAGGCATGCCTCCGGGCCGAGGGTCGTGGTCGGCGTCGACGGATCACCGGCCTCGTACGCCGCCCTGCGCTGGGGCGTGCGCTACGCCGCTCTCGTCGGCGGCGCCGTCGAGGCGATCGCCGCCTGGGAACTGCAGGGGCTGCAGAACTGGTCCGGGCCCGCCGTGGACATGGACATCGACGAGGAGGAGGCCCGGCAGCGGATGCGGCAGGAACTGACCGACGTGCTGGGTGCGGACGCGGCCGGCTCGGTCGACTCGCATGTGGTGCACGGCAATGCCGCGGACATCCTGCTGCGGGCCGCGCAGGGCGCCGAGGTGGTGGTCGTCGGCAGCAAGGGGCGCGGCGGGTTCGCCCGCGCGCTGCTCGGGTCCGTCAGCCAGCACGTGTCCCAGCACGCCCCCTGCCCGGTCGTGATCGTGCGCTCCGAGACCGCCTGACTGCCTGACCGGCAGCCTGGCGGCCCGGGTCGGCTACTGGTTGCTGAACGCGGCGTCGAAGGACGCCTTCGGAAGGGGCCAGAGCAGCGATCGTACGAAGGTGACCGCCTCGGCCGCGCCGTGCAGGCGGTCCATGCCGGCGTCCTCCCACTCGATGGAGATGGGACCGTCGTAGCCGATGGACTCCAGGGCTCGGAAGGCGTCCTCCCAGGGGACGTCGCCGTGGCCGGTGGAGACGAAGTCCCAGCCCCGGCGCGGGTCGCCCCAGGGCTGGTGCGAGCCGAGGACGCCGGCCCGGCCGTTGCGGGGGCGCAGCCGGGTGTCCTTGCAGTCGACGTGGTAGATGCGGTCCTTGAAGTCGGTGATGAAGCCGACGGGGTCGATGTTCTGCCACATCATGTGGCTGGGGTCCCAGTTGAAGCCGAAGGCCTCGCGGTGGCCGATCGCCTCCAGGGTGCGGACGCTGGTCCAGTAGTCGTAGGCGATCTCGCCGGGGTGGACCTCGTGGGCGAAGCGCACGCCCTCCGCGTCGAACACGTCGAGGATCGGGTTCCAGCGGGTGGCGAAGTCCTCGTAGCCCGCGTCGATGACGGAGGCGGGGACCGGCGGGAACATGGCGACGTAGGGCCAGATGGCGGAGCCGGTGAAGCCGACCACGGTGTCCACACCGAGTTTGCGGGCCACGCGCGCGGCGCGCTTCATGTCCTCGGCGGCGCGCTGCCGGACGCCTTCCGCGTCGCCGTCGCCCCATACGTAGGGGCGCAGGATCGCCTGGTGGCGGAAGTCGATGGGGGCGTCGCAGACCGCCTGTCCGGCCAGGTGGTTGGAGATGGCGTGGACTTTGAGGCCGTGCCGGTCGAGGATCTCCAGGCGTGATGCCGCGTAGGCGTCGTCCTCGTCGGCGCGCTGGAGGTCGAGGTGGTCTCCCGAGGCGGCGATCTCCAGGCCGTCGTAGCCCCACTGGGCGGCGAGCCGGGCGACCTCCTCGAAGGGAAAGTCGGCCCACTGTCCGGTGAACAGGGTGACGGGGTGGGTGGATGCGGTCATGTGCGGTCCTCCGTCTCGGCTGAAGTCTCGGGTGCGGTCTCGATCCAGGCGCCGTGCTGCGCGGCGGAGGCCAGTACGGCCTCGGTGAGCCGTGCGGCGCGCAGTCCGTCGGCGAACGTCGGCATTCCCTCGGGGTGTCCGCCCTGTACGGCGCTGTAGACGTCGGTGACGAACGCCGTGAACGCGTCCTGGTATCCCAGGGCGTGTCCGGGCGGCAGGACCGACATACGGGCGGAGTCGGGGGCGGCGGTCGCGGGGTCACGCAGGAGCAGTTGCGATCCCTCTCGCCTGCCGATCCACAGTTCCTCGGGGCGTTCCTGTTCGAAGCGGGCGCTCTGGCGGGTGCCGTGGAGTTCGAAGGTGAGGCTGTTCTTGCGGCCGGGGGCGAGTTGGCTGACGAGCAGGGTGCCCAGCGCCCCGTTGCCGAGTTCCACGAGGAGTGCGGCCGTGTCCTCGTTGGTGACCTCGGTGTCGGCGCGGCGGCCGAAGACGGTCCGGGTGCGGGCGGTGAGTCGGTGGATGCGCTGTCCGGAGACGAACTCCACGAGGTCGCACAGATGGGAGCCGATGTCGGCGAAGGCGCGGGAGGCACCGCCGGCCTCGGGGTCGGTGCGCCAGTTGGTGTCGCCGGGGTCGAGGAGCCAGTCCTGGAGGTAGGCGGCGTCCAGGGTGAGGACCGTGCCGAGTTGGCCGTCGGCCACGAGGGAGCGGGCCTGGCGGGCCATCGGGTGGTAGCGGTAGACGAAGGGGACCGCCGCCACCCGTCCGGCCTCGTGCGCGGCACGGACCAGGCGTTCGGCGTCCGCCGCCGTGGTCGCCAGCGGCTTCTCGCAGATGACGTGCGCGCCCCCGGCCAGCGCCGCCAGGGTGTGTTCGGTGTGCAGGCGGTTGGGGCTGCACACGTGGACGATGTCGAGGTCGCCGGCCGCGGTGAGGCTGTGGGCGTCCGCTTCGGACCGTTCGACGCCGAGGTCCCGTGCGGCCTGCTCACCGCGTTCCGGGGTCGAGCTCGCGAGGGCGGCGAGGTGGCCGCGGGCGGCGCGGCTCGCGCGGGTGTGCACGGCCGCCATGAAGCCGCCGCCGATGAATCCGGCGCGCAAGGGTCCAGCACGCAGGGGTCCGGCGCGCAAAGGTCCGGCACGCAGGGGTTCGGTCACAGGGTGGCTCCGTAGGGGTCCCGGTCCTCGGGGACGAGCGGTGTCGTGGGGGCGGCGCTGGTGACGTGGACGGTCTCGCCGGAGGCGACGGCTTCGTCGATGGACATCATGGTGTCCAGGACGTGGTAGCCGAGGTCGCCGGTGGCGATGTGGGGGTGTCCGCCGCGGATGGCCCGTGCCATGTCCAGGACGCCGAGACCGCGGCCGGCCTCGACGCCGACGGGCGGGACGGTCTCCCACTCCGGGTCCCGGCCCCGCTGGGGCACCCGGGTGATCCTGACGTCGCCGGCGAAGGTGTTGGGGTCGGGCAGGACCAGGGTGCCCTCGGTGCCGGTGATCTCGACGAATCCGGTGCGGGTGAGCGGGGAGTCGAAGCTGAACACGCTCTGGCCGACGCCGCCTCCCTCGAACCGCGTCAGCGCGGAGACATGGGTGGGTACGGCGACGGTGAACTCGGTGCCCGCCCGCTCGCCGCTGCGTACCGTGCGGACCTCGCGCGCGGTCGAGCCGAGCGCGGCGACCCGGGTGACCGAGCCGAACAGACAGACCAGGGTGGTGAGGTAGTACGGCCCCATGTCGAAGAGGGGTCCGGCGCCCTCGGCGAAGAGGAACTCGGGGTTCGGGTGCCACAGGTCGGGTCCCGCGTACTGCATGACGGTCTGCGCGGACAGCGGGGTGCCGATGTCGCCGCGGGCGATCGCCCGCAGGGCCGTCTGGAGGCCGGGGCCTAGAATCGTGTCGGGGGCGACGCCGATCCGCAGGCCGGCCGCGGCCGCCTGGTCGAGCAGGGCTCGGGCGTCGGCCCGGTCGACGGCGACGGGCTTCTCGGACCAGACGTGCTTGCCCGCGGCGAGGATCGCCGAGCTGACCTCCGCGTGGACGGCGGGGACGGTCAGGTTGACGACGATGTCGGCGTCCGGGTGGGCGAGGACATCCGCCGCGGTTCCCCACTCCTCGACGCCGTACTTGCGGGCCTGGGTCTCGGCCCGCGTGGTGTCGAGATCTCCTACGACGGCCACGTGGACGTCGGGGAACCTGGTGAGGTTGGTCAGGTACTGGTCGCTGATGTTGCCGGCGCCGATGACGCCGACGCCGACCGGGTTCCGTGCCGCCATCAGGCGATGCCCTTCCCGTTCAGGTAGGAGACGCCGGCCGCGATGCCCTCGAAGATGTCACCGTCGTAGTGGTCGAACTCGATGATGGCGTACTCGGCGTGCCGGGCCGCGTCGAGCGAGGCGTCCAGCGGTACCTCTCCCCTGCCCGCGGCGACCTGCCGGGTGTCGGCCGGGTCGAAGGGGGCGCCCGAGGTGAACGGGTCGTCGATGACCGGACCGTCCTTCACGTGCAGGGCGCGCACGCGTGAGCCCAGCCGGTTCAGCAGGGAGACGACGTCGTTGCCGCCGGCCGAGGCCCAGAACAGGTCGATCTCCAGGGCGACTTCCGGGTTGAGCTGGTCGGCGAAGCGGTCGAAGGCGTTGACGCCCCCGACGGTGTGCACGAACTCCTGCGAATGGTTGTGATAGCCGACCCGCAGACCGTGGTCGGCGGCGCGCGCCGCGGCCTCGTTCAGGAGGGTGGCGGTGCGGGATATCTCCTTCTCGTCGGCCCAGCGGGACGCGGGCACGAACGGGTCGAAGAGGATCTCCACGCCCAGTCGGCGGGCAGCCCGGAACGTCTCGTCCAGGGTGGCTCCGGACGCTCCGTCGCCCGACAGGAAACCGGCGTGTCCGGTGCGCGCGGACAGGCCGTGCCTGCCGAGTGCGTCGGCGAGTTCGTCCGCGCGGTGCACAAAGCCGAAGGCCTCGACGTTGCTCAGTCCCAGCGCGGCCAGGCGGCCCAGGGCCGCGTCCTCGTCGGCCTCCAGGGCCTTGCGTACGGAGTAGAGCTGGACCGACATCTGCGGTGTCGACATGAGGGACTCCTCTCGGGCGGACGGTCGGAGAACAGAATACCGACAGGGGTGACGGTTTCTAGGGGTGGTTAGCATCTTCGTATGGAAAGGGCGGCGGCACGGCAGGGGACGGCCCCACGGAACTACCCCAAGGGGGAGCGTCGGCGCGCGCAGATCATCGAGGCGGCGTTCACCGCGTTCGGGCAGGTCGGCTACCGCAACGCGAGCATGGTCCAGCTCGCCGCCGCCTGCGGTGTCTCGCGCGCGGGGCTGCTGCATCACTTCCCGACGAAGGAGTCGCTGCTGGAGGCGGTCCTGGAGGAGCGCGAGCGCCAGGACGACGAGCACTTCTTCCGGTCGGGGGCGGTCAACCACGACGGCCTGGAGTACTTCGCCAGCATGATCCGGCTCGTCGCGCACAACCAGGCCAACCCGCTGATCGTGAGCCTGTTCGCGGTGCTGTCGAGCGAGTCCACCGCGGCGGACCACCCGGCGCGGCCGTACTTCGTCGCCCGCTACGAACGCACCCGCCGGCAGATGCAGTCGGCCGTCGACGACCTGGCACGACGCGGACTCCTGCGCCCCCATGTGGAGGCGTCGGGGCTGGCGGCGGACCTCATCGCCTTCATCGACGGCCTGCAGATCCAGTGGCTGCTCAGCCCGGACGTCATCGACATGCCGGCCCATCTGCGCACGATGCTGCGCAACCTCATCGGCGCCGAACTCCCCTGAGCCCGTCCGGCGGTCGGGAGCCGGAGCGCGGAGGACCGTGAGCCGCCGGTGGAACCGTGTGCTTGAATGCGGGCCATGGACGGCACCGCCCGCATGTGGATCGGCAGGATCCCCTCGTTCGACCCTGACGCCCAGGGAGTGATCCTGGCCATCGACCAGGCGTCCTCCGACCCGGCCGAGCCCATGGTGTGTGTGCTGAAGAACCGGGGGCACGAGGTGGACGAGGGCGTGTTCTACCTGCTGCCGGGGGATCTCTGGGCGCGGTACGAGCGGGCGGGGGAACGGCTCAGTGTGTCCCTGCTGGCCCACCGGAACCTCCTCGCCGGCGACCTGGAGTCACATCCGGCCGCGTTGCGTGCACACCTCGCCGAACTGCCCAGCGACCCCGCTCATGACGGTTGTGTCGTGCTCGTGCGCCGTGAGACCGTCACCGACTTCGTGCCGCCCGAGCACGACGGCGTACCGCAGTCCGTCGTGCTGATCGACCACGTGGGCGGCACGGTCGGGCTGGCGGAGCTGATCGGCATGTTCGACGCGCAGGAGTCGGGCATCTCCGTGGTGGCCGCGACGCCGGGGGACTGAGCTCGTTCGGTTCACACCCCGAACAGCCGTGCCGCGTTGTCGTGGGACACCGCCCGCAGCCACTCCTGTCCGAGGTCCAGACGCTCCAGGGCGTGCAGCTGGTGCACGTACGGATAGGGGATGTTGGGGAAGTCGGAGCCGAGCAGGATGCGGTCGCCGAGGGCGGCGAGCCGGGGCACGGCGCGGCGCGGGAACGGCATGAACTGCTCGGTGAAGTCGGTGAACGCCATCGTCGTGTCCAGCCGCACCTCCTCGTACCGTTCGGCCAGGCCGAGGAAGTCCTCGTACTCGGGCATCCCCATGTGCGCGACGATCAGGCGCAGCCTCGGATGCCGTGCCAGGACCCGTGCGATCGCCTCGGGTCCGGTGTGCTTGCCGGGCGCGGGACCCGAGCCACAGTGGATCACCACGGGAATCCCGGCATCGGCCAGCAATCCCCAGGCCGGCCGGAGGAGTTCGTCGGCCGGGTCGTACGCCCCCACCTGGACGTGCGCCTTGAACACCCGGGCGCCCGCGTCGACAGCCTCGCGGACGTACGTCTCGACGCCCGGCTCGGGGAAGAGGGTCGCGGTGTGCAGACAGTCGGGGGTACGGCGGGCGAACTCGGCGGCCCACGCGTTCAGCCAGGTCGCCATCCCGGGCTTGTGCGGGTAGAGCATCGCGGTGAAGGCCCGGACGCCGAACTCCCGGAGGAGGGCGGTCCGTTCCGCCTCCTCCTTCCGGTAGGTGATCGGCCATGCGAGCCCGCCGATCAGCGGTCCGTTCGTGTCGAAGTAGTTCCAGACCTTGTGCAGGACCCGCTCGGGCATGAAGTGCGTGTGGACGTCGACCAGCCCGGGAAGTCCGAGCCGCTCCTGGAACCGGCGGACCTCGTCGGCCTCCGTACCGGAAGGGCCGTGCGCGGTGGCGGGTTCGGCAGGGTCGGCGGGTGCCGTGCGGTGATCGTTCATACCGCCCACGATCGGTGCCGTCGGGCGACGAGTCCAGCCCCTCTCCGCCGAGGGGTTCGCCGTGTCCTCAGGACAGACAACCCTCCGCCCGGGACGACGGACGGACATTCGCCGCGCCGGGGTCCTGCCCTCCAATGTCATCAACTTGAATCGTTGTCGAGCCTATTGACCTCAGTTCGAAGCCCGGATTACGGTTCCCGCGCCCGATGTGAATGAATCGATTCAATCGAGCTTTGTCCATGACCACCCTTGGGACCACTTGGGGCTGAACCATGCTCGAATCCCCCTCTCAGCGCGGCGGGACAACCCGTCGGTCGGTGCTGGCGGCCGGCCTGGCGGCCGGTGTGCTCGCTCCGCTCGGGCCCGCGGCGAGGGCCGTCGCCGCGCCGGCCGTACCCGCGGCGGACTGGTTCGCCGCACCGGCGAAGGCGGTCCGGCCGAGGTTCCGCTGGTGGTGGCCGGACGGGCTGGTGGACCCCGTCGAGGTCGCGCGGGAGATCGACCAGATGGCGGACGCGGGATTCGGCGGGGCCGAGATCGCTGCCGTGCACCACAGCGTCACCGACACCTCCGTGCTGGACACCGCCCACCACGGCTGGGGCAGCACCGCCTGGCGGGACGGGGTGGCGGCGGCGCTGCGCCAGGCGGCCCGGCGCGGTCTGACCGTCGACCTCACCCTCGGCCCGAGCTGGCCCGTCGCCGTACCGGGCGTCACCCCCGACGACGACGCGGCGGTGAAGGAACTCGCCTACGGGAAGGCCACGTCGACGGGTGGCGCCGCCTACGACGGACCCGTGCCGGCCCCGGTCCGCGCGGCGGCCTCCGGCGTGACCGTGCAGACCCTGCTCGCGGTGCAGGCCGCCCGGGTGAACACCGCCTACTCCAGCGGCAAGGCGACCGGGCTGGACGCGGACAGCGTCACCGACCTCACCGCCCAGGTGTCGGACGGCAACCTGAGCTGGACCCCGCCCGACCAGGCGACCTGGGTGATCCTGTCGTACTGGCAGCGGGGTTCGGGGCAGCAGCCCGAGGCGGGACCGCACTCCTCCCCCGCCGCATATGTCGTCGACCACTTCAGCGCGGCGGGGACCGCAGCCGTCACCCGCTACTGGGACGGCGAGATCCTCGACCCCACCCTGCGCAGACTGCTCGGATCGGCGGGCGGTGCCTTCTTCGAGGACTCCGTGGAACTGGAGACCAAGGCGCTGCAGTGGACCCCCGGACTGCCGGACGCGTTCCGCCGGCACACCGGGCGCGACCTGCTGCCGTATCTGCCGGCCGTCGTCCTCGACAGCGGCAACCAGGTCTTCGCCTTCGAGGCCCGGCTCACCCAGGAGATCCGGCACGACTTCTGGGAGACCGTGTCGAACCTGTTCAACGAGCACCACCTGGGGGCGCTCAAGGAGTGGGCGCACGGGCACGGCATGAAGCTGCGCTCACAGCCGTACGGCCTGCAGACCGACGCGATCGCCTCGGCGGCCGTCCTCGACATCCCCGAGGGCGAGTCCCTCGGCTTCAAGAACCTCGACGACTACCGCTGCCTGGCCGGGGGCCGCGACATGGCCGGCCGACGGGTGCTGTCGTGCGAGGCGGGCGCGTACGCCGGCGGCGCCTACAACACCACCTGGGACAGGTTCCTGCGCACCATGGGCGGTGCGTACGCGGCGGGCGTCAACCAGACGGTGATCCACGGCTTCTCCTATGCCACCGCGCCGGGCGTCAGCTGGCCCGGGTTCGCCGCGTTCAGCCCGTACGGCGGCGCGCCGGGATACGGCGAGTCGTGGGGGCCGCGACAGCCGACGTGGCGGCACGCCCCGGACGTCGCCGGCTACCTCGGCCGTGTGCACCAGGTGCTCCAGTCCGGTACCGCCCGCGCGGACGTCGCCGTCTTCCGGCAGACCGGCTACACCGCGACCGGCATCGGCGCGTCCTGGCTGACCTCCACGGGCGTTCCGCTCGGCTGGACCCACCAGTTCCTCAGCGGGCCCCTGCTCGACCTGCCGTCGGCCAGGGTCTCCGGGAAGCGGCTCGCGCCGGACGGGCCCGCCTACAAGGCGCTCTTCCTCGAAGGCGACTTCTTCTACGGCTCCACCCCCACGCTGGCCGTCGCCGACGCCCGCCGGCTGCTCGGCTTCGCGCGGGCCGGGCTGCCCACCGTGCTCCTCGGCGCCTTCGACCAGGCCCTCACCCCGGGGCTCCCCGACAGCGGTGAGACCGCCGAACTGCGCGCCCTCACCGCCGAGTTGCTGGCCCTGGCGAACGTCCGACAGGTCAGCGACAAGACGCTGGTCGGCGCGGCCTTCACGGAACTCGGGGTCACGCCGGACGTCACCTACGCCACGTCCTCCACTCTCCTCAACGCGCACCGCGTGACCGACGAGGCCGACTTCTACTACCTGTGCAACGGCAAGCACGCGGAGACGGTCAAGCCGCCGGTCGCCGCCATCGACCACTCGGTGACCTTGCGCAGCACCCGGCACCCGGGTTCCGGCACGGTCCCCTACCTCCTCGATCCCTGGACCGGGCGGGTCTCCCGGCTCGCCCAGTACACCCAGGACGGGGACGCCTTCACGTTCCGGGTGACGCTCCAGCCCGGCGAGACGCTCGTCGTCGCGCTGGCGAGGCCCGCCGTGTTCGGGGACCGTACCGGTGCCCGTCCGCACGCGGTGGCCACCGACGCGGACAGCGTGCTGTTCGCGGACGGCTCGCTGACCGTCCGCGCGGCGACGGCCGGCACGTACACCACCACCCTGTCCAACGGCCGTACGATCACCGCGGAGTTCTCCGAGGTCCCCGCGGCCGTCGTCCTCGACCGGTGGAGTCTCGCGGTCGACGACTGGCGGCCCGGCGCCGACGCCACCAGCACCGAGATCGTCGAACACACCCTCGCCCTCGACGCGTTGCTGCCCTGGTCGCAGATCCCGGAGCTGGCCGACGTCGGCGGCATCGGCCGCTACCGCACGACCGTCACGCTTCCGGAGACGTGGACCTCCTCGATGGGCGCCGTGCTGCGGCTGGGCGGTGTCAGCGACACCTGCCGGGTCACGGTCAACGGCACCCGGCTCGGTCCCGTCGACCGCCTCAACCCCGTGGTGGACCTCGGCGCACTGCTCCGCCCCGGCTCCAACACCGTCGAAGTGGAGGTCGCCACCCCGCTGTTCAACCGGCTGCGGATCAGCAACCCGGCGGTCTTCGGAACGGCCACCCGCCAGGCGTACGGCCTCGTCGGCCCGGTCCAACTCGTCCCGTACGCCCAGCGGTCCGTGGCCTGAGCCGGTCGGCGGCCCGGTGAACGGGGCCTAGGATGCCGCTTCGTGGACGAGATCGTCAGAAAGCTGCGGCAGCTCGACGCCGCCGACCCCGGCCGTGCGCTGTTCGGCTCCGCCACCCACGGGTACCGGCCGGGGCGGCCCGTCGGCGAGCGCGAACTGGAGGCGCTGGAAGGGCTGGTGGGCGTCCGGCTGCCCGAGGACTACCGGGCGTTCCTGTCGGTCGCCGGCGACGGTGCTCCGGGCCCGTACTACGGCATCCTGCCGCTCGCGGAGGCCACCGGACGGATCACGGAGGGGTGGGGCCGGGAGGCCTTGGGTGCGGACAGCCCGCTCACCGGGGACGTCGACTTCCAGGAGCTGCTGGGCGGGCCGGAGGACTGGGAGGCGCATGCGGCCCGCCTGGAGACCGACCCGGACTACGGCGCGGGTTTCGAGCGGCTCCAGGGGCAGTACCTCGACTCCCCCTGGAGCGACGGGCGGCTGCCGATCGCGGACTACGGGTGCGGCGACTGGTTCTTTCTCGTGCTGCGCGGACCGCGGCGGGGGACGGTGTGGGTGGACTCCCTGGAGAGCGCCACCGGGATGTACTGCCTGGAGACCGACTTCCGCACCTGGTAGGGCCGTTGGCTCGACGACGCCCTGGAGCGGGCCGGGTCGGGCGACTTCGGACCGGCCGACGGCCCGTGTCCCACCCTCCGGTTCGGCGACAGCCCCCGCCGGCCGTGGCACGGCGACCGGAGCGGGTGAGAAGCGGAAACCGCGGGGCGCCTTCGCCATCTCAACCGGACGGCGTGACCGGGGACCGCATGCCGAGCCACTGCTCGGCGTCCCAGGCCTCGAAGCGCTCCACCTCGGTGAACCCCAGCTTCGCCGCGAGGTGCATCGAAGCGGCGTTGGCGGTCTGGGTGGCGAGCACCACCGGCTCGCCGGGAAAGACGCCGTCGAACCAGTCGAGTGCCGCCGCGCACGCCTCGGCGGCGTACCCGAATCCCCACGCCCGCGGCATGAACAGGTAGCCGAGATCGGCCTTCCCCACGGCTGCCGGACGGCGGTGACCGGTTGCTCTCCTGAGCAGGATGTGGCCGATCATCGCCCCGTCGAGTTCGACGAAGAAACTCCCGGGCCACCGCTGGGGCACCTCCGGCGTCTCGCGCTCGAGCTCGTCACGCGGGCGGGGACCGCCGAGGTAGGTGTGCACCTCCGGTGAGGCGAGCAGTTCGATGAACGCCGCACGGTCCCGCGCCTCGGGCTCACGGAGCACGAGCCTCTCGGTCCTGATCGGCTCGGGCGGCCACGCCACGCGTCCAAGATCTTCCATCCGCGCACGCTAACAGACGGCCCGACCGATCGAACCGGAAACGCTTGGCTTCTGTTCACTGACGCACCATCAAGTTTCGTTGTGTGATGTGGAATTCAGGTTGGACGACTGGCGCCGCACACATTCCGGCGGGTATCCCATGACTCTGTCACCATCGGCAACTCCTGCCACAGCGAAGGGATTTCCCGTGCGTCTGCGCCCCTTGCGCGTCCTGTGCTGTTCCGCCGTCCTCGCCCTGTCGGCGCCCGTCCTGCTCCCCGGCGCCGCTTCGGCCGCGGTCCCCACCGCCTCGGTCTACCTCCAGAACTACGTCACCGGCCTCAACGCGGCCGACAGCAGCGGCACCGTCGCGGCCCACAACCCCAAGGGCAACGAGGACCACCAGCAGTGGACCGCCGTGGCGGTCAGCGGTGGTTACCAGCTCCAGAACGCCGACGAGTCCGGCACCTGCCTGGGGCGCAGCGGTACCGCCGCGGTCACCGCCACCTGCGGTGCGGACGGCACCACCTGGACGGTCACCGCCGGCGCCGACAGCACGTACACAGTCACCGTCCCCGGTACCTCGCAGTACCTGACGGGATCGTCCTCGGACTCCGGTGCCGTACAGCTGGGCTCCTCCGGCGATCTCGCCCGCTGGTACCTCACCCCGGTCTCCTACGCCACCACGGCGATGCCCTCCGCCGACACCCGCACCCTCGACCAGGTCACTTTCCTGACCGCCCACAACGCCTTCGCCAACAGCTCAGACGGCAACTTCGCCTCGTTCCCGGTCAGTCTGTTCCCGAACCAGAACTACGGCATCAGCCGGCAACTGTCCGACGGGGTGCGCGGGTTCATGCTCGACGACTACACCGTCTCCGGCCAGGCCGTGCTCTGCCACAACAGCTGCGACGGCGTCAGCAGTCCGGTTCCGCTCGCCACCGACCTCCAGCGCATCGTCGACTTCCTCAAGGCGAACCCCGGGCAGTTCGCGACGGTGTTCCTGGAGGACTACGCCTCCTCCGACGTGCTGAAGTCCTCCCTCGCGGGCGTGAGCGGACTGTCCGACGTGCTGTACCGGCCCGACCAGGAGGGCGTGGCCACGAAGGGCTGGCCGACGATGGCCGATCTCGCCGCGCGCGGCAAGCAGTTGCTGATCTTCAGCGACCGGACGCGTGCGAGCGACACCGCCAACGGCTGGACCACCCGCGACACCTTCGGGGTCATGTACCAGCGCGAGTGGACCGTGGAGAACTACTGGTCCATGGGCGCCGGTCTCGGTGACTCGGACTGGTCCTGCTACAGCCGCTGGGGCACCGACCGGCCGCTCACCACCGACTCGTCCGCGTTCCACCCGCTGTTCGTGATGAACCACTTCCGGGACTACCCCATCGCCTCCACCGCCGCGACGGACAACGGCAAGCTCCTCAACCGGGCACTGAACTTCTGCACGCCCGCCGCCCGGAAGAAGCCCAACTACCTGGCCGTGGACCGGTACGACACGGGTTCGCCGACCCCGCTCAGCACCGTGGGCACCCTCAACACCTACATCCTCACGCCGGGCCAGTGACCGTCCGCCGGCCGGGGCGGCACGCTGCCGTTCCGGCCGGTTTCAGGTGTCGTCCGTGGAGAGCCGCGGCCCGGCGGCGACGATCGCGTGCACGGTCTCGGCGACGAGCCGCCGGTCCAGGGGTGCGTCGGCGAAGGCGCGGTGCATCGGCCAGCCCTCGATCAGCGCGTCGAGCGCACGGGAGACGCCGGGGGTGAAGTGCAGGGCGAGGCTGTCCCGGCTGCGTTCGAGCCAGGTGCGGGTCGTGACGGACACCGCCTCGTTGTGATTGGCGTAGGCGTACATCTCGAAGATGAGGGTCATGTCGCGTTCCGTGGCGTAGGCCGGACCGCAGATCAGCTCGACGACGGCCGACTCGGCCTCGGCCGTCGAGGCGGCGGACTGCAGGGTCTGCCGGTAGAGCCGGGACATGGTGTCCGACAGCCGGGCGAAGGCCTGGGCGAGCAGGTCCGCCATGCCGTCGAAGTAGTACGTCAAGGAGCCCAGCGGGACCTCCGCGTGTGCCGCGATCCTGCGATGGGTGGTCCGGTGCACGCCGCTCTCGGCGATCACGTCGAGGGCTGCGTCGAGAATGCGCTCCTTGCGTCCGGGATCGTTCGGGACCTCGCGTCGTGTGCCGCTCACGCCCTCAATGTGTCATGGGTTGACCGCTCCAGAGTGTGTACAGATGTACAACTAGTGTGTACGGTCGTACAGACTCATGCGCAGACACCCCTGGAGCCACCGTCCATGACCGCCGACCTCGCCCGGCGCCGTACCGCCGTCTTCGTCCTGTTCTTCGCCCCCGGCCTGATCATCTCCTCCTGGGTCACCCGCACCCCCGACGTCCGCGATCTGCTCGGCGCGTCCACGGCGCAGATGGGGCTGATCCTGTTCGGGCTGTCGGTCGGCTCGATGATCGGCATCCTGTGCTCGGGCGCGGTCGTGGCCCGTTGGGGTGCCCGGCTCGTCATCCTGGCCGGAACGTCGACCGTGGCGGCCGGTGCCGCGGTCGTCGGCGTCGGAGCCGCCACCGGATCGGGCCCCGGTGTGGCGCTGGGCCTCGCGCTGTTCGGTCTGGGCATGGGCGGCGGCGAGGTGGCCCTCAACATCGAGGGCGCGGAGGTGGAGCGGCTGCTCGGCCGCTCCACGCTGCCCGCCATGCACGGCTTCTTCAGCCTCGGCACCGTCGTCGGCGCGGTCATCGGTATGTGCCTGACGGCGGTCGGCTTCCCCGTGGTGGTGCATCTCCTCGCCGTCACGGGGCTGGTGCTGGCCGCGCTCGCCCTGGTCATCCGGCGTGTCCCCACCGAAGTGGGACGGCGGACCGTCGCCGAGCACCACGAGCCGGGCGCGGCGCGGGCGGCGGTGTGGAAGGACCCGGCGCTGCTGCTCATCGGCTGCGTCATCCTCGCCCTCGCCATGGCCGAGGGCACCGCGAACGACTGGCTGCCGCTGGTGATGGTGGACGGCCACGGCTTCGACGCCGCGCTGGGCTCCGCGGTGTACGCGGTGTTCGCCGCCGCGATGACCGTCGGGCGCTTCGTCGGCGGGCGGTTCGTGGACCGGTTCGGGCGGGCGGCGGCGCTGGGCGGGAGCGCGGTCGTCGGAGCCGCCGGACTGGCCCTGGTGATCTTCGTCGACAACCAGGCGGTCGCGGCTGCCGCCGCCGTCCTGTGGGGTCTGGGGGCGTCGCTCGGATTCCCCGTCGCGCTCTCCGCGGCGGGTGATTCCGGTGAGAACTCCGCGGCGCGTGTCTCGCTGGCCGCGACCGTCGGCTATGTCGCCTTCCTGGTGGGGCCGCCGTCCCTCGGTTACCTCGGCGAGCACTTCGGGCTGCGGCACGCGCTGATCCTGGTGCTCGTGCTGGTGGTGGCCGCGGTGTTCGCCACGCCCGCCGCCCGTTCACCGCGGGAGGTAGGGGACGCGGCACCGGCCCGCGGGTGACCTGCCGCTGCCGGTGCCGCCCGTCAACCGGTCGGGTGGGCGCCCGGGGTGTGGCCGAAGGCCCGCCGGAAGGCGTCGATGAACGCGCTGGCCGACGACCAGCCGCAGGCGTGCGCCACCGCCGTCACCGGGCTGCGGTCGGCGAGCAGGAGCAGGGCGTGCTGGAGGCGCAGCTGGGTGCGCCACTGCGGGAAGGTCATGCCGAGGTCGGCGCGGAAGAGCCGGGACAGGGTGCGGTCGCTCGCCCCGACGGCGCGGCCCAGTTCCCCGAGGGTGCGGGCGTCGGCCGGGTCCGCCCGGAGGATCGCGCACACGTCGCGCAGCAGGGGTGCGGTGGGGGTGGGCAGATGGAGCGGCTGCTGCGGTGAGGCCCGCAGCTGGTCGAGCAGGACGGCGCGGAGGCGGGCCCGTTCGGGGCTGCCGTCGTCCTCGCCGCGGGTGTAGGCGACGATCAGCTCGCGCAGCAGCGGGCCGACGGCGAGGACGGTGGGGGCGTCGAGCGCGAGCGGGTTCTCGGTGGCGGGCAGTCCGACGAGGTGCAGTTCGAGTTCGCCGTAGGCGCGGTGCGCGTGGACGGTGCCGGCCGGTACCCAGATGGCGCGGTTGCCCGGGGCGACCCAGGAGCCCGCGCCCGTCGTCACGGCCAGCACTCCGCGGCCCGCGTAGACGATCTGGTGGTCGTCGTGCCGGTGGGCGTCGATCTCGTGGCCGGGGGCCAGCCATCGGGTGTGGGTCGGGGCGACGGGCTGGTGGCGGATTTCCGTCATCACCTGGCAGATTACCGGAAGCGGGACAGGCCGCCCGGCTCGGAGCATGGCGGGGTGCGAAGGAACACATCGATCACTCTGCTGTCCGTCGGCCATGCCTGTGTCGACATCTACCAAGGTTCCGTGGCGGCGCTGTTGCCGTTCCTCGTCTCCGAGCGGGGCTATTCCTACGCGGTCGCCTCCGGTGTCGTACTGGCCGCGTCCGTCCTCTCCTCGGTGGCCCAGCCGTTGTTCGGGGCGCTCACCGACCGCCGGCCGATGCCCTGGCTGCTGCCGGTCAGCACCCTGCTGAGCGGTGCCGGTGTCGCGTCGAGCGGGGTCAACGGCTCCTACGCGCTCACCCTGGTGTTCGTGGCGCTGTCCGGGATCGGGGTGGCCGCCTACCACCCCGAGTCCGCCCGGGTGGCGCGTCTCGCCGGCGGGGGCAGCCATCGCGCGATGGGGGTGTTCGCCACCGGCGGCAACATCGGTTTCGCGCTGGCCCCGCTCATGGTGGGTGCCGTGGTGGCCACCGGCGGTCTGGGGTGGACACCCCTGCTGGTGATACCGGCGCTGGCCGGGACCGTGCTGAGCCTGCCGGTGCTGCGCGGCCTCCGGGACGGGACGGCCCACGCCGGCGGCGCGCCGGTGTCCGGCGGGAGCGACGACGTGGCGTCGTTCGTACGGCTGTCACTGGCCGTGGTGTTCCGGTCGATCGCGTTCGTCGGGCTGAGCACCTTCGTCTCGCTCTACGCCCAGCAGCGCACGGGCGGTGGCACGGCCGCCGGTACCGCGGCGTTGACGGTCCTGTACCTCGGGGGCGCGATCGGTTCGGTTCTGGGCGGGTCCCTGGCGGGCCGCTGGGACCGGGTGACCGTCTGCCGCTGGTCGTACGTCCTCGCCGTCGCGGCGGTGGCGGGTGTGGTGTGGGTGCCGGGTCCGGCCCTCTACGGGTTCGTGGCGCTGACGTCGGTCGGGCTGTACGTGCCGTTCTCGCTCCAGGTGACGCTCGGGCAGGACTATCTGCCCTCGCGGATCGGCACGGCCAGCGGGGTCACCCTCGGTCTGACCGTGAGCGTCGGCGGCCTGGCCGGGCCCCTGCTCGGCCGGCTCGCCGACGCCACCTCCCTGCAGCTGGCCCTGGCGCCGCTGGTCCTGATGCCCGTGCTGAGCCGACTGTTGTTCGGCACCCTGCGCGAGCCCGCCGTGCCGAGGTTCCGCGGTACGGCGCACGGGGTCGGCGGTCAGGCCGTCCAGACGCGGTCGGCGTAGTCGAGGAAGTTGCGGCCGAGGATCTTCTCGATGCGTTCGGAGCGGTAGCCGCGTTTCTCCAGGAGGCGGATCAGGTCGCGGAACTGGTCGACGCCGCGCAGGTCCACGACGAAGGGGTAGGTGTCGGCCCGTTCGCCGGCCGCGCCGACGCCGGCGGCCCGGCGGGCGGCGACGTGTTCGGCGAGGGCGGCACGGTAGGCGTCGAGATCGTCGACGGCGGTGACGCTGCCGTCGGTGCCGATGCCGACGTGGTCCTCGCCGCAGACGTCGACCGCGTGGACGATGTGCTCGACGACGTCGGCGGCGGTGGCGTGCCCGGTGAGGTTCAGGAAGGGCATGAAGTAGATGCCCACGAACCCGCCCCGGTCGGCGACCAGGCGCAGTTCCTCGTCGGTCTTGTTGCGGGGCAGGTCGGCCAGGGCGCGGCAGCCGGTGTGGTTGACGGAGACGGGCTGCCGGGAGTGCCGGGCGGCGTCCAGGCAGGTGTGCTCGCCGCTGTGGGAGAGGTCGACCATCAGACGGTGGTCGTTGAGTGCCTCGACGACCCGGTGGCCGAAGGGGGTCAGGCCGCGGTTGGCGGTGGCCATGGAGCCGTCGCCGAGGTGGTTGGCCTGGTTGTAGGTGAGCTGGACGACACGCACGCCGGCGTCGGCGAAGGTGGCGACGCGGCTGTCGACGAGGTCGGGGTCCTCGCCGACGGCGACGGCGTTCTGGAAGCCGTAGACGACACCGATCCGCCGTTCGCGGTGGGCGCGGTGGATGTCGGCGGTGGTGCGGACCTTCAGGAGGTCGGCGGGATGGTCGTCGATGATCCGGTCCCAGACCGCCAGCTCGTCGAGCGTGTGCTCGTACGGTGGCAGGTCGCCCATGGTGTAGCCGAGGGTGATGTTGACGGCGGTGAGGCCGGAGGCGTGCGCGTCGGCGATGGCGCGGGCGTCGACGGCGAGTTGGTCGCTGGCGGGGTTGAGCTGGGTGGCGGCGGCCCGGGCGGCGGGGGCGTTGGGGTTGTCGAGCTGGCCCAGGGCGTTGACGATCACTGGGCGTGCGGCGGTGTCGGTCACTGCGCGTCCTTCTCGAACTCGGCGCGGTCGAAACGGTGTCCGCGTTTGACGGTGAACGCGATGGTGCGCAGGTTGCCGATGTCCCGCAGGGGGTTCTCGTCCAGGACGGCGAAGTTGGCGAGCTTGCCGGGTTCGACACTGCCCATGTCCGCCTCGGTGCCGGCGGCCCGGGCGCCGACGAAGGTGGCCGAGCGCAGGACGTCGGCGGCGGGGATGCCGCAGTGGTCGACGAGGAAGGCGAGTTCGCCGTGGAGCGCGGGAAAGGGGTCACCGGGGTCGGTCTCGTGGTCGGTGCCCGTGCAGAGGTCGACTCCGGCGCGGTGCGCCTGGGCGGTGACGGCGGCGGTGAACTCCGCGTTGCGGCGGGCCCGTTCGGCGGACTCGGGCGTGTCGCCCCGGAGTTCGTCGCTCGTCCACATGGACGCGGTGGCGTCGAGGACCGTGCCGCGGCGGCGCATCTCGGCGAAGAGGTCGGCCAGTTTCGGGTCGTCGCCCGCGGCGAAACGGTCGTGGTCGACGGGTGGTTTGGTCTTGTAGCCGGTCAGCGGCTCGGTGGGATCCTCGAAGGCGAGCAGCGTGACATGGGAGACGCTGTCGACGCCCGCGCCGACGACCTCGCCGGGCGTGGCCGGGAAGACGGTGGCGTGCGCCCAGACGGCGATGCCCTGGCGGTGTGCCTCGGCGGTGACGGCGGCGACGGTCGCGGCGTCCAGGTCGGCGTAGACCTTGATCGCGGCGGCGTGGGTGCCGCGGGCCAGGGCGACGGCGATGGGCAGGTCGGTGTCGGGGGTGACGGCCTGCATCCAGGGGACGGCGCCGGGTACGGCACCCCGCGAGACCTCATGGGTGCGGGGGTCGTCGAAGAAGGTGGGTCCGGCCATGAGGGCGGCGTAGCGGATGTCGGGGCCGGGGATCTCGCCGACCAGCGTGGCCCGGGCGAGGTCGCCGATGTGGCGCAGGTCGTCGGCCATGTCGCGGACGGCGGTGACCCCGCTGTGGACCAGGCGCCGGAGCACCGCCTCGGCGACGGGGCGGTCGGGCGGGGTGGCCAGATGCTGGTGGGTGTCGATCAGGCCGGGGACGACGAAGCGTCCGTCGAGGTCGACACGGGGAGCGTCGGTGGCGAGCGGGGGCAGTGGGTCGGCGTCGCCGGTGACGGTGTGGAGCCGGGCGCCGTCGGTGACGATCGTGGTGTTCGGCCGGGGCGGGCTGCCGGTGCCGTCGAAGAGGGTGGCGCCGCGGTAGATCATGACGGTGCCGGCGGGCGGTGCGGCCCAGGGGGTCGGGGCACCAGGGGACAGATCGGTCATGGTCACCTTCGGTCCGCGAAACTGTCCACTGTTACGGCGTGGGTAACAGCTGTATCGTGTGGCGAAAACGCGGGTAACTGTACTCTGCGGCCGGTGGACCCCCGCAAGGGCCCGAACCGGACAGGACGGACCGGGCCGAAGCCGCACCGGGGACGAGAGGGAAGAGCCGCCGCCATGCCCGACGCACCTCCTGCCGCAGGGCCGCCCCGGTCGGCCGTGGACAAGGCGCTCGATCTGGTCGAGGCCGTCTCGCGCGCACCGCACCCGGTGCGGCTGACCGAACTGGCCGCCGAGGTCGGGCTGCACCGCGCCACCGCGTACCGGATCCTGCTGGACCTGGTCCGCCGGGGCTGGGTGCTGCGGGCCGGTGACCGCTACCTGCCCGGCGTCGCCGTGCTGCGGATGTCGGCGTCGGCCGCGGGCAACTCGCTGACCGCGCTGGCCCGTCCGGTGCTGGAGCGGTTGTCCGGCGCGACCTCGATGATGGTCAACCTTCAGGTGCTGGAGGAGGGCGGCGCCCGGGTGATCGACGTGGTCCGGCCCGAACGGCTCGCCATGATCAGCCACTTGCGGGGCGAGCTGCTGCCGGTACGGCGGTTCGCCGGGCCGCTCGCCCTGGTCGCCGCGCTCGAACCGGAGGCGAGGAAGCGGTGGTTGGGCGCGCTGACCGACGACGACGGCGATATCGCAAGGGAGTTGGCCGAGGTGGAACAGACCGGTGTCGCCGTGGAGCACGGACGTAACGACAAGCTGGTGGCTTCCGTCAGCCGGGCGGTGGTGCCCGGTCCGGGCGCACCGGTGTGTGCGCTGACGGTCGTGGGACCGGACGCGGAGTTCGACGGGCCGAAACTGACCGCAGTGGAACGGGAGTTGCGCGCCGCCGCCGATGAGCTGGTGGCGGCGCTGACCGCCGACGCGGCGGAGGCCGGCCGGTGAGCGGCGTTCTGGTGCTGGACCGTCGGCAGACGGCCGCGGCGCTGCAGCCGGCCGCCGTGCTCGACGCGGTCGCCCAAGCACTCGTCGCCGTCGCCCGTGACGAGGTCTCCGTCCCGCCGCGGATCGCCGCCCTGACACCCTCCGGCCTGCTCGGCGCGATGCCCGGTTACGTCCCCGGAGTAGGGCTGGCCGCGAAACTGGTCACCGTGACCGCCGATCCGGAGCACCCCGGACGCAGTTTCCACCGGGGGCTCGTCGCGTTGTTCGACGAGCACGACGGACGGACGATCGCGCTGGTGGACGCCGAGTCCCTGACCGAGGTCCGTACGGCGGCGTCCGCCACGCACAGCGCGCTGGCGCTGGCCGCCCGTCCCGGTCTCGGACGGGTGGCGGTGGTCGGGACGGGGGCCCAGGCACGCGCCCAGTTGGCGCTGCTCGCGGCGGTACGACCGGAGGCCGAGGTGGCCGTGGCGGGCCGAGACCCGCTGCGGACGCGTGCGGCGGCCGCGCTGTATCCCGGTGCGCGGGTCGCCCCGGGTATCGAGGACGCCGTACGCGGAGCCGATGTGGTGTTCTGCTGCACCGGCGCCACCGCTCCGGTCATCCGCCGGGAGTGGCTCTCGCCCGGCGTCCACCTCTCCTCGGTCGGCGGTGCGCAGGGGCCCGAGCTGGATCCCGGCACGGTCCGGGACGCGGTCCTGTTCGCCGAGTGGACGGGCGCGGCCGCGTTCCCGCCGCCGGCGGGTGCCCATGAACTCCAGGACCTCTCCCCCGGCCGGACGGTGACCCTCCTCGGCTCCGTGCTCGCCGGGGACCATCCGGGACGGGGCGGTGACACCGGTGCCCTGACCCTGTTCAAGTCCACCGGTCATGCCGCCCTGGACGTCGCGGCGGTCCGGGTGGCCCACGACGTGGCAGGTGCGCGGGGGTGGGGGGTGCGGGTGGACCTGTGACGGATCCCGGTCCGCGCCCGGTCTCAATGACGTGCGTCGCGCAGGAGGGTGTCGACCGTGCGGTGGGCGAAGGCGGTCAGTTCTTCCGGGTCCTGACGGCCGAAGGTCTGGCTCCACAGGGCGAAGCGGCCGAACAGGGCCGACCACAGGGTGATGGCGGCGTTCTCGGTGCCGTCGGGCCAGCTCAGCCCTTCGTCCTCGCAGGCGCTCAGGGCGTCGACCCACTGCTGCCGCAGACGGAGCGCGGGATGGGACTCGCGGGGGATCCCGAAGGCGGTGGCGTCGTAACCGAACATGAGCCGGTAGACGCCCCGTTGGGTGCGGGCGAAGGTGCAGAAGGCCTCGGACTGGGCCCGCAGCCGCTCGCGGGCGTCGGCTCCGTCGGCAGCCGCTTCGGAGTCGGCGTCGCGCATGGCGGTGACGAGGCGCTCGTAGCCGTCCTCGGTCACCGCGCGGGCGAGCTCGTCCTTGTCGGCGAAGTGCAGATACATGCTCTGGGCGGCGATGCCGACCTCCCGGGCCACTTCGCGGAGGGAGACGGGGAGAGCGTCGTTGGCCACCTTCTCGTCGAGCAGGCGGGCGACGGCCTCCAGGATGTCCTGGCGGAGGCGGTCACCCTGCCCTCGCGGGTTGCGTCTGCGTACGGTGGCGGTTGGCTGGTCGGTCACCTTTCTCATTGTGGTGTATGCGCCGACGGGGCGGACCGCCTGCCCCGGCGGCCCGCCCCGCACCGGCTATGCCTCCGCGAGCGTGCGGGTCGCCGTGGCCATCGCCTGGCCGGCGGCCGGGAAGCCGATGTAGGGGACGGTGTGCAGGACCGCCTCCAGGATCTCCTCCGGACTGAGCCCGTTGGCCTGGCCGGCCACGACGTGGTTGCGCAGCTCCGTCTGATGCCCCTGGGCCATCAGGACGCCCAGCGTGATCAGGCTGCGGCTGCGCCGGTCGAGGCCCTGGCGGGCCCAGATCTCACCGAACACCTGCTCCAGGGCGAGCCGGGCGAGGGTGGACACGGGCCCGTCCCCCTCGGGCTGGGCACCCATGTTCGCGGCCATGAACTCCTCGCCCAGCATCTCCTGGACCACGCGTTCTCCGGCCGCTCGCCGGGAACGCGCGGCGGCGGTGTCCTGTTCCGTCCTGCTCATCGCTGTGCTCCGTTGTCGTCGGGTGCGGTCAGGCGGGCCAGCATGCCCAGGCCGGTCGAGGCGGTGGTGCCGGCGTCCACCGGGAGCACCGTGCCGGTGATCCACCGTGACTCCGGGCTCGTCATGAACAGCGCGGCCCAGGTAGTTGGCCTTGCGCCGCAGTTCCCGGCCTCCTGCCCCGCCCTGGTCGCCCATGGGGGTGTGGAGGTGGCCGGGGACCAGGCAGTTGACACGGAACGGATCCCGGCCGGGCGCGCGCCATGGGCCATGCGAACATCCCCACGTCCCGCAACCTGCCGAACTACATCAACACTTTCCTGAGGGACAGTTTCACCGAGGACGATCTGGCGAACGGCGGCAGCGACCGGCTCGTCGACGCGATCGTCGTCTGGGGCGACGAAGCGCGCATCAAGGAGCGGCTGGACACCTACTTCGCGGCGGGAGGGCCAGCCGATCGGGAAGGGCATGCGGGAAGGCTGGCGTCGCCTCGCGGACGCTCTCTTCGGGTGACCGCGGTCCGGGATACGGCCGAGGTGACGCCCTCGGAGCCGGTCCGGCGACACCTGGCCAGCGCGCGGGTGGAGAAGGCCTTCAACAACATCGACTTCCCTCGGCTGTCCACCGGCGCCCGCCCCGCGGGCGCCCCGGACCGCAGCGCCCTGCCGGTCGCCGGTGACGACCCGCAGGCCAAGGAAACGGTGAGCCGGCTGCTGGACGTGCTCGGCTACGACGCCGTCGACACCGGCCTGCTCGCCGACAGTTGGCGCACCGAGCCGGGCACGCCGGTCTACGTCCGGCCGTACATGGCCGAGCGCCCCGAGGGGCTGAGCGAGGAGGAGGCGAAGCGCTGATTCCGGGAGACACCGGGGGTGCCGGTGCCGGTCGCCCGGGTGAAGGAGCTGGTGGGGCAGGCCGTGCGGCATCGGGCGCAGGGCACTTCCACCCGCGGCCTCACGGTCTGAGCCGCACCGCCGTCGCGGGGTGGGAGATCAGGCACGCCCGTGTGAGCGGCGTGCCCGTCCCTTCCACCGCCGGTCTCACGGCCGGCGCGGATCGATCGGGACCGTGAGGGCCGACCGCTGCTGGATCACCTCGCCGGCCTGGAACAGCCACTCCTCCTCGAAGGCCCGGCCCACGAGCTGGACGCCCAGGGGTGCGCCCTCAGTCGGCGTGACGCCGAGGCCCAGCCCGGGGATGCCGAGCACCGGAACCGCGGTGTTGGGCCACTGATGGGTCATCAGTTCACGGGCCCGCTCCACCGACTCCAGGTCTCCGCCGAGCGGGAACGGCGGCTCGCCGGAGGCCGGCAGCAGGAGGATCGGGTAGCGCGCCATGAACTCGGCCACCTGTCTGCGCACCAGGGCACGGCGCTGGTAGGCCGCGACATAGTCGGCGAACGAGACCTCCCCGACGGCTTCCTCCACCACGGCGTACATCAGGTCGTAGAACCTGCGGATGCCGGCGTCCCCGACCCGGTGGACCTCGGCGACCAGACCGCCCACGCGGAACTCGGTCAGCACCAGCCGCCACCACAGTGTGGCCGCCTCGCCGAGTGCCGGGAGTTCGACCTCCTCGACCTCGTAGCCGGCGTCGGCGAGCCAGGCGCCTGCCGTGCGGACGGCGTCGTCGGTCTCGCGTCGCCCCCGCCCGGCCAGCGGGTGGTCACCCGGATCGGTCACCATGGCCACGCACACGGGGCGGTCCTCGGGACCGGGCGCCAGGTGCCGTACCGGCACGGCCATCGGGTCGCGCGGATCCGGCCCCTCCATGACACTCAGCCCGAGACGCAGGTCGGCGACGGTGCGCGCGAGAGGGCCCTCCACTCCGAACTGCTGGACGGCGAGCGGCACGCCCCAGCCCGGCGGCGAGTGCCAGAGCGGGACCCGGCCGACGGTGGGGCGGATGCCGACGACCCCGCAGGAGGCCGACGGGTAGCGGATCGAACCGGCGATGTCGTTGCCGTGCGCCAGAGCGACCACTCCGGTCGCCACCGCGACGGCGGCTCCCCCGCTCGAACCACCCGGTGTGACCGCCGGGTCCCAGGGGTTGCGGGTGATGCCGAAGTGCTCGCTCTCCGTCGTCCACCGGGTGGAGAACGGCGGGCAGTTGGTCCGTCCCACCGGGATCGCGCCGGCGTCCAGCAGCCTGGTCAGCGCGGGCGCGGTCTCCGCCGCGATGTTGTCGAGATAGGCGGCCACGCCGTCGGGGGTGGGTCGACCGGCGACGGGGGTGTTCAGCTTGAACGCGGTCGGCACCCCGTGCAGCGGGCCGACGGCGTCGCCGCGCGTGGTGGCCGCGTCCGCGCCCTTCGCGGCGGCGAGGGCGTCGTCGGCCACCTCGCCGAAGGCGTTCGTCACCTCGTTGGTCGCTTCCAGCCTGGCCAGGGACGCGGCCACCACCTCGGCCGCGGAGACCTCCTTCTCCCTGATGCTCCGCGCGGTCCGCTCGGCGGACCACCGCCACAGTTCGTCACTCATCGTCGGGGGTCCCTCGCTCTTCCTGGAGGCGTGTCACGATCGAATGAAAACTTTGTACGGCCCGTTCAAACTTCTGTCAATGCATTCGATACTCTTCCGAATATTAAGCGGAGAGGTCCGCAGCGGCCCGAACGACAGGAGCCCCCATGACGACCGCCACGACATCGGCGACATCGACGACCAAGGCACTGATGGCTCGTCGCAGCGCCACACTCGGGCCCCACTCGCCCACGTTCTACGCCGAACCCCTCCAACTGGTCTCGGGCGAGGGGGTCTGGCTGCGCGGGGCGGACGGGGTCGAGTACCTGGACGCTTACAACAACGTGCCGCACGTGGGGCACTGCAATCCGGTGGTCGTCGAGGCGATCGCCGCGCAGGCGGCCCGCCTCAACATCCACACGCGTTACGTCCACGAGACGGTCGTCGAGTACGCCGAGGCGCTGCTGGGCACCTTCGCGCCCCCACTGGACAAGGTGTTCTTCACCAACAGCGGGTCCGAGGCCAACGAACTGGCCCTGCGCATGGCCCGCCAGCACACCGGCAGCACCGGTGTACTGGTCTCGGACTTCAGCTACCACGGCAACACCACGAGTCTCGCGGTGCTCACCACCGGCCTGACCGTCCGGGAGCGGCTGGGCTCGCACGTGCGGGCGCTGCGCATCCCGGATCTCGCCGCCGACCCGCGCCCGGAGGAGACGGTGCTGGCCATAGCCCTGAACGAGGCCCGGGCCGCGATCGCCTCCCTCGTCGCATCCGGCCACGGGGTCTCGGCCCTGCTCTTCGACCCCCTCTTCTCCACCGAAGGCCTGCCGTGCGTGCCCGCGGGATACGTGGAGGGGGTGGCCGGCCTGGTGCGGTCCGCGGGCGGCCTGGTCATCGCCGACGAGGTGCAGTCCGGCTTCGGCCGCACCGGGACCCGGCTGTGGGGCCACGAACTGTTCGGCATCACCCCCGAGTTGGTCACGCTGGGCAAGCCCATGGGCAACGGACATCCGCTGGGGGCGGTGGTGACCACGAGTGGTCTGCTGGAGGAGTTCGGCAGCGCGAACCTGTACTTCAACACCTTCGCCGGCAACCCTGTCTCGGCGGCCGCGGGCGCGGCCGTACTGCGGGAGATGGCCGACCGGGAGCTACGGGCCGGCGCGCTGGAGGTGGGCGACCGCGCTCGTGCGCTCCTGGAGAAGCTGGCCGCCGCCCACCCCTCTGTAACGACGGTCAGGGGGACCGGGCTGTTCTTCGGTCTGGAGTTCGCCGACGCCGGCGGTCACCCCGACGCCGGACTGACCGGGCGGGTGGTGGAGGACCTGCGGCGCAGAGGCGTACTGATCAGCAGGGTCGGCCGGCACGACAACGTGCTCAAGATCCGCCCTCCGCTCGTCTTCGGGCACGACCACCTCACAGTCCTCGTCGACCGGCTCGCGGCGAGCCTCGACGCGCTGGAAGCCGCGTAGGTGCGCACGAACCCGGCTCCTGCCGACCCGTGCCCGCTAGGCCTCCATGCCGGGCAGGGCTCCGGAGACGAGCCTGCCGCCGAGGAGCGTGGCGGTGACCTTCGTCCCGGGCAGGTCGTCGAGGGCGCAGGTGACCGGGTCGCGGTCGAGCAGGATCACGTCGGCATGGCTGCCCGGGCGGAGATCGCCGATGCCCGGCCAGCCGAGCACCTCGGCCGCCTTCCGGCCCCACATGGCGTAGGCCTCCTGCTGGTCCACCCGTTGCGCCGGGCCGTCGTTGGAGCGCACCCCCTTGCCCATTGTGTGGGTGACGGCGAGCGCCATGGACTCCCACGGGTTCTTCGGGCCCCAGTCGGTGCCGGCGGCGACCTTGATCCCGGAGTCGAGCATGCGGCGGAAGGCGTTCAGGTCGGCGAGCACCTGCTCGCCCATGCGCTCGCGGTACATCTCCCCCTTGCCGTAGGTGAAGGCGGTGCTCACGGTCATGTCGAACCCGTGCTCGGCGTAGCGCTCGGCCTGGCGGGCGTCGAGGAAGATCGAGTGCTGGAAGATCCAGTGCTCGCCGCCGTTCAGCACGCCGTCCGCACGGAGTTCGTCGAGCAGGCCGAGGACGACGTCGTGCTCCTTGAGCCCGCCGCCGCACAGGTTCACCCGCAGGCCGCGTTCCGCCGCCTCGCGCAGTGCCGTCCCGAGGATGTGGGGCGGGATGAACCAGTGCCCCTCGGTCGGTTCGCCGTACGGTCCCGTGTACGGCTCGCGCATGGCCAGGTGCCCGTTGTAGCCGGGGCCGGTGGCCGCCATGGTGAAGCCGTTGACCTTGAACAACTCGCCCCTGTCGCCCTGGACGGCCGCGGCCTTCGCCAGGTGCTCGGCGAGCTTGTGTTCGTCGGGTGTCTCGACCTTGATGGCCGTGGCCGAGCCGAGCACCTCCGGCGCGGCCATGACCCGGAGGGTGAGCGCGCCCGCCCGGTCGAGGGCCTCGTACACCCCTATGTGCTCGGGGTCCATGGCGTGGCCCTCGTAGATGGTTGTGACGCCCAGGCCGTTCTGTTCCGCCATCGCGGCGTTCATCGCCGGGGGCAGCAACTGCGGCTGTATGAAGGGGATCCGGCCCCAGACCTCGGCCCAGTGGTCGTCGTGGGTGTGGTTGTAGTAGTTGTTCACGGCTCCCGAGACCCGTCCGGTCGGGCGGCCCGTCGTGTCCCGCTCGACGGTGACGCCGCCGCCGTCCGGCGCGTCCGCGTCGATGCCCAGCGCCGTCAGCGCCGCCGAGTTGAACGCGGCGTGGTTCGGCACCCTGGGCGCCCAGGCCTGGATCATCACGGGGTGCTCGGTGGTCGCCGCGTCCAGCGCGGCGGCGTCCGGCAGCGCGCCCTCCGGGAGGTCGCGCCACGACTGCTTCTCGTAGAAGTGGGCGTCGCCGACGGGGGTCGTCATCACCCACTGGCCGGCGGGAGTCGTCCTGGCACGTTCCCGGACGGCGTCGACGACGTCCGCCCACGAGCGCGCGTCGCGCACATCCACCAGCGGGGCCGCGAACATCGCGAAGTGGAGCATGTGGGGGTGGGTGTCGATGAGGCCGGGCGCCACCACGGATCCGGTCACGTCGATCTC
This sequence comes from Streptomyces sp. NPDC048277, assembly GCF_040652235.1. Taxonomy (NCBI): domain Bacteria; kingdom Bacillati; phylum Actinomycetota; class Actinomycetes; order Kitasatosporales; family Streptomycetaceae; genus Streptomyces; species Streptomyces sp. NPDC048277. Next base: position 334,465 of record NZ_JBEZLQ010000003.1, read on the forward strand.
GCGTGCGCCGGGACACTGCTGCGACACCGTCCGCCGGTCACCGACGCAGACCACTCTGCCGTCCCGGATGCCGATCGCCTCGGCCGTGGTGGACTCGTCGACGCGGACCAAACCTCCGGTCAGGACAAGGGTCTGACCTGCTTCGTTGCTGGAAGTACTCATGCCTCGATGCAACGTCAGCGAGCGGATACCGACAATCGGGAATGTTACGGATCGCCAGAAGGAGGCAGCCGTGAACCTCATGGAGCGCGCCCGCGAGGACACCCCCGGCCACGACGCGTCGGCCGTACGGCTCGCGGTGCGTGTCGGGGTCTGCGTGGACGAGGAGTCACCGGCCGGCGCGCTCGCGGCGATCATGACGCACACGGGCGCCGACATGGCCCAGCTCGACACCTGGGACGGGACCCGGGCGGCGAGTCTGGCCGTCCAGGGCTGTCCGCGCGACGTCGCCCGCGTCCTCCGCGAGGACCTGCCGGCCGACCCGGTCTTCGGCCGCCATCTCCGCGACGCGCCCGCAGCCTGTCTGAGCGACGACATCGGATTCCGCCGCTCGCCGTACTACACGGACTGCTTCGCGCCGGCGGGAGTCGCGGCCGGCCTTTCCCTCACCCTGCGCGACGTGTCGGGGCGGGCGGCGGGGTTTCTGCACCTGGCCGGCGCGCGCCCCGGGCAGTTCGGCGAGCACCACCGCGCACTGCTCGGCACCCTGATGCCGCTCCTGAGCCGGGCCGCCATGGTGCCGCATCCCTCGACAGCGCTGATCCCCAAGTCCTACGCCGTCTCGCTCGTACGGTTCGGCCGCGTCGAGCCGATCCGGGGCCGCACGCCCGCCGTCGTGACCGCCGACCCCGAGGTGCGCGAACTCGTCCGCCGCTTCGCCCTGCAGCGGACGCCGTACCTGCAGTTCCTGTGGCCCGCCGAGAGCCGTTGGTTCGAGGTCCGGATGGTGCGTGACACGGAACAGGATCGGACGACGGCCGTTGCCTGCCGGCCGGCACCGCTCCCGTACCGGCTGACGCCCCGTGAGCTGGAGGCGCTGACGGCCCTGACCGCGGGGGCGACCAACCGTCAGCTCGCCGGCACGCTGACCATCAGCGAACGCACCGCGATGACGCATGTCGAGCACATCCTGTACAAACTGGCGGCACCCGGCCGTACCGCCGCCGCGGTCCGCGCGGTCCGTGAGGGAATCCTGCTGCCCAGCACCGACCCGGCATCGCCTCGCGCCATCGAACGACTGCTGGGCGCCGCCAGGGAGCCGACCCCATGACGAGGAGGTGGAGTCGGTGCTGGGCAGCGAAATTCCGTACGGTCCGTTCAAATTTCTTTCGCTCCTTATTGACTCCTTCCTCACCGTCAGCCTACGTTTCCATCGCTGACATGGTTCACATTCAGCACTCCAAGACCGGCGACCACACACAACAGAAGGAATTCCCACGTGCCCCCCAAGGCGAAATCGGGTGACCGTGCCGCGCCGCTGTCGCTCCGCGAGCGCAACAAGCTGCGGACCCGCCAGGAAATGCTCCAGGCAGCCCTGGAGGTCTTCGCCGAGTCCGGATTCGGGTCGGCCACCGTCGAGAACATCGCCTCCCGCGCCGGGGCGTCGAAGGTAACGCTCTACACCTACTTCCCGCAGGGACGCGAAGAGCTCTTCCGCGAACTCTACGAGGAGATCAACAACGAACTCCTGGAGAAGGCGTCGCAGATCTACGCAGCCGAAGGCGACTTCGCCGAGCGCGTTCTCGCCCTCACCGAGGCGCTGCTGGACGTGGCCCGACGCCCCCTGATCGGCCGCTTCTACTCCATCGACGACCCGGCTCTCGACGTGGCACTCAACCCGGTACGCGGTCACGCGTCCCGGGTGTGGGCCGACCTCATCGCGAAGGACCTGGCGGCCGCCCGGGCCAAGGGCACCGTCACGCACGCGGCGCCGCCGCACGCCCTGGCGGAGCTCCTGGTGGGAGCCATGCGGTCGGCGCTGTCGGAGGTCGCCCGGGACACCACACGTACCGACGACATCATCCAGGCCATGCAGGCCCTGGTCAGAGGAGTCTGACCGGGCGCCCCGGCTTCCAGCGAGAGAAAGGCCCGCCCGAGATGCTTGCCGACGTCGACTCCGCGAGGAGCCTCGCCGCCCGTGCGCTGACCTGTTTCAGCCGCAGCGGCAAGGGCCGCGTCACCTTCGTCAAATACCGGGAGAACTACGTCTTCAAGGTCGACGAGCAGGACGGCAGCTACGCACTGCGGCTGCACCGCAGCGGCTACCGGTCCGACGCCGAGATCGTCGAGGAGCTCGAACTGCTCGGTTCCCTGGCCGGGGCCGGTGTGCCGGTCCCCCGGGTCCGTCCCGCCCTCGACGGGCGGCCGCTGGCGCGGGTCACCGACGAGGACGGGGACGCGCACCAGGTCTCCATGCTGGAGTGGGTGCCGGACGCCGCTCCCCTCGGCGACATCGGGGAGGCCTTCACCGGCGAGGCCGTCGTCGAAGCGGCCGACTTCTCGGACCTCGGCGCCCTCATGGCAGACCTGCACCTGCGTGCCGCCGCGCTCCCGCGCCCGGCGTCCGCCAGACGCCCTTGGGACGTCGACGGACTCCTCGGCGACCGGGCGGTCTGGGGCGACCCGCGCCGTGCCTTCGCTCCCGGCACAGCCGGACACGCGACCATGGCCACGGCCGTCCCCCGACTCGAAGCGACGCTCCGCGCGTACGGGACGGCCGCCGACCGCTACGGTTCGATCCACGCCGATTTCACTCCCGAGAACGTCCTGGTCGGCGACGGGGGTATGACCGTCATCGACTTCGACGACAGCGGTGACGGCTACTACCTCTTCGACCTCGCGACCGCGGCCTTCTTCTACCTGCCGCACCCGCGCGCCGACGACATCGTCCCGGCGCTCCTGACCGGCTACCGGCGGATCCGCGCGCTCAGCGACGAGGACATCGCGATGTGGCCCGCGATGCTCCTGGCGCGCGGACTCACCTACCTGGGCTGGGCCGTGGACCGCCCGGGCGACGAGACCTCGGACTTCATCCTCGAACAGGTCCGGCCCCTGGTCGTGGACCTGGCCGGGGCATTCGTCGCGTCTCCGGCGGGCCGGCTCGGGGCACCGGCCTGAGCGTCAGCGCTCACCCCCTGACCGGCACCTGCGGCCCATCCGACCGACGCGCTCTCGACAGTTCCAACGGCTGTGCGGCGATGGTTGGTTCCCGACAGGAACGTGACGTTTCGCCCAGTCCGTCGGCCTGTCGCAGCGCACCGTGACGGCCCCATACTCCAGGACCTGACGAACCGACGGGCGAAGGAGCACGGTGGGCGGAGCAGCGGCGGCAGGGACCTGGAAGCTCGGGGACCTGGAGGTGAATCGCATCGGCTACGGCGCGATGCGGCTGACGGGCAACGGCATGATGGGGAACTCCGACGGCACGCCGATCGACCGCGATGCCGCCGTCGGCCTCCTGCACAGCGCGTTCGAACAGGGTGTCAACCACATCGACACCGCCGCCTTCTACTTCTCGCCGCTGCGGTCCGCGAACGAGCTCATCAACCGCGCTCTCTCATCCTGGACCGGCGAGGTCGTCGTGGCGACCAAGGTCGGACCGGCGCGCGATCCCGCCGGCGAGTGGCTCACCACGGTCCGCCCCGACCAGCTGCGCGGCCAGGTCGAGGAGAACCTGCGCCAGCTCGGCCGTGACCACCTGGACGTGGTGAACCTGCGCTGTGGCGGCCCCCGTACAGCCTCGATCGGCGAGCTCTTCGGCGCCCTCGCCGAGCTGCGCCAGGCGGGCCTGATCCGGCACCTCGGACTCTCGGCGGTCCGCCCTGAGCATGTGGCCGAAGCCCTGACGATCGCACCCGTGGTCTGCGTGCAGAACTCCTACGGCCTGGACTGGCGCCGCGCCGACGAGAGCGGGTTGGTGGACCTGTGCGGGGAGCGGGGCATCGCCTTCGTGCCGTTCTTCGCGGTCTCCGGTCTGCGGCGCGAGGCAGCCGCGGGCCAGGAGCACGACGAGCGCGTCCGCTCCGTCGCCCGCGCCCACCATGCGACGCCGGCGCAGGTACGGCTCGCCTGGACCCTCCACCGCGGCCCGCATGTACTGGCCATTCCCGGCACCACGAATCCGGTCCACCTGGCGGAGAACATCGCCGCCGGAGGCCTGCGCCTGACCGAGGAGGACCTGGCCGTCCTCAACAAGCCGGTCAGCTCCGCGACCTGACCGCGAACCCACGGCTCTGAAACTCCTTCGGTTCGACCCCACCCAGTAGCCGCGACCGGGGCACGGGCAGCCTCCGACAGCCGCACCCCCACGCATGGCCACCGGGTCGAGCAGCGGCACCGAGGAGGCGCTGGCGCGGCGCGAGGCCCTGCTGCGCCTGTCCCCGACCCCCGTGTCCGCGAAACTGCGGCACCTGTCGGCGCTCGTGGGCCTGGACATCCCCGCGGACCGCCTCCGTACCCCGCTCACTTCTCGCGAACGCGCCGCGCTGCGCCCCGCGCCGTACCAACTCCACGCCGAGAACAGCGTGCGCCTGCTCACCGAGGGACGCACGCCCTACGAGGCGATCCTGCGGGGTGTCACCGACTTCCACACCACCCTCCTGGGCAGCCCCGAGGAGATCGCCGACGACATGCAGGAACTCTTCGAAGCCGGTGCGTGCGACGGATTCGTCATCCTCCCCGACGTCATCAGCGACGGCCTCCCCGCCTTCACGGACCGGGTGATCCCGGTCCTGCAGCGCCGGGGCCTGTTCCACCACGACTACGAGGCCACCACCCTGCGCGGGCATTTCGGCGCACCGCACCAGTACGGACGCGCCACGGCGCCCGAGCCGACGACCGCCCCGGAACCCAGCCGGAACTGAAGGGACACCGACCTCGCCAAGCCGGACGGCCAGGGCCAAGAGCTCGCCGACGCACTGCGGGCCCGCCCCGACGACCCCCGACCGCCACCGGTTCACGCAACGCAGACAGGCGCCGCCGACGCACATCAACTGGTGTACACCGTCGGCCAACGGCCCCCACACCGACCCGGGCTTCCTCTCACCGCGCCGCGCACACGGCGCCGTTCACCCCTCCGCGCGTCGGCCTGGCGCGGGGAGGTCGAGCACCGGCTTCTCGTCGGTGTGCGGGGGCGGTTCCGCCTCCAGTCGTCGGGCCACCAGATAGAGAGCGGCCGCCAGGGTTTCGCCGAGGGGCAGGCCCGCCGCCCGCTCGGGCCGCAGGGCCCAGTTCTCCACGGCGACACGCAGCGCGGCGTTCAGCATGCCCGCTTCCACCCGGACGGCGAGGTCGCATTCGGACCGACCGGTGCCTTCGGCGATCACCGTGGCGAACACCGCTTCGGCGTCGAAGTGCGTCTCCAGCCAAACGGCGCGCAGACCGGGCTCGTCGCGGCTCAGCCGCACCAGGTCACGGAGCGCCCCGATGGGCTGTGCCGCGACGACGCCCGGGTCGTCGATGCCGGAAATGGCCTGGGCGAGCGACGTCTCGCCTCTCCAATGGGCCCGCAGGCGCTCCGTGATGATGCCGATGCCCGCCGCGAGGAGGGGGCGTACGCACTCCTCCTTGGAACGGAAATAGCGCCACAGGGTACGCGTGGATATCCCGGCCGCCGCGGCGATGTCCTCCGCGGTGGTCGCGGCCACGCCCTGTGCGCCGAAGAGCCGCACCGCCTCCTCCGCGATCTCCATGCGCGTCGCGTCGCGTCGCCGTTCCGTCAACGGCGGTCGCCCAGCGCGGCCTTCGGGTCGCCCGGTCATGCGCCTCCCCTCGACTGAGACAAGGAGATCCTAGATCCTGTCGCAGTGCGACTTCATGGCACAGCGCGACAGAAGGTGCTAGTGTGACCGCGCCCCAGATTCGCCATGGACACATCAATGTGCATCAAGGCCATGGTGAGTCGACCGCGCTTCCGGTCGGCGCGCCCGAAACTCCGCCGCGCCCCCCACTCCGCTCGCGAGTGCCTCTCCCCACACACTCCGGCCCCGCATGGCCCACGGCCCGGGGCCGCCCCGCCCGATGGGACTCCCCCATGCCCAACACCCCTTCATCTCAGCCCACTTCCGGGCCCAGCCGCCGGCACGTGCTCGGCGCGGCCTTACTCGGCGCGACCGCGATGGGCGCACCCCTGGCCGGTGCCGGTCCGGCGTGGGCGACGGCCCCCCGGCAGTCGGCCTCCCCCTCCTCCGTTCCCGTGACCGAGCAGCGTGAGCGGGCCGTGGTCGTGGGCACCGGCTTCGGCGGGGGTGTGACCGCTCTGCGGCTGGCCCAGGCCGGGGTGTCGGCCCTGGTCCTGGAACGTGGGCGACGCTGGCCCACCGGCCCCGACGCCACCACCTTCTGCCGCTTCGCCACCATGGACAACCGCTCCGCCTGGCTCACCGACCACAGCGTCATCCCGGGCGTCGACAAGACGTGGACGCCCTACACCGGCGTACTCGAAGCCGTCGAGGGCAATGGAATGACCGCCATGTGCGGGGCCGCGGTCGGCGGCGGATCGATCATGTACCACGGGATGACGCTGCAGCCGAGCAAGGCCGACTTCGCCGCCTCCATGCCCGCGGCCGCCGGCATCTACGACGAACTGGACCAGTGGGCCTACCCCACCGTCGCACGGATGCTGGGCATCTCCACGATTCCCTACGACGTACTGGCCAGCACCCCGTACACCTCGTCCCGTCTGTTCGAGGACACCGCTCCCAAGGCGGGCCTGACCCCGTTCCATGTGCCCCTGCCCATCGACTGGAGCTTCGTCCGGGGTGAGTTGTACGGCCAGTACGAGCCGACGTACACCACCAGTGACATCGCGTTCGGCGTCAACAACGGCGGCAAGCACTCGATCGACGTCACCTATCTCGCCCAGGCGGAGGCAACCGGTCTGGCCCGGGTGGCACCCCTGCACATCGTCCGCGACCTCGCGCTCGACGCCGACGGGCACTGGGTCCTGTCCGTCGACCGCATCGACACCGCGGGCACCGTACAGGAGCAGAAGCGCATCGTCGCGGACGCGGTGTTCCTCAACGCCGGCTCCCCCGGCACCACCCGGCTCCTGGTCAAGTCCCGCGCCAAGGGCCTGGTGCCCGACCTGCCCGATGCCATCGGCACCCAGTGGGGCAACAACGGTGACCGGATCTACGCCTGGATCGGCATGGACGGGGACATCGGAACCCAGCAGGGCGGGCCGGCCTGCGTCGGCGGCCGCGACCCCGAGAGCCCGATCCCGCTGACCGTCGTGCACGCCGGATCGCCGATTCAGCAGCCGGGTGTCAAGGCGATGTCGGTCATCGGCTTCGGTCTCGTCGAGGCCGCGGGCACCTGGGCCTACGACGCGGACACGGACGACGCCGTGCTGACCTGGCCCTCCTCCGGTGACGCCGCGCTGCAGCAGCTGATCGCCGCGCGTATGCAGGCCCTCGCCCAGGCGGGTGGCGGCATGATGATCGACACCAACGCCGGCGCCCCCTCGACCTGGCACGCCCTGGGCGGAGTGCCCATGGGAGACGCCGTCGACCTGTACGGCCGCGTCCTCGGCCATCGAGGCCTCTATGTCCTCGACGGAGCGAGGATTCCGGGGTCCACCGGCGCGTGCAACCCGTCCATGACCATCGCCGCCCTCGCCGAACACAGCCTGGCGGCCATCGTGCGGCAGGACCTCGGGCGCGTCTTCTGAGTCGGCGGGCACCGCGCGGCAGGAGAGCCTGCCTCCGGCCCTCTGCGCAGACGTCATGGATAACGACGGCGTCTCGACACGTTACCGTTCCTGGTATGAGTGCGACGAGGGCCAGGACAGGACGACAGCGACCGGCCGCCACCTACGGGCCGGCGCGCGATGCCGCGCGGGACGCCCTGATCGTCGAGGCCACCCTGGACCTGCTCGCGGAACAGGGCTACGGCGACCTGACGATGGACCAGGTCGCGGCCCGGGCCGGGGTCAGCAAGGCGACCGTGTACCGGCGCTGGGCCTCCCGGGAGGACCTGGTGGCCGACGCTCTGGAGACGCTCGACTTCACCCCGCCGGAAGGCGACGGCCCGCCCCGCCCCGCCCGCCTTCGGGACGACCTGGTGCACACCCTCACGAGCACCTCCGGATGCACCGGTGACCGCGGCCCCCGCCTGACCGCGGTCCTGCTCGCCACGACCCGCAGCAATCCCGAGGTGACCTTCGACCTGCGCGCGCGGTACGTCGAAGCCCAGCGGACCGGCATCGCGGGCTGCCTCCACCGGGCCGAGGAACGAGGAGAACTCGACAGCACCCGCGTCGGGCAACTGCTGGAACCCGGACGCCTGGAGATCACCGCAGCGATCGCCCTGATGGTGCATCAACCCCTGTTCGACGAGCGCGCCTTGGGCGCCGGGGACATCGCGCGGATCGTGGACCAGATCCTCGTGCCGCTCGTCTCAGGTGCGCACTGACCGCGACCGGAACTGCCGTGCGCGGTCAGCCCCGGTCGCGTACCGGGACGCGCAGATCGACCACCTTCCCCGTGAGCGGCGCTGGCTCCCCGCGGAGGACGGACTTCGCCACCTTTCCGCTCGACGTGTGCGGCAGCTCGTCCCTGAACTCCACATAGCGCGGCACCTTGAAGGCGGCGAGCCCCTGACGGCACCACTCCTCGACCTCCCCCGCCGACAGGGCCGCTCCGTCCTTGAGGACGAGTACGGCCTTGACCTCCTCGCCCCTGTCGGGGTCGGGCACAGGGATGACCCCGGCCTCGGCGACCTCGGGCAGTTCCAGGATGCGCAGCTCGACCTCGGCACAGGAGATGTTCTCCCCGCTGCGCTTGACCATGTCCTTGATACGGCCCTCGAAGTAGTACAGGCCCTCCCCGTCCCTGCGGACGAGGTCTCCCGTGCGGTACCAGCCGCCGGGCAGGAACAACTCCGCGTTGGCCTCCGGGCGGTTGTGGTAGCCCAGCATCATGCCGCTCCCGCGCAGGCACAGCTCTCCGGACGTGCCCGCCGCCACCTCGTTGCCGTCCACGTCGATGATCTTCGCCTCCCGGGTGGGCCACAGGGCGCCGATGGTAGGCGTGCCCACGAGGTCGGTGCGCTCCCAGGGGACGAACGTGCCGTTGCCGGCCTCCGTGCTCGCGTACCAGTCGCGCGCCCGCAGTCCGAAGCGCTGTTCGAGGGCGGCATGGGCCTTGCCGGATATCTCGGAGATCGGCGCCTTCTTGATGGCGAGTTGCCTGTCGGTGTCCCGCGCGGGCTCGTCGAGAAGGAAGTCGTCGAGCCAGGCGAAGTCGATCCGGTGGTCGACGAGCCAGCCCATGAACTTGCGGCGGCTCAGGCCGGCGGTGACGCACAGGGCACCACCACCGGCCATGGCGATCATGAAGTAGGCCTGGTTCTGCATGTAGTAGAAGGGGTGGTCGGCCAGCAGCCGCTGCGGATCGTCGAAGAGCGCGCTCCCGTACACCCCGAACTCGATCCAGTACTCGTGGGTGAGCAGGCAGCCCTTCGGAAGGCCGGTGGTCCCGGAGGTGAACTGGATGTTGACCACGTCCAGGGGGTCGGCCCGGTGCGTTCGCGGGGTGACCCCCGACGCCACCAGGTCCGAGAAGACCGGGCCCGCGCCCGGGACGTCATCGCCCACCGCCACGACCCGGCCGAGCGGGACCGGCCCCACACCGCCGTCCTGCCGCAGCCGTACGATCGTCTCCGCGTCGGCGATCAGCCAGCGGGCGCCCGCGTCGCTCAGCACGAAGTCGACCTCGCGCGCGGTGTACTTGACGTTCAGTGGCACGGCCACCGCGCCCGCCTCGATGACGGCCAGCCAACTCAGCGGGAATTCAAGCTGGTTGCCCAGCATGATGCCGACCTTGTCGCCCGGCGCCACACCGGCGGACTCCAGCCCGGAGCGGACCCGGGCGACGAGCTCACGCAGCTCGGACCAGGTGTGCTCGCTCGGCTCCCCCTCGATCATCCTGACGGCGAGGCGGTCGCCCCACCGGTCGGCCGCGAGGTCGAGGGCCTCGGGGACGGTCAGACCGAGGAAGCCTCGGTGATGAGGGGCCAACTCGATGTGCAGTTGCTCGGGCATCAGCGACTCGCTTATGTCGTCGTGAAAGGCGTCATGAAAAGCCGTCGTGAAAAGACGGTCGTGAAAGGACGTTCGTGAAAAGACGGTCGTGAAAGGACGTCGTGGGCGAAAGGGGCCGGCTCAGGCGTCGTCGTCCCGCAGGACGCTCAGGGACAGCCGCAGGCCCTCGGCACCGCCGAGCGCGAGCGCGGTGGTGGTCGTGGCCGCCTTCAGGGCGTCCCAGGCGTCGGACCCGTCCCCCGGGTTGAACATGAAGTCCGGGTGGTCGCTGCCCGCCAGGTGCAGCCGCAGACGGTGACCGGGGGCCACCCGGTAGGCGGCGTGCAGGAGACTCACCCGGAAGGGCGTACCGTCCTCCGCCTCGGACAGCCCGGACAGGCGGACGTTTCCGCGTGCGATGAGCGATCCTGTTCCGTCCGCGTCGATGTCGAGCAGTCGGACGTGCAGGTCCGCGCTCGGCTGGTCCGCCCGGAGAGTGCCGTGCAGGGTCACGGGGCCGGCGAGGACGAGCCCGTCCGGCAACGGCTCGGTCTGCGCCGAGGCGACGTCACCGCGTTCGGTGTCGAGGGAGAGGTCGCGCATCCCGTGGACCATGGCGAAGGCGTCGTTCGCGATCGACGGCACCAGGTCGGCGCCGTCCGCGGTCCAGCGCAGGAACCCGCCCTCGGCGGCGGGGCGTTCCGGGGTGAGGTGTCCGTGGCGCTCGTCCTCGCCCGCGGCCGTGTGCAGCACGACCTGCCGGGCGGCCGGCGGCGGCCACTCCTCTGCCGTGCGCCAGCCCTCACGGCAGACCTCGTACGCGACGCGCGTGGGCGGCTCGGCCCGGGAGCGGCCGAGCCAGTGGTCGAAGAAGGCCAGTGCCGGGTCCAGGATCTTGGCGATCAGGCGGGTGCGGGCCTCCGGGGATTCCGCGTGGTTCTTGTCCGGGGTGATCGGTGCGTCGGCGAGGCTGAAGTTCTCGTGGTCGATCGCCTCCAGCCTGAGGTGGAGGTGCCGCGCCCACTCGGGGTCCTGGCGGAGCCGCGTGACGTCGTTCCAGGACCAGGGCGCGCAGTTGTCGTACCAGCCGACGGTGAACAGCGTCGGCACGGGCCTGGCACTCACCAACTCCTCGACGTCCAGGGCGCGGAGCGCCGAAGGTTCGGTGATGTCGCGGTCGTAGCTGGGTGATCGCTGCCCGATCTCGTCGAAGAACCGCTCGAACTGGTCCGCCAGGGGCCGCTGCGACCAGTCGGCCTCCCACAGGAAGGTGTCCCTGGCGACGTAGTGGGTGGCGAAGTACTCCCTGCGCCAGGTCGTGTCCACCGCCGGGGAACCGTCGATCGCCGGGACGGCGCGGCTGAGTTGGGTGCCGGTGAGCCGCGGGGCGATCGCACGCAGCGCGGGGTGGCCGGAGGCGGCCGCGGCGAGCTGGGTCAGCCCGAAGTAGGAGTCGCCCCACATGACGACGGACCCGTCGCACCAGTCCTGCCTCGCCACCCAGTCGACGGTGTCGTGGCCGTCGTTCACCTCGTGCACGCCGAACTCGGTGGCGCCCTCGGACCGGAACTTGCCCCGTACGTCCTGGATGACGGCCGCGTAGCCGCGTTCGACGATGTGGGCCGCGATCTCCGGCATGAAGCAGTAGATGCCGTCCTTGTCGTACGGCAGCCGGACCAGCACTGCTGGGGCCGGGCCGTCGTCGGAGGGGAGATAGACGTCGGCCGCCAGCTCGGCCCCGTCGCGCATGGGGATCCCGACGGGGCGGGCTTGGGCCGGGACCGCGCCCGGTTCGAACCGAACGATGTTCATGGGGAGGTGACTGCCTTTCGATCTGCGGCCTGGGCCGATCGAGGTGGGGAGGGACCGGGCGGGGCCCGGGAGGCGTCTGCGGGTGCGGCGATCGTGGGACGACCGGGCCGGTGCTTCTCGTCGCCACGCCGTCGGCCGGGTCCGGGCCGGCGGAGACGTGCGGAGGGCCCAGGAGCCCTTCATGAAGCAGTCGCTATATAGCATGCACTATATAATCGGGGCGGAAGTGTGGGCAATGGGCGACCAGGGCATCTCCGGAAACCGGTGACGCCCCCGCCGGCGCCGCCGGCATGACCAGCGGGGCAGTACGTCAGGCGATCGGCGGGCGCCGCGAGGACCAGTCGGTCAGTCCCTCGAAGGCGGCGGCCGCGGCCAGGACGGCGGCGTCCGCGCGGAGGGGGCCGATGATCTGCAGACCGACGGGCAGACCCGCCTCGGTGAAGCCGCAGTTGACGCTGATCGCGGGCAGCATCGCGTGGGTCGGCGACTCCGTCATCCGGTGGAAGTCCAGCATGGGGTCGCGCACCGGCTTGCCGTTGACGTGGGTGTTGCCCGCCTCCTCGCCGGGGTGCGGGAACGCGGTGACCGGCATCGTCGGCGTGACGATGAGGTCGTGGCCGGCCAGGACGGTGAGGAACGAGCGCAGGATCTCGGCCCGCGTCATCTGCTGGACCTGGTGGTATTCGATGGCCGACATGGCGCGTCCCTGCTCGGCCATGCGGCGCACGGCGGGATGGAGCGGCAGGTCCCCCAGCCGGCCGGCCGGTGTCGGCATGTCGAGGCCCATCGCGACGCCGGGGGCGTACACGTTGTGGAAGTAGTCGATCGGGTCGGGGACGGTCATCTCCACCTGCTCGACGTGCGCGCCCCCGGCCGTCTCCAGGGTGCGTACCGCGGCCTCGACGACGGAGAGGACCTCCCGGTCGATCTCGGCGCTGCCGAAGTCGGGAGAGAAGGCGATCCGAAGGCCCGCGAGCGAGGCGTTCAGCGTGGCCGACTCGAAGCTCGCGTCGGGCAGCGGGGCACTGAGCGGCAGGGTCGGGTGCGGTCCCGCGGTGACGTCGAGCAGCAGTGCCGCGTCCCTGACATTGCGGGTGAGCGGACCGACGACCGCGGAGGTCTCGAAGGGCGACTCACCGCCGGGGACCAGGTTCGGTGTCGGCTTGTACCCCACGACACCGCAGCAGGCTGCCGGGACCCGGATGGACCCGCCGCCGTCCGAACCCCAGGCGAAGGGCGCGACGCCGCACGCGACGGAGGCCGCCGCCCCGCCACTCGACCCGCCGGACGTGTGCGTCGGGGCGGCCCACGGCGTAGAGGTCCTGCCGGTCAGGTCCGACTCCGTGATGCCCAGCATGCCGAACAGCGGGGTGGTGGTCTTGCCGATGAGAATGGCGCCCGCGCCCTTCAGCCTCGACCACGCGATGTCGTCGTGTTCGGGGACGTAGTCGCGGAAGGCGGCGGATCCGAAGGTGGTGCGCACCCCCTCCGTGGCGGTGAGGTCCTTGACGGTGATCGGGACGCCATGGAGCGGCCCGAGTTCGTCGCCGCGCGCGATCCGCGCCTCCGCCTCCTTCGCCTGCTCCAGTGCCTGTTCGCGCACGACGGTGACGAACGCGTTGATCCCCGGCTCGACCTTGTCGAGCTGCTCCAGGACCGCGGTGACCGCCTCCGTGGGGGACAGTTCCTTGGCGCGGATGGCCGCGGCCATCTCGTGGCCCGGCATCCAGACGATGTCTTCGTTGCCCATATGTCGATCCTCAGTTCTCGAGCGTCCACAGGACGCGCCACTCGGCGACCATCGCCGGCTTGTCACGCCCCTCGACCTCATAGGCGCAGTCGAGGAGTACGAGATATCCGTCCTGCCGTGGCGTCACCTCCCGAAGGGTTCCGCGCACCCGGAAGCGGTCCGCCACGGTGAGCGGACTGACGAAGCGCACGCGGTCGAGGCCGTAGTTCCAGCCACTCCACTTCGGGTCTTCGACGTACACCACCTCATTGACGAGGTGGTCCAGGAGGGCCAGGACGTAGAAGCCCTCCATCAGTCCTTGGGGGAAGTTCCCACCGTCCAGCACATGCTTGTTGTCGAGCACGTAGGTCACCTCGTCGAAGGCCTCGTTGCGCCGCGGCGACACCGCGAACCAGCTTCCGACGAACTCGCCCCCGGCGAGCGAGGGCACCTCGGCCCATGGCGCGGAAAGCGCCCTGATCCGCGAAACCGACAGGTCCATGCACATTCCCTTTGTGTACAACGCTCTTCATATAAAACCCGTTACACTACTGAGGAATTCATCCGGAACGGGAAAACGCCTCAGATACCGGGAGCCTGGTTGCCTCGCCCGATCGACCACCACGAACGCCGCCTGGAGATCGCCAACGCGGCCATCCGCATCCTCGCCGCGGGAGGCACCCAGGCGCTGACGCTGAAGAGCCTCGCCAAGGAGCTGGGCGGTTCCATCACCCTCGTGACCCACTTCTTCTCCAACCGCGACGAGTTGTTCGTCGCGATCACCGACGAGCTGATCAGTTCGTACGACCCCCTCATGGAGGAGGTCGATCACGGAGAGGTCGGCTACGACAGGCTGCTCAACCTGCTCCGGTGGATGGTCCCGACCGAGGAGGAGGACGTGACGGCGGAGACCGGACGGATCGCGCTGGTGCCCCATCGCGGCGAGCACGACTCGATCGGTCACTTCTTCGACGCGATGGAGGACCGGATGCGCGCCCTGCTCCGCGAGCGGCTGCGGGATCTGGTCCCCGACGACGACCTCGAACCGTCGGTCGGCTATCTGCGGGCCCTGACCAACGGCGTCACCCTGTCGGCGGTCGAGCATCCGGACCTGTGGCCGCCGGACCGGATCGAGTGGGTGCTCGAACGCGGCCTGCGCGGGCTCGGTCTGCCGCGTCCGGCCGGTGCACCGGACGCCGCCGCACGCTAGTCGGCGCGGCGGCCCCGGGGGCACGCGGCTCACTCCCTGGCCACGGTCAGCTCGGTCCTGCGGCGGGGCACCCACCCCGGCCGCGGGACGGCGTCGATCAGTGTCCGGGTGTACTCCTCACGGGGACTGCCGAGCACCTCGGCAGTCGCGCCCTCCTCCACCACCCGCCCGTTCCGCATCACCGCGCAGTGGTCGCTGATCTGACGGACGACCGCGAGGTCGTGGGAGATGAACAGATAGGTGATGCCGGTCTGTCGGCGAATGTCGATCAGCAGGTTGAGCACCTGTGCCTGGACGCTGACGTCCAGTGCCGAGACGGCCTCGTCCAGGATCAGCAGCTTCGGTTCCATGGAGAGCGCCCTGGCGATCGCCACCCGCTGGCGCTGTCCGCCGGAGAGGTTGCCGGGGAACTCGCCCGCGTGTTGCTCGTCCAGCCCGACCCGGGTGAGGAGTTCGAGCACCCGGGTGCGCCGCTCGGTTCTGCTCAACCGGTGGTGGATTCCCAGGAGTTCCTCGATCCCGTTCCCCACCCGCTGGCGCGGATCGAGGGAGCCGAAGGGGTCCTGGAAGACCATCTGGACCGGTCGCGCCGTCCGCCCGCGGTGCCTTCGGCGCTGGGTGTCGGTCTCGCCGTCCAGCGTCACCGTGCCGGCGTCGGCCGTCTCCAGACCGGCGACGATGCGGGCGGTGGTCGTCTTGCCCGACCCGGACTCGCCGACGATCGCCAGACACGACCCGCGCGGGATGTCGAAGGACACGTCGTCGACCGCGACATGCTCTCCGCGTCCCTCGGCGTCACGGGTGACGAAGGTCTTCCGCAGACCCCGTACCTCAAGGATGTTGTCGGTCATACGGACTCCCCCACCAGGACGTCGGACAGCTCGTCGGCTCGGTGGCAGGCGACGCTCCGGTCCCCGGAACCGCTCAGCGCGGGGCGCTCCAGGCGGCAGCGGTCCGTCGCGAACTCGCACCTCGACGCGAACACGCAGCCCTCCCCGGCCTCGAAGGCCGACAGCGGCCGGCCGGGAATCGGACGGAGTTCGTCGACCGCGTCCAGGCGGGGGCGTGAGCGGAGCAGCCCGGCCGTGTAGGGGTGCCGGGGGCGGGAGACGAGCGACGACGAGGGGCCCTGCTCCACGATCACACCGGCGTACATCACGGCCAGCGAGTCGTTGATCGCCGCCGCGAGGTCCAGGTCGTGGGTGATGAAGAGGAGGCCGAGCGAACGTTCGCGGATCTGCTCGGAGAGGATCGCCACGACCTCGGCCTGGACCGTCGGGTCGAGCGCGGTCGTCGGCTCGTCGGCGAGCACGAGCGACGGCGAGGGCATCAGCGCCATGACGATCATCATCCGCTGGAGCAGTCCGCCGGACAATTCGTGCGGGTACTGCTCCATGCGACGGGGCGCGTCGGCTATGCCCACGTCCCGCAGCAGGACGCACGCCCGGTCGCGGGCCTCGGCGCGGGACATCAGCTTGCCGGCCACGACCGCCTCGACGAGGAAGTCACCCATTTTCACGAGGGGGTTGGTGTACGACCGCGGGTCCTGGTGGATCATCGAGACGTCCTGGCCGCGGTAGGCGGCCCAGCGCGGGCGGTCGAAGGCTGAGAGGTCGTCCCCGCGGAACCTGACGGCACCGGAGACCACGGCCCCCTTCGGCAGCAGGCCCATCACGGACTTCGTGGTCATCGACTTCCCGGACCCCGACTCGCCGACGAGGCCCACCGAGGCCCCGGGCGGCACGCTCAGGCTCACGTCGTGGATGACCCGGCGCCTGCCGTCGGCCCGCCCACGCCCCGGCAGATCGATACGGAGGTGCTCGATGTCGAGCAGTGCGGAAGTCATCGCCGTCCTCCAGCGCGTGAACCGAGGCGTTCGCCCAGGGTGTTGAACGCCACCACCGAGATCAGGATCATCAGGCCCGCGGACAGGCTCTGCTGCATGGCCCCGTCGAGCAGCTCCGCCTGCCCCTCGCTGACCATCAGGCCCCACTCGGCCTGCGGGGGCTGGATGCCGACGCCCAGGTAGGAGGCCGCTCCGAAGTCCATGAGCGCCGAGCCGAAGCTGATCGTCGCCTGGGCCAGGACGATCGGGAGGAGGTTGCGCAGGATGTGGTGGGCGCAGATGCGCCAGGCCGACATGCCGGCGAGTTCGCAGGCTTCGACGTAGGCCATGTTCCGCTCGGTCACCGCCGAACTCCGCACCACACGGGCGACGTAGGGCGTGTAGACGAGCGACAGCGCGAGCACGGGCGCCCAGAACCCGCCGCCGGACACGGCGCCCGCCACGATCGCCACCAGGATCCCGGGCAGTGCGAAGACGACGTTGAAGACCTTGGACAGCAGCGAGTCGACGAGGCCGCCCCGCCAGGCCGCGGCGATCCCGA
The DNA here is from genome assembly GCF_040652235.1 of Streptomyces sp. NPDC048277. Classification (NCBI taxonomy): domain Bacteria; kingdom Bacillati; phylum Actinomycetota; class Actinomycetes; order Kitasatosporales; family Streptomycetaceae; genus Streptomyces; species Streptomyces sp. NPDC048277. The sequence goes on from NZ_JBEZLQ010000003.1 coordinate 351,624, forward strand.
GGCCGGTGCCCAGGGCGAGGCTCAGGACGACGATCAGTCCGGGCCCCATGAAGCTGAGGCGGGCGCCGTGGAGAATCCGGGAGAGGATGTCGCGGCCGAGGGAGTCGGTGCCGAGCAGATGGTCCGCGCCCGGCCCCTGGCTCGCCGCGAGGAGGTCGGCCTCGCTGGGCGGGTACGGTGCGAGCAGCGGACCGACCAGGGCGAGCAGGACCAGTACCGAGCAGATCACGGCGGCCGACAGGAGCACCGGATCGGCCCGCCGGACCGACCGGCCGATGCGGGCGGCCCGCCCGGCCGGCAGAGCGAGGGTGGTCACCTGTTGCCTCCGGTGGTCCGGGTCCGCGGGTCGAGGACCGTCTGTGCGAGGTCGAGCAGGGTGGTGACCGCGACGAAGATGACGACGATCAGCATCGAGATGGCCATGACGACCGGGTAGTCCTTGTTGGTCACGCTCTTCATCAGCAGTGATCCGATTCCGTCGACCGAGAACGCGGTCTCGACGACGACCGATCCGGCGACCAGTCCGGCCACCGTGAGCCCGGAGGCGGTCATGACGGGAAGCGCGGCGTTGCGCAGGACGTGCCGGCGGAAGACGAGTCCGCGCCCGAGCCCTCGGCCGACGGCCGTGGCCACATGGTCCTTGCCCGCCTGCTCGCGCACGGCGGCCGTCGTCATCTGCGCCACGTAGGCCGTCCAGCCGAGGGACAGCGCGACGGCCGGCAGCAGCAGATGGCGCAGTCGGTCGGCGAACCCGTCGCCGGCGCCGTACGTCGGGAACCAGCCGAGCTGCACGGCGAAGATCCCGATGAGGATGCTTGCCGAGACGAAGGCGGGGACGGAGAGGCCCATGCCGACGAACGCGCCGATGACGGGCCGCCAGCGGTCGCTCAGGCCGCCGACCGCGCCGAGGGCGACTCCGCAGACCACGATGATGACAGCGGCGAGGAGGACGAGCGTCAGGGTGGTCGCGATCCGCGGCTCGATGAGTCCGGACACGTCCTGGCGGTAGGTGATGGACCGTCCGAAGTTTCCCTGGACGGCATCGGCGACCCAGTGGACGTACCGGACGGGCAGTGGCTCGTCGAGTCCGAGTTGGGCCCGGGCCGCCGCGCGCTGTTCCTTCGTCGCCCGCTGGCCGACCACCTGGTCGACGGGGTCTCCCGGGGTGAGCGCCAGCGCGGCGTAGATGAGGAACGAGGCGGCCAGGGCGGTCGCCGCCGCGCCCAGCAGAGCGCGTACGACCGCTCGCACCACGGGCAGGCCGGGCCAGGGGCGGGACCGGCGCGCGAAGCCGCCGGCTACAGAGGTGGTTGTCATATTCGTGCAGTCCCAGTCAGGCCGAGGGAGCGAAGGGGATGACGCGGGCGGGGCACCCGTCGCGGCGTCACGCGGCCGATCCGATGAACGCCATGTTCGGCATCGACCAGTACGCGAAGGAGGTGACCGCCCCGGCGAGACGCTTGTTGAGGAAGGTCACCGTGTCGGTGGCGACCAGCGGGATGGTGAGGTTGGCCGCCTCCCAGCGCTGCTGCGCCTTGATGACGATCTCGGCCCGCTTGGCGCTGTCGAAGGTGCTCGCCGCTTCGTCGAGCAGCTTCGCGGTCGCCGCGTCGTGGTAGTTGACGTAGTTGTACGGCGATCCCGGCAGGTAGGCGAACTGGGCGGGCTCCAGCGGGTCGCTGACGGAGTTGAAGCTCGACCCGAACATCAGGTCGATCCCCTTGCGCTTGCTCGCGTCGTAGCCGGCCTGCTGGAACGCCAGCGCTCCCATGCTCTGGAGTTTGAGGTTGATGCCGGCCTGCTTGGCCTGCTGCTGGACCAGCTGGACGATCCGGCTCGCGGTGGGGTCACCGGCCCCGTAGGCGAGCACGAGGTCCTGCCCGTTGTATCCGGACTCCTCGACCAGTTGCTTCGCCGCCTTGAGGTCGTACGACCTGGACTTCTCGAATTGCTTGTAGGCCGTCTCGTACGCGGTGGTCTGGTCCGTGGGCCAGGTCCGCGGGGTGACGAAGGTGTAGAGGGGTTGACCGGCCCCGCGGTAGACGGCCTCGGCCAGGGCCGCACGGTCGATGACGCGCTGGAGCGCGGCGCCGAGCTTCGGGTCCTCGGTCAGCACGCCCGTGTTGGCGATGCTCAGCGCGTCGCTCTGGGTGGACGGTCCGAAGTAGAGGTTGCCGGTCTTCGACTTCTCCAGTGCCTGGATCGCGGTGGGCGGCAGCTCGTACGCGCCGTCCATCTCGCCCGCGTCGAGCGCCTTCGTCAGTGCGGTGGTGTCGGTGACGAAGGTGAACTTGACGTGCTTGGCCAGGGGTTTGCGCGTGGCGTCCCAGTAACTGTCGTTCCGCGTCATCGTGATGGAGTCGCCGGACTTCCACCGGTCGAGCTTGAAGGGCCCGCTGCACATCAGCCCGCCCGCGGCGGTGCCGAAGTCCTTGCCGGCCTTTTCCGTGTACGCCTTCTCGACCACGACCCCGGCGATATTCGTCATCTCCGTGTTGAACTTCTCGTCGGGCACGGAGAATTCAACCGTGACCTCCTTGGCACCGGTTGCCTTGACCGACTTCACCGACGCGAAAAAGCTGCTGACGATACTGCTCTTCTTCGCGCGTTCGAGACTGAAGGCCACGTCCTGCGCGGTCACCGGATTGCCGTCCCAGAATCGCGCGTTGCCGCGAAGGGTGTAGACAAGTTCTGTCGGGGACACCTGCTTGTAGTCCGCGAGCCCCGGAGACATGTTGTAGTCCGCGTCGTAGCGGACGAGGGTGTCGCAGAGGTTCATCACGACCTGGCCGCCGCCGTAGGTCGCCGCGTTCGGCGGGTCCAGGGTGTCCGGCTCACCGCTGGTCAGGTTCCAGGTGACCTGGTCGACCTTGCCCGCCGCGGTCCCCGCCGTGGAGACGAGTTCACGCTTGTCCGCACCGGAGTTCCGCGAAGAGCCGTCGGATTTTCCGGAACAGGCGCCGACCGTCACGGTGAGCGCGACGGCGAAGCCGATGAGAGGTGCCTTGCGCCATGGGCGAAGAGGCGTCACGGCCAGGGACATGAGGGTCTCCTTGGTGTGCGCGGAGCGACGCTCCGAGATCGCCCCGTAGAGCGAGGCGCGCTGTGCATAACAGTCACTGTATAGCGGGTGTTATTCAACAAAGCCAGGGTTCACGCAGGATTTACAGGTACGTTCCATGCGGGCATCGAGAGCGGTTGCCCGGCCGGCGGGCGACCGGCCGTCGAGATCCGGCGCGGACCGCTACGGGACCGGCCGGGCCGCGCCCTCCGGGTACTGCCAGATCCTGGGGCAGCCCCTGGGCTTCGCCCTACCGTCACTGTGTAGCAAGCTTTATATAAAGCTCGACACATTGTCCAGGGCGTGGCCCGGCAGGCCCTGGCACTGCCCCCTCAGGCGACCTGCCGGGAGCCACCGGACAGGGAGGTGCCGTACCGGCGCCCGTGCCGGGCGGAGGCTTCGGCCCGTACCGGGGTACGGATCCACGAGAACGCGCCCGCCGCGCTGCCGGAGAGCGCCGCCACCGTAGGGATCGGGCGGTCCGTACCCCGTTGGCCCGCCTCTTCGACACCCGACAGGAGCACACATGGCCACCACGGTCGACGCCGTCGTCGTCGGATCCGGAGTGAACGGCCTGGTCGCCGCCGCCGAACTCGCGAAGGCCGGCTGGTCGGTCGCCCTCGTCGAACGCGCCGACCGGCTGGGCGGCTTCATCGCCACCGAGGAACGTACCGTCCCCGGATACCTGCACGACACGTACTCCTCCTGGCACCCGCTGTTCGTCTCGGGCCCCGCGTACGCCGCGCTCGGCGCCGATCTGCACCGGCACGGCCTGCGCTACCTCAACGCCGACGCGTTCGTCACCGGCACGGTCGCGGACGACGGCCGGGTGGTGCTGGCCCACCGTGCTCCGGAGGCGACCGCGGCCGCGTTCACCCACCCGGAGGACGGCGCCGCCTACCTCGCGATGCTGCAACGCTTCCTCGACAACGCCGACGCGATCGGGGGCTTCCTCGGCAGCGAGCCGCGTTCACCGCAGGTGCTGCGCCACGCGGTCAGGTTGCTGCGCCACGAGAAGCCGGCCGGTACGGAGGCCTGGCTGCGGGACACGGTCACCAGCGGCCGCTCCTACTGCCGCCGCGAGTTCCACGGGGACGAGGCGGATCTGCTGTGGGTGCCCTGGCTGCTGCATGCGGGGCTGTCGCCCGACCATGCCTCCGGCGCGCTCATGCTCCCGATCCTGGCCGCGACCGTCCACGGCTTCGGTCTGCCGGTGGTGGCGGGCGGGGCCGGCCGCTTCGTGGACGCGTTCCGGGCACTGCTCTCCGAGTGGCAGGTGGACGTCCGTACCGGACACACCGTGGAGCGGGTCGTGGTGAACGGCGACGGGCGCGCCGTCGGTGTCGTCTGCGAGGGTGAGACCCTGCTCGCCCGCCGCGCCGTCCTGGCCTCGGTGACCCCGTCCGCGCTGTACGGCGAGTTGCTGCCCGCCGACGCCCGCGTCTCCCCCACGGTTCGCGCGCAGGCCGGCCGGTTCCGCCACGGCCGGGCCGCGATGCAGCTCCACGTCGCGCTCTCCGCCCCGCCGGCCTGGAACGACGACCGGCTGGCCGGCGTACCGCTGCTGCATCTCAGTGACGGTTCGGCGAGCACCGGCATCGCCTGTGCCGAGGCGGAGGCGGGGCTGCTGCCGCGTCGGCCGACGGTCGTCGTGGGACAGCAGCACGTGCTGGATCCCTCGCGGGTTCCGGAGGGCGGCGCGGCGCTCTGGCTGCAGCTCCAGGAGCTGCCCTTCGCCCCGGCCGGGGACGCCGGGGAGGAACTCGACGTGTCCGCCGGCTGGACGAAGGAGCTGGCGGAGGGGTACGCCCGGCGGGTGCTCGCCCGGGTCGCGCGGCACGCCCCCGATCTGCCGGACAAGCTGCTCGCCCTGGACGTCGTCACGCCCGCCGACCTGGCGGCGGCCAACCCCAACGCGGTCGCCGGTGATCCGTACGGCGGCTCGGCCGAGCTGGACCAGAACCTGCTCTGGCGCCCCTTGCCGGCCGCTTCCCGGCACGCGACACCGGTGCCGGGGCTGTGGCACATCGGCGCCTCGACACACCCCGGCCCCGGTCTCGGCGGCGGCTCCGGCCATCTCGCCGCCCAGCAGTTGCTGCGCCGGGGCCGCCGCTCGCGCGGGCACTGACGCCGTTCACCCGGCCGCGGGAAAACGTCCTGGCCGTCTCCGGAGGGATTCCCGTTCTCCCGGGTGCCGGCCAGGACGGCTGCCGTTCGCCGCGAGGGCGCGGAGGTTCAGACGGTGGCGGGCCGGACGAGGCGTTCGTCGGGGATCACCGCGACGCCGAGGATCTCGATCAGGGCCTCGGGCTGCCACAGGCCCGTGGTGCCGATGCCGGCCATCGCGGGATAGACCGGCCCCGCGAGCTCGCGCCACACCGCCCCGATCTCCCTGCCGTGCGCCTGGTAGTCCGGGATGTCGGTCAGGTGGAGCGTGATGCTCACCAGGTCCTCCGGGATGCCACCGGCTTCCTTCAGCGTGGCGAGGACGTTGCCGAACGCCTGCCGGAACTGCTCGACGATCCCGCCGGTGACGATCTTCATGTTCTTGTCCAGAGCGGTCTGGCCGCCCAGGTAGAGCGTGTTGCCGCTGAGCGTCCCGTGCGAGTAGCCGCTGGGCTTGGGCAGGGACGCGGGGTTCACCGGAACCGGGGCCGAGTTGATCGCCATGGAGAACTCCTGCGGGGGCGTTGCCGGGTCTGTGCCGGATCTGTGCTGTCTGGCGCCACACCGTAGCATCTATTGACAGAGATGTGACGCTCGCGGAAATAATGAAATATCGAGAAGGAGCACACCGCGCCTGAGGGAGAGAAGAACCCATGCGTCTTTCGACCGTCGCCCACGCCGCCGGTACCAGCGCCGCGGTGCTCGACAGGAGCACCTGGCGGGCGCTGCCGGCCGGCGACCTGTCGGCCCTGCTGGCGGCGGTGCCGGTCCGGCAGGTGGCCGGCCTGGCCGGGGACGCGCTGGTCGACGCCGTTCCGGTGCTGCCGCTGCCGGCTCCGGGCAAGGTGATCTGCTGCGGGCTGAACTACGCCGACCACATCCGGGAGACCGGGCGCGAGCTGCCGTCGTACCCCACGCTCTTCCCGAAGTACGCGGACACTCTCACCGGTCCCGAGGCCGACATCGTGCTGCCGGCCGGTCTCCAGGTGGACTGGGAGGCCGAGCTGGCCGTGGTGGTCGGTGCCACCCTGCGCCGCGCCGACCGGGCGACCGCGCTGGCCGGGATCGCCGGGTACACCGTGGCGAACGACATCTCGGTGCGTGACTGGCAGTACCGCACCCTGGAGTGGTTCCAGGGCAAGGCCTGGGACGCCTCCACCCCCGTCGGCCCGGTGGTCGTGACCCCGGACGAGGTCGACCCGACGGCGGGCCTGGAGGTGATCTGCCGCGTGAACGGCGAGCAGGTCCAGCGGGACACCACCAAGACGCTGGTGTTCGACGCCGCCGACCTGCTCGCGTACATCTCGACGTTCACCGTGCTGCGCCCCGGCGACCTCGTGCTGACCGGCACGCCCGGCGGCGTCGGAGTCGCCCGGGAGCCCAAGCGCTTCCTCGCCGACGGGGACATCGTGGAAACGGAGATATCCGGAATCGGCACGCTCCGCAACACCGTGCGCCTCACCCGCTGACCCCGGTCGGCGCCGACGCTTCACCCGCTCGCACCCACTGGCACCCGCCCGCACCCGCTGGTCCGCCGACGCCCCCTTCATCCACCGGCTTGGAGTCCTCATGAACCCCGATCCCAGTCAGTACGTCCCCGGGCAGCAGGTCCCCGGGCAGTACGTCCTCGACGGCGACAACTCGATGTACGCCACCGAGAGCGGCCTGGTGGTACCGGTCGTCACCCGCGGCGGTACGGAACCCGGCGACACCGGGCAGTCCGCCGGTGCCACCCGGATCTCGGGCGTCAGCATCCAGCACACCCCGGCCACCCGGCTCTGGTTCGGCAAGGTCCACAACGACGGCGGCTACCGCTCGGTGCCCCACCACCACGGCGAGGCCGAGACCGGCGGCTATGTGCTCTCCGGCCGGGCCCGGATCTACTTCGGCGCGAAGTTCGAGGACTACATCGACATGGCGGAGGGCGACTGGGTGTTCGTCCCGCCGTTCCTGCCCCACGTCGAGTGCAACCTCGACCGCAACAACCCGCTGACCTGGATGACGACCCGTACCCCGGAGAACATCGTGGTCAACCTCCCCCAGGTCGCGGACGCGGACCTGCGCGACTGGACGGACCGCCCCTGATGACCGACACCACCTCCGAGGTCTTCACCGCCGCCGTCACCCTCACCCCCGCCGAGGCCGAGCGCTTCGACCTCGCCTTCACGGCGGTCACCCAGCCCTGCCCGTGGCCCAAGGCGTACGGCGGCGATCTGGTCGCCCAGGCCGCGGCGGCGGCGATGAAGTCCGTCGACGACGGCAAGACGCTGCACTCCATGCACTCCTACTTCATGCGCCCCGCCGACATCGGCGCCGAGGTCCGCTACGAGGTGGAGCTGCTGCGCGACGGCCGCGGCTACGCGACCCGGCAGGTGCGCGGCTACCAGAACGGCAAGCCGCTCTACGTCTGCCTGGCCAACTTCGCCGCCGGCGAGCCCGGCGGGAGCTACGGCGAAGACCTCCCGGACTGGCTGGACGCCTCGGGCCTGCCCGATCCGGAGGAACTGCCGAGTTCCGCGGAGTATCTCGCCGGGCGGACCGGCGGGACGATGACCGAGGTCTCCAGGGACTACTGGTGCGGCGGCCGGGGCTTCGACATGCGCCATGTGCCGGGGCCGGTCTACCTCGACGTCGAGGGCGAGCGGAAGCCCCACCAGGCGGTCTGGGTGAGGCCGTTCGACACCTTGCGGCCGGTCGACGGGCTCACGGACGCGCAGCGGGACACGGCCGCCCTCGCCTACGTCTGCGACTACACGATCCTGGAGCCGGTGCTCCGCGTCCTCGACCTGCCCTGGGCGCGGGAAGGGCTGGTCACGGCCAGCCTCGACCACGCGATGTGGTTCCACCGGGCGCCGGGGGCGGGTGTGGTGGACGGCTGGCTGCTCTACGCCCAGCAGGCGGTCGCGGCCGACGACGGCAGGGGGCTCGCCGCGGGCCGCTTCTTCACCCCGGACGGCACGCACCTGGCCACCGTCGTCCAGGAAGGGATGATCCGGGCCGCCGAGATCCGCGCCGCCGAGGGAGGGCGACGATGACCCTGTCGCCCTCGGGGCACACCGACACCTTCGCCCGCGACCACCTTCCGCCGGCCGGGCAGTGGCCGGTGCTGGAGTTCACCACCGAGGCGCTCCGGTACCCGGAACGGCTCAACGCCGCCGTCGAGCTGATCGACCGCCCGCTGGCGGCCTTCGGCCCCGACCGCCCCGCGCTGCGCACCCCCGACGGCGACGTCTGGACCTACGGCGAGCTCCGGCGGCGGGCCGACCAGATCGCCCAGGTGCTCACCGAGGACCTCGGCCTGGTGCCCGGCAACCGGGTGCTGCTGCGCTCCCCCAACACCCCCTGGACCGTGGCCGCGTGGCTGGGCGTGGTGAAGGCCGGCGGGATCGTCGTCACCACCATGGCCGTACTGCGGGCGGGCGAGCTGGCGCCCGTCGTGGCGAAGACCCGGCCGGTCGTCGCACTGGTCGACCACCGCTTCCTCGACGACGTGTCCGCGGTACGGGACTCGGTCGCGCCGGACCTGGTCGTCGTGCCGTACGGCGGCGACACGGCCGACGACCTGAGCAACCGGGTCGAGGCGAAGGCGGGGCGGTTCGAGGCCGCCGACACCGCCGCCGACGACGTCGCGCTGTTCGGGCCGACCTCGGGCACCACCGGCGTCCCGAAGATCACCACCCACTTCCACCGCGACATCCTGTCGATCGACAACACCTTCGGGAAGCACACGCTCCGGCTGCTCCCCGAGGACCTGGTCGCCTGCACCGCCCCGCTCGCCTTCACCTTCGGCCTCGGCATGCTGGTCGTGTTCACCCTGCGGGCGGGCGCCTGTGCCTTCCTCACCGAGTCGGTGCCGCCGGCCGGACTCGCCGACCTCGTCGCCGAGCACGGGGTGACCGTCCTGGCCACCGCCCCGACCGCGTACCAGCAGATCCTCAAGTCCGGGAAGGCGGACCGGCTCACCGGGCTGCGCCGCGCGGTCAGCGCGGGCGAACACATCCCGCAGGCCCTGTGGGAGGAACTGCGCGACCGGCTCGGCCTCAAGGTCATCGACGGGATAGGCGCCACCGAGATGCTGCACATCTTCATCTCGGCCGACGGCGACGACATCCGCCCCGGGGCGACCGGCAAGCCCGTGCCCGGCTACCGCGCGGCCATCCTGGCACCGGACGGCAAGGAACTCGGGCCCGGCGCCGAGGGCCTGCTCGGCGTGATCGGCCCGGTCGGCTGCCGCTACCTCGACGACGAACGGCAGGCCGCCTACGTCCTGGGCGGCTGGAACATCACCGGTGACACCTTCCTCCGAGACAAGGAGGGCTACTACTGGTACCGGGCGCGCAACGACGGACTGATCGTGTCGTCCGGGTACAACATCGCGGGTCCCGAGGTGGAGGCCGCCATCCTCACCCACCCGGACGTCGTGGAGGCGGCGGTCGTCGCGGCGCCGGACGCCGAACGCGGCTCGGTCGTCTGCGCGTTCGTCGTCCTGCGCGAGGGAGTGGCCGGTGACGCGGCGGCGGCCCGGGGCATCCAGGACCACGTCAAACGGCAGATCGCGCCGTACAAGTACCCGCGCGACGTGCGCTTCACCGACTCGCTGCCGCGCAACCCGAGCGGCAAGCTCCAGCACTTCAAGCTCCGTCGGATCGTCACGGAGCAGAGCGCGACAGAACAGATCGCGACGGACCAGATGGTGGCAGAACAGATCGTGGCAGAACAGATCGTGGAGGACCGGCCATGAGGATCGCTATCGCGGGCGGCGGCCCCGGGGGGCTGTACTTCGCCGCCCTGATGAAGCAGCTCGACCCGGCCCACGAGGTCACCGTCTGGGAGCGCAACGCGCCCGACGACACCTTCGGGTTCGGCGTGGTCTTCTCCGACGAGACCCTCGGCGGCATCGACAACGCCGACGACGTCGTGCACGCCGCGATGGAGAACCGGTTCGCCCGCTGGACGGACATCGACGTCGAGGTCGACGGCGAGCGGTTCACCGTGGGCGGTCAGGGCTTCGCGGCGATGAGCCGCAAGGAGCTGCTGGGGATCCTCCAGCGGCGGGCCGCCGATCTCGGCGTCACCGTCCACTACCGCACCGAGGCCCCCGACGTGGACGAACTGCGCGCCACGCACGACCTGGTGCTGGCCGCCGACGGCCTCAACTCCGCCATCCGCACCAAGTACGCCGACGTGTTCGGGCCGTCCCTGGACCGGCGGCACAACAAGTACATCTGGCTCGGCACCGACCTGGTCTTCGAGGCGTTCCAGTTCTTCGTCAGGCAGACGGAGTGGGGCACCATGCAGATCCACGGCTACCCCTACTCCGACACCGGCTCGACCTTCATCGTCGAGATGCACGAGGACGTCTGGCGGCGGGCCGGCTTCGACCGCACCGAGGACCAGGTGTTCCCGCCGGGCGTCTCCGACGACTACGCCGTGGCCCGGATCGCGGAGATCTTCGCCGACGAGCTGCAGGGCCACCGGGTCCTCACCAACAACTCCAAGTGGCTGAACTTCACGACGGTCCGCAACGAACGCTGGTCCGACGGCAACGTGGTGCTGCTCGGCGACGCCGCCCACACCGCGCACTTCTCGATCGGCTCGGGCACCAAGCTCGCCATGGAGGACGCCCTCGCCCTCGCCGCCTGCCTGCACGAGCACCCGACGGTGGCCGAGGCGCTGGCCGCCTACGAGACCGAGCGCAAGCCGGTCGTCGAGTCGACCCAGCGGGCCGCGCAGGCGTCGCTGGAGTGGTTCGAGAACATCGGCATGTACGCGGGCCAGGACCCGGCGCAGTTCGTCTTCAACCTGCTCACCCGCTCACGGCGCATCACCTTCGAGAACCTCAAGGAGCGCGACGCCGAGTTCGCCGCGCTGATGGAGTCCGAGTTCGCCCGCCACCAGCAGGCCCCCGAGGTCGCCCCGGCGATGTTCCAGCCGGTCCGGATCGGCCCGCTCGAACTGAAGAACCGGATCATCGTCTCCCCGATGGACATGTACTCCTCGGACTCCGGTGTCCCCGGCGACTTCCACCTGGTGCACCTGGGCTCCAAGGCGCTGGGCGGCGCCGGCCTGGTGATGAGCGAGATGGTGTGCGTGTCGCCCGAGGGCCGGATCACGCCGGGCTGCCCGGGGCTGTGGACCGACGAGCAGCGCGACGCCTGGCGCCGGGTCACGGACTTCGTCCACGACCGTACGACCGGGAAGATCGGCCTCCAGCTCGGCCACTCGGGCCGCAAGGGCTCGACCAAGCTCATGTGGGACGGCATGGACGAGCCGCTCGACGACGGCAACTGGGAGGTCATCGGCCCCTCGGCGCTCCCGTACGGCACCGGCTGCCACGTCCCCCGGGAGGCCACCCGCGAGGACCTGGACAAGGTGGTCGCCGACTTCATCGCCGCCGCCGTTCGCGGGGTCGCGGCCGGCTTCGACCTCGTCGAGGTGCACGCAGCCCACGGCTATCTGCTCTCCTCCTTCCTCTCCCCCGTCGCCAACCGGCGCACCGACGAGTACGGCGGCTCCCTGGAGAACCGGCTGCGCTTCCCGCTGGAGGTCTTCGACGCGGTCCGCCAGGTCGTCCCGCCCGGCATCCCGGTCACGGTCCGCATCTCGGCGACCGACTGGATGCCGGACGGCAACACCGCGGACGACGCGGTGCGGATCGCCCGCGCGTTCATCGAGCACGGCGCCGCCGCCATCGACGTCTCCTCCGGCCAGGTCGCCAAGGACGAGAAGCCCGCGTTCGGCCGCTCCTACCAGACCCCGTTCGCCGACCGGATCCGCCACCAGGTGGCCGGGCCCGCGGGGGTGCCGGTGATCGCGGTCGGGGCCATCTCCTCGTACGACGACGTGAACTCGATCCTGCTCGCCGGTCGGGCCGACCTGTGCGCCCTCGGCCGTACCCACCTCTACAACCCGCAGTGGACCCTCCAGTCGGCGGCGGAGCAGGAGTACATCGGGGCCGGTGCCGAGTGGCCGGTGCAGTGGGCGGCGGGCCGGCGCAAGCCGCCCACCTCCCGCACCGACAAGATCCCGCCCCGGCTGTCGCTGCTGCGCGCGGGCGCCGCTGGCGATGTGCACCTGCGCTGGACCCCGGCCGCGCGCACGGTGCCGGCATGACCGCCGCGCCCCCGGCCGCGCACGCGGTCGGCGTGCACCGGACGCGTATCGAGTGGATCGACACGGACGCGGCCGGGATCTACCACAACAGCACGGTCGTACGGTTCGTGGAGGCGGCGGAGGCCTCGCTCATGGCCGGGCTCGGTCTCCACGGCTACTTCCCGGTGGCGCCCCGCGTCCGCTACGAGGTGGACTTCGAGTCGCCGCTGTTCTTCGGCCAGGACGTGCGCACGGTCGTGGAAGTGGTGCGGATCGGCACCAGCTCGATGACCTTCGCCTTCAAGGTCTGGGGCGAGGAGTTCCAGGGCCGTCCGCGCGCCCGGGCCGCGCACGGCCGTTATGTGACGGCGCACATCGGCCGCGACCACGCGAGCGGTGCCGTGAGCGTGCCCTGGCCGCAGGAGTGGGTCGCGGCGCTGACCGGTCCCGTTCGATCGACCGGGGCGGTCCGATCATGCGATCCCGGTCCGGCATACTCACTGGAATGAGCGAGACGAAGGGCGACCGGCCCACCACAGCGGCGCGCCGGTCCCGGACCGTGCTCGTGAGTTTTCTCGGCGCCATCGTGCGCAAGATGGGCAACTGGATGCCCATCGCCGGCACGGTCGAGTTGCTGACCGCGTCGGGGCTGGACGCCGCGAGCGTCCGGACGGCGGTCTTCCGGCTCAAGAAGCGCGGCTGGCTGGAGTCGGAGAGCCGCGCGGGGATGCGCGGTTACGCGCTGACGCCGGCCGCGCTGGAGGCGCTGGCCGCCGGTGACGAGGTCATCTGGCACGCCCGGCAGCCGGCCGAACTCGGCGACGGCTGGTGCTTCGTGAACTTCTCCGTGCCCGAGTCCGCCCGCGCGCTGCGCCACCAGCTGACCGCCCACCTGACCTCACTGGGCTTCGGCAACATCGGCTCCGCGGTCTGGATCGCGCCCGCCCGGATGCTCCCGGCCGCGCAGCGCGCCATCGCCGAACTGGACCTCACCGAGCAGTGCGCCGTCTTCGTCGGCGACTACGTCGCCGGGCAGCCGCTGACCGCCATGGTCCGGGGCGGCTGGGACCTCGACGAGATCGACCTGCGCTACCGGGAGTTCATCACCGCGTACGAGGGTGAGGCGCGGCGCCTCACGGAGGCCGCGGTCATCGACGGGCGGCAGGCCTACGTCACGTACCTCGCCGTGATCGACCACTGGCGCAAGCTCCCGTTCCGCGACCCCGGACTGCCCCGCGAGGTGCTGCCCGAGCACTGGTCCGGCCCCGCCGCCGTCCACCTCTTCGAACGCATGGTCGCGATCCTGGAGGGCCGGGCGCTGGCCCATGCGGCCGCGTACTGGTCCTCGCCGTCCTGACCGCGCCGTGGCAAAGCCCGTCGGGGGCGCTGAACCAGCCGAGAGGGCGTGGCCGGCAGCTACCGGCTCGCCGCCCAACACCCGGACGTGTGAAGCGCTTCCAGGGGCCGTGTCCGGTCCGGGCGCGGCCCCTGCCGGTCAGCTCCCGGGTACGCGGTCCAGGTCCATGTCGGTGTGCGTGACCCAGTCGGGTTCGTGAACCAGGAGGCTCAGCGGTTCGTCCCGGAGGTCCACGTCGACGGCGTACCGGAAGCCCGCGGCCTCGGCGTGCTCCGTGGCGACGCGGTCGCCCTCCGCCACCGCGTACACCACCCGGCGGCAGCGGGGATCGGCCGCGCGGACGGCTCGCACCAGCGCGCCGAGGAGCACCGGGGCCGTCGCCGCACGCTGTTCCGCCCGGTCGAGCACGAGTTCCACGTCGTGGGCGCTGACGGGATAGGCGTCCCGGAGCCGGCCGGCCGCGCAGCGCTCCACGCGCACCAGGGCTTCGGTGCCGCCCCGGCGCAGCCGCAGACTGCCCGACCGCCGGTTCCACGACTCGACGGTGGCCCGCCCCGCGCCCTCGACGGTCAGCGCGGGGAGTCCGGGCACCGCCGGCACGTCAGTTCCTCCCCTCGGCCAGCCGCCGCACGACCGCCTTGTCCAGCTTGCCGGAGGCGTTCCTGGGGACGGCGGGCACGACGGTGAGGCGTCTCGGCAGCTTGTAGCGGGCCAGCCGCCCCGCCGCCCAGGTGTGTACGGCCTCCAGAGTGACCGCCGCCGGGTCGTCGACGCTGATCACGGCGGCCACGGTCTCCCCCCACTGCTCGTCGGGGACCCCGACGACCGCGACATCGATCACGCCCGGCATCGCGGACAGCACGCGCTCGACCTCCGCGGGGTAGACGTTCTCCCCACCGCTGATGATCATGTCCTTGAGCCGGTCGACGATGTACAGGCAGCCGTCCTCGTCGAGGTGGCCGATGTCGCCCGAGTGGAACCAGCCTTCGTCGTCGAAGGCCGCCTTGTCGGCCTCCGGGTTGTTCCAGTAGCCGGCCGTGACGTTGGGGCCGCGGACGACGATCTCCCCGGCCTCGCCCGCGCCGACCGGCCGGTTGGTCGTCGCGTCGACGACCCGGACCTCGGTGAAGGGCATGGGGATGCCGGCGGAGCCGACCTTCTCCAGGGTGCGCTCGACCGGCAGATGGGTGGCGAAGGGAGCGGTCTCGGTGAGTCCCCAGGCCTGCTGGAGCAGGATGCCGTGTTCGGCGTACAGCTCGATCAGCGAGGGCGGCACGGGTGCTCCCGCGACCACGACCGACCGCAGCGACATCAGGTCCGCCTCGAAGACACCGGGCACCCGGGCGAGTGCGGCGAACATCTGAGCCACTCCGAACATGGAGTTCACACGGTGGTCGACGAGATCGTCGAGGCAGGTCCGGGGGTCGAAGCCACGGCGGACCACCACGGTGCCGCCCCGCACCAGAGTGCGCAGCACGAAGCTGTTGAGGGCTCCGACGTGGAAGAGCGGGGCGGCGGCGTACGTGACGTCACCGCGCCGGGTGTCCAGCCTGAGCTCCACGTTCACGGAGTTCCACCAGATGTTGCCGTGGGTCAGGACGACGCCCTTGGGGGTGCCGGTGGTGCCCGAGGTGAACATCAGGACCGCCGGGTCGTCCGCGCTCCTGGCCGCCACGTCCGCGGCCGGCCGGGCGGCCGCGAGCAGCGGCGACCAGGTCTCCCAGCCGGGCGCGCCGGTCGTCGGCACCTCCGGGTCGTCGTCCACGAGCAGGAAGCGGGCGATGCTCGTGCGGCCGCGCACGCTGTCGGCACTCTCCCGGTGCCCCTCCTCGCAGACCAGGGCCACGGCGCCGCTGCGGCTGAGGACGGCCTCCAACTCGGCTTCGGCCAGCCGGAAGTTGACCGGCACGAAGACGGCGCCGAGCCGGAACGCGGCCAGCATCGTCACCAGGAACGAGCCGCTGTTGAGGCCCAGATAGGCGACCCGGTCCCCGGCCGAGACACCGCCGTCCGCCAGCACTCCGGCCAGCCGGGCGGCCTTGTCGTCGAGTTGGGCGTAGGTCAGGTCGCCTCCGGGGTAGCGGACGACGACCGCGTCACCGTGGTAGCGGGCGTTGCGTTCGACGGCCGAGGCCGGATTGAGGTCGACCCGCAGGCCCGAGTTGGCCGGGTGCGGAGTCGTGGCGAGCGTGGTCACGAGCGGCTCCTCATTGAGCTTCGTCGAGCATCGTCGAGAGGGGTGGGTGTCAGAGATGGTCGCCGCCGGCGGCGGTCGCGAACCCCCGTACGCCGATACCGCCGTCGACATTGATCGCGTGCCCGGTGATCGGGCCGCTCTGGGCGCGGGAGGCGAGCAGCACGTACGGTCCGGTGAAGTCACGGGGGTCCGTGCTGGAGTCGTGCAGCGGGATGGGCGGCGCGGGCGCGTCCGGTGCCTTCTTCGCGAACGACGCCGAGATCGACCGGTCGGCGAGCGCCAGTGACTCGGGGCCGCGCAGGTCGGTGTTCATGCCGCCGCAGGCGACGCCGTTGACCCGGACCTTGGGGGCGAGTTCGTAGGCGAGTTCGCGCATCAGGCCGAGGCAGGCGTGTTTGCTGGCGGTGTAGAGGGGGCCGCCTCCGTTGACGTAGAAGGAGGCGTTGGAGAGGGTCATGACGATGCTGCCGCGGGTCTTCACCAGCTCCCGCCAGGCCGCTTCCGCGGCGAGGAGATATCCCTTGACGTTGACCGAGAAGATCTCGTCGAAGGTGGCGTCGAGTTCCTCTGGGCCGAGCCGGGTGAGCTGGCGCTGGTAGTCCCACAGGCCCGCGTTGGTGACGAGTGTGTCGAGCTTGCCGAAGCATTCGACGGTCTCGGCGACGGCGGTGTGCAGGGCGGCGGAGTCGCGCACGTCGGCCGTGACGGCGTGGATCCGGGAGGGGTCGGGGGCCGCCCGGACGACCTCGTCGAGCCGGGTCTTGTCCCGGCCGAGGACGGTCACCGAGGCGCCCTCGGCGAGGAAGCGCTCGGCGACGGCACGGCCGATTCCCGAGCCGCCGCCGGTGATCAGGGCCGAGTGTCCCTCCAGCCAGCCGCCGCTCATCACGCCTCCTCCGCAAGGAAGCCGGCAACCAGCCGGTCGAACTCGTGCTGCCGTTCCAGCTGCACCCAGTGACCGCAGCGGCTGAACACGTGCAGTTGGACGTCCCGGATCTGCTTGAGCATCAGCTGGGCGCCGTCGAGCGTGATCGTACGGTCGTCACGGCCCCAGAGCAGCAGCGTGGGCGCCGTGATCCTGTGCAGGTCCCGCCAGAGCGGGTCCATGCCCCCGCGCTTCGCGAACGCCGCGTTGTAGCGGTGGTAGAAGGCGATGTGGCTCTCGTCCAGGGAGGCCTCGTAGCGGGCGCGGACGACGTCCTCGCCGAACTGCCCGTGGTCGAAGACCATGGTGCGGATGAACGCGGCCATCTTCTTCTCGCTGGGCCCGCCGCCGTTGTAGTAGCGGAACATCTCCTTCTGGCCTTCGGTCGGGGTGGGCCCGAAGGGCAGCCAGCCGCCGCCGGGAGCCATCAGCACCAACCGCCGTACACGCTCGGGGCGTTGCTGGGCCATGGCGATCGCGGCCGCGCCGCCGAGGCTGTTGCCGAGCAGGTGGAAGGTGTCGATCCCGAGTGCGTCGAGCGCCTGGTACAGGGCGTCCACCGTGAGCTCGGTGATGGACCGCTGCCGGAGATCCTCCTCGGTGGGACGGTAACTGCCGCCGAATCCGGGCTGGTCCGGGAGGATCACGCGGAAGTGCCGGGCCAGGGCGGGGAGGTTCTGCCGGTAGTTGCTGACGCCGGAGGCGCCCGGTCCGCCGCCGTGCAGCATGACCAGCACGGGCCCTTCACCTGCTTCGGCCACGGCGATCTCACCCAGTGAGGTCTGCACGCGATGCTGTTCGAGATCGAGGTCGGTCACGGGATGTCCCAATCCGATGAGGAGCCGGGGCTCAGAAGAAGGTGGAGATGTTCTTCGCCTGGAGGATGTTCTGGTCGAGGAGGATGGTCCGCCGGGCCACCTGGAGCCGTCCGTCGCCGGTCCGGCGCAGCAGGTCCGTGCGGCTGCCGGCGAAGACGTTCTCCTCGCGTTCGAGCCGGTTGCGGTAGACCAGGAACGCGGAGCGCACCCAGAGGTCGTGCTCCGTGAACCCGTCGTGTTCGGCCGGGTCCGCGTACCGCACCATCACGTTGGTCACCAGGTGGCGGGTCCGGGACGGGGGGTCCTCGGCCCAGGCCATGCCCGAGTCGAACCGGCGGATGCGCCAGGCCAGGCTCTCCCTGGTCTCGTCGTAGAAGGCGGCCTCGCCCCGCGCGGCCACCGACAGCGCCTGTTGGCGGCGCAGCCGGTTGGTGCGGGTGGGCATCCAGTAGTCGAGGTCGTCGGCGAGCAGTTCCAGCCAGTCGGCATAGCGGCCGTCGTCGAGGAGGGCGGCCTCCTCGTAGTAGAACTGCTCGACCTCGAAGTGCGTGTCTCGGTCGGCGCGGTCCCCCGCGCCCGACCGGGTCTGCTCGGTCGCTGTGCTCACGGTGTCATTCGATCCCTTCTGCGGGCCGAGGGGGTACGGGCTGTGCCGCCTGGCGGCACGTCAGCCGCGCAGCAGGTCGCGCGGCTTCACGGACGGGTCGGCCAGCCGGTCCGCGTCGGCCGGGATCCGGCGGTCGATCATGCGGCGCGCCGCGCGCACGGCCGCCGGGTCGTCGACGGAGGCCGCCGCGACGACGAGCCCGTCCCGCAGGCCGAAGACGGCGAAGGACGGTCCGTCGAAGGAGCCGCGCAGAACTGTTCGAGGGGCCTCGGCCAGGTGTCCGACGGCCTCGACATGGCGTGCGTGCCGGTCCGTCCAGAACCAGGACGCCGTGGGCGCCGGCGGCGGGGTGCCGAGGAGGGTGGCGGCCGCGCGGGCGCCGTCGTGCTGCGCCGCCTCCCAGTGCTCGGCGCGAGCCCGCCCACGGGTACGGGCCGGGTCCCCGACCGCGAGCACGGCCGGGTTGGAGGTGACCTGCCCCGCGTCCACCAGGATCCCCCGGTCGACCTCAAGTCCGGCGATCCGGGCGAGCTCGGTGCTCGGCACCATGCCGACGCCGAGCACGACGGCGTCGTACAGCCGCGGTACGGCGGCCGAGGTGAGCCGTGCCTCGATGCCGCCGGGCCGCTCCGTGAAGGACTCCACGGAGGCCCGCAGGGTGGTGATCGGGTGCCGGGCGTGCAGGTCGTGCAGCCAGGTGGCCAGTTCCGGGCCGAGGACACCGGCCAGCGGGACGGCCACCGGGTCGACCAGGTCGACCTGGCAGCCGAGGCGTACGGCGGTGGAGGCCGTCTCGGCGCCGATCAGTCCGGCGCCGACGACCAGCACCCGGGCGCCCGGGGTGAGCGACGGGCGCAGCCGGTCGGCGTCGTCGGCCGTGCGCAGCACGTGCACACGTTCGCTGTCGACGCCGGGGATCGGCGGGCGGGCCGCGCCACCGCCGGTGGCCAGGACGACCCGGTCGGCGGGCAGGAGCCGGCCGTCGCCGAGTTCGACGGCGCCCTCGCCCGGCCGCAGCGCGGTGACGACGGTCCGGTTGATCAGACGCACCCGCTGGTCGTCGTACCACTGCGGCTGCTGCAGCGCGATCTGCTCGATGTCCTTCGCGCCGGCCAGGAAGTCCTTCGAGAGGGGAGGCCGGTCGTAGGGGAACTCGCCCGCGTCGACGAGCGTCACGTCGCCGTCGAAGCCGCCGGAGCGCAGGGCGGCGGCCGTGCTGACGCCGGCGATTCCGCCGCCGACGACGACCACGTTCACGGCGTCTCCCCGGGGAAGAGATAGACCTCGCCGTCGCGGACCTCGACCCGGTGCGGACAGGCGTTCCGGGTCGCGGGCAGTCCCTGCACCTCGCCGCTCTTCAGGCAGAACCTGCTGGAGTGCAGGGGGCATTCGACGAACCCGTCCTCCACCCAGCCCTCGGCCAGGGAGGCGGTCTCGTGGGTGCAGGTGTCGTCGAGGGCGTACACGCTGTCGTCGGTGTCCCGGAGCAGGGCGATGTCGTCGGCGGTCCCGGTGACCGCCTTGTCGATGGCGATGCCCTCGCCCTGCGGGATGTCGTCCAGGGACGCGACCCGGATGCCGTTGCTCATGCCGTGCTCTCCTTGTGCGAAGCCCCGTGCGCAGCCTCGTGTGCGGCCTCGTGCCATGCGGGGGTGTTCATCAGCTCGCGCCAGCGCCCGTAGAAGGCCCGGCCGGCGGCGTCGCTGTACAGCTCGCTGGTGGTCCCGGGGTATCGGCCGTCCTCGCGTTCGCTGCCGATGCCCATCTGGTAGTTGAGGGCGACGCCGTTGGTGATGAAGCCGTTCGAAATGGCCTGCACCTCGCTCCAGTTCTCGCCGTCGTCCTGCTCGAAGATCCCGCTGGGCCCGAACGTCCGCAGGTTGTACAGCCGTTGGGCTTCACGGACCTCCTCGGGCATCGATCTGTCGACGACCGTCCAGGCCCACACCTCCATCCGGTCCGGTCCCTTGGGGTGCCAGACGCGGATGGAGCCGTTGACGGGGAGGTAGGAGAAGTTGGGGAAGACGGTGGCGTGGCCGTTGGTCAGCGGTCCCTCGACGCGGGCGTCGCCGAGGCGTTCGCGCAGGGCGTCGTAGTCGGTCCACCGGTGCACGGTCTGGGCGTCGAACCGGTTCTTCGGGTGGACCGGGAAGCCCGCGCCGTTGCCGTTCGCGTCGGAGTACTGGCGGCCGGTGCGGTGCACGACCTCGTCCTTGGGCTTCTTGCCGGCGGGCGAGAGCACCATGAGCGCCGAGGCGTGGCTCATGTTCACGTGGTACCAGTCGGTGGCGAACTGCTCGGCCGCCAGCTTCCAGTTGCCCTCCAGCACCCACTTGTGCACTCCGCCGACGACGGCCGTGCCCTCGTCGTCGTGGTCGAGCATGGCGTCCATGTACCAGGCCATGTCGCCGAGCGACTCGCGCAGCGGGACCGGCTCCGGGTTCCAGGTGCCGAAGACCAGCCCGTGGTACGTCTCCACGTGCGGCACCTCCACCAGGCCCCACTGCCCCGACTCGAAGGTTTCGGGATAGCCGTCCTTGTTGGGGACGCTCACCAGCGAGCCGTCCAGGTTGTAGGACCAGCCGTGGTAGGTGCAGGTGAAGTTGCGGGTGGTGCCGAAGTCGGCGCGGCAGACGCGGGCGCCCCGGTGGCGGCAGGAGTTGAGATAGGCGCGGATGCGGCGGTCGCGGTCCAGGGTGACGATGACCGGGTCCTCGCCCATGTACGTGGTGAAGAAGTCGCCGGGCTTGTGGAACTGGTCGGTGTGCGCGAGGAACAGCCAGCTCGGCGCGAAGACACGGCGCAGTTCCTGCCGGTACAGCTCCTGGTCGGTGAAGATCACGCGGTCCAGCAGTCCGCCCTCGGTGTCCACGAGCCCGGAGACGTCGATGTTCCGTGCCAGGTCTGCCGGGCGCCGCAGCGCCCCGCGCGGTGCCGCCGTGGCAGCGCCCTGGGGTTCGTTCGTCGAGGTCATGCGCTCAGGCAACAGCAGCGGCGAAAGGATGTGCCATCGGTCGTGCCGCAGAGTGGCACACGCGCTGTCGGCCGTCCGCGCCCCCGGGAGAGCGTGACCGCATGCTTGCCGCCATCGCCATCTCCCAGAGCGCGACCGACCCGCTGTCGGGGCTCGTGCTGGGGGACATCCCCAAGCCCGAACCGCGCCCCGGGTGGTCCACGGTCCGCGTGGTCGCGTCCTCACTCAACATGCACGACCTGTGGACCCTGCGGGGAGTGGGCCATCCGCCCGAGCGGCTGCCCATCGTCCTCGGCTGCGACGCCGCGGGCTACGACGAGGACGGCAACGCTGTCCTCGTCCACCCGGTGCTCGCCGACCCCGACGCCGGACTCGGCGACGAGACGCTGGACCCGAACCGCGCCCTCCTCTCGGAGCAGCACCACGGCGCCTTCGCCCAGTACCTCTCGGTCCCCACCCGCAACCTGATCCCCAAGCCGGACTGGCTCACCTTCGACGAGGCCGCCTGCCTGCCCGTGGCCTGGGGCACCGCGTACCGCATGCTCTTCACACAGGCGCGGATCAGCGCGGGTGACCGGGTGCTCGTCCAGGGCGCGGGCGGTGGCGTCGCCTCGGCCGCGATCAAGCTCGCGGTCGCGGCCGGGGCGGTCGTGTACGCCACCAGCCGCAGCGCGGACAAGCGGGCACAGGCCGAGTCCTGGGGCGTACGCAAGGCCGTACCGACCGGGGAGCGCCTGCCCGAGCGGGTCGACGTCGTGATCGAGACGGTGGGCGAGGCGACCTGGTCGCACTCGCTGAAGTCGCTGCGGCCCGGCGGCACGGTCGTCATCGCCGGTGCCACCAGCGGCACCAACCCTCCCGCCGACCTGGGCCGTGTCTTCTACCTCCAGCAGCGCGTCCTCGGCTCGACCGGCTGCACCCGCGGTGAGCTGGTCGGTCTGCTGAAGCTCATGGACGCCACGGGCGTGCGCCCGGTCGTCGACCGCGCCCTGCCCCTGGACGAGATCCACAAGGGCTTCCAGCTGATGATCGACGGGCGGCTCACCGGCAAGCTCGTCATCCACCCGCCCGCCCCCGAACAGTGAGGAGCACCGGTATGACCGCCGCCGCCGTGGGCCTGTCCCACTCCCCCCTCATCGGCAAGAACGACCCGGCCCCGGACGTCCTCCGGTCCGTCGAGAGCGCCGTGGACGCCGCGCGCGACTTCGTCCGTGCCTTCGACCCGGAACTGGTGGTCCTGTACGCCCCCGACCACTACAACGGCTTCTTCTACAAGGAGATGCCCCCGTTCTGTCTGGCGACGGACGCGAACGCCGTCGGCGACTTCGGTTCCGCCGCGGGGCCGCTGTCGGTGGACACGGACGCCGCCCGCGCCCTGGCCCGCGGTGTTCTCGACCGGGGCGTGGACCTGACCGTGTCCGCCCGGATGACCGTGGACCACGGCTTCGTCCAGCCCCTGGAGGTCCTCTTCGGCGGTATCGACAAGATCCCGGTCGTCCCCGTCTTCGTCAACGGGGTCGCCACCCCGCTCGGGCCGGTCAGCCGTGTCCGTGCCCTGGGGACCGCGATCGGCGAGGCCGCCGCCGAACTGGACCGGCGGGTGCTCTTCCTCGGCTCCGGCGGGCTGTCCCACGACCCGCCCGTCCCGGTCCTCGACGGCGCGCCGCCCCGGGTCGCCGACGCCCTGATCGAGGGCCATCCGCCCACGCCCGAGCAGCGGGCGCGGGGCGAGGAGCGGGTCGTCCAGGCGGGCCGGGACTACGCGGCGGGCTCGACGAGGATGATCCCGATCAACCCGGCCTGGGACAACCACGTGCTCGACACCCTGGAGAGCGGCCGTCTCGGTGACGTGGACGGCTGGAGCGTGGCGTGGATGGGCGCGGAGGGCGGCGGCTCGGCCCACGAAGTACGCACCTGGATCGCCGCGTTCGCCTCCCTCGCCGCCACCGGCGGGTACCGCATGACCTCCCGCTTCTACGCGCCCATCCCCGAGTGGATCGCCGGCTTCGCGGTGGCCACGGCGGAACAGGAGTCCTCCCGGTGACCGAGCGCGAGGAAGCGATCCGGATCGCGGCGGACCGGCTGCTGGTGGCCGCGGAGAAGCGGGAGCCCTGCGCTCCGGTCCGCGATGTGCTGGGTACGGTCGACGTCGACGCCGCCTACCAGGTCCAGCGTCGGCTGATCGAGCTCCGGCTGGCCGGCGGAGCCGTCGTGAGTGGCCGCAAGATCGGCCTCACCTCCCCCGCCGTGCAGCGTCAACTCGGCGTGGACCAGCCGGACTTCGGTGTGCTCTTCGCCGACATGGACGTCTCCGGCCACGCCGGGGTGCCCATGTCACGGCTGCTGCAGCCGAAGGCGGAGGCGGAGATCGCCTTCGTCCTGGGGACGGACCTGGACGGCGATGACATCGCTCCGGCCGACGTCCGTGCCGCGGTCGCCTACGCGGTGCCCGCGCTGGAGATCGTCGACAGCCGCGTCGCCGACTGGGACATCACCATCACCGACACCGTCGCCGACAACGCCTCCAGCGGGCTGTACGTCCTCGGGGAGGCACGTCTGCCGCTCACGGCGTTCGAGCCCCGCGAGGCGGTCATGCGCATGTACGTCGACGGCGTCCTCGTGTCCGAGGGGAACGGCGCCGCCTGTCTGGGCGACCCGCTCGACGCCCTGTTGTGGCTGGCCCGTACCGCCCGTGCCTACGGGGAGCCGCTGCGGGCCGGGCAGGTCGTGCTGTCCGGGGCACTCGGCCCCATGTCCGGCGTCACTCCCGGTGCCACCGTCCGCGCGGAGATCTCCGGCCTCGGCACGGTCTCCGCCACGTTCAGCGACAACAACGACAAGGACGGCAAGGACGACAAGGACGCGGCATGAAGGAGACCGAGATGGCCGTGATCGGCTCCGGCACCATCGGCCACGCCGGGGTGTGCTCCAGCGTCCCGCGGCACGCCGAGGCCGCGTCCCGGCGGTACGGGTCGACGTCCGCGGCATCCTGCTGGAGGTCGGCAGCCGGGGGCCGGCCGGTGGCAGGGAGAACGTGATCGTGGACATCGCGCCGGATCTGCCGCCGACAGCGGCGGTGTCCTGAGGGATCGGGCGGGGCCCGGGGCGGAAGCAGAGGGCGGGGTGACGAGGCTGGTCGTCGCCCCGCCCTCTGCTTCCGTTTACATCGCCGTAGCGGTCATTTACATTGGACGTGCGTCCACCATAATGGCCGCCCGGAACGTCCTCGGAGCCCGTCATGCCCGTGCCCACACCTCTTCCCCCGCGCGTCCGGCCCGCACCGGACCGAGAATCCGCAACGGCGGTCGACAAGGCCCTCGTCCTGCTCAAGTCGCTCGCGGAGCTGGACGGGGAGGTCGGCGTCAGCGAGCTGGCCCGGCGCACCCGGCTGACCAAGTCCACCGCCTTCCGGCTGCTCGGCATCCTCCAGCGCAACGACCTGGTCGAGCGCGTCGGCAGCGGGTACCGGCTGGGCACCCAGCTCTTCGACATCGGCACCCGCACCTACGGCCCGACCCCGCTGCTGCTGCGGGAGGTGCTGATGCCGCACCTCGCGGACCTGTACGAACTGACCCACGAGACCGTGCATCTCGCCGTGCTGCACGGCACCGACATCGTGTACGTCAACAAGCTCCACGGCCACCGCGCGGCCCGCTCCCCCTCACAGATCGGCGCGCGGCTGCCCGCCTACTGCACCGGCGTCGGCAAGGCGCTCCTCGCCTTCGACCACGACGCGGCGGAGGCGGCGGTCGCGGAGGGGCTGCCGGCCCGTACCGAGCACACGCTCTCCGATCCCGACCGCTTCCGCGCGGCACTGCGGCGCATCCGCCAGGACGGCATCGCCTACGACCACCAGGAGGCCGCCCGGGGTCTCGCCTGCGTGGCCGTGCCCGTCATGGGCGCCTCCGGCCACCCGGTGGCGGCCCTCTCCGTCGCGGGCGCCGACGCCCGCTTCGACCCCGCGCGGTTCGCCCCGGCCCTGCGCCGGGTGGCCCACGAGGCCTCCCGGGCGGTCGTGGCGGCCCGGGCCCGGCAGCACGCACCCGCCGCCGCGGCCCGCCCCTGATCCGTCAGTGCCGGCCGTTGCCGTGCGTGCGCGCGACGTTGGTGGCGCCGGTCCCCGGCTGCACCCGCGGCACGCTCACCACGACGTGCACCAGGCTCTCGCCCTCCAGTGACTCGTACATGTGGGGCCGGTCGCCCGGGTAGCGCACGAAATCCCCGGCCGACAGCTCCACGGGCGAGTCGACCGGGCCGACCCGTACCCGGCCGCTGATCACGTACAGGTGCTCCAGCGTTCCGACCGGGTGCGGCTCGGACGGCTTCACCTCGTCCCGCGGTTCGCGGCCGACTCGGATCAGGTAGTTCTCGATGACACCGGAACCGTAGACATGGTCCAGGGAACGGGACTCATGGCCGGCGTGCCGGTCCCAGACCACCTCGTCGCCGCGCTGAACCGTCATCACCTGTTCGCGCTCCGCCACCAGTCGGGTGACCGGCACGCCCAGCGCGGCGGCGATGGAGAAGAGGGTGTCCACCGTGGGATTGCCGGTCCCCTGCTCCAGATTGGACAGGGTCTGCTTCGCCAGCCCCGCCTGCCGGGCCAGTTCGGCCAGGGACAGACCCCGCTGCTCTCTGAGGAGGCGCACATTGCGCGCCACGACGGCGTTTCCTGAGGACACGCACCTACTGTAGGCGCAGGCCACGGACGCCGGGACAGCGCCCGGCGCGCCGGAGGGGGAAGAGCGCGCAGGTCATCACCGCGGAACACATTGTTTCACGGTACAGCTAGATGCATAATGCCATTATGGACAACCGGTTCGACGATCGGGACGGTGGTGGCGCACCGGCCGGCGCGGAGGGTCCGGCCGGGGTGCCGGAGCAACTGATGATCGCCGTGGAGCAGTTGGTGCGGCATGTGCGCCACAGCGCCACCGCCGGCGGTCTGAGCACCGCCGCCTCCGCCGCGTTGGCCCGGCTGGGCCGGGAGGGTCCGCTACGGCTGACCGAACTCGCCCGTGCCGAGGGCGTTTCGCAGCCGGGGATGACCCAGCTGGTCGGCCGGCTGGAGCGCGCGGGGCTGGTGGCCCGCGGCGCCGACCGCACCGACGGACGGGGAGTCCTCGTGGAGATCACCGACCCCGGACTCGACGTCTTCCGGCAGCGGCGCGCCGAACGCGCCCACGCCCTCCAGGAACTGATCGAGGAGCTGACCGAGCCCGAACAGCGGGCCGTGCGGCTCGCCCTGCCCGCCCTGGCCCGGGCGATCGAGGATCGCCGGGCCCGCGGCTGACCCCTCCGGCCCTTCCCCGAGGGCCTGTCCCGTCCGTCCGCATCCGGAAAGAGGACCGCTGTGAGTGCTCCGCATCCGAGGGCCGCGAGCCCTTTCAGGCAGCCGAAGGCCGTGTGGGCCGTGGCGTTCGCCTGTGTGATCTCGTTCATGGGCATCGGCCTCGTGGACCCGATCCTGCCCGCGCTGGCCGAGAGCCTGCATGCCTCGCCCAGTCAGGTCTCGTTGCTGTTCAGCAGCTATCTGATCGTGACCGCGGTCGCCATGCTGATCGTCGGCTGGGTCTCCAGCAGGATCGGCGCCAAGCGCACCCTCGTCGCCGGTCTCGCGGTCATCGTCGTGTTCGCCGCGCTCGCCGGCGCCTCCGGCTCGATCAACGGCATCGTCGGCTTCCGTGCCGGGTGGGGGCTGGGCAACGCCCTGTTCATCGCGACCTCGCTGGCCGTCATCGTCGCCTCGGCGAGCGGCGGTTTCGGCGGCGCGATCATCCTCTACGAGACCGCCCTCGGCCTCGGCATAGCCGTCGGCCCGCTGCTGGGCGGGGAGTTGGGCGCCATCAGCTGGCGCGGACCGTTCTTCGGCGTCGCCGTCCTCATGGCCATAGCCCTCGTCGCGACCCTGGCCTTCGTACCGGAGCTGCCCAGGCCGGAGCGCCGTACCTCGCCGCTGGCGCCGATCTCGGCGCTGCGCCATCGCGGTCTGCTGACCATGGGCATCATGGCCCTGCTGTACAACTGGGGCTTCTTCACCATGCTCGGCTACGCGCCCTATCCGATGGAGCTGAACGCCCATCAGCTCGGGCTCGTGTTCACCGGCTGGGGTCTGCTGGTGGCCGCGTTCAGCGTGTTCTTCGCGCCGCGTCTGCAGGCCCGGTTCGGCACCGCGCCCGTGCTGTACGCCAACCTCGTCGGCCTCGGTGCGGTGATGGCCGTCATCGCCGCGGGGGTCGGCACGCCCACGGTCGTGATCGTCGCGGTGATCGTGAGCGGTGTCTTCATCGGCATCAACAACACCCTCACCACGCAGGCGGTGATGGTGGTCTCGCCGGTAGAGCGTCCGGTGGCCTCCTCCGCGTACGGCTTCCTGCGGTTCATCGGCGGCGGTCTGGCCCCGTACGTCGCGGGGAAGCTCGCCGACGCCACCGATCTGAGCGTCCCGTTCTATCTGGGCGCCGGTACCTTCCTGCTCGCGATCCCGGTGCTGGCGAGCGGGCACCGGCTGCTGCGCGACGCGGAGGCCCGGCTCGTTGCCGGCGAGCCGGTCGTCCCGACGCTCACCCCCGTCGGACCGCGGGTGGCGGCCGGCGCGGGCCCGGTCGTCGTGGCCGTCGGGGACCACGAGCGGGCCGCCGCCATCGTGGACAGCGCCGCCCGGCTGGCGCGGGACACCGGCAGTCCGCTGGAGGTGGTCCACGTCCAGCGGACCGCCGTAGTCGAGGAACAGGCGGCGGACACCGAGAGCGCCGCCGAGGCCCGGGCCGCCGTCACCGCCCACCTCGACCGGCTCGCCGCCCAGGGGATCGCCGCCACGGGCCAGATCCTGGACAGCGTCGGCGATCACGCCGCCGCGGGCCGGGTACTGGCCCGGCATGCCGCCGAGGTGCACGCCCGCGCGATCGCCGTCGGACGTTCGCCGCGCGGACCGCTCGCCCAGTTCACCGACGGCAGTCTGACCACCGCGCTCGCGCACGCCGCGACCTGCACGGTCGTCCTCGTCGACCCGGCCGGGGCACCGCTCCGGCTGACCGCGTCCACGCTCGTCCGGCTGCGCGACAGCCCGGCCTGATCACCGCGAACACAACGCATTTGACGCGGATTTCAGGTTGTGGGTTCGGTAAGGGAATCTAATTCAACACACAACCCACTTCTTGAATCCGATTACTTCAGCCCTCGTATTCACCGGCGTACCGCGTTCCGTCGAATGTGAAAGGAGGCATGGTCGTGTCCTTCGCCAAGATCACACTGGCCAAGAAGGCCAAGAAGAAGGAAGTCGGTGCCGCCAAGGAGGCGCATCACAAGCACCACCACAAGAAGCACCACCGCAAGCACAAGAAGCACGCCAAGTAACGCGACCGCCGGACGGTGCCGGGGCCGGACCGCCTTCCCTCGGAGGCGGACGGCCCCGGCCCGCCCGCAGACCGGGCAGCGCCCACGGAGTCAGGGAGTACCGGCCGGCCATGGCTACCGCCGCACCGCTCGACATGTCCGTCCCCGCGAACCCCGCCGCCCCCTCGGCGCGGATGCGGCACGCCCGGCTCTCGCCGTGGGCGGCGTTCCGCACGTTCTGGCCGCTGGTCAGCGGCAATCGCGTCGCCGTACTCGTGTCGGCGCTGCTCCTCGTGGTGTCGGCGGGCTGCGACGCGGGGGCGATCGGTATCGCGGGGCAACTCACCGACGATGTGCTCACGCCCGGAAACCTCGCCGCGTTCTGGGACCCCGCGGCCCTGTGGCTGGGCCTCGCCGCGGTCGGCGCGGTCGCCTCGACGGCCGGCGGCTATCTGGCCGGCTGGACGAGCGAGCACTTCCTGCTCGGGCTGCGCGACCGCCTCTTCCGTCATCTCCAGCGGCTGCCGCCGGACGGCCTGGACCGCTACGGCACCAGGGACCTCGTCTCCCGCCTCACCGGGGACGTCGAGGTCGTCGAGACGCTGGTGGCCTCCGCGCCCGTCGAACTGCTCACCTCCGCCGTCGGTGCCCTCGTCTTCGCGGCCGCCGCCCTGTACACGAGTTGGCAGCTGGCCCTGATCACGTTCGCCGCCGCCCCGCTGATCTGGATCGGCGCCCGGGTGTTCGGCACCCTGATGCGCAGCGCGACCCGCGAGGAACGCGACAGCAACGGCCGGCTGGCCTCCCTGCTGGAGGAGAGCCTCGCCAACATGCCCCTGGTGCAGGCGTACGGCCGTGAGGAGGCCGAGCGGGCCAAGGTGCACCGCGAGGGGCGGGACTGGATGCGTGCGGGCCTGCGGCAGATCCGGCTGTCGTCGGTGTACGGCCCGCTCGGCGAACTCCTGGAGACGGTCAGCGTTCTGACGGTGATCGGGGCCGGGGCCTGGCAGATCTCCGCGCACCACCTCAGTGTCGGCGGGCTGCTCGCCTTCGCCGCGTACCTGGGCTATCTCCACCCGCGTCTGCAGGAGCTCGGCGAACTGGTCGTCGGCGCCTCCTCGGCGACCGCCGCCTGCGAACGGCTCGTCGAGGTCCTGCGCACCACTCCTGCCCCCGAGGCCCTCCCCCACCCGGACGTCCCGCTGCCGATCGGCCCCCTGCGGGGTGCCGTCACTTTCGAGGACGTGGGTTTCGCCTATCCGGGCAAGGGGCGCCCCGTCCTGCACGGGGTGCGCCTGGAGGTGCCGCCCGGTCTGCTGGTCGCGGTGACCGGGCCGAGCGGAGCGGGCAAGTCCACGCTGGTCTCTCTGCTGCTGCGGTTCCACGACCCCTCGCGGGGCCGCATCCTGCTCGACGGCCTGGACATCGCCGCGCTCCCGGTGGCCGAGGTGCGCCGGCACATCACGCTGCTGCCCCAGGAGAGCATGCTCTTCGACGGCACGGTCCGCGAGAACATCGTCTACGGCCGCCCCGACGCCACCGACGCGGAGGTGTTCGCGGCCGCGGAGGCCGCCGACGCCCACGACTTCGTGGTGGCCTTCCCCGACGGCTACGACACGCCCGTCGGCCGGCGCGGGAACAGTCTCTCCGGCGGCCAGCGCCGCAGGATCGCGCTGGCCCGC
Source organism: Streptomyces sp. NPDC048277 (assembly GCF_040652235.1). NCBI lineage: Bacteria > Bacillati > Actinomycetota > Actinomycetes > Kitasatosporales > Streptomycetaceae > Streptomyces > Streptomyces sp. NPDC048277. The sequence continues at coordinate 381,838 of NZ_JBEZLQ010000003.1, forward strand.
GCCCTGCTGCGCACCGCGCCCGTGCTCGTCCTCGACGAACCGACCGCCGGTCTCGACGACGCCGCCACGACCCGGGTGATGGCGCCCCTGCGCCGGCTGGCCGCGGGCCGTACGACGTTCCTCATCACCCATGACCTGCGGCTGACCGCCCAGGCCGACCTGGTGCTCCACCTGGCGGACGGGGCCGCGACCAGCACGGTGCCGGGCGGTGTCGCGGCCCGTGGCGCCTGAGGGCAGGGCGGGCGGCGGTTCAGCCCCGGTTCGGCTCGGTCAGGCCCTCCGCCGGTGCGGGGGCCGGTCCCGGCTCCGCGGCGCCCTGCGAGGTGACCACCTTCGAAGGGCGGTCGCCGCGGTCCAGGAAGCCGCCGGTGACGGCCAGTCCGAGTCCCGCGACGGCGAGGGCGGCGCCGACCAGGTTGGGTGCGGCCCAGCCCCAGCCCGCCGAGATGACCAGACCGCCGAGCCAGGCGCCGGCCGCGTTGGCCAGGTTGAAGGCGGAGTGGTTGGAGGCCGCCGCCATCGTCGGGGCGTCCTTCGCGTTCATCATCAGCAGCATCTGGACGGGCGTGGTGATGAGCGCGCCCATCGCGCCGATGAAGGTGACCGTCACCAGGGCGGGCACCGTGCTGTGCACGGTGAAGTAGAACGTCACCAGCGAGGCGGCCAGCAGGACGATCCCCGCGTAGAGGGTCGGCCGCAGGGCGCGGTCGGTGAGGGGGCCCGCGACCAGGGTGCCGAGGGTCATGCCGACGCCGTAGAGGGCGAGGACGACGGTGGTCGAGGAGTCGGAGATGCCCGTCAGGTGGGTCAGCATGGGGACGAGGTAGCTGTAGACGGCGAAGAAGCCGCCGAAGCCGACGACGGCGGTGGCCAGGCCGATGAAGACCTGCCGGTTGCCCATGGCCCGCAGTTCCTGCCGGATGCCGGCCTGCGGGCCGCGCGGCTGGTGGGGCACGAGGAGGGCGAGCGCGGCGAGCGCCACGAGCCCGATGACGGCGACGCCGCAGTAGGCGTACCGCCAGCCCAGGTGCTGGCCGAGGGCGGTGCCGGCGGGGACGCCGACGATGTTGGCGATGGTGAGGCCGAGGAAGACCCAGGAGACGGCGCGTGCGGCGCGGTCGGGGGCCACCAGCCGGGAGGCGACCACGGCGCCCACGCCGAAGAGCGCGCCGTGCGGCAGTCCGGCCAGGAAGCGGGCGGCGAAGAGCAGACCGAAGTTCGGGGCGAGGGCGGACGCCGTGTTGCCGACCACGAACAGCCCGGTCAGCAGGAGCAGCAGCCGCTTGTGGGCCACCCGTGCGCCGATACCGGTCAGCACGGGGGCACCGACGACGACGCCGAGGGCGTAGGCCGATACGAGGTTGCCGGCGTGCGGCACCGACACACCCAGCCCGTCCGCGATCTGGGGCAGCAGGCCCATGGTGGCGAATTCGGTGGTGCCGATACCGAACGTGACGACGGCAAGGGCCAGCAGAGCCAGAGGCATGGCGGGTGGGGAGACCTTTCGGGGACGGTGGTGCGGAGCGGGGGGGCGGGACGGTACCGGGAGGTGTCTCCACCCTCCGTGACCGGCCGCGCCGAGCACCCTTGCCCAGCACACCCCAAGAACGTTGCAGCGGAATGACATGCTCGCGCATTCCGCGATCGGCCCCCACCACGAGGTGACCTGCGTCACCAGGGCACCCGGGCTTGTACGGCACTCGCACGACGGTCGTACCGCAGGAGCGCTCAGTCGATGGCCAGCGTGCCGCGCCGCAGGCCGAGTTCGGCCTCCGCCACGGTGCGCGGCATGTCCGCCGTCGGCATCCGGCGGTGGTCGGCGCTGGTGTTGACGTAGGCGCTGGCGCCGTCGATCGCGACGTGGATGCGGATGGCGGCGCCCCAGGGGTCCGCGCAGGAGAAGACCCCGGCCGCGGAGCCCGCGGCGATGACCTCCTCCAGCCGCCGGCACCACAGCAGTTCCTGCTTCACGACGTGTTCGCGCAGCACCGGACGGTAGCGCGACAGGTGCCGGGCGTTCAGCCACAGCTTGCTGACGTCGTCGAACTCGCTGTCCGACATGAGGCCGAAGAAGCGCCGGAAGGTGTCCAGCGGGGCGTCGGGCTCCGGCGGCAGCAGACCGTCGAGTTCGGTCATGGTGGCGCTGGTGAACGCCTCGGCGACCAGTTCGTCCGCCGCGGGGAAGTAGTGGCCGACCAGTCCGGGGCGGACGCCCAGCTCGTCGGCGACCCTGCGCAGGGTGATGCACTCCAGGCCCTCGGTGAGGCCGATCCGCGCCGCCGCCGCGACGATCTCGTTGCGGCGTTCGGCGGGCGCCTTGCGGACCCGCCCGCCCGGAGCTCTTGACGTCATGCGACGGATGTTATTGAGTAGGCGACCAATAAATCAATTGGTCACACACCCAATAAGCGGGACCGGCCGGAAGCCGCCGGTCACAGGGGCCGGGCGACCGCCGTGGGGCCGGAATCCGGTGGCCGCCCGGTCCGGACGCCGGGCCGGGACCGCCTGTCCCCCGTACGCCCTACATATGGAGACACCATGTACGCCGTCACCGACCCGACCACCGGCGAGGTCGTCGAGACCTATCCGACCGCCACGGACGCCGAGGCAGCCGCGGCCGTCGACGCCGCCCACGCCGCGGGGGCCTGGGGCCGGTCCAGCTCCGTGGCCGAACGCGCCGCGCTGCTGCGCCGCCTGGGCGACCTGCACGCGGAGCACAGTTCCGAACTCGCCGCGAGCATCGTGCGGGAGATGGGCAAACCGCTCGCCGAGGCGGAGGGCGAGGTCGGCTTCTGCGTCGACATCTACCACTACTACGCCGACCACGCCGAGGAGTTCCTCGCCGACGAGCCCCTCGACGTCACCTCGGGCCCCGGCACCGCGGTCGTCCGGCGCGGTCCGGTGGGCGTCCTGCTGGGCATCATGCCGTGGAACTTCCCGGCGTACCAGGTCGCCAGGTTCGCGGCCCCGAACCTGGCCGTCGGCAACACCATCGTCCTCAAGCACGCCCCGCAGTGTCCCGCTACGGCGGCGCTGCTGGAGCGGCTGTTCGCGGAGGCGGGCTTCCCGGCGGGCGCCTACGTCAACGTGTACGCCACCAACGAGCAGATCGCCGACGTGATCGCCGACCCCCGGGTGCACGGCGTCTCGCTGACCGGCTCCGAGCGGGCCGGCGCCGCCGTCGCCGAGATCGCCGGACGGCATCTGAAGAAGGTCGTCCTGGAACTCGGCGGCTCCGACCCCTTCGTGGTGCTGTCCACCGACGACCTGGACGCCGTCGTCGAGGCCGCGGTCGCCGCCCGCCTCGACAACACCGGGCAGGCGTGCAACGCCGCCAAGCGGTTCGTGGTCGTGGCGGACCTGTACGACGGGTTCGTGGAGAAGTTCACGGCCCGGCTGCTCGACTCCGCCACCGGGGCGCCGCTCTCCTCGGCGGCCGCCGCCGAGACCCTGGCCCGGCAGGTCGGCGAGGCGGTGGCGGAGGGCGCGACCCTGCACGGCTCCGGCGAGCGGCAGGGTGCCTACTTCCCGGCGGGCGTCCTGACCGGGCTGACCACCGAGCACACGGCGGCCCGCCAGGAGCTGTTCGGACCGGTCGCGATGGTCTTCCAGGCCGCCGACGAGGACGACGCGGTACGGATCGCGAACGACACCCCGTACGGCCTCGGTTCCTACGTCTTCACCACCGACCCGGAGCAAGCCGCGCGGGTAGCCGACCGCATCGAGGCCGGCATGGTCTTCGTGAACGGCGTGGGCGCGGAGGGCGCCGAGCTGCCGTTCGGCGGGGTGAAGCGCTCGGGCTTCGGCCGGGAGCTGGGCCGTCTCGGCATCGAGGAGTTCACCAACAAGAAGCTGATCCGCACGGTGGCCTGAGCGGCAGCGTGGATCTCCGGGCGGGCCCCGCGGACCGTCGCCGGGCTGCGGGGGCCGGGGACGGTCCGGGCCGCGCGGCTAGGGCCGGCCGAGCAGGGGCGGTACGGCGGGGACCTCCGGCGCGTGCGCCATCGCCGCGGGGGTCAGCCGGAACTCCTCGGGGTAGGCGTCGGCCCGGGTGCGGCGGTCGGGTTCGGTGGTGCGCCAGGTGTACAGGCAGCGGCGGCACTGCAGTACGTCCCAGACTCCGGGGTCGGGCGAGGTGTACAGGGTCTCGACGGTCTCGTGGGTGCAGCGGGGGCAGGACGGCATGGCGCAGTCTCCTTGGCGGGGCGGTCGGGGCGGCGGGGGGGCGGCCGGGCCGGTCAGGCGCGGGCCTCGGACAGCAACTGGCGGATCTTCACGGCCCAGTCGGCCGCCTCGGGCAGGTCCTTCACCGGCGTGGAGAAGTTGCCGCGGTCGTCGGGGGCGACCGGGGTGGTCGCGTCGATGATCATCTTGCTGGTGATGCCGGCGGGCTGGGCGGCGGGCGCCAGCTCCACGACCGGCAGGTTGGGCAGGACCACGACGTCCCCGGACGGGTTGACCTTCGCGGACATCGCCCACATGACCTGCGGCAGGTCGAAGGGATCGACGTCCTCGTCGACGACGATGACCGTGGTGATGTAGCCGAGTCCGTGCGGGGTGGTCATGGCCCGCATCGCCACGGCCTTGGCGAAACCGCCGTACCGCTTCTTCGTCGACACGATGGCCATCAGGCCGTGGGTGTACATGGCGTTGACGGCCTGCACCTCGGGGAACTCCGCGCGCAGTTGCTTGAGGAGGGGGACGCAGGTGTTGGGGCCGACGAGGTAGTCGCACTCGGTCCAGGGCATGCCGAGGTAGAGGGACTCGAAGACGGGGTCGGTGCGGTACGACACCCGGTCGATGCGCACCACCGGCATCCGGCGTCCGCCGGAGTAGTGGCCGGTGAACTCGCCGAAGGGGCCCTCCAGTTGGCGCTTGCGTCCCTCGATCACACCCTCGATGACGACCTCGGAGCCCCAGGGGACGTCGAAGCCGGTGAGCGGCGCGGTGGCGATCGGGGCGGGGGCGCCGCGCAGGGCGCCGGCCATCTCGTACTCGCTCTGGTCGTAACCCATCGGCATGCCGGCGACGATCGTGATCACCGGGTCGTTGCCGAGGGTGATGGCGATGGGGAGGTCCTCGTCGTGCTGCTCGGCCTTGTTCAGGTGGAGGGCGACGTCGTGCACGGGGACGGGCTGGATGGCGAGCCGGTCGCGGGCGATGACCTGGAGGCGGTAGGTGCCGACGTTCTGCTTGCCGAAGTGGTCCGGGTCCTCGGGGTCGCGGGAGACGACGGCGGCCTTGTCGAGGTAGAAGCCGCCGTCGCCGTCGTTGAGGCGGAACAGGGGCAGCACCGAGAACAGGTCGACGTCGGCGCCCTCCTGGGTGTTCGCCCGCCAGGGGGCGTCCTCGCGGCGCTCGGGCGGCACCGGGAAGGCGTCCCAGCGGCGGGCGAACTCCGCCACCTGCTCCTTGACCGGGGTGGACCTGGGCAGGCCGAGGGCGAGGGCGTGGTTGGCCCAGGAGCCGTGCACGTTCATCGCGATCCGGGCGTCGGTGAAGCCCCTGACGTTGTCGAACCAGAGCGCCGGGGCGCCCTCGCCGATGCGGCCGGCGGCGTTGGCCGCGGCGGCCAGGTCCGGTTCGGGCAGGACCGGCTCGGTGATGCGCAGGAGCTGTCCTTCCTTCTCCAGGGTGTCCAGGAAGGTACGCAGATCGTCGTAGGCCATGAGGGTTCTCGTCCTTGGGTGGTTCCGGGGGCCGGGGGGTTCCGGGGGGGGGTGGTGCGCGGCGGGTCAGACGGCGGTGCGCGGCTCGCGGGCCGCGCGCATGCCCTCCCAGCGCCGGGCGGCGGGGGCGGGCAGGTCGAACTGGTCGAGGACACGGGCGACGATGTGGTCCACGATGTCGTCGACCGACCGCGGGTGGTTGTAGAAGGCGGGCATGGGAGGCACCAACCGCACTCCCATACGGGCCAGTCGGAGCATGTTCTCCAGGTGGATCTCGCTCAGCGGCGTCTCGCGCGGCACCAGGACGAGCCGGCGGCCCTCCTTGAGGACCACGTCGGCGGCGCGGCCGACGAGGCCCTCGGCGTATCCGGCACGGATGCCCGCGAGGGTCTTCATCGAGCAGGGCACGATCACCATGCCGTCGGTACGGAAGGAGCCCGAGGAGATGGCCGCGCCCTGGTCCTCGGGTCGGTGGGTGACATCGGCGAGCGCGCTCACCTCGGCCACGGTGAGGCCGGTCTCCAGCTCGATCGTTGCGCGGGCCCACCTGCTGAGCACGAGATGGGTCTCCACCTCCGGCAGCTCGGCGAGACTGCGCAGCAGCCGGACGCCGAGGGCCGCGCCCGTCGCCCCGGTCATGCCCACGATGAGTCGCACGGGTGATCAGCTCCTTGGGTTGCGGTGAGGCATCGACTCGGCGGGCACGCACGGACCGTTTCGGTCGTGGCCGCCCACGGGGGATGCTCAGGGAATCCGGGGCCCGTGCTGCCGCGCGGCGGCCCCGTCGCATTCCACGCTAGGCGGGGAATCGGTTCCGGAGGTCGTACGCTGGCGACAGGCCATGAACAGAAACGGACACATCGAGGTCACGGATCTCCATCTGCGGACGTCCGCGGGAGCACCGCCGGGCGCCGAGGTGCTGTCCCTCGGCGCGCTGCACACCCGCGCCCTGAAGCACGGCCGGGGGCTGGCCGCGCCGGTGCGGCCGTCCTTCCACCACCTGATCGCCGTGCGGTCCGGCCCGCTGTCGTGTTCCGTCGACTTCGCCGACCACACGCTGGAGGAGGGGGCCTGGCTCTGGGTGCGGCCGGGGCAGATCCTCCAGTTCCGGTCGGGTCTGGCCACGGCCGAGGGCAGCGTGGTGCTGTTCCAGCCGGGCCTCCTCGACGCGGCCACCGCGCGGGCCGCCCGGGTCGACCGGCCCGCGCCGCGCACGGTCCCGCTGCACCCCGGGGACGATGCTCCGAGGCGCACCCTGGACCTGCTGGAGGACGAGTTCGGCCGGCTCGGGGAGCTGCCCCTGGAGGCCCACATGGAGGTCGTACGGCATCTGCTCTCCGTCCTCCTGCTGCGGCTGGCGCACGGGCGCGGCGGGCCCGGTGAGGACGGCGGGGACAACGAGGCGTTCCAGCGGTTCAGGGAGGCGGTCGAGCGGGACTTCGCGCACTCCCACCGGGTGGAGGACTACGCCCGCCGGCTCGGCTACAGCGTCCGCACCCTCACGCGCGCCACCCGGGACGCCGCCGGCTGCGGAGCCAAGCACTTCGTCGACGAGCGTGTGCTGCTGGAGGCCCGGCGGCTGCTGGTGCACAGCGGCCTAGCGACGTCCGTGGTCGGGGAGCGCCTGGGATTCCCCGAGGCCACGGCGTTCACCCGGTTCTTCCGGACCCGCACCGGGGAGACCCCGGCCGCCTTCCGGGCCCGCTACCGCAACGCCGAGTCCTGACCCGCCCACCGGATGACGGCGACGATGTACCTGGTCACGGCGTTCGTGTGCGTCGTCGTGGCCGAGGTGGCGGCCGTGCGGACGCACCCCGAGCAGGGCGGGCGGGTCCGCACGGCCGGTGGGATCAGTCGCGGTCCGGGCGGACGGCGAGTTCGCTCTCCACGAGCCGGTTCAGATGCCGACGGGCGTCCTGCGTGCTGAGCGGGGGTGACTGGCGCATCCGCTGCAGGGCGAGGCCGTCGGCCAGGGCGGCGAAGCGGACGGTGAAGCCGTCCAGGTCGTCGCCGCGGAACTCGCCGTCCGCGACGCCCCGTTCGGCCAGCTCGCGGATCTGCCGGTGCCAGGCGGCGTAGCGCTCCGCCTGGCCGCGGGCGAACGCCTCGTCGGTGGCCGGGTCGCCCGCGTTCCAGTAGTCGAACCACATCCGCCAGTGCCGGTCGGTGTCCTCGGTGAACAGGGCGTCGACGAGCAGCCGCAACGCCTCCGCGCCGCTGCCCGCCCGCTCGGCGGCCTCGCTGAGTTCCGCGTAGTACCGCTCGATGTGCAGCACCATCGCCTCGGACAGGATCTCCTGGACGCTGCCGAAGTGATAGGTGACCGTGCCGACGGAGACCCCGGCAGCGGCGGCCACGTCCCTCACGCCCACCGACGCGTAGCCGCGTTCCGCGATCAGCGGAATCGCCGCCTCGACGATCAGCCGACGCCTGACCTCGGTGGGCTGGCGGGTGCGGTCGGCCGCCGCGACGGCACGGCGCGGGGTCTTCGCGGAGCGCGGCGACTCGGCGGCGGTCATCCCGACGTCCTCGCGCTGGTGTGGTGCCAGGACCGCTTGACCACTGTCTCTCCGTTCGCCCGTGCCTCGATACGGCTGTCCATGACGAAGTCCTCCGTCGTGGCGCGCAGCTCCGTACGCGCCATGATCTCAGCGTCGAAGTCGTCGCCGCGCCGCAGCCGGATCCGCCACTGCGACACGGCGCTCGCGGACAGCGGGTCGTCGCTGCGGACACGGTACGTCTCCCGTGCGCTCTCCTCGTAGCGGAGCCCGTCCGGGTACGTCCGCGATCCCCCGTAGTTGGGATCGACCTCCAGGGTCCACTCCCCCGCCGCCACGTCATGGGTGATCAGCCGTTCGGGCCGGGGCTCGGCCGGCTGATCGTAGGTGACCGCCAGGGGTGGCGCCTGCTCCGGCTCCTCGAAGACGATCGACGGCTCGTCACCGGCCTCCCGCACCGGCAGGAGTACGGCACTGTCCGCGGGTACGACGCGCAGTTCCCCGCGCTCGCCGTGCGGCCACACCCACGGCCAGTAGGCGTCGGAGACGGCGACCCGGACCCGGTGGCCGGGCGGGAAAGCGTAACCGGTGCCGGTGAGTTCGACCACGACATCCTCGTACGTCCCCGGTATCCACTCCACCGCCTTGTCCCGGCCGTGCCTGCTCAGCAGGTTGAGCACCCCCCGGGTGACCAGCGTCGAGGAGCCGTCGGGAGCGACATCGCACAGCCGGACGATCACATTGGCGCGCGGGGTGGCGCTGTCCAGCCGCAGCCGGACGCGTGGTCGGCCGAGGATCTCGACGCGGTCGGCGAGCGGCTCGGAGTCGAAGCAGACCGAACGGCCGTCCTCCTCGCGCTGGTCGGGCGGCAGGTCGCTCGCGTTGCCGAAGGGGAAGAACCGGCCGGCGTCGAGCCCGGTGTGCTGCGGGGAACGGACGAGAACCGGGGTGCGGGTGCCGGGTGCCAGGGCGCGCTCGCTCCAGGTCACCTTCGGGGAGGGCCAGTTGTCGTCCCCGACCCAGCGGCCGGGCAGCACGTCGTACGAAGTGGCGGGCGGCACCGGGTCGTTGATCCAGGCGCGCAGCAGCGGTTCGCGCATCACACCGGTGTCGGTGTCCTTGAGGTGCTGGTCCCACCAGCGCAGGGTCTCCTGGAGGAAGCCGATCGCCGGGCCGGGCGGCAGCCCCCGGTCGGGGTACTGGTGGGACCAGGGGCCGATCAGGCCGCGCACCCGGTCGGCCGGGAGGTGCTCGACGAGGCGGAGGACGGTGTCCCGGTACGGGTCGTTCCAGCCGCCCACGGCAAGGACGGCGGCGTCGATGGCGCCGTAGTCCTCGCAGACGCTGCCGTGCTTCCAGTAGGCGTCGCGCTCCTGGTGGTCGAGCCAGGTGTGTAGGAAGGGCACGAGGGCATCGAGGCGCTCGCGCCACATGGGCAGCCAGCGGTCGGCGCCGACGGCCGCCGGGTCCGGCGGCCGGGAGGCGAAGGCGAGCATGGTGCCAGCCCAGGCGAGCATGTCGATGCCGAGGACGGCACCGCCGGTGTAGTGGACGTCGTTGTCGTAACGGTCGTCGGTGGAGCAGACGGTGACGACCGCCTTGAGCGGTTCGGGGGCGAGGGCGGCGATCTGGAGGGAGTTGAAGCCGCCCCAGGAGATCCCGAACATGCCGACCTTGCCGGTGCACCAGGGTTGTGCGGCCAGCCAGTTGACGACGTCGACGCCGTCGGCGAGTTCCTGGGCGTCGTACTCGTCGCCGGGGGTGCCCTCGCTGTCGCCGTGGCCGCGGATGTCGACGCGGACGGAGGCGTAGCCGTGTCCGGCGTACCAGGGGTGGCGCTGGGCGTCGCGGGGCGCGGTCCAGTCGCTCTTGCGGTACGGGAGGTATTCGAGCAGCGCGGGCACGGGGTCGGCCTCGGCGTCCACGGGCCGCCAGATGCGGGCGTGCAGCCGGGTCTCGCCGTCCCGGGTGGGGATCCAGACGTCCTCGCGGACGACCTGGCGCTCGAACTGCTCGCGGTACTTCACGAAACTCCTTCGGCCACAGGGGCGTTGACGGGCTCCCAGCGGCGGATGCGGTGGCCGTCGCCGAGGTCGGTCCAGATGTCGACGGTGTCGCTCGCGTCCGTCGCGTCCGTCCAGTCGGGGGCGTCGTCGGGCAACGGCGGTGCGTCGGGGTCGGGTTCGAGGGCGGCGGCCATCAGGCGGCGGGTGTAGGGGTGGCCGGGCGCGTCGAAGACGGCCTCCGTGGGGCCCTCCTCCACGACGACCCCGTGCCGCAGCACGACGACACGGTCCGCGATGCCGCGCACCACGGCGAGGTCATGGCTGATGAACAGGCAGGCCAGGTCGCGTTCCCGGCGCAGGTCGTCCAGGAGCCGCAGCACCTCGGCCTGGACGGAGACGTCCAGCGCGGTGGTGATCTCGTCGGCGATCAGGACGTCCGGCTCCCCGGCCAACGCCCTTGCGATGCCGATGCGTTGGCGCTGTCCGCCGGAGAGCTGGGCGGGCAGCCGGTCGGCGAGGGCCGGGTCCAGACGTACGTCGGCGATGAGCCGGCGGGCCTGTTCGGCGGCCTCGGTGCGGCCGGTCGCGGTGCCGAAGAACCGCAGCGGGCGGCGGACCGCGTCACCGACGGAGCGGCGGGGGTTGAGGGAGGTGTCGGCGTTCTGGAAGACCAGCTGGACCCGGCGCCGCAGGGAGAGCGGGCGCTTCGGGGCCGGGCGGGCCAGGTCGCCGGCCTCGTGGGTCATGGTGCCGCCGGAGGGGGTGCGCAGTCCGGCGAGCGTCCAGGCCAGTGTGGACTTCCCGCTGCCCGACTCGCCGACGAGGGCGAGGACCTCGCCGCGGCGGACGTCGAAGGACACGCCGTGCACGGCGCGCGTACTGCCGTAGTCGATGGTCACGTCGTGCGCGGCGACGGCGACCGGCGAGCCGTCGGGTACGGCGGCCTTGGCGCGGACCGTCCGCTCCCCCGCCTCGTCGACGACCGCGAGCCCGGCGTCGTCGAGGCGCGGCACGCTGGCCAACAGCCGCTTGGTGTACGGGTCCTGGGGCGCGGCGAACAGCCGGCGGGTGGCCGCCGCCTCCACCACCCGGCCCGCCTTCAGGACACACACCTCGTCGGCCATGTGCGCGACGACGCCGAGGTCGTGGCTCACCAGCACGGCGGCCAGGCCGAGTTCGTCGCGCAGGGCGGCGATCAGGTCGAGGACGCTGCGCTGGGTGATGACGTCCAGGCCGGTGGTGGGCTCGTCGAGGACGAGGACCTTGGGGCGGGCGGCGATGGCCATGGCGATGGCGACGCGCTGCTGCTGGCCGCCGGAGAGTTCGTGCGGGTAGCGGCGGGCGAGTTCGGCGGGGCGGGGCAGCCGGACCTGTTCGAGCAGGTCGACGACCGGCACTTGGCCGCCCGCCTCCTCGATCTGCCGCCCGATGCGCATGGTCGGGGTCAGCGCCTGCCCGGCGTTCTGGCCGACCATGGCGACGGTCCCGCCGCGCAGCAGCCGCAACTCCCGTGCGGGCAGCGCGAACACGTCCTGCCCATCAACGTGGACGCTGCCGCCGGTGACGCGGGAGCCGTGCCGCAGGTGGCCCAGCAGGGTGGCGGCGACGGTCGACTTGCCGCTGCCGGACTCGCCGACGAGGGCGAGGGTCGTACCGGGGGCCACCTCAAGGGACACCTCGTGCACGACCGGTATCTCGCGACCACCGGAACGGTAGGCGACGGAGAGGGAGTCGACGGAAACGACAGAGGTCATCAGGAACCCTCCCTGATCCGGTCCACGCCCCACGCCTTGGAGAGGCCGTCGGCCGCGAGATTGAGCCCGACCACGAGGGTGGCCAGGGCGATGATCGGCGCGAGGCTCGCCATCGGGACGACGGTGATGGCGGTGCGGTTCTCGGCGACCATCAGCCCCCAGTCGGGGGTCGGCGGGTCGGCGCCGAAGCCGAGGAAGGACAGCGAGGAGATCAGCAGCACCACCCAGGAGGCGCGCATCGCGAACTCCACGCAGACCACGTCGGTGATGTTCGGCAGCACCTCGCGGCGCAGGATCGCCCAGGTGCTCTCGCCGCGGGCGCGGGCGGCGGTGACGTAGTCCATGGGGACGACGGCCAGCGCGGCGCCGCGCACCACGCGGACGACCTGCGGAACGTAGACGACGGCGATGGCCAGGACGATCACCGCGGGGCCGGTGCCGAGGGCGGTGACGATGACGAGCAGGGCCAGGATCGAGGGCACGGACAGGATGGCGTCCAGGACCCGGCCGAGCAGGTCGTCGAACCAGCCGCCACGCAGGGCTGCCGCACAGCCGACGACCGTGCCGAGGGCGACGGTGATCAGGGTGGCGGCGACGGAGACGCCGAGCCCGTACCGGCCTCCGTACAGCACCCGGGCGAGGACGTCGCGACCGTACTGGTCGGTGCCGGCCCAGTGCTCCCAGCTCGGGCCGAGCAGGGCGTGCGAGGCGTCGTTCGCGATCGGGTCGTAGGAGGTGAGCAGCGGGGCGAGCAGCGCCACGAGGATGTGCACGGCGACGACGGCCAGGCCCACCAGGGCGGTGCGGGAGGAGCGCAGGCCGCGCCAGGCGCGGACGGCGGCGTGCGCGGCCGCGGGGACGGCACTGGCAGGGGCCGGGGTGGTGTCGAGTGCGGTCACCGGGTCCTCCCTCGGGTGCGGAGCCTGGGGTTGAGGGCCATGGCGCCGAGGTCGGCGGCGAGGTTGCAGACGACGTAGATCACGGCGCTGACGAGGGCGATGGCCTGGATGACGGGCAGGTCGCGGTTCTGTACGGAGGAGAGCATCAGCTTTCCGATGCCGGGGTAGTTGAAGACGTTCTCGACGACCGCGACCCCGCCCGCGAGCCAGGCGACGTTGAGAGCGATCACGTGCAGGGTGGGCAGCAGGGCGCTGGGCAGCGCGTGCCGGGTGACGATCCGCCAGGTGGACAGGCCCTTGAGGCGGGCGGTGGTGACGTACTCCCCGGCCATCACGTCGATGACGGAGGTACGGGCCATCCGCACGATGTAGGCGGCCATGACCACGGCGAGCGCGAGCGCGGGCAGCCATACGGCGGGCAGGAGCTGTCCGACGCTCGCCTCGGGGCCGTACAGGACGACCGCGGGGAACCAGGGCAGCGCGACCGAGAAGACCAGCACCAGGACGGTGGCGACCACGAACTCGGGGACGCTCATGCCGACCAGGCTGACGGTGGAGATGAGGTGGTCGGGCCAGCGGTCCCGGTAGAGACCGGCGAGGACGCCGAGGACGAGGGAACCGGTCACCGCGAACAGGACGGTGACGAGGGCGATGAGCGCCGAGTTGCCGAGGTACAGGGCGACTTGGCCGCCGACGCCCTTGCCGGAGACGAGGGAGGTGCCGAAGTCGCCGTGCAGGGCGCCCTTGATCCAGTCGAAGTAGCGCTCCCAGGCGGGCCGGTCGAGACCGAGCTGTTCGCGCAGGGCGGCCACGGCGTCGGGGGTGGCGTCCTTGCCGAGGATCTGGGTGGCCACGTCCCCGGGCAGGGCCTGGACGGCGAGGAAGACCAGGACGGAGGAGAGGAACAGCGTGCCGACGGCCGAGGCCAGTCGGCGCAGGGTGAACGACAGCATGCTCAGGCCCCCTTCACGCCGATGCTGAGGTAGTCGAACTCGAAGCCGTGCTCGGCGTAGCCGCGGACCTTGCGGGAGATGCCGACGAGCCGGTCGGCGAACATCGGGGTCATCGCCCCGCCCCGCTCGATCACCAACGTCTGCGCCTCGCCGTACAGTTCACGGCGTTTCGTGTCGTCGGTCTCGGCGCGGGCGCGGTCCAGGACGGCGTCGAACTCCTTGTCGGACCAGGCGGTCTCGTTGTAGGAGGAGCCGCTGCGGAAGATCTGGGTGAAGAGCTGGTCGACCGGCCGCCCGGTGAACCAGTAGGTGGCCATCAGCGGCTTCTTCATCCAGATCTGCGTGTAGTACGAGTCCGCGGCGGCCGTCTTCACCCGGATCCGGATACCGGCCCGCTTGGCGGAGTCCTGGTAGGCGAGGGCCATCGGCGTGAACAGCGGGTCGTAGGCGGAGGTGTAGAGGTCGATGCTCAGTCCCTCGTGTCCGGCCTGCTTGAGGAGGTGGCGGGCCTGCTCGGGGTCGTGCGCGGGGTGAGTGGCGATGTGGGCGGGGTCGGTCGGCGGCACGGGGTTGTCCCACCCCGCCGTGCCCGCGCCCTGGAGCGCCACCTTCACGACGTGCTCGGGGTCGTAGGCGAGCTTCATCGCCTGGCGGACGCGGACGTCGGTGAAGGGCTTCTCGGTGGTGAGCATCGGGAGCACGTACCACTGCGCGTCCTTGACCCGGGCGACGGTGGCCCGGTCGGAGGCGGCGACCACCCGGGCGGTGGCGAAGTCGAGGTTGGTCTGGGAGAGCAGGTCCACCTGCCCGGCGAGCAGGGCGTTGGAGCGCGCGGACATGTCCGCGACCGAGTAGAAGGCGATGGCGTCGAGGACCGGGCGGCCGGCCCAGTGGTCCTTGTTCGCGGTGACCCGGCCGGGGCCCGCCGGGGCGAACGACTCCAGCTTGAAGGGGCCGGTGCCGATGCCGGTGCGGCCGATGCCCTTGGCGCTGCCGTCGGGGATGACATAGCAGTTGTAGTGCGTGAGGAGGCTGGGGAACTCGGCGTTCGGGGTCTTCAGGGGGACGACGAGGGTGTGGGCGTCGGGGGTGCGCAGGGTACTCGGGTCGACGAGCGGGGCGAGGACGGCGGCCTGGGGTGAGGCGGTGGCCTTGTCGAGGATGTGCCGGAGCGTGTAGGCGGCGTCGGAGGAGGTGAAGGCGCGTCCGTCGTGGAAGGTGACGCCCTTGCGCAGCCGGAAGGTCCAGGTGCGGGCCTTGGTGTCGGACTCCCAGGACTCGGCGAGGTCGGGGGCGAGTTCGCCGTCCGCGCCGACGCGGACCAGCCGGTTGTAGAGGGCGCCGAGGTATTCGTACGCCGACAGGGAGCTCGCCGGGTCGAGGGTCTCGGCGTCGGAGGCCGGGGGCCGGGCGATGCGCAGGGTGCCGCCGGGGTCGGGGGTGCCCTTCAGGGTGGCAGCCGTCAGATCGGGGGCTGCGGCTGCCCCCGTACAGCCGGTGAGCAGCCAGGACGCGCCGAGCGAGGCTGCGCCGGCCGCGCCCGCGGCGAGCACCGAGCGGCGCCCCGGGAGGTGGATGTCGGGCATGGACCGACCGTCTCTCTCGCTATTCGTTCAGTGGAACGATTGAGTGAAGTTCGTGAACGATAACCAGACGGCGGCTTCCGGCCAACCCTTCGGACGCGGAAATTAACGTCGCGAAACGGATCGGTAACGGGGTGTCGGAGGACGCGAGCCGGGCGCTCCGGGTGCGAGCGCGGCGGTCGCACCCGGGACCAGGAACACGGAGGCGTGGAGCAGGACCGCGTCGAAACCCGCACACCGCGACGAGGGCCCGGAGGTGCCTGGGCAGGGCGGACACACCCCCGACCCGTCGAGGGCGTCACCACGGTCGGCACGGCCGGCTCTGCGAGAAACGTGCCGGATGCCCGCATCACTCGGACGGAGCACCGCGTGATGCGTCATCACTCCGACGGGTGTGCGATGGCGGGGAGGAAGCGTCAGCACGAGGGGCGGCTCGAAGCCTCCCGGGCGCGGCGCCGCCCCAAAAGGAGATGCATCGATGGACATGTCCGGGCTCCCGCCCAGTCGTCGGCACTTCCTTGGCACGGCAGCGACCGCCGCCGCGGCGACGGCCCCGTTCGGAACGGCGTGCGGTGCGCAAACGCAGTCCGCATCGGAAAAACCCGAGCCTCGCACCGCGGCTGTTCCCGTGACGAGCACCTCCTTTGGTCCGGTGAAGCAGATCAACGCGGGTGACCTGAACGTGGGGTATGTCGAGGCCGGGCCTGTGCACGGGCAACCGGTCATCCTTCTGCACGGCTGGCCCTACGACATTCACAGCTATGTCGCGGTCGCCCCTTTGCTCGCGGCGAAGGGATACCGGGTGGTCGTGCCCTATCTGCGAGGTCACGGAACGACGCGATTCCTTTCGGGCAAAACACCGAGGAACGCCCAGCAGTCGGCATTCGCTGTTGACATCGTCGCCCTGATGGACGCCCTCAGGATCGAGAAGCCCATACTCGCCGGATATGACTGGGGATCACGGACGGGCGACATCATAGCGGCCCTCTGGCCGGAGCGTTGCAAAGCGCTGATATCGACGACCGGCTATCTGATCGTGAACGTCGAAGCCAATAAGATGCCGTCGCCGCCGAAGAGCGAATGGGCGTGGTGGTATCAGTACTACTTCGCCACCGAAAGGGGCGTGCTCGGCCTCAAGGAGTACCGACACGACCTGGCGAAACTGGTGTGGCGGTTCAACTCGCCGACATGGAATTTCAGCGATGCCACCTTCGACCGTACGGCGGCTGCTTTTCAGAATCCGGACTACGTCGGTATCGTGATCGACAACTATCGCTGGCGGCTGGGCCTCGCAAAGGGCGAACCGCGGTACAGCTCCCTGGAAAAGCGACTCGCCGCTGCGCCGACCATCGGGGTGCCGACGATCACCATTGACGGAGCCCATGATCCGTTCACGCCACCGGGAAACGGTTCCGCATATCGCAAGAAATTCACGGGGAAATATGCGCACCGAACCCTGCCGGTAGGACACAACGTTCCGCAGGAGGCTCCGCAGGCCTTCGCGGCGGCTGTCGTGGAAGTCGACAGACTCTGACCGCCCGATCCACCGGTGACCGGCGTCTTGCGCTGTGTCCTCGGCGGCAGCATTCTCGGGGGATGCGCTACGCGAAGTGGCTCGGCGGTGCGATGTGGATCGGTTCCTGGTATCTGATGTACCTGGAGGTCACGCGCTGGCACCACGTGAAGCCATCCCTGGCGTTCAACTCGGACCCGATCCCTGGGACCGACATCCGGCCGCGTCCCGGGCAGCCGCTGATTCTGCTCTACCTCACCTGCGTGGCGGCCCCCTTGGCGGTCGTGGCCGACCTGGCCATGCGGTTGCGCGCGCGTCGAGCCGCCAGGTCCGGCCGTAGCTCGTGATCCCGCCGAGAGGACCCTGCGGCGCGTCGCCGAGTGGAGTCGCGCAGCCCGTCAGCCGGTAGTTGGCCACGTCAAGAAGGCCGCCGCCTCCGTCGACGGGCGCGCGGGGCGGCTGCCGGCCTGGAAGGCCGGGCTGATCCGGCAGGTGGCCGACGAAATCGTCGCGGGCGAACTGGACGACCACTTCCCGCTGTACGTGTGGCAGACGGGTTCGGGGACCCAGTCCAACATGAACACCAACGAGGTGATCAGCAACCGTGCCATCCAGCTGGCCGGCGGGACACTCGGCAGCAAGTCACCGGTCCATCCCAACGACCACGTCAACATGGGGCAGTCCTCCAACGACGCCTTCCCCACCGCCATGCACATCGCCGCGGTCAGGGAGATCCACGAGCATCTGCTGCCCAGCGTGCGGGCTCTGCAGCAGGCCGTGGACCGGGTCACCGGCGCCGCCGAGGGTCTCTACGAACTCGCCATGGGCGGCACCGCGGTGGGTACGGGACTCAACGCCCCGCCGGGATTAGGCGAACAGGTGGCGGCGGAGATCGCCGACGCGACGGGCCACCCGTTCACCACCGCGCGGAACAAGTTCGCGACCCAGGGCGGTCTGGACGCCATGGCCGGCGCCTCCGCCGGGCTGCGGGCCCTGGCCGTGCCGCTGATGAAGATCGCCAACGACATCCGCCGGCTGGCCTCCGGGCCCCGCTGCGGCCTGGACGAACTCGTCCTCCCCGCCAACGAGCCCGGCTCCTCGATCATGCCGGGCAAGGTCAACCCGACCCAGTGCGAGGCGATGGTCATGGTCTGCATCCAGGTGCTGTCCGAGGACGGGGCCATCGCCTTCGCCGGCACACAGGGCAACTTCGAACTCAACCGGGACCAGATCGACGCCTACGTCGACCGTTCCCTCATGCTGGTCACCGCCCTCTCGCCCGTGATCGGCTACGACAAGGCCTCGGCGATCGCCCACAGGGCCGACGACGAGGACACCACCCTGCGCGCGGCAGCGGTGGCCTCCGGCTACATCAGCGCCAAGGACTTCGACCGCATCGTCGATCCCGCCGCCATGGTCGGCCGGACCTAGCACGGCCACCAGGGCCGTTCACGGCTGCGCGACGGTCTCCTGACACGCCGAACACAGTCCCCACCAGGTGATTTCGGCCTCGTCGACGGCGAAGCCCCGGTCGTCGTCGGGGCTCAGGCACGGTGCCGCGCCCACGCTGCAGTCGACGTCCTCGATCAGACCGCAGCGGCGGCAGACGAGGTGATGGTGGTTGTCGCCGACACGCAGTTCGTAGCGGGCGGGCGAACCGGCGGGCTCGATACAGCGGATGAGCTGCGCCTTGGTCAGGTCTTCGAGCACGTTGTACAGGCCTTGCCTGGAGAGTCCGCCGGCCTCGGCCTTGTCCGTACCCGTGCCGATACGTGTCTCGAGGTCCGCGGCCGTGGAGTGCGGATGGCCTTGGAGAGCGGTCAGCACGGCCCTGCGCTGGGCCGTGCTGCGCAGCCCCCTGCGCTTGAGCAGGTCGCTCGCAGACTGCTCGGCGGCCATGTGGCTCTCCTGTCCGTTCTAGGCGGCTTCGGCCGTACGGCAGGCGCCGCAGACCAGGCGCCGGGACGGGACGGCGCTCGTCATGGGGATCACCCCGATGGGCCGCTGGACGGTCGTGCGGACGACCCGTGAGTGATCGGCGCAGGCGAAGAGTCCGCAGCGCGTGCAGGCGCCGATCCCGGTGTTGTCGTTCCGCCCCTCTTGGGCGCAGTCGTAACAGTGCATGGTGCTTCCCGGAGAGAACTGGCCCACCCGCCTTGCGCGGTGGGGCATGTGACAGCCGCGCGTTCGCTGGGCGGCTCTCATCGAACATAACCCGCTAGTTTTGACAGAGTCAATTCTAGCGCGGCCGCGGGCGCACCGGTGTTCAGTGCGTGGTCACCCAGTCAGGCGTCCAGGTCCCGGCGGCGCCGTGGTCGTCCGCCGTGGCGGCGAGGTGGGCGCGGAGGGTGGCCAGCGCCGGGTGGGGGTTGTCGCGGTGCCAGAGGAGCGAGTGCGGATAGACCGGGGTCGGGTCGACGACCGGGATGCGGCGCAGGTCGCGGCCGGCGGGCCAGACGAGGCGGGTCTGCTCGCTCATGAAGGTGGCCAGGGCCGGGGTGTCGGCGACGGTGTCGAGGAGCACGTCGGAGCCGAAGTTGGGGCCCGTCGCCTCGATGGTGAGGCCGAACTCGGCGACGAGGTCGTCGTAGTAGGCGGCCCATTCGGTGCCGGGGACGATGCCGGGCATCCAGATCCGGTGCCCGGCGAGCTGGGCGAGGGTCACCGACCGGGCGCCGGCCAGCGCATGTCGGGGGCCGGTCATCAGCTGGAGCGGCTCGTCGAGGACCCGTACGGACTCGATGTCTTCAGGAAGGGGCCGGCCGGGCATTCCGACCGCGCGGAAGGACGCGTCGATCGTGCCGGAGCGGAGGGCGGCGACGGCCGCCTCGATGTCGAACAGCATCAGGACGCCGAGGTCGATCTCGGGGTGCGCGCGGTGGAAGCCGCGCATCAGGCCCGACGTCGCGCCGCGTGAGTTGATCACGTCGACGCGCAGCGGACGGCGGCCGGAGCGCACGGACGCGGCGGCGCGCTCCGCGACACGCAGCAGCTCGCGCGCGTGGGGCAGGAACGCCTGCCCGTCGATGGTGAGCCCGGCACCGCGCGCGGTCCGGGTGAACAGCCGCACCCCGAGGCTGCGCTCCAGCGCGGCGATGCGCTTGGAGACGGCCTGCTGGGTGACTCCCAGTTCCGCGGCGGCCTCCTGGAACCGGCCCGCGTCGGCGGCGGCGACGAAGGTCCGGACGGTGTCGAGGTCCATGCCGACAGCCTATGAGCACAACCGTCGGTTGTGGCCGGTGGTCTCCGCGCACCCGCACGAGGCGCAGGGGGCGGCCTGTCGAGGGCATGCTGGAATCATGATCGTGCTCGCCGTGCTCTTCGCCGTCCTGGGCGCCGTCAGCAATGCGGCGGGCACGGCCTTCCAGCGCAAGGCCGCCTCGGCCGTCCCCGGCAGGAGCGGACTTCGTCTGCTGCGGGCCCTGGTGCGGCAGCCCGTATGGGCCATCGGTATCGCCGGAGTCGCGGGAGCCGCCGCGTTCCAGGCGCTCGCCCTGGTCAACGGCCCGATGGCACTCGTCCAGCCCCTCTTCATGCTCGAACTGCCGTTCGCCCTGTTGATCGCCATGCCGCTGATGCACCGCCGGCTCGACCCACAGGGCTGGCAGGCGGTCGCCGCAGTGGTGACCGGCCTCGCCGTCCTCCTCGCCTCCGCCTCCCCCTCCGGCGGCCGCCAGCAGGCCCCCATGCAGCGCTGGGTCCCCGTCCTCGTCCTCACCCTGGGTGCCATCACCGTCGCCGTGCTGCTCGTACGGTCCTCCTCCTCGCCCCTGTTCCGCGCGGCGGGCCTGGCGACGGGGGCCGCGATCGGCAACGCGCTGACCGCCGCCCTGATGAAGTCGGCCACCGGCCGCCTCGCCGACGCGGGGCTGCCGGCCTTCCTCAGCACCTGGCAGACGTACGGTTTTGCACTGGCCGGGATCGCGGCGCTGATGCTCCTGGAGAACGCGCTGCAGGCCGGTCCGCTCGTCGCCTCGCAGCCCGCGCTGACGATCGGCGACGCGGCGGTGAGCCTGCTGCTGGGCGTCACCCTGTTCGGGGAGTCGGTCCGCACCGGCTGGTGGCTGGTGCCCGAGGTGCTCGGGGCCGCTCTGATCCTGTGGGGCGTGATCCGGCTGACCCGCGTCGTGCCCCACCTCGTCGACATCATGCGGTGAGGGAGGAGGGCCGGCATGCCCCCGCCCAGCCGATACCGGCCGGATTCCGGCAGTCCAAGGCGGCGATGTCCCACAGCCGCCGGCGCGAGCGGCATCTGCTGCGGCTGACCCGGCGTCACTCTTCCGGCTGAGGTGGCCCGGACGCCTGGTCCGGTCCGCCCGTGGCGGGGCGGACCGGACCGGGGTCCGGGGCAGACCGCGCGCTTGCGCGCGAGGTGTGGCGTCGGCGGGTCCCGGCCCAGCCGGCGCCTTGCCTCAGGGCTGCACCAGGCCCTCGCGTACGGCCACCAGCGCGGCCTGGGTGCGCGAGGTCAGGTCCAGCTTCGTCAGGAGCTTGCTGACGTGGGTGCGGGCGGTGCGTTCGCTGATCGACAGGTGTTCGGCGATGGCCTGGTTCGAGAGCCCCTGGGCGATGAGGACGAGGACCTCGCGTTCCCGGGCGCTCAGTGCGGCCAGGCCGTGGGACGGGGTGACGAGCCGCTGGGTGACCCGTCGGGCCACGGCAGGGTCGAGGAACACCTCGTCGCGTCGGGCGGCCCTGATGGCCTCCTCCAGCTCGTCCGAGGAGGCGTCCTTGAGGACGTACCCGGACACCCCTCGGGCCAGGGCGGACTGGACGCGTTCGATCTCGGAGAAGCTGGTCAGGATGACCGTGCGGACCTGCGGATACCGTTCGGCGATCACTTCCGCCGTCTGGATGCCGTCCAGCCGGGGCATCTGCAGGTCGAGCAGGACGACATGGGGAAGCTCACCCCGGATGCTCATCGCGCCGAGGGCGTCCAGCGCCTCCTGGCCGTCGGCCGCCTCGCCGACGAGGGTGATGTCGTCGGTGAACTCCAGGAAGCTCGCGATGCCGCGCCGGACGACCGTGTGGTCGTCGACGACGAAGACAGTGGTGTCCGTGGTCCGCCCGCTCATGCCGTTCCCTCGTTCCGCCGCTGTTCCTTGTCGCTGTGGGGCAGCGGAAGTTCGGCCCGGACCCTGGTGCCGGTGTCGTCCGTCGCGGTGGTGACCGTGACGGAGCCGCCCCACCGCCCGGCCCGGTCCCGCATGGAGACGAGACCGAAGCCGTGGCGTTCCCCGGCGCCGGGCGGTACCCAGCGCCCGTCGTCGACGATGTCGATCCCCAACCGGTGTCCGTCGCGGTCGCGTCGGGCGTCGACCCGGACGGATGTCGGTGCGGCGTGCTTGACCGCGTTGTGCAGGGCCTCGCTGATGATCTGGTAGACGTCCTCGCTGAACGCCGGCGCCTTGATGCCCTCTTCGATCACGGGGTCGACGGCGAGGTCGACGGCCACGTCGTGCCGGCGTTCGATGCCCTGGGCGAGGGCGTGCAGAGCGGGGAGGAGGCCCAGCTTGGCGGAGACGGACGGCTGGAGTGCCAGCACCACGCCGCGCAGATCTCGCTGCACGGCGTCGACCAGTTCCGTCACCTCCGAGGCCACGGCTTCCACCCGGGGCGCGAGTGGATCCGTGAGGCGCCGTGCGATCCCGCCGAGGGCCTTGGCCTGCATGCCGATGGAGAAGACATGCTGGACGACCGAGTCGTGCAGGTCCCGGGCCAGCCTCTTGCGCTCTTCCCGGCGCACAGCGCTGCGCTCCTCGTGCAGGAGGGTGGCGTAGTCGACGGCCAGGGCGGCCTGTTCGGCCATGGCGCCGAGGAATTCGAGGATGGCGGGAGTCGCCCGGTGGCCGGAGGCGAGGTAGACGTTGAGCGCGCCGAGCGCCTTGCCCCGGGAGAGCAGCGGTGTGCTCACGAAGTCCTCCCAGTCCAGTTGGGAGACGTACGCGTGCAGTGGCTGCCAGGACGGGTCCGCCAGCATCCGGGCCCGGCGCTCGGGGAGGACGCACTGGCGGCGCTCGCCCATGCTCCGGAGGGTGGCCAGGTCGGCGCCCCGGTCCCGTGAGGCCATCAGCAGGTCGAAGAAGGTCTCCACGTCCGTGAACCCGGCGGAGCCCATGAGCTGCAGCCGGTCCCCGCCCGGGGCGAAGGTGATGATCTGGGTACCGGCGACGCCGGGCGACAGCTGGATCTCCGCGGCCATCGCGCCGAGGACTTCCTCCAGGGAGCTGTTCGACGCCATGCTCGCCGCGGTCCTCGCCAGCGCCGCGACCCGGCGGTGCTGTTGCTGCTGCTCGGTGACGTCCCGGAAGCCGACCAGCGTCCCGTCGCCGCCTTCGTGGACGCTCGCCCCCCATGTGTAGGCCAGCCAGCGAGTCCCGTCCGACCAGGAACACACCTCTTCCCCGGATCCGCCGTCCGGGCCGCCCAGCCGGAAGGGAGCGCCGACGCCGGTCAGCTCCCGGCGGGTGCCGCCCAGGATGGCCGCCCCGGCCCGGTTGACCCACCGGATCGTGCCGTCGGTGCCCACGAGGGCCACGCCCGTCGGCACGCCGTCGAGCACCGACTCCCCGTCGTTCTCCACCGGGGGACCTCCTTCCTGCCCGTCGCGCGCATACGTCATTTGTCCGCACCCCGCCGTCCGCGATCAGCCGGGACATCGCGTCGTACGCCCGATGACCGGGCCCGGACACCTTTCCTACTGTCGACGCGACCGCACGGGTGGTGCGACGTGCCACCGGCGGTTTCACCACCGTACTCGCACCCCTGTTCACCTGCAGAAAGGCGACCCTCATGGGCACGATGACGATTCGGGCGGGCCGGCCGGCCACGGCCCACCTCCTGGACGGCCGTGGCACCGCCCGGACCATCCGCGCGGAACTCGAGGAGCGGGTGGCCCGGCTGGCCGCGAAGGGGGTACGGCCCGGTCTCGGGACCGTACTGGTGGGCAGTGATCCGGGCAGTGCGGCGTACGTCGCCGGGAAGCACCGCGACTGCGAGCAGATCGGCATCCGGTCGCTGCGCGTCGAGCTGCCCGCGTCGGCGACCCGGCGTGATGTGCTCGCGGCCGTCGAAGACCTGAACGCCGACCCCGGGTGCACCGGCTTCATCGTGCAGCTCCCGCTGCCGGACGGGATCGACCGTGGAGCGGTGCTGGAGAGCATCGACCCCGCCAAGGACGCCGACGGCCTGCACCCGACGAACCTCGGCCGTCTCGTCATCGGCGCGCCCGGGCCGCTGCCCTGCACCCCGCGGGGCATCGTCGAGCTGCTGCGCCGCTACTGCGTTCCGCTGACCGGCGCGGACGTGGTCATCGTGGGCTGTGGCGTGACGGTCGGGCGGCCCCTGGCGCTGCTGCTGACCCGGAACACGGAGAGCGCGACGGTGACGATGTGCCATCAGGAGACGCGTGAGATGTCCGCTCACATCAGGCGTGCCGACATCGTGGTCGCGGCGGCCGGTGCGGCGGAACTGGTCCGGGCCGACGACGTCAGGCCCGGTGCGATCGTCCTCGACGTCGGCATCACGAGGACCGAGGCCGGCATCGTCGGTGACGTGGCCGCCGATGTCGCGGATGTCGCCCATATGCTCGCTCCCATGCCCGGCGGTGTCGGACCCATGACCCGGGCGATGCTCATGACCAACGTGGTGGAGGCCGCCGAGAGGTCCCTGTCCGGCTCCTGACTCGCCTGTGGGGCCGCCGGGGCACTGTCCGGCGGCCCCACAGACGGTTGTCAGTCGGGGAAGACCACGGTCGTCCGCCCGTTGAGGAGCACACGGTTCTCCAGGTGATGGCGTACGGCCCTGGCCAGCACCCGGCGCTCGATGTCCCGTCCCTTGCGGACCAGTTGCTCCGGTGTGTCCCGGTGGGTGACGGGCTCGACGTCCTGGGCGATGATCGGCCCCTCGTCGAGATCGCCGGTCACGTAGTGGGCCGTGGCACCGATCAGCTTCACACCGCGGGCGTACGCCTGGTGGTACGGCTTGGCTCCCTTGAAGCCCGGCAGGAACGAGTGGTGGATGTTGATGCAGCGGCCTTCGAGACTCGCCGAGAGTTCGTCCGACAGGATCTGCATGTACCGGGCGAGGACGACCAGGTCGACCTGGTACTCGTCGACGAGCGTGAGCAGTTTCGCTTCCTGCTCGGGTTTGTTCTCCCTGGTCACCGGAAGGTGGTGGAACGGGACGTCCGCCAGATCGATGTGCCGGTACACCTCCCGGGGGTGGTTGGAGACCAGTCCGACCACGTCCATGGGCAGTTCCCCGATGCGCCAGCGGTAGAGCAGGTCCGCGAGGCAGTGGTCCAGTTTCGAGGCCATGATCAGGACCCTCGCCCGGGCCTCGTCCCCGGTCACCGACCATGTCGCGTCGAGTGGGGTGAGGCTTTCGGAGACGTTCTCCCGCACGGTGGTCTCGTCGACCCCGGCCGGGACCGCGAAGGCGAGCCGGCAGAAGAACCGGCCGGAGAGCGGGTCGTTGAAGTGGCTCGCTTCCTCGATGTTGCCGCCGATCCTGACGAGTCCCGTCGTGACCCGGCTGACGATTCCGGGACGGTCCTCGCAGGCGAACTTGAGGATGAAAGTCTGGGACACGGGGTCGCCCTTCTCCTTCGAGACGCTCACGCCGAGTGCAGGTCGGCGCGGCGGCGGTCGGGCTTGTAGGGAGCGGGGGCGACGATGGCCCGGATGGCCTTCTGGGGACCGCCGGGCTCTCCCCAGTGAACGGTCACCTCGGTGCCGGGCTCGCTGTGCCGGACGTCGATCGTGCACAGCGACAGCATCTGCCGGTAGTAGTAGCTGTAGCCGCGGGAGGTGGCGACGCCGACAAGGCCGTCACCGGCCGTGACCTTGTCGGCCCACATGAAACCGCGCTGGTCGCGGGGCATGTCCATGAACGGGTAGTGCTCGCCCTCGCGGAACATCGAGGCGAAGACGTCCGCGACGTCGTCACCGTGCCACACCAGGGTCCGTATGACCCGCCGCGGCTCGGCCTTCTCGATCTCCAGGGCTTCCCGCCCGAGGAAGTCGTGGTCGAACCTGATGGTGCGGGCCCAGCCCAGTTCGACGGGGCTGCGGTAGTAGTCGCTGATCTCGGCCCCGTCGTAGGAACCGGCGATGTAGGCGGGCTGCGCGAACGCCGGCATGGACGAGGTGAAGAACTCGCGGTAGCCCGCCATGTCCTCGTCGAAGATGGCCGGGATGTAGTCGGTGGCGATCGTCGGGAAGCACGCCTCCAGGTGGTTGATCATCGTGGTCCTGGCGCCGAGCTTGCGGATGCCGAACTCCTGCCCGGCCTCGACCACGGCGTCGTAGACGTCCTGCTTGGCCGCCATGGGACCCTGCAGTTCGAAGCCGATCTCACCGGCCATGCCCTGGCGCAGCGCCCACACCTCATGGCCCACGATCCTGAGCGAGTTGACCCACATGAACCTGGTCTCCCGCAGGTCCGAGGCGCCCGAGACCTTCTCCAGGACCTTGACCGCGGACGGCCCGGAGACCTGGAGGATGAACCAGTCCTCTTGCTCGATCCTGGCGTCGTAGTCCGTGGTCCCCAGGTAGTGGCGGGCCCAGAAGCCGCCACGGCCGTGCAGCATGAACTCCTCGTCGCCGAAGCGGGTGAGGATCCCCTCGTGGATGACCTTGCCGTCCCGGTTGGTGTGGACGGCGTGCTTGGACTGCCCGATCGCGAACGACGCGAAGCTGTTGACCGTGATGTCCCCGAGCATGGCGAGCGCGTCGGGCCCGGTGATCCGGTGCTGCCACAGGAACGACCAGTCACCGATGTAACAGGCGTTCTTCCAGGACATGCTCTCGTCGAGCCAGTCGGTGTACTCGGGCTGGCCGAAGCGGCTCCAGGCGTAGCCCTCCGGGGGCGTGCGCATGCTGCTGACCGTGTAGTTCATTTCGTCGTCCCTCGCTGTGCGGGCCGGCTCCGATGCCTGGCGAGCATCGACGCTAGGCCGGGGTCCGGCGGCTCCGGAACGATCGGATGACTCCGCTTGCCCTCCGTTTCACCGCGTCCGCGATGCGACAAATGACGTACGGGAACGCGCCGGTCGGCTATGCCCGGCCGAACCAGGAGTCGGTGTGGGCCGCGAGGAGTTCCGGCACCCCCTGGCGTCTCGTCCACGGCGGTCGTACGGCGCCTCGATGGCCTTCGGCGGCGAACTGAGCCGGACCGACGGCGACCGGAACCCGATGTGGGCGTCCGCCTCGGAGACGATCACGCACTCGTCGAAGCAGCGCACGGCCTCCAACGCCTCGGCGAACAGCATCCGTTCCCGCATGTCCTCGAACGGGATCCGCTGCCGGCCCGAGCCGAAGTGCTCCGCCAGGCCGGGCCACAGCCGCCGCGCGTACGGATCCCAACGCCGGCTCGCGGGGCTTCAGTCTCCTGGTGGTGGAGCGGGACATGCCCGGCTTCACCCGCGGCCGCAAACTGGACAAGATCGGTCTGCCCGGCCAGGACACGGCCGAACTGTTCTTCGAGGACGTGCGGGTACCGGCCGCGAACGTCCTCGGCGCGGTGGGGTCGGGCCTGCAGCAGCTCATGAGCCACCTTCCCCGGGAGCGTCTCGGCGTGACCGCCACGGCGATCGCGACCAGCCGTGCGATCTTCGACCTGACCCGTGCCCACTGCTTCGAGCGCCGCGCTTTCGGCCGGCCCATCGGCGACCTGCAGCACATCCGCTTCGAACTCGCCGAGATGGCCACCGAGATCGACGTCGCCGAGGCCTACGTCGACCGCTCGGTACGGGCCTACAACGCCGGTGAACTGACCGCCGTGGACGCGGCGAAGGGCAAGTGGTACGTGAGCGAACTGCAGAAGCGGGTCGTCGACCGGTGCCTGCAACTGCACGGCGGCTACGGCTATATGACGGAGTACCCGGTGGGCAGGGCGTTCGTCGACACCAGAATCCAGACGATCTACGGCGGTACCACCGAGATCATGAAGGAGCTGATCGGACGCGATCTGACACCCGACAAAGGCTGACCGCCCCATCGACGGCGAGGGTAGTCGGCTTGTCGGCTCAGGGATGCCGACTCTCTACTGAAATCCATCGTACCGACAAGTTATTGTGTACTACACGGAGACGGTGGCAGTGAGGGAGGCGGACGGCCATGGCGGATGCGGCGGCGAGCGGGTCCGGCGGGACCGCCCCGGGTCGGACGCGGCCGGTAGTGAGCCGGCGCCGGGAAATCGGCGAGGTCAGCGCGCGGTCGCTGCTGATGACCATGCTCGGCGAGTACGTGCTGCCGCAGGGCCGCCCGGTGTGGACGTCGGCACTGGTGGACGCGCTGGCGAGGTTCGGGGTCGAGGAGAAGTCGGCCCGTCAGTCGCTGGCGCGCACCGGGGCCGAGGGCTGGCTGGCCTCCGAGCGCGTCGGCCGCCGGGTGCGCTGGGCGCTGACCCCGCCGGGACGCCGGCTGCTGACCGAGGGCGCACAGCGCATCTACGACTTCGGGAGCGGCGAGGCCGCCTGGGACGGCACCTGGCTGGTGGTCCTGGCGTCGGTGCCGGAGGCGAAACGGGATCTGCGCCACCGGGTGCGCACCCGGCTGACCTGGGCGGGCTTCGGCTCCCCCGAACCCGGTGTGTGGATCACCCCGCACGCGGACCGGGAGGGGGAGGCGCTAGGTGTCCTGAAGGAACTCGGGCTCGCCGACGGCGCGATGTCCTTCACCGCCTCGTACGGCGCCGTGGGCAGCGAGGCCGCGATGGTGGCGCGCGCCTGGGACCTGAGCGAGGTCGAGGAACGCTACGAGGCGTTCATCGACGAGTTCACCGGTCTGCGCCCGGCCGACGGCGACGCCGTACTGCACGCCCAGACCATGCTGGTGCACGAGTGGCGCCGGTTCCCGTTCCTCGACCCCCGGCTGCCTCCGAAGCTGTTGCCGCCCGGCTGGAACGGGGCCAGGGCCGCCGCGCTGTTCCACAGCAGACATGCCGAGTGGAGCCCGGCGGCACTGGCACGCTGGACGGAGCTGACACGGGATCAGGGAGACCGGAGTGGCGGTTCCTGAGGGGGACCGGCCCAGGAGCCGTCGCGGGCCATGGCCCGCAGGACGTTACGGCGGATCTTGCCGGTAGGGGTGCGGGGCAGCTCGGGCAGCTGCACGACGACGCGCGGGCGTTTGAAGGCGGCCAGGCCCTCACGGCACCAGGCGACCAGGGCATCCGGATCGATGTCCCGGCCGGGCACCGGCACCACGCACGCGACCGGCTTGTCCAGGCCGTCCGCGTCCGGTCCGCCGACCACCGCGACCTCGGCCACGTCGGGATGGGCGAGCAGCCGCTCCTCCACCTCGGTGGGCGAGACCCAGATGCCGCCGGCCTTGAGCAGGTCGCCGGTGCGGCCCAGACAGGTGTAGGTGCCGTCCGCGTTGCGGACGTAGGTGTCGCCGGTGCGCACCCAGTCGCCGAGGAACACCTGGCGGGTGGTCTCCGCCCGGCACCAGTACCCGACGGCGGCCGATTCGCCCCGCACGTACAGCTCCCCCGGTGTGCCGCTGCCCGCCACCGCCCCGCCCTGTGCGTCCCGCAGCTCCACGGTGTACCCCGGAACGGGTTCGCCGGAGGAGCCGGGGTGCACGCGTCCCGGGCGGTTGGAGACGAAGATGTGCAGCATCTCGGTGGAGCCAATGCCGTCGAGCACCTCCACGCCGAACCGCTTGAGCATGCCGTGGTACATCGGCGCGGGCAGTGCCTCACCGGCCGCGACACCGAGTCGTACGGTGGTGAACGCGTCGTCGGGGACGTCTGCGCTCGCGAGCAGGGGGCCGTAGAAGCTGGGGGTGCCGAACAGGACCGTGGCCCGGTCGGCCGCCGCGCGTTTCGCGAAGAGCGCCGGGGACGGTCTGGCGGGTTCGAGCAGCGCCGTGCCGCCCGCCGCGAGCGGGAAGAAGAGCGAGTTGCCGAGGCCGTACGCGAAGAAGAGCTTGGCGACCGACAGGCAGCGGTCGTCCGGGCCGATGCCGAGGACGCGCCGCCCGTAGTTCTCGGCCACGAGCCGGATGTCGGCGTGCCGGTGCATGGCCGCCTTGGGGGTACCGGTGGTGCCGGAGGTGTACAGCCACAGCGCGGGCGAGTCGGGCCAGGTCGGGTACGGCGGGTCGTCGGAGGCGGCGCCCAGCAGTTGCTCCCAGGTCCGGCCGTGTACGTGGTCCGGAAGGCCCATGGCGTCCGGGCCGGTCAGGACGGCCTGTGAGACTTCCGGTGCCGACCCGAGCGCGGCCCGTACGAGCGGGGCGAACTCGGCGGAGCCGAGCACCACCCGGCAGCGCGAGTCGGCGATCAGCGCGCCCAGTTCACCGCCGGTGAGCATGGTCGAGGCGGGGACCGCCACGGCGCCGATCCGGAAGGCGGCGAGGATCGCGGTGAACAACTCGACGTCGTCCGTCATGCACATCAGGACGCGTTCCTCGGGCCGTACGCCGAGCGCGCGCAGTCCCGCCGCCACCCGGCGGACCTCCGCCGACAGCTGCGCGTAGGTGAGGCTCCGGGTCGGGGTGACGAGGGCCGTGCGGTCGCCGTTCCCCTCGCGCAGATGCCGGTCGACCAGGTGGTCCGCCGCGTTGAACACCTCGGGCATCCGGCTCACCTCACACCAGTCGGACGTACTCGTAGTCGAACGGTTGGCCGTTGATGCCGTTGGCCGGCGGTGCCACCCAGTGGGCGATCCTGCCGCGCTCGTAGACGGGCTGCATCAGCGACCTGACGAACGCGAGGTCCTCCGCGGTGGGGAGCCAGTGGTGGCGGCTCGCCTCCCAGGTCCCTTCGTCGACGATCGTGCCGTCGGGGGTGATGTGGTGTCCGGCGGCGAGGCCGACGTCGCGGTTGAAGCCGGGGTGGGGCAGGGTCAGCCGGTAGTCGATGCCGTGCTCCGCGAGGATCCGGTTCCAGCGGGTGACACCGCCCCGGCAGTCGGAGATGTACTCGTCGCGCAGGTCGAGGTTGAGGGCGAGCAGC
This sequence comes from Streptomyces sp. NPDC048277, assembly GCF_040652235.1. Lineage (NCBI taxonomy): Bacteria > Bacillati > Actinomycetota > Actinomycetes > Kitasatosporales > Streptomycetaceae > Streptomyces > Streptomyces sp. NPDC048277. The sequence continues at coordinate 412,681 of NZ_JBEZLQ010000003.1, forward strand.
GCGGAGACCTCTTCCTGGGTCCAACTGCCGTCGTTCTGCGGCTTGTTCAAGAAGCCGCTGTCGTCGGTGAGCCGGTGGTCGTCCTTGCGGCGCTCCTCCATCCAGCGTCCCTTGAGTCCGGCGGTGTAGTAGTTGGCCGCGTTGGTGGAGGTCTCGCCGCCGAACAGGTCGAGGGAGACCGTGTAGTGGAAGTTGATGTACTTCTGGATGACGTCGAGCGGGATGCCCCCGCACGCGGCGATGTCCAGGGTGTCGTGCTCGCGGACGAGTTGGGCGCTGCGGGTGACCACGCGGTCGACGCCCGTGGTCCCGACCATCATGTGGTGCGCCTCCTCCTTCAGCATGAAGGAGCAGGTCCGGGAGAGCGGGTCGAAGGCGCTCTCCTTGAGCGAGCCGAGCTGGTACTTGCCGTCCCGGTCGGTGAAGTACGTGAACATGTAGAACGCCAGCCAGTCGGCGGTCTCCTCGTTGAACGCGCCCAGGATGCGCGGCGCGTCGGGGCTGCCGGAGTTGCGGTGCAGCAGCGCCTCGGCCTCCTCGCGGCCCTCGCGGCCGAAGTAGGCGTGCAGCAGGTAGACCATCGCCCAGAGGTGGCGGCCCTCCTCGACGTTGACCTGGAAGAGGTTGCGCAGGTCGTAGAGGCTGGGCGCCGTCAGGCCGAGCAGGCGCTGCTGTTCGACCGACGCGGGCTCGGTGTCGCCCTGGACGACGATGAGGCGGCGCAGGTCGGCGCGGTACTCGCCGGGCACCTGCTGCCAGACCGGCTCGCCCTGGTGTTCTCCGAAGCCGATACGGCGGTCGGGGGTGGGCTCGGCCAGGAAGATGCCCCAGCGGTAGTCGGGCACGTTGACGTGGCCGAAGTGGGCCCAGCCGTCCCGGCCTACGGAGACGGCCGTGCGCAGATAGACGCCGTGGTTCTCCAGGGTGGGGCCCATCTCGCCCCACCAGTTCAGGAACTTGGGCTGCCAGCCCTCCAACGCCCGTTGCAGGCGGCGGTCGTCGGCGAGGGAGACGTTGTTGGGGATGCGGGAGTCGTAGTCGATCGCGGAGGGCATCGGGTCACACTCGCTTCCGGTCGTAGACCGCCTTCTGGCCGGTGCCGTAGCGGCGCAACGCGCCCTCGGGACCGGAGGCGTTGGGGCGGATGAAGATCCAGTTCTGCCAGGCGGTGAGCCGGCCGAAGATCTTGGTCTCGATGGTCTCCGGGCCGACGAACCGGTGGTTGGCCTCCATCCCGGTCAGCGCGTCCGGGCTCAGGGCCGCCCGCGCCTCCAGCACGAGACGGATCTCGTCCTCCCAGTCGAGGTCGTCGGGCGCGTCGGTGACCAGGCCGAGTTCGCGGGCCCGGGCGGCGCTCAGCGGGCGGCCGGTCTCCTGGCGCAGCCAGTCGAGGTGGTCGTCCTCCCGGTAGAAGCGGGATTCCAGGCGGGTCAGGCCGTTGCCCATGGGGAAGGGGCCGAAGTTGGCGGCGGAGAGGGCGAGGACGGCCCGCTCGGGGCTGTCGGGATCGTCGGGCGGCGGACCGTCCAGCATGTACTGGAGGTCGCAGGCGAGCGCGAGTTCCAGGAGCAGCCCGGCGAAGCAGCCGCCCGGCTCGATCAGCGCGACGAGGCTGCGGCTGGTGACGTCCAGCCGTTTCAGGGTGCGCTTGTAGTAGTGCAGGATCTCGCCCGCGAGCCAGTCGCCGTCGGCGGCCGCGTCCAGCACGGCCCGCTCATGGGCGAGGACCAGTTCGGGGACGCCCTCGGTGCGCAGCACCCAGGTGCCCAGCTCGGTCTCGTTGGTGCGCAACCGCAGGATCAGGTCGTCGAGTTCGCGGGTGACGGCCAGCAGCCAGCCGTCGGCGCCCTGGGCGTGCAGGGCGCCGGCGTCGGCGGGCGGGGGCCCGGCGGGACCGCGCACGGTGATGCGGACCAGGCCGAGCGGACGGTCGTACTCGGCGCGGGCGTGGCGGTAGGCGAGCCCGTCATCGGTGACTTCGCGCTTCAACGGGGTCAGCGAGATGCCCCGCACGTCCGCCGGACGAGAGCTGCGCCCGGCCGCCTCCAGGGCCCGTTGCTCGACGATCGTACGGAACTCCCGGCGCGGTACGACCTCGTCGACCAGCCGCCAGTCCACCGCCGTCTTGCCGCGCACGCCGTCGCTGCGGGTGGCGAACAGGTCCGCGAGGTCCTTGCGGACGCGGCGCTTGTCGGTGACCCGGGTCAGCCCGCCGGTGCCGGGCAGCACACCCAGCAGCGGGACCTCCGGCAGCGCGACCGTGGAGGCGTTGTCGTCGATCAGCAGGATCCGGTCGCAGGCCAGCGCGAGTTCGTAACCGCCGCCCGCGCAGGCGCCGTTGACGGCGGCGATGAAGGTGAGTCCGGAGTGCTCCGAGGCATCCTCCATGCTGTTGCGGGTCTCGTTGGTGAACTTGCAGAAGTTCACCTTCCACTCGTGCGGGGAGGCCGCCAGCATCCGGATGTTGGCCCCCGCGCAGAACACCTTCTCCTTGGCGCTGGTCACCACCACCGACCGCACCTCGGGGTGTTCGAAGCGCAGCCGCTGCACGGCGTCGTACAGCTCGATGTCCACGCCCAGGTCGTAGGAGTTGAGCTTGAGTTCATAGCCGGGGACCAGGCCGCCCTGTTCGTCGACGTCCAACTCCAGCCAGGCGAGCGGCCCGTCCGTGCTCAGTCGCCAGTGCCGGTACGTCTGCGGGCTCCGGTCGAAGGACACCACCACCATGCTGAGCGCCTCCTCGGGCGGGCACGGGTACCAGTGAGCAAATCCTCCACATGAATTCTCAACTACGTCAAGGTTCTGTAGAACATCAATCACCGGGAATCACCAGACCCCTGCTGACCTCCGCCGTACTGATCGCGAGCCTGATCGTCGTGCAGCCCCAGGCCCACGCCGACTCCGTCGTGGTGTCCCAGGTGGCCACGAACGGGACCAAGGGCTGTCTGGAGGTCGACGGGAAGCCCTTCACCATGGGCGGAGTCCAGTCCTTCGGCGAGTGTCAGACGTTCGGCAACGGCAACATGAGCCCCATCCCCACCGACCAGAGCACACGGATCCTGTCGCAGGACTGGCTGCAGAACACCTTCGAGAAGACGGCCGCCGCCGGTTTCAAGACCATCCAGATCGAGCTGGCCTGGAACCAGATCGAACCCATCGCCCAGGGCTTCTACGACTGAACCAACGGCAACTGGTCCGCGCAGCGCTCACTGTGGTTCAGCCTGATCAACCAGCGGGGCGGAGCCGTCAAGAGCTCCAACTATGTCGTCGGCAGCCGCGTCTCCAGCGCCGACAGCCCCATCGGCGCGCTGCCGAACATCGACTTCGTGGGGCCGGACGACTGCAACTGGAACGTCTCGGACATCGCCACCACCGCCCTCGTCAACGGCGGATTCGTCAACTACTGGCAGCTCAACGACTCGTGGGCGGACACCAATCACTCGCTGTACGGCATCCCCACCATGCCCGAGGGAGCCAAGCGGATGACTGGGTTCAACACCGCGGTCAACAAGATGACCCAGCTCGTCGCAAAGGCGCTGCCCGCGGACATGGCCGGCTTCAACATCGGCACCAACATCCCGGCCACCAGCTACAGCGGTTCGGCCGCCGTCGACGGCGCGGTCATCTCGTACACCGCCACGGACAAATCGATCGGGATGGCGCTCTACGACGCGGCGAGCGACAGCTACTACCTGGTCTCGGACACCGGCGGTTCGGCCGCCTACAACCTCGCCTCGTCCTCGGCGACGGCGCAGGTCGGCGCGGGCCTCCGGCGGCAGCAGGGCGGTCGCGAGCAATGGCGACATCCAGATCAACTCCGGCGAGCTGATCAAGGTCAGCAATGTCTCGAAGGTCTCCGACCTGGCGCTGAATGCCTCGGCCAGCGCTTCCTCCGCCTACAGCAGACAGGGCGCGGCCAATGTCGTGGACGGCAGCACGAGCACGCAGTGGACGGCGAGCAGCTCCTCGTTACACTCGGCGGGCGTCACCACGAGCGCACCGGTGACCGGCACCGTCAGCGGCACGTACCGGTATGTGAAGCTGACCGTGACCGGCATCAACAACAGTCACTGGGCCAACAGCAAGGAGTTCGAGGTCTTCGGCTGAGCATCGGCCCCGCAAGTCCCTGACCGCTGCTCAGGTCCGGTGCACCGGGAGGACCAGCGCCGACGGGCGGCCGGGGTCGTGGAAGACCTGCTGGTCCGCGGCGCGCAGGGCGGTCGCGGTGGCCCGGGGTTCTCCGGTGCCCGGGTTGCGCGCGAAGCGCGGGAAGGCGCCGCTGGAGACCTGGACGCGGATGCGGTGGCCCTCGCTACGACAAGATGTTGTCTAAAGAACGCGGCAGACCGTGCCCGGCAGATGGGGCGTGAAGCGGGTCATGACCTCCGGGTCGTGGCCGGCCACGACGCTGGTGCCCGGCTGCCGTTCCAGCTCCCGGATCCGGTCGTAGGCGCGGTACATCCCCGCGACGTCGGCGACGATCGCGAAGGGACGGTCGCGTTCGTACTCCTCGTAGGAGTGGATGGCGTCCGAGGCCAGCACCGCCGTACCGGCCGCTCCGCGGACCACGACGATCAGCTGGCCGGGGGTGTGGCCGCCGACCTCGAGGAGTTCCACTCCCGGCGCGAGTCGGTGCTGTGCGCCGACCAGCGTCAGCCTGCCCTCCTCGAACAACTCGGGGAGAAGGGCCAGTTCGGCGGGCTCCGTCGGGATCGCGAAGTGCGCGCGGCCCGCGAACGGCCCCTGCCAGAACGCGTACTCGCGCCGGCTCATCACCACCTCGGCGGCCGGAAAGCGATGAAGGTTGCCGATGTGGTCGTAGTGGGCGTGGGTCACCACCACCGTGGGCACGGTCGAGGCGTCCACGCCCAGTTCGGCGAGGACCGCGACCGGATCGGCCAGGACCTCGCGGCCACGGCGCCGACCGGCCTCCGGGGCAAACCCGGTGTCGACCACGATGGTTCCGGCGGGCCCGCGCACCAGCCAGAGATAGTAGTCCATCGTGAGGTCGCCGTCGGGTTCGCCGTAGCCCGCGTAGTTGAGGTAGAAGGCGCTGCGCGGCAGCCGGTGCCGGCCGAAGCGGACGGCGTAGACCTCCCAGTGCGCGGGCGTCGAGGTGTCAGTCATGGCGGGGCGAGGCCGCTCTGATGCTGACGCCGTGCCGCGTTTCGAGGGGGCGCACGATCTCGGTGTGGTCGGCACCCGGCGCCAGTTCGGCGGTCAGCTCGCGCCAGCGGGCCTCGACCGCCTCGGCCAGCGGAAGTTCGACGGCCAGGTCCTTGCCGAGCAGCGTGGCGATGCCGACGTCCTTCGCCATCAGCGCGGCCGTGAAGCCGGAGTCGAAGGCGCCGGTGAGGACGAACTTCGGGAACTTCACCTCGGTCGAACCGCTGCGGCCGCTCGCGGAGTTGACCACCGCGAGCGCGGTGGCCGGGTCCATGCCGAAGCGCGCGGCGACGGTCATGGTCTCGGCGGTGATGAGCATGCTGCACGCCGACATCAGGTTGTTCAGCGCCTTGATGGCGTGCCCGGAGCCCACGGGGCCGACGTGCACGACCGACGAGCCGAGCGGGGCGAGGAGCGGCTCGGCGCGCTCGTACTGCTCCTCGGTGCCGCCGACCATGACGGTGAGGGTGCCGGCCTCGGCGCCGCTCACGCCGCCCGAGACCGGGGCGTCGACGAGTTCGATGCCCGACTCGGCGAGACGGGCGGCGAGTTGGCGGGTCCGTGCGGGCTCCGACGAGCTCATGTCGACGATACGACGGCAGCGGGCGCCGGACCGGACCGCGTCGGCGAGGTCCGCGGCGACGGCCTCCACGATGTCGCTGTTGGGCAGCATGAGGATGACGTCCTCGGCGGATCCGGCGAGTGCGGCCGGTGAGTCCACCGGGGTGACCCCGTCGGCGACGACGCTCGCGCGGAGCTCTTCGGCGACGTCGTAGCCGTACACGTCGTGGCCTGCCAGGACCAGGCGTCGGGCCATGGGACGCCCCATCCGGCCGAGCCCGGCCAGCCCGATCCGCTGCCGCTCGGGTGCCTCACTCATGTCCCAGCTCCACCATGGCCTGCTGAGCGGCCCGGGAGGCCTCCAGCGCCGCCGGGACGCCGCAGTAGACGGCGGCCTGCAGCAGCACCTCCTGGATCTGCTCCGTGGTGCACCCGTTGTTGATCGCCCCGCGTACGTGCAGGCGCAGCTCGTCGGGCTTGCCCAGCGCCGTCAGCATGGCGATGTTCAGCAGGCTGCGCATGTGCGGTTCAAGCCCCGGCCGGGTCCAGACGGCACCCCAGCAGTACTCGGTGACCAGGTCCTGGAGCGGTCGGCTGAACGGGGTCGCGTTGGCGCGGGAGCGGTCCACGTGCGCGTCGCCGAGCACCCGGCGGCGCATGGCGTCGCCTGCGGCGAGTTGATCGATCGGTTCCGTGTGGGCAGTCACGGCAGTGCCTCCAGAGGTTCCTGGGTCGAACGCTTCGGTGCGGTCACCATAACCGAGGTTACGACTGAAAGAAGCTAGCAGCTGTCAGACAAAGTTCGCCCGACAGTTCCTGGTCTTCTGTCTGACAGCAGTCCGGGCTTGAGTATCCTCGGTGTATGAGCGACATGCAGGTGCTGCGGCACGCCCCCATCCGCGAGCAGGTGGCGAACATCCTGCGTGACGCGATCGTCGACCAGCGGCTGACTCCCGGGCAGCTGCTCGTGGAGCGGGAGCTGTGCGAGATGACCTCGGCGAGCCGCGCCTCGGTGCGCGAGGCGCTGCGACAGCTCCAGGCGGAGGGGCTGGTGGAGTCGCGCAACGGGCGCGGCACGTGCGTCACCGTGATCTCTCCCGCGACCGCCCTGCAGGTCTACCAGGTGCGCGCGCCCCTGGAGGGACTGGCCGCCCGGCTGTTCGCCGAGAACGGGAGCGACGAGGACCGGGCCGCCTTCCGCGAGGCCGTCGCCGAGCTGGCGGACGAGACCGAGCGGGGTGCCGACGCCGCCGCACTGCTGAAGGCGAAGTCCAGGGCCTACGACGTGCTGTTCCGGGGGTGCGGCAATCCGGTCCTGCACCAGACGGTGCAGACACTCCAGCACCGGGTGACCCGGCTGCGCGCGCTGACGCTCGCCCAGGAGGGCCGGGCGCAGCGCAGCGTCGTCGAGGTCGGCGCGATCGTCGCCGCGGTCGACGCCCGGGACGGGGCCGCGGCACAGGCCGCCGCGACGGCCCACGTGGAGGAGGCCGCCAGGGTCATGATGGCCGCGGTGTCCGACACTCCCGCCGCGCCATGACCCGCTGACCGGCGGCCCGCCGGACTCCCCGCCGCCGTACGGCCTCCAGGGCCCGCCACCTGGAGGCGTGCTTCCCGGTGATCGCCACCGACCGCATTCCGGCGATCCCGGACGAGGACATGGCCGAATATCTGGACGTGTTCCGCAGTTCGATGCCCGCCTTCGCGCAACCCGCCCATATCTCGGGAAGCTTCGACGGGAAGCAGATATCCGGCTATTACCGAAGCCCTGCACCATTACCGAAGCCCTGTGGAACTCTGCTGTGCTCGCAATATGAAATTCGACCACGAATTCCTAGTGGCCGACTCCACTTCTTCCACGGCGAAGGCCCACCCGAACCGGGTGGGCCTTCGCCGTTGCCGGGCGTCTACCCGTACCCGCCGCCCACCTGCCCACGGCGCACGAACAGGTAGGCGACAGGTAGTTCCCCGCGTTCACCCGGCGCGCCCCGCACGGGACGCTGCCAGGAGATCACGAAGGGGTGCTCATGCCTGGACTCACCGACTCAGCCGCGGCCCTCGCCGACGGGCGACCCGGCGCTCGCGAGCGCGCGCTGCTCGGTCACCCACACGGCGATCTGCGCCCGCGAGGTGAATCCGAGCTTGCCGAGGATGCGCTGGACATGGCCCTCGGCGGTGCGGGTCGAGATGACCAGGGCGGCGGCGATGTGCTTGTTGCCCTGGCCGTCGGCCACCAGCTGGGCCACCTCCCACTCCCGTCGCGACAGGGCGTCCGGCACCGCCGGGGCGGCGGCCAGTCCCGGCGCGGACCGGGCACCCGCGACGACCTCGGTGGCCTGCCCGAGGGTCAGCCCCCGGCCCTCCTCGACCAGCGCGGCGAAGACGGCGTCGCCGAGTGCCTCGCGCACCACGGGGACGTACTCCCGCCGCAGCCCGTCGAGCACAGTGAAGGCCGGGAAGCGATGCGTCTCCGCGGCCCCCATGAGCAGTGCGGCCTTGCGGTGACCACCCGTCGCGGCGAACACCAGAGCACCGCTCTGCACGCAGGAGCCCATGCCGAACCGGTCGTCGAACCGGCGGGCCAGCCGGGCGCTGTTCTCCTGCGCGGCCCGCGCGTCGGCGTAGTTCCCGTGCCGCCACTCGGCGAGCGCGGTCGTCCACTGGATGTAGGCGAAGCCCCAGTTCTCGCTCACGGCACCGGGCATGGCGAGGAACTCCTCGCAGTACCGGCGGCCGCGCTCCCAGTCGCCGCGCAGCGTCCACGCCATGGCGAGCAGGCACAGCGTCCTGCCGCTGCTCATCATGCTCCCCGCCGAACGGAACGCCGCGAGCGCGACATCGAGTTTCCCGCAGGCGGCGACCAGGTCGCCGTGCTGGACGGCGAGCAGTCCTTCGACGAACCACAGATGGCCGGTGGCGGTGGAATCCGCGAGGTGGCCGACGACCTCGTGGGACGCGGCCAGCAGGTCGTCGGCGGAGTCGCCGCCGACGACCGCGAGGTAGGCGGCGGCCGTCAGGGCGAGGGCCCGGCCGACGGTCGGCTCGGGGGGCGCGATGGCCAGCCCGCGGTCCAGCCACTCCCGTCCCTCGGCGACCAGGCCGGCCATCAGCCAGTGGTACCAGAGGGCCGCGGCGAGCTGGAGCCCGTCCTGTGCGGCGTCCTTGTCCTGAAAGCAGTATTCGAGTGCCGCACGGAAGTTGGCGTAGTTGCCGCGGATCTGGCTGATCCAGTCCTGGGAGCGCTCGGTGAGCAGCCCGTCGGAGGCCCGGCCGGCGAGCCACAGACACCACTGGACATGGCGTCCGCGCAGCCGTTCCCATTCGGCGGGCTCGGTCACCCGGCGGATCGCGTACTCACGGAGCAGCCGGGGCAGCCGGTACCAGGACCCGCCGGGCCGCTCCTCACGGACGAGCACCGATTTGTCGATCAGCCCGGCGACGAGATCGAGCACCCTGTCTTCCGGGATCACGTCGTCGGTGCACACGTGCTCGATCGCCGGAAGACCGAAGGGGCCGGTGAAGACCGCCAGCCGGGACCACAGCGTCTGTTCCTCCGGCGAGCACAGCGCGTAGCTGGAGTCGACGAGGGCCTGGAGCGTCCGTTGCCGCTCGGGGGTGCCTCGCCGGCCCGAGACCAGCACCCGGTAGGCGTCCTCGAGCCGGTCGTCGAGTTCGTCGAGCGCGAGCACGTCGAGCCGGTCGGCGGCGAACTCGATCGCCATGGGCAGACCGTCCAGGCGCCGGCAGATGCGTGCGACCGCGGCCAGCCGGGCGTCGGACTCCAGGACGTCGGGCCGGACGGCGGCGGCTCGCTCGATGAACAGGGCGACCGAGTCGTACCCGGTCAGCGCGGCGCCCCCGGACTCGGGCGCGTCGTCGGACGGCACCGGCAGCGGCCCCACGGCGACGACGGCCTCACCCTCGACATGCAGCGGCCTTCGGCTGGTGCTCAGCACCTTGAGACCGGGTGCGGCGCGCAACAGCCGCGTGACCAGGCCCGCGCAGGCGTCGACGACTCCGTCGCAGCCGTCGAGCAGCAGCAGCGTCTGCCGGCCGCGGAAGTGGTCGGCGAGCCGCTCCTCCACCGGCATTCCGCCGTCGTCGCGCAGGCCGAGACCGAGCAGCACGGTGGACGGCAGCAGGGTGCCGTCGGTGAGATCGTCGAGGTCGATGAGCCAGGCCCCGTCGGCGAAGGCGCTCGCCACTTCGGCGGCCACCCGGCGGGCCAGTCGGGTCTTGCCGACGCCCCCGGTGCCGGTCGCCGTGACCGTCCGGTACCGCTCCAGCGATTTCTTCAGGGTGGGCAACTCCGCTCGGCGGCCGACGAAACTCGTCATCTCCGCCGGCAGATTGCCTCGTTGCAGTCGTGCCACGCCCGCACCCTAACGAATTGTTTCAGCCAGATGAAGTCTCCGGGTCGAACAACTTCGGCCTCCCGGTACGGCCGAGGTTACGCCTTCGGGGAAGACGGGGGAATGCAATGAATTTCCGCGGCCCCCTCGGCATGCCGGTCACCGATCGCTGCCTGGTGATGGGAATCGTCAACGTGACGCCCGATTCCTTTTCCGACGGCGGGGAGTACGACGATCCCGCGCGGGCGGTCGAGCACGGGCTCGCGCTCGTCGCGGAGGGAGCGGACCTCGTCGACGTGGGCGGTGAGTCGACCCGACCGTCCGCCCTGCGTGTCCCCGAGCCGGTGGAGCTGGCGCGCGTGCTCCCGGTGGTACGGGGGCTGGCCGCGAGCGGCGCCCTGGTCAGTATCGACACGATGCGGGCACGGGTGGCCGCGGCAGCCCTCGACGCGGGCGCCGTCCTGGTCAACGACGTCAGCGGCGGGCTCGCCGATCCGGACATGGCGCGCTGCGTCGCCGAGGCGGACGTGCCGTATGTCGCGATGCACTGGCGGGGGCACAGCGCGCGGATGCAGCAGCGGGCCCGCTACGGCGATGTGGTGACGGAGACCGTGGCCGAACTCGGCATGCGCCTCGACGCCCTCACCGACGCGGGAGTCCGTCCCGACCGCGTCGTCCTCGATCCCGGTCTCGGCTTCGCCAAGAACGCGGAGCACAACTGGGCGATCCTCGGCCGGCTCCACGAGTTCCATGCCCTGGGCCGGCCGCTCCTGGTCGGAGCGTCGCGGAAAGCGTTCCTGGGCGCACTGCTCGCCGACGACGGTGCTCCCCCGCCGCCGCATGCCCGGGACCGGGCCACGGCCGCCGTGTCCGCCCTCGCGGCGGCGGCCGGCGCCTGGTGCGTCCGGGTCCACGACGTCGCGGCCACCGCGGACGCGGTCCGTGTGGCACGGCAGTTCACACAGTTCACCCCGAGCACCCAGTTCACCCCGAGCAGCCGGCTCACCCCGAGTTCCCGGCTCACCTCATCACCCGCACCTCTGAGAAAGGCACCGGCATGACGACGGTTCCCCACGGCACCACCCCGGCCGCGCTCGACAAGGCGCTCGCGGCCTTCACCGCCGAACTCGGCTCCGAGGCCGTGATCAGCGAGCCGTCGGCCCTGCGCGAGTTCCGCGACCCGTACACCTACCTGGAGTCCGACGAGTTCGACGCCTCGGCCGCGCTGCTGCCCACGAGCACCGAGCAGGTGCAGGCCGTCGTACGGATCGCCAACGAGCACGGCGTCCCGCTGTCCACCTTCAGCCAGGGCCGCAACAACACCTACGGCGGTTCCGCCCCGCGGCTGCGCGGCAGCGTCCTGGTCAACCTGCGGAACATGAACAGGGTCCTGGAGGTCGACACGGACCTCGCCTACGCGGTCGTCGAGCCCGGCGTGCGCTGGTTCGACCTCTTCGACGCGCTCCAGGCGGCCGGCGGTGACCTCTGGCCCTCCATCCCCGACCTCGGCTGGGGCAGCGTCATCGGCAACTCCCTGGAATACGGCATCGGTTACACGCCCTACGGCGACCACTCGCGCAATCTCTGCGGTCTGGAGGTGGTGCTGCCCGACGGCTCCCTGCTGCGCACCGGCATGGGCGCGATGGAGGGCAACGTGGCCCGGCACGTGTACCCGCACAGCTTCGGCCCCTCCTTCGGCGGGCTCTTCCAGCAGTCCAACCTCGGCATCGTGACCAACGCGGGCTGGTGGGTCATGCGCCGCCCCGAGACGTACGCGACCTGCTGGGCGCGTTTCCGGGGCTACGACGCCCTCGGCAAGGTCGTCGACGCCCTGCGCGGGCTGATGCTCGACCGCACGATCGAGAACCTGCCGCTGCTCAACCGGGGTCTGGAGATCGACGAGAGCGGCGCGATGTTCCTCGACCCCGAGGGCGAGGGCTGGTCGGCTCGGTTCGCCCTCTACGGCCGGGCGGCGATGGTCGACGCGCAGTACGCGGTCGTCGAGGAGACCCTGCGCGCGATACCGGGCGTCGAGGTGCTGCGCCGGACGTTCGACTCCACCGACCTCGCCGGTCCGGCCAACCACGACGAGCGCGTGCAGCGCGGCATCCCCGACATGGATCTCCTCGACCCGAAGATGCTGCCCTTCGGCGAGGTGACCGGCCATCTGGACTTCTCGCCGGTCGGACCGAACACGGGCGACGCGGTGGTGCGGGTCGAGCAGCTCATCCGCTCGCTGTACGTCCGGCACGGCCACGTCCAGGTCAACGGCCTGTACCTGATGCCCCGCAGCGCGCTGCACATCAGCACCACGTTCTTCGACCCGCGCGACGAGGAACAGACCCGGTCCGTCTACGACGGCTACGCCGACCTGGTCAAGGAGGTCGCGGCGATCGGCTACACGCCGTACCGCACCAACCTCCAGCACATGGACCTGGTCGCGGAGCAGTTCGCGTTCGGCGACCACGCCCAGCGCCGGCTGGCCGAGACGATCAAGGACGCCCTGGACCCGAACGGGATCCTCGCGCCGGGCAAGTCCGGGATCTGGCCGCGCCGGCTGCGCGACCGCGTCTGAAACCGCCTCCACGGAACACCCGCACGTCAGCAAGTCAAGGAGCAAGTCATGCCCGTCGACGTGGCCGAAAGCAGGGACCGGGTCACCCGCCCCGCGCCGCAGTCCCCCTCCCCCGTCTCTTCCGTGCAGGATCTCGGGCGGCTGCTCGTCAGCTGCCCGGACCGGCCCAGGGTGGTGTCCGCCGTGAGCACCTTCCTCGCCGGGGCCGGCGCCAACATCGTCTCGCTCGACCAGTACTCCACCGAACCGGCCGGCGGTACGTTCGTGCAGCGCACCACCTTCCGGCTGCCCGGACTCGCGGCCGCCCGCGAGGAGTTCGAGCGCGAGTTCCGCGAGACGGTCGCGGCGGACTTCCGGATGGACTTCCGGCTGAGCGAGGCGGCCAGGCCGAAGCGCGTCGCCATCATGGTGTCGAAGACCGACCACTGCGTCCTCGACCTGCTGTGGCGCAACCGGCGCGGCGAACTCGACATGACCGTGGCGATGGTGATCAGCAACCATCCCGACCTCGCCGACGAGATCCGCCCGTTCGGAGTGCCGTTCGTGCACATCCCGGCGACTCGCGACAACCGCGCCGAGGCGGAGGAGCGCCAGCTGGAGCTGCTGCGCGGCAACGTCGACCTGGTCGTCCTCGCCCGCTACATGCAGATCATCACCCCGCGCTTCCTCGCGGAGGTCGGCGCACCGCTCATCAACATCCACCACTCCTTCCTCCCCGCCTTCATCGGCGCGGCGCCCTACAAGAGGGCCAAGGAACGGGGGGTGAAGCTCGTCGGCGCCACGGCGCACTACGTGACCGAGGACCTCGACGAGGGCCCGATCATCGACCAGGACGTCGTCCGGGTCAGCCACGAACACACCACCGCCGACCTCGTACGACTGGGCGCGGACGTCGAACGGGCGGTGCTGTCGCGCGCGGTGCGCTGGCACTGCGAGGACCGGATCGTCCGGCACGAGAACCAGACCATCGTCTTCTGAGCCCGCTGGGAGAAACGACAGTGACACAGCCATCCACCGACGTCCTCGTGGTGGGCGCGGGTCCGGTGGGCCTGCTCACCGCACTCGGGCTCGCCCGGTCGGGCCTGAGCGTGACCGTGCTCGAACGCGAGGCCGCCATCGGCGACTCGCCACGGGCCATGACCTATCTGTGGTTCGTCCTCGACGGCCTCCACGAACTCGGCGTCCTCCCCGACATGGAGGGAGAGGGCCTGTGCTCCCTCGACGGACTGACCCTGCGGGTCCCCCGCACCGGCGAGGTCGTCGAGTGGGGCAAGGTCTCCCTGGAGGAGATCACCGGCCGCTCCTACAACAACATCCACCTGGGCCAGGACCGGCTCGGCGAGATCGCCCTGCGCCGGCTCCGGGAGCAGACCGGCGTCACGGTCCGGTGGAACACCGCCGTCACCGGGCTCGTCCAGGACGAGGACGGGGTCCGTGTCACGGCCGAAGGCCCTGACGGACCCGCCGAGTTCACGGCCCGCTGGCTGGTCGGCACCGACGGCGCGAGCAGCACCGTACGCAAGGCCCTGGGCCTCGGCTTCGACGGCCTCACCTGGCCGGAGCGGTTCGTGGCGACCAACGTCCGCTACCCGTTCGACGCGTACGGGTTCAACGACGCCAACATGGTCGTCGATCCCCAGTACGGCGCGGTCGTCGCGAAGATCGACGACCGGGGGCTGTGGCGGGTGACGTACGCGGAGGACGCGGCGCTTCCGGCCGAGAGCGTGCCGGAACGGCTGATCGCGTTCTTCGACGCCTTTCTGCCCGGCGACAAGAACGTCGACCTGGTGCACCACTCGCCGTACCGGCTGCACCAGCGGTCGGCCGAGAGCTACCGGGCGGGCCGCGTCCTGCTGGCCGGTGACGCCGCACACGCCACCAACCCGACCGGCGGCCTCGGCCTGACCTGCGGTCTGCTCGACCTGTTCGTGCTGTACCCGGCGCTGGCGGCCGTCGTACGCGGCGAGGCCCCGGCGGAGGTGCTCGACCGCTACGCCGAGGACCGGCGGCGGAAGTTCCTCGATGTCGCCTCGCCCATGGCGAGCGAGTTCAAGCGGCTCGTCTACCACTCGGCCGACCCCGAGCGGCTGGAAGCGGACCTGGCCGGGCCGCGGTCCATAGCGGGCGACCCCGCGAAGGTACGGGCCGCCCAGCTCGGCATGGCCCAGCTGCGTTCGCCGCGGCTCGTCCCCACCGGAGCGGCGTCATGAGCACCCGTGGATTCCGGTGGATCGGCGCCTCCGCTCCCGGTGGCGCGCTGTACGTCGAATGGGAGAGGCCGGAGGGCCTCGGCTCGTCCACACCGATCGTGCTGGTGCACGGGGGCGGCGGCCAGGGCACCGACTGGCTCGGTACCCCGGACGGCCGTCCGGGCTGGGCACCGCTGCTGGTCGAACTGGGCTGGCCCGTGTACGTCGTCGACCGCCCGGGGTACGGACGGGCCGCCGGTACCGGCCCGGAGGCCGCCGAGCGCGGCCCCGCTCCCGTGCGGGAGATGACCGCCGGCATCTTCGCCTCCGGCGCCGATCCCCGGCACACCCAGTGGCCGGGGCCGGGTGGTCCGGACGACCCCGCGATCGTCCAGCTCACCGCGAGTTCGGCGGGCATTGCCCTGGACCAGGCCGCCGCGCAGCGGCACGACGGCGAGCAACTGGTGCGGCTGCTGGAGGACATCGGCCCCGCCGTGGTCGTCACCCACTCCCTCGGTGCCCCCGCGGGCTGGCTCGCCGCGGCCGCCCGCCCGGACCTGGTGCGGGCCGTCGTGGCGATCGAGCCGCCGGGACCGCCGTTCCTGGACGCCCCGCAGATCGGCCTGTCCCTCGGCTGGGGGCTCACCTCCGCGCCCCTGCCGTACGACCCGCCCGTCACCTCCCCGGAGGAGCTGCGGCAGGCCGCGAAGCCGACGCTGCCCGGGCTGAAGTACCTGCCCGTGGCCGTCGTCGAGGCCGAGGCCTCGCCGCTCGGCGGCGGGGCGCGGGCCGTCGCGGAGTACCTGCGCGAGGTGGGTGCGCACGCCGACCACCTCCGGCTCGTGGATCACGAGGTCCGGGGCAACGGCCACGGCATGGTCCTCGAACTCAACAACCACGAGGTGCTCGACGTCGTCCTGACGTGGCTGGGCACCCTCGACCTCCCCTCATGAAAGGCAGGCTCATGCAGGTCAACCCGCAGGACATGACCGGCCGGGTCGCGCTGGTCACCGGGGCCGGCGGCGGTATCGGCCGGGCCACGGCCCTCGCCTTCGCCCGGCGCGGCGCCCAGGTCGCGGTGCTCGACATCGACGACGCCCAGGCCGCGCGGACGGTGAAGGAGGTGACGGAAGCCGGGGGCACTGCCGAGGCGTTCCACGTCGACGTGTCGGACAGCGAGTCGGTCGAGGGGGCCGTGCGTGCCGTCGTCGACCGCTTCGGCCGACTGGACTTCGCGCACAACAACGCGGGGGTCGAGGGCGAGGTGACGCGGCTGGCCGAGGTGACCGAGGCCGACTGGAATCGCGTCATCGGCGTCAACCTCACCGGGGTGTGGCTGTGCCTGCGGGCGGAGATCAGGGCCATGGCCGGTCGGGGCGGCGCGATCGTCAACACCGCCTCGGCCTCCGGTCTGGTCGCGCGCCCCGGTGGGCTGTCCACGTACGTGGCGAGCAAGCACGGAGTCGTCGGACTGACCAAGGCGGCGGCCGTGGACTACGCGGCGGACGGCATCCGGGTCAACGCGGTGCTGCCGGGCCCGATCGAGACGCCCTTCACGGCCGATCTGCCGCAGGAGGTCAAGGACCAGCTGCTGGCCCTGACACCGATCCGCAGGTTCGCGGGCCCGGAGGAAGTCGCCGAAGCCGTCGTGTGGCTGTGCAGCGACGCCGCGTCCTACATGGCCGGCGCGGCGGTCGCCGTGGACGGCGGTGTCGTCGCCTACTGAGAACGCCGAGGGCCGGGTGCCGGTGGCCGGGTGCGGTGCTGCCGCGCCCGGCCGTCCTCGTTCTCCGCCTCACCGGTCACGGACGACCGCCGCAATCCGCATTGCGCAACCATTGACAAGCTTGCGCAAGCTTGCCGACCATAGAGCCACACCGTTCAGGTTTCGCCGACGTTACGTCGACGGAGCCGCTTCAGCACCACCGAGGAAACGGAGTGGCGGCGTGGCCCCCACCTTGACCGATGTCGCGAAGCGCGCGAAGGTCGCTCTCTCCACAGCCTCTCGGGCGTTCAGCGACCCGACGAGACTGGGTCCGGAAACCTTGCGCAAGGTTCTGGAGGCCGCCCAGGAGCTGGGCTACGAACCGCCTCCCCCGCGTCCGGCCGAGGCACCGTCGGACGACCTGACCGTTGCCGTGGTCGTTCCCGACATCGCCAACCCGGTCTTCGGCACCTTCGTCAAGGCCGCCCAGGCACAGGGCTGGCACCGCCGGCAGACGATCGTCCTCGCCGACACCGACTTCGACCCCGACCGGGAGCGGGAGGTGATCACCCAGCTGAGTGCCAGGTCGGCAGGCATCGTCGTGTGCTCACCGCGGCTCGACGCCGAGGACGTGCTGGACCTGTGCGGCGACACCCCGGTCGTCCTCGTCAACCGTGAGACCACGACGGCCGACTGCGTCCTCGCCGACGCCGGCGACGGACTGCGGCAGACCGCCGAGTACCTGGCCGCGCTCGGGCACCGCCACGTCGCGTACGTCCAGGGCTCGCAGCACTCCTGGTCGAACAGCCACCGTGTCGACGTGGCCCGGGAGCAGGCCGAGCGGGCCGGACTGCGGCTGGAGGTGCTCGGCTGGCAGTCGGAGACGGTGGCCGGCGGCACCGCGGCCGCCGCGGGCGTGATCGCCTCCGGTGCCACGGCCGTCATCGCGCACAACGACCTCGTGGCCCTCGGTGTCATCGCCGGAGCACGTCAACTGGGCGTACGGGTCCCGGAGGACCTCAGTGTCGTCGGTATCGACGACATGCCCCTGGCCGCCACCTCGCACCCCGCCCTGACCACCATCGCGGTGCCGATGGACCGGGCCGGATCGCTCAGCCTGGAACTGCTCGCCCAGGCCGCCGGCGACGAGCGGCACCAGCCCCGCACCCTGCGGCTGTCCACCCAGCTCGTCGTCCGCGGCTCCACCGCCCAGGTGTCCGACCGCGCCGACGCCGTCGTACGGGAGCGCTCATGACGCAGCCCTCCGCCCAGCACGGTGACGAGCTGACCGTCGTGGTCAGCGACATCCATCTGCGGGCAATACGTGAGCAGTTCGAGGCCGGACTCCCCGCCGGGACGGCCGTTCGGTGGCCCGACCCCGCCGACACCGACGCGGTGAAGGCGGCGCTGCGGGGCGCCGATGTCCTCGTGTCGGGGACCTGTCCGGCCGAACTCGCCGCGGCGGGCAGGCAGTTGCGCCTCGTGCACGCCGCCGGCGCGGGCATCGACGGGATCGCCGTCGGCGCGCTCGCGCCGGGCACGCTCGTGGCCAACACGTTCCATCACGAGGACGCGATCGCCGAGTACGCGGTCGCCGCCACGGTCCTGCTCAGGCGGGGCTTCCTCCGTCAGGACGCGGCGCTGCGGCGCGGCAGTTGGGAGGCACCGACCTATCCCGGCCTGCTGAGCGAGGCCGTCGTCGGCTTCGTCGGCTTCGGGCACATCGGGGCCCGCGCCTGGCAACGCTTCCGGGCCTTCGGCGCCCAGGGCGTGGCCGTCACCCGCCGGGGCAGCGTCGACGCCGTGGCCGAACGGCTGGCCTGGGCCGGTGACATGGACGACCTGGACTCCCTGCTGGAGACCTGTGACGTGGTCGTCGTCTCGGTACCGCTCAACGACGGGACCACCTCGCTGATCGCGGCGAAGGAGCTGAAGCGGATGGGGGAATCGGCGGTGCTGGTCAACGTGGGCCGGGGCCCGGTGGTCGACGAGGACGCGCTGTACGCCGCCCTGCGCGACGGGGTGATCGCGGGCGCCGCCCTCGACGTCTGGTACGACTACCCCGCCGACGGGCGCACCGGGGCCCCGAGCCGGCATCCCTTCCACGAACTGCCCAACACCCTGATGACACCGCACTCCTCGGGGCTGGCCCGGCACACCTTCGCCCGCCGCGCGGAGGACATCACGGCCAACATCCGCCGGCTGGCCGCCGGTCAGGGCATCGACAACGTGGTGGCGGTGGCCCGATGAGCAAGCCCGACACCATCGTCGCCGCGGACGTCCTCGTCACCAGCCCGGGGCGCAACTTCGTCACCCTGAAGATCACCACCGCCGAGGGCCTGACCGGCTGGGGCGACGCCACCCTCAACGGCCGCGAGCTCGCCGTGGCCTCGTATCTGCGCGACCATGTCGCCCCGCTGCTCGTCGGACGTGATCCGGCCCGTATCGAGGACACCTGGCAGTACCTGTACCGGGGCGTGTACTGGCGGCGCGGCCCGGTGACCATGACCGCGATCGGGGCCGTGGACCTCGCGCTGTGGGACATCAAGGGCAGGACCACCGGGCAGCCCGTCTACCAGCTGCTCGGCGGGGCGGTCCGGGACCGCGTCCTCGCGTACACGCACGCCACCGGCTGGGACGTGCCGCGGCTGCTCGACTCCGTCGACGCCCGGCGCGAGCGCGGTTTCCTGGCGGTCCGGGCGCAGACGGGCGTACCCGGGCTCGACACGGTCTACGGGGTCTCCGCGAAGGGCGCGGGCTACGAGCCGGCCGGCCGGGGCACCGCTCCCGCCGAGGAGGTGTGGGACACCGCCGCGTATCTGCGCCATGCCCCCGGCGCCCTCGCGGCGGTCCGCGACCATGTGGGCCCCGAACTGCACCTGCTGCACGACGCCCACCACCGGCTCACCCCGAACGAGGCCGCCCGGCTCGGCCGTGCGCTGGAGGAGGTGGACCTGTTCTGGCTGGAGGACGTCACCCCGGCCGAGAACCAGGAGGTCCTGCGCCATGTGCGCCGGCACACCACGACCCCGCTGGCGATCGGCGAGGTCTTCAACACCGTCTGGGAATGCCAGTCCCTCATCACCGAGCAGCTGATCGACTACGTGCGCACCTGTGTCACGCACGCCGGCGGTGTCAGCAGCCTCCGTCGGATCGCCGCGCTCGCCGACATCTGGCAGGTCAGGCTCGGTCCGCACGGGCCGTCCGACGTCTCCCCGGTGGCGCTGGCCGCGTCCTTGCACGTCGGCCTGTCGACACCCAACTTCGCCATCCAGGAGTACATGGGCTACGAGCCGCTGGTCCACGAGGTGTTCCGGCACGACTGGAGCTACGCCGACGGCCATCTGCACCCCGGCGACGCGCCCGGCCTCGGTGTCGAGGTCGACGAGGAACTCGCCGCGCGTTTCCCCTACGAACCCGCCTACCTGCCCGTGGCCCGGCGCCGCGACGGCTCGATGACGGACTGGTGAGATGACGACCACCTGCCTTCCGCGCCTCAACGCCCACACCGTTCCCGCAGGGTCGCTGCTGCACCGGCGCGCGCTCCCGGAGACCGGCATCGTCCATCTGGGCCTCGGCAACTTCCACCGTGCGCACCAGGCCGTCTACACCGCCGGCGTGCTGGACCGCTCCGACGGCCCGTGGGGGATCCTGGGCGTGGCGAGCCGCTCGGCGGCCGTCGCCGACGCCCTGCGCGCACAGGACTTCCGGTACTCCGTGGTGGAGATCGCACCGGGCAGTTCGCGGGTCGTCGTACCCGCCGTGCACACCGGCGTTCTGGTCGCCGCCCGTCAGCCCGATGCCGTCGTCGACGCCATCGCGGCCCCTGGAACCCGGATCGTCTCCCTCACCGTCACCGAGCACGGCTACACCTTCTCGCCGCGCACCGGCCGTCTCGACCTGGACCATCCGGGCGTGGCGGCGGACCTGCGGGGGGACGGACCGCCGAGCACCGTGATCGGGCAGATCGTCCGCGGGCTCCAGCGGCGCCTGCGCCGGCACTCGGCGCCGGTGACCGTCCTCAGCTGTGACAACCTGGCCGGCAACGGTGCCCAGACCGCCCGCCTGGTACGCGAGTTCACGGCAGCGCTGCCGGGCGCCGAGGGCGCCGACCTGGCCGCGTGGCTCGACGACTGCGTGGCCTTCCCCAACACGATGGTGGACCGGATCGTTCCGGCCACCACGGACGCCGAGAGGACGGCCGTGGCCGACCGGCTCGGGCTGCGCGACGAGGTTCCGGTACCCGCGGAACCGTTCAGCATGTGGGTGCTGGAGGACCGCTTCGCCGCCGGCCGGCCCGCCTGGGAACACGGCGGTGCGCTGTTCACCGAGGACGTCGAGCCGTACGAACTGCTCAAACTGCGCCTGCTGAACGGCACCCACTCGCTCATCGCCTACCTCGGAGCGCTCGACGGCCGGGCCACGATCCCCGACGCGATCTCCCGCCCCCACATCGCCGACGCGGCCGGCCGGGTGCTGCACGACGAGTACCTGCCGAGCCTGACCGTGCCCGACGGCATCGATCAGGACGCGTACGTGGCACAGCTCTTCGAGCGGTGGGCCAACTCCGCACTGGGGCACCGGACCCGGCAGGTCGGCTCGGACGGCTCCGTCAAACTCCGCCAGCGTGTACCGGATCCCGCGCTGGTCCGGCTGCGGGCCGGACGCGTACCGCATCACCTGGCCCTCACCGTCGCCGCGTACCTGTGCTGCATGGCGCCGCCCGCCGGATTCGACCCGGGCCCGCACGCCGCCGCCATGACGGACCCGGCCCGGGACGGCCTCCGTGAGACCGCCCGCCGCTCCACCTCGGTCAGGGACTTCGTGACCGCCGTCATGGACAGCGGACTGCTCGGGAACCGGCTCGCCGAACACGCCGAGTTCACCGCGCGAGTCGCCGAACTCATCGATGTCCTCACCCGGCACGGCACGGCGGCCGCGACCGCGGCCGCCGGCGAGGCCGCGGACGCGGAGCCGTCGCCCGCTGTCTGAACTCCCACCCACGACCCGCGAGGATGTGAGACCCATGAAAGTTCCCCGGCTGACCCGGGCGGCCGTCCTGTACGGTCCGGAAGACCTCCGCATCGAGGAGCTGCCGCTCCGGCCACCCGGCCCCGACGAGGTGGTCGTCGAAGTCGACTCCGTCGGAGTCTGCGGCTCGGACATGCACTACTTCGCCCATGGCCGCAACGGCGCCAACACGCTGCGCACGCCGACGGTCCTCGGCCATGAAGCCGCCGGTACGGTCGTGGCGTCCGGCCCGGAGACCGCCCTCGACGTGGGCACCCGGGTCGCGATCGAACCGGCCGTCGGCTGCGGCACGTGCACCACCTGCCGCTCGGGCCGCTACAACCTGTGCCCGTCCGGCACCTGCTTCGGCTCGCCCCCGACGCACGGTGTGCTGGCCGGTCACGTGGTCGTTC
Source organism: Streptomyces sp. NPDC048277 (assembly GCF_040652235.1). Classification (NCBI taxonomy): domain Bacteria; kingdom Bacillati; phylum Actinomycetota; class Actinomycetes; order Kitasatosporales; family Streptomycetaceae; genus Streptomyces; species Streptomyces sp. NPDC048277. The sequence continues at coordinate 434,652 of NZ_JBEZLQ010000003.1, forward strand.
CCGCACGCGCCGTCCACCCGTTGCCCGACGCCGTACCCCTCGAACTGGGCGCGCTCATCGAGCCGTTGGCCGTCGCCGTCTGGGCGGTGCGCCGGGCCGCGGTCGAGGTGGGGCACCGGGTGCTGGTCACCGGGGCCGGGCCGATCGGCATCCTGGTGGCGCAGGTCGCGCGCGCCGCCGGCGCCGCCGAGGTGATCGTCACGGACGTCAACGACGCCCGGCTGGCGCAGGCCCGACGGCTCGGTGCCACGCACGTGGTCAACACGGCCGTACGAGAACTCGAACTCGCCGACGTGGACCGCCTGGTGGAGTGCTCGGCCCACCCCGCCGCCCTGTGGCAGGGCGTCCGGACCCTCAGGCCCGGCGCCCGCGCGGCCGTGGTCGGCCAGGCCGCGCCCGCGGTGGACGGACTACCCCTGGCGCATCTTCAGCGCTGGGAGATCGACCTGGTCGCCGCCTTCCGCTACGCTCACGCCTTCCCCAGCGCGCTGGCGCTGGCCGCCGACGGCCGGGTCGATCTGGCGGCCCTGCGTACCGGCAGCTACCCGCTCGACCGCGCCGCCGACGCGCTGCGCGCCCCCGTCGTGGACCCGGCCCATCTCAAGGTCGTCATCCGCCCCGACGGCACCTCGGTCTGACCTGCCGCGGTCCTCCCGTTCCAGGATCTCCCGCCCACCCAGCGGGACCCTCACGCCGCCCAAGCGGCATTTCACCCCGTTTACGGCAATTCGCCGCACCTCTACGTCCCCCACCGTGCAGAGGGCCCATCCCATTCAAGGAGGCATGGCTGATGGACACTCCCATTGGATCCCCCGCGAGTGACACCACCCCACCCGCTCCCGCCGAACTCGCTCCCGCCGACCCGCGCGCGGTCCGCCGCGCGGCCTGGGCGGGCCTCGTCGGCACCGCTCTCGAACAGTACGACTTCGTCATCTACGGCACCGCCTCGGCGCTGGTCTTCGGGGACCTGTTCTTCCCCAACGCCACGCCGGCGGTCGCCCTGCTCGCCAGCTTCGCCGCGTATGCCGTGGGCTTCGCCGCCCGACCCCTCGGCGGGCTCTTCTTCTCCCGCTTCGGCGACCGGCTCGGCCGCAAGTGGATCCTGATCACCACCCTGTTCCTGATGGGCGGCTCCACCTTCGCCATCGGACTGCTGCCGACCTACTCCCAAGTAGGCGTCCTCGCACCGGCGTTGCTCGTGCTGTGCCGCTTCTTCCAGGGCTTCGGAGCGGGCGCCGAGCAGTCCGGCGGAGCGACTCTCCTCACCGAGACAGCCGTGCCCGGACGACGCGGACGACTCGCCGCGCTGGTGATGACCGGCGCCGCGCTCGGCACGGTCATGGGCGCCGCCGCCTGGATCCTCGCGCAGAGCCTGCCCGACGGACAGCTGATGAGCTGGGGCTGGCGGCTGGTCTTCGCCAGCAGTCTGCTGGTCACGGTCGCCGCCGTCATGATCCGCCGCAAGCTGGCCGAGAGCCCCGTCTTCCAGGATCTCAAGCACCGTCAGGACAAGCCCGAGTCCCCGGTGGGCGAGGTCTTCCGGCACGGCCGCAAGCCCATGCTGCTGGTGCTGTTCATGAACGTCGGCATCAGCGCCCAGTCGTACACCTACCAGGTCTTCATGGCCTCCTACCTGGTCTCCACCGTCGGTGTGGACGCCTCCTTCGTGCCGAAGGTCCTCATGATCGGAGCGGCCTGTGGCGGCCTCGGTGCCATAGGTTTCGGCATCCTGTCGGACCGGGTCGGCCGCAAGCCCGTCTACACGGCCATCCTCTCCGCCCTGGTGCTGCTGCCCGGACCCTCCTTCGTCGCGCTGAACACGGGCTCACCGGTGGCCATCACCGTGACGATGATCATCGGGTTCGTGCTGGCCGGGCAGGGCGCCGTCGGTGTCCAGATGAGCTACTTCCCCGAGCTGTTCGGCAGTCGTTACCGCTACGCCGGCGTCACCCTGGGCCGGGAGTTCTCCTCCGTCCTCGGCGGCGGCGTCGCTCCGCTCATCTGCGCCTCCCTCCTCACCTCGTTCTCCGGCTCGTGGGTCCCCGTCGCGGGCTACATGACCCTCATGATGATCATCAGCCTGGCCGCAGCCCTCATCGCGCCGGAGACCCGCAACCGTGACCTGACCGCTCTCACCGACGCCACCGCCCCCTCCCTCTCCCCCGCTCCCGCTCCCGCTCCCGCCTCGGCCGCGAACGAAACGAGCACGTCGTGACCCTCACCGCACCACACCGGATACCGCCCGACGAGGCGCTGCGCCGCACCGCCGTGGTGGCGGTCCTGCGAGCCGGTTCCGGACGCCATCTCCTCCCCGTCGCCCGCACACTGGCCGACGCGGGCCTCGTCTGCCTCGAACTCACACTCACCACCCCGGGCGCCCTGGAGACCCTGGCGACGCTCCGCAAGGAGCTGGGCGACTCGGTCGACATCGGCATGGGCAGCGTGCGCTCCGGCGACGAGGCGCGCCGCAGCCTGGACGCCGGAGCCGGTTTCGTCGTCTCACCCGGTTTCCGGCCCGACGTGGTGACCCTGGCCACGGCAGCCGGGGTGCCCTCCTACCCGGGCGGACTCACACCCACCGAACTGGCCGCGGCCTGGGACGCCGGAGCCTCGGCGGTCAAACTGTTCCCCGCCTCGACCGTCGGCCCCGCCCATCTCGCCGCGTTCGGCGGTCCGTATCCCGACGTGCCGGTGATGCCCACGGGAGGCATCGGCATCGACGACGTCCCTGCCTGGCTGCGGGCCGGCGCGCTGGCCGTCGGCCTCGGTGGCCCGCTGCTGGGCGACGCCCTGTCCGGCGGTGACCTCGAAGCCCTCGCCCACCGCGCGCGGCGCGTCCTCGGCCTGGCCGCCGGAGCCCGGTCGTGAACGGCCCGCGCGTCGTCACCCTGGGCGAGACGATGGGGCTGCTGGCCGCCACGACCGTCGGCCATCTGCGGCATGTACCGCAGATAGCCCTGGGCGTCGGCGGTGCCGAGAGCAACGTCGCCGTGGCCCTGGCCCGGCTGGACACCCCGGTGACCTGGATCGGCAGGGTCGGCGCGGATTCCGTCGGCGACCGTGTCGTGCGTGAGCTCACCGCCGAGGGGATCGACGTCCGTGCCGTGCGCGACGACGGTGCGCCCACCGGGCTGATGCTCAAGGAACGGCTGCCCGGCGGTGCGGTCAAGGTCTGGTACTACCGGTCCGGCTCGGCCGGCTCCCGGCTCGCCCCCGGCGACGTGGACCCCGAACTCGTCGCCGGCGCCCGGCTCCTCCATGTCACCGGCATCACCCCGGCACTCGGCGAATCCGCGGCGGCCGCGGTGTCGTACGCCGTGGACGTCGCCCGCTCGCACGGAGTGACCGTGTCGGTCGACGTCAACCACCGGTCCGCGCTCTGGCCGCCCGAACGGGCGGCCCCCGTCCTCCGCGACCTGGTCACCCGCGCCGACCTGGTCTTCGCCGGTGACGACGAGGCCTGCCTGGTCACGGGCCTGGACTCGGCAGACAGGACGGCGGAGGAACTCGCCAGGAGCCTCACCGCCCTGGGCCCCGCCGTCGCGGTCGTCAAGCTGGGGGCCGAGGGAGCCATGGCCCTGGTGGACGGTGTCCCCCACCACCGGGCCGCCGTCCCGGTGCAGGTGACGGATCCGGTCGGCGCGGGCGACGCGTTCGTCGGCGCCTACCTCAGCGAGTTCCTCGCGGGCGCCGACGTCGAACAGTGCCTGGCCACCGCGGTGCTCGCCGGGGCGATGGTGTGCACGGTCCCCGGCGACTGGGAGGGCATGCCCAGCCGAACGGCACTCGCCGGCCGGCAGGCCACGGGTGACGTGCTGCGCTGAGCGACACCCGCGCTCCGTCGCGCGCTTACCGCGGGCCGACGGAGCAGCTCTCCGCCGCCGATGCGGGTGGCGGCACCGCCGCGCATGGCAGGTGCCGCAGCCTCTTGCGGTCGAAGGTCCCGCTCGGCGGTGATCTGCGGATCAGAGCGTGCCCTCGGGCTGCGCGGGGATACCGGTCCAGGCGCGTTCGAGGAGCGCGCGCACGCTGTCCTCGTCCAGGGGCGCCGGGTTGGCGTACGGCGATGACAGCGCCAGCCGTGCGGCGGTCCCCAGGTCCTCCCGGGCGAGCCCCAACTCCCGCAGGCTTCTCGGCGCGCCGGCCGACTGGGCGAATCGCCGCAGCCGTTCACCGGGGCCGGGACCGTCGGCCGCCCCCGCGTCGTCCAGTGCCCCCGCCACCACGGCGGCGGCCTCGGGCGCGGCCTGTTCGTTGTGGGCGAGCGCGTACGGCAGGACCACCGTGTGCGTCGGCGCGTGAGCCAGCCCGAAGCTGCCGCCGAGCACATGGCAGAGCTTGTGGTGCAACGACATGGTGGTGGCGTCCAGGCTCGTCCCGCACAGCCAGGCGCCGTACAGGAGTTGGGTGCGTGCCTGGGTGTCCAGAGCCGGGCGGGACAGCCCCCGCACGATCCGGCCGGCGGCCTCCGCCGCGACGACGTCGGTCATCGGTGTGCGGTCCGGGGCGTAGAGCGCCTCCACCGCGTGCGCCAGCGCGTTGAAGGCGGAGGGGATCGCGAGCTCGGCGGGGAGGGACGCGAACAGGGCGGGGTCGTAGAGCACGGTGCGCGGTGCGACCACGGGGTCGCGGCCCGTGCGTTTGACGCCGTTCTCGGTCAGGCCCCACACCCGGGTCATCTCCGACCCGGCGTAGGTCGTCGGTACGGCGACGATCGGGATCCGCAGGGTGAGTGCGACGGCCTTGGCCAGGCCGGTCGCCGACCCGCCGCCGACCGCCACGATGCCGTCGGCGCCGGCCTCGGCGCACCGGGCCCGTACCGCCTCGGCCTGCTCCAGGGGAACGTGCATGCGCGCGTCCCGGACGACCGCCACCTGGCGAGGGCCGAGGAGCTCCGTCACGCGTGCGGCGTGCCGTGGACCGGCGATCACCATGACCCGGGTCAGTCCGAGCCGGTCCGTCTCGGCAGCCAGGTCGTCCAGCGCGCCCTCGCGGAAGAGCACCCGGAGCGTGCGCTGTTCGTGGACGAATCCGTCCGTGGGGATCACCGTCATCGGTGTGCCTCCGCCACGCGCAGGGAGATCTCGACGTGGGCGTGCCGGAACGGCACGGGCAGGTCGTACGGCGCGGCCCGCTCCGGTTCGCGCACCTCGTCGAAGTCGAGCACCAGGCTCTCCTTCACGCCGAACACCGCGTCGGAGTCGAGGTAGTCCGAGCCCGCGACGAAGACGTGGGTGGTCAGGGGGCGGTGGCCCTGCGCGCCGACGATGAAGTGGATGTGCGCGGGCCGGTAGGGGTGGCGGGCGGTGGCCTTCAGGAGTTGGCCGACCGGGCCGTCGTCGGGGATCGGGTAGGCCGCCGGGAGGATCGTGCGGAAGCGGAAGCGGCCCTCCTCGTCGCAGGTGAAGAGGCCGCGCAGATTGCGGTCGGGTACCTCGCCGGGCCGCTGGACGTCGTAGTAGCCCTTCTCGTCGGCCTGCCAGACGTCGACGAGGGCACCGGCGAGCGGCGTGCCGTCGGCGCCGAGCACCTGGCCGGTGACCAGCGTGGGTTCGCCGCCCTCGGCGAGGGAGATCGACTCCCCGAGGTCGCGTGGCGGCGAGTCGACCATGTGGAAGGGGCCGAGCACCGTCGACTCGGTCGCGGACGCCTGGCCGGGTCCCGTGTGGTCGAGGGAGTCGACGAGCATCGACATGCCCAGGACGTCGGAGAGCAGCTGGAACTCCTGGCGTACGTCCGTGCAGGCGTGGCCGGTCCGGGTGAGGAAGTCGATCGCGGTGTCCAACTCGGCCTGGGTGAGGGCGACTTCCTTGGCGAAGGCGTGCAGGTGCGCCACCAGCGAGGTGAGCACGGTGCGCAGCCGGGGGTCGGGGGTGTCGCGGAAGGCCTCCGTCACGACCTCCGCCGAGCGCTCGGCGGAGAACAGGGGGCGGCTCGGGGGTGCGGGTGTCATGGGTCAGTTCCTCGGGTCGGCGGCGGTGGCGGCCGCCAGGGTGTTGGCGAGCAGCATGGCGATGGTCATCGGGCCGACTCCGCCGGGTACCGGGCTCAGCAGTCCGGCGACCTCGGCGACCGGCCCGGCGTCGACGTCCCCGAGCAGGCCGTCCGGCCCCCGGTGGATGCCGACGTCGATCACGGTGGCCCCGGGGGCGACCGCGTCGGCGCCGATGATCCCCGGCTTGCCGGCCGCCACCACGAGGATGTCGGCCCGCCGGCACACCTCGGCGAGGTCGCGGGTGCGCGAGTGGCAGACGGTGACGGTGGCGTCGCGTTGCAGGAGCAGCCGGGACATCGGCTGGCCGACGAGGACGGAGCGGCCGACCACCACGGCGTTCGCGCCCGTCAGGAGCACGTCGTAGGCGTCGAGCATCCGCATCACGCCCGCCGGGGTGCACGGGCGCAGCCCTGGGCGGCCCTGGGCGAGGAGCCCGGCACTGGCCGTGGTCAGGCCGTCGACGTCCTTGGCGGCCGGGATGCGCTCGATCAGCGCCTGGGCGTCCAGGTGTGCCGGAAGCGGCAGCTGGAGCAGGATGCCCGAGACCGCGGGGTCGGCCGCGAGTTCGTCGATCAGCTCGGCGACCTCCGCCTGCCCGGCCGTCGCGGGGAGCCGGCGGTGCAGGTCGAGCATGCCGGCCTGGACGCACTGGCGCCGTTTGTTGCGGACGTACACCTCCGACGCGGGGTCGTCGCCGACGAGCACGGTGGCGAGGCCGGGCACGCCGCCGCCGGCCGCCTGATGGGCGGCCACCCCCTTGGCGACCTCCTCGCGGACCTGGCGTGCCAGTGCGGTGCCGTCGAGTGTTCCTGCGGCCATGCGTCGACCTCCGTCGTGTGTCCCTGTCCCTGGCCGGAGCGGTTTGTCTGACAGCTGCTAGCCGACCGTTGTCTGCCGCGCACGCTAACCGATCCCACGTGCTCCGAGCACGCCCTGCGGCGGGTGCAGGTACCGCGAACACGTAGTTCTGCCCTATGTCGGCGGCTGCTCCCGGCCGCAGCATCCACGGAGCTTCTCCCGGAGAAGAGCCGCCGCCCGCCGACTACAGCGTCGTACCGCACCGATCAGAGAGGTTCACCATGGCCGACACGCCGCAGATGCCGCAGCTTCCGACCTTCCCGCACTCGCCCTTCGTCCCCTACGACCCCATCGTGCAGTTCTACGAGTGCGCGGCCTGGGCCTTCGGCGGTGACGCCGAGGCCTGGGAGTACACGGGGTGGCGCGACGAGACGCTGGCCGCGACGACGACCGCCTCGCTGCACGGTCATCTCAACCCCTCGCCCACGCTGCGGCTGACGGGTCCCGACGCGCTGGAGTTCCTGTCCAGCGTGTGCGTGAACAGCTTCGCCAACTTCCGGGTCGGCGCGTCCCGGCACGCGATCATGACGGACGAGCTGGGCCGCGTCGCCGCGCACGGGATGCTGCTGCGGCTGGCCGAGGACGACTTCATCACCTACTGGCTGTCGCCCTACCTCACCTACCGGCTCAGCCACCGCCCCGACCTCGACGTCACCGCCGAGGACCTCACCGGCCGGGTCTTCCTCTTCCAGCTCAGCGGCCCCCGGTCGCTGGAGGTCCTGGAGGGCGCCGCCCAGGAGAACCTGCACGACGTCAGGTTCCTCCGGCACCGGACGGCCACCATCGCGGGCACGGAGGTCCGGGTGATCCGGATCGGCATGTCGGGCACCCTCGCCTACGAGGTGCACGGGCCGGTCGAGCAGGCGATCCCCGTCTACGAGGCCCTGATGGCCGCCGGCGAGGAGTACGGGATCCGCAGGATGGGCGTGCAGGCCTACATGTGCCAGCACACCCAGGGCGGCTTCGGGCAGGCGTACTACCACTTCCCGCTGCCCTGGGGCGAGGACGAGGAACTGGCCGCGTTCTTCGCGGGGCTCGGCTTCCCGCCGATCGGCAAGTTCCTGCGGCTGCACGGCAGCGCCGGTGAGGACATGGCGCGCCGCTACCGCAGCCCGTACGAGCTGGGCTGGGGACACATGGTCAGGTTCGACCACGAGTTCGTGGGCCGCGCGGCCCTGGAGCGGGAGGCCGCGGCGAACGCGCGGACCATGGTCACCCTGGTGTGGAACCCCGAGGACATCGCCGACGTGTATCTGTCGCAGTTCCGCAAGGGCGAAGAACACCCGGAAATGAACATGCCCAACCACTTCATGTACGAGGTCGGCGACCGCGAGCACCTGCAGAGCCTGTGGGCGGACCGGGTGCTGGTGGCCGGGCGGGACATCGGGACGTCGTCGGGGCGGTGCTTCAGCGCGCACTCCGGCGAGATGCTCTCGCTGGCCACGGTCGAGACCGCGGTCGCGGTGGAGGGCACCGAGGTCGTCGTGGTCTGGGGTGATCCCGGGACCAGGCAGAAGGAGATCCGCGCGACCGTCGCCCGCTTCCCGTACCTCGTCGACCCGGTCCGCAACGAGCGCTTCGACGTGTCCGGCATCCCCAGCCGCTTCCCGGCACGGGCAGCTGGGACGGCACCCGCGGGCGAAGCGCGTACCGCGAACGCGTAGTTCTGCGCTACGGCGCGGCGCGGCACGAACCGAGGATCGATCCACCCCCGGCCAGGGACGGCCGGCCGGGTGAGGACGGAAGGAAGACGATGAAGTCGTTGCGGGGCAAGGTCGCCGTCGTGACAGGAGCCGCCAGCGGTGTGGGCCTGGGCCTGGCCGAGAGGTTCGCCGCGGAGGGGATGAAGGTCGTCCTCGCCGACATCGAGGAGGCGCCCCTGCAGGCCGCGGCCGAGCGGATCCGTGCGGGTGGGGCCGAGGCGGTCGCGGTGCGCACCGACGTCCGGTTCGAGGAGGACGTCCGGCGGCTCGCGGACGCGGCCGTGTCGGCGTTCGGCAGTGTGCACGTGCTGTGCAACAACGCCGGTGTCGAGACGGGCGGGGAGTTCTCCGACGTTCCGGCGGAGAGCTGGAAGTGGGTGCTCGACGTCAATCTGTGGGGGGTCATCCACGGGTGCCGGGTCTTCCTGCCGCTGCTGAGGCAGCAGGAGGAGGCGCACATCGTGAACACCGGCTCCGGCTCCTCCTTCTCCGCCGCCCTGCCGGCCTTCGCCCCGTACGCCACCTCGAAGTTCGCGGTCCTCGGGCTCACCGAGAGCCTGGACATGGAACTGCGGGCCAACGACGAACCCGTGCGGGTGTCCTTCCTGGCGCCGATCGCCAAGACCCGGATGCCCGACGCGGAGCGCAACCGGCCCGAGGACGTTCCGTCCAGCGCGGGCAACGCCGTGCACGACCAGGTCCTCGACACCATCCGCAAGGTCACCGCCCGGATCGGCCTCGAACCCTCGGAGTTCGCCGAGATGGTCGTACAGGCCCTGTACGAGGAGCGGTTCTTCGTCGTCGTACGGCCGGAGGACTCCGTGGCCGCGCTCGAACAGCGCATCGCATGGCTCAAGGGCGGCCCGGCCATCGAGCAGGCCAGGGCATGACCACGCCGACGCTGCGGCTGCGGCTGCGGACCCGCTTCCGCGCCTCCGCCACGGTCGCCGGGTTCGTCCTCGAACATCCCGAGGGTCGCGAACTGCCGTCCTGGGAGCCCGGGGCGCATGTGACCGTGCACCTGCCGACGGGGGTCGAACGGCAGTACTCGCTCTGCGGGGATCCGGGTGACCGTGGCTCGTACCGCATCGGGGTACTGCGGGAACCGGACGGGCGCGGCGGCTCGGCGTGGATCCACGCCCACCTCCGCGAGGGTGACGATGTCACGGTCACCGGACCCCGGAACCACTTCGAGCTGGTCGACCGGGGCGCCGGGCACCACTTCCTGGCGGCCGGGGTCGGGATCACACCGATCCTGCCGATGGTGCGGCGGTGCGAAGAGCGGGGAACCGACTGGCAGTTGACGTATCTGGGCCGGTCCCGTGAGTCGATGGCCTTCCTGGACGAACTGGCGGAGCTGCCGGGCGGTCGCGTGCACGTGCACGCCGACGACGAGTCCGGCACCGCCGACCTCGGGAAGCTCCTCGCATCCGGCGGCGACGACCGCCTCGTCTACGCCTGCGGGCCGGAGGGACTGCTCCGGGCCGTCGAGTCCGCCATGGCCGGCCGGCCGGCCGGCGCCCTGCGCGTCGAGCGGTTCACACCCCAGGAGGCGGCCCCCGGAGGGCCGTTCACCGTGACCTTCGCGAGCTCCGGCATCACTGCCGAGGTGCCCGCGGACACGTCGATTCTCGACGTGGCGCAGGAACACGGCATCCCGGTCGAGTACTCGTGCCGTGAGGGAACGTGCGGCACCTGTGAGACGGCGGTCCTCGGCGGCCGCCCGGACCACCGGGACTCGGTCCTCTCCCCGGAGGAGCGGGAGTCCGGCGAGACGATGCTGATCTGCGTCTCCCGGTCGCTGACCCCCGGCATCGAACTCGATCTCTGACACGAACACACTCAGGAGAGCCGCATACTCATGGGCCAGCAAGGTTTCGCCCCGGACCGCCTCGTCCGCTTCTGCGAGGTCGTGGAACGCGACGTGGAGTCCGGGCTCTATCACGGGGGTGCCTTCCGGATCGCGCGGGGCGGGCGGACCGTCCTCGACGTCGCCATCGGCTACGGCGACGCGGAGCGCACGGTCCCGCTCCGGACCGACTCGGTCTTCTCCGTCTTCTCGGTCACGAAGGCGTTCGTCAACGTCCTGGTCCTGCGGGCCGTGGAGCAGGGCCTGTTCGGGCTGACGACGAAGATGGTCGATCTGCTGCCCGAGTTCGCCGGCGCGCCCCGGGACCGGGCCACCGTCCTGCACTTCCTGACCCACACCACCGGCATGCCCGGGGTGTGGGAGCCGAAGCCCGGGGTGCCCTGGGACCGCCTGGACGAGACGGTCGCCGCGGTGTGCGAGCTCGTCCACGGCACCAGCGAGCCCGGCACCCGCTGCGACTACGCGCCCATGGCCAACCACGCCCTGCTCGCCGCGGCCCTGGTCCGCACCGACCCGCAGGGGCGCTCCATCGCGGAGATCCTCCGCCAGGACCTCTTCGAGCCCCTGGGCATGTCCGACACGAACCTCGGCGTCCCCTCCGCGGTCAAGCACCGGCACATCGTTCCGGACATGCGCGGGGTGATCCCGATCAGGGTGCTGTCCCACGAGAACAACGACGACTTCGGCCTCTTCACCGCCGAGCACAACGAAAGCGTGTGGGCGGGCGCGTCGTCCACCTCGGCCGACCTGTTCCGCTTCGCCGAGATGCTGCGCGGCGGGGGCACCGTCGACGACATACGGATCCTCTCGCCGCGCACGGTACGGCTGGCGCGCCAGGTGTGGACCGAGGACCTGCCCAACGAGCTGTACAAGGCGGTGGCCCTGCGTGCCGGCTACACCCCGCCGCCGGCCTACATGGGCCTGGGCTTCAACGTGCGCGGCCCCCGGATCGTCAACCACCAGCTCGGCACGCTGACCACACCGGAGACCTTCGGGAACTACGGCGCGGGCAGCATGGTGTTCTGGATCGATCCGGCGCTGGACATCACGTTCGTCGGCATGACCGCCGGTCTGCTCCCCCAGGCCCGCAACATCGAACGTTTCGAACGACTCGCCGACATCGTCGTCGGCGCCGCACTGTGACGGGGAGCAGCCGATGACCACCACCGACGTCCCGTGGATCACCGCGGACACCACCGATCTGCACGAGCTCGAAGAGGCCCGGGACAGGAGCTGGATCGCGCGCAGCGACCGGGGCTACGAGGTCCTCCGGTACGGCCCCGGCCTGAGCGTCCTGGAGCACCCGGGCCTCCTCAAGGGCCCGTCGTTCCTGAAGCGCCTGGACGACCTGGGCATCGTCGACGGCGAGATCCGCAGGCGCTGGAACCAGGTCGTCACCACCACCGAGGGCGACCAGCGCAAGCGGATGCGGGTGCCGCTGGCGAAGCTGCTGCGGCCGATGCAGATCTCGAAGCTGCGGGACACGGTGCGCGGGATCGTCCACGACGTCCTCGACGAGATCGGTGATCCCGCCGAGGTGGACCTGCTCCAGGCCCTGGCGTGGAAGATCCCCTCCCGGGTCTACTGCCACCTGGTGTCCGCGCCGGTGGAGCTGGCGCCCACGATCGCCCGGCTCTCGGACAGTGTGCTCGGCCCCCTGCTCACCAACGACCGCGGTCGCAGGCAGGAGTTCGTCGACACCTTCTGGGAGGGGCTCGACTTCGTCCGCGAGCACATCGACGCCCGGCGCTCGAACCTCGGGGACGACTTCACCTCGGCGATGATCCGGCAGCAGCTCGCCGGTGACCTGACCGAGGAGGAGCTGCACGCCGAGGCCCTCGCCATCCTTCAGGCCAGCATCGACAACACCGTCCACCAGACGGCCATCGCCTTCGGCAAGCTCCTCGAAGAACCGTCCCGCTGGCAGGACGTCGTCGGCGACCCGGCGAGGATCCCGGCCGCCACCGAGGAGGCGATCCGGCTGCGGCCCCGCTTCAACACGATCTTCCGGCTCGCCGCCGAGGACGTGGAGATCGACGGGTTCCCGATCGAGGCCGGCTCCTGGGTGTACGTCTCGGTGCGCGCCTCGCAGCGCGACCCCGAGGTGTTCGACGCCCCCGGGACCTGGCGGCTCGACCGGCCGGCCGTACGGCCGATGATGTTCGGCGCCGGCCCCTACAACTGCCTGGGCCAGCACCTCGCCCGGCTGGAGATCAACGAGGCGGTGCTGGCGGTCGCCCGGCGTTTTCCCGGGCTGCGGCTGACGGAGGACTGGACGACCCGTGAGACCAACGCGATCACGGAGGTCACCCGACTCCGGGTCGCCCTCGTCTGATTCCCCTTCCCCGCACGGAACTCTCCAAGGAAGCGAGCAATGGCACCCACTCACAAGGTCGCCGTGGTCACCGGTGCCGGTCGCGGCATCGGGCGTGCCGTGGCGGCGCGACTGGCCGAGGACGGCTACCACGTCGTCGCCGCGGACCGGGACGCCGACGGCGCCCGCGAGTCCGCCGAGGCGATACGCGGCAGCGGCGGACAGGCCGAGGCCCTGGCCCTCGACGTCACCGACCGGACCGCCGTCCTGAACGCGTTCGCCGAACTCCGGCAGCGGCTGGGCCGGGTGGACGCGCTCGTGAACAACGCCATGTGGATCACGTACGCGCCCCTCGTCGACTTCGACGAGGACACCGTGGACGGCATGTTCGGGATCGGGGTGAAGGCCGCGATCTGGACCATGCAGGCGGCCGTCCCCCTGATGCGGGCCCAGGGCGGTGGGGCGATCGTCAACCTCTCCTCCCCCGCCGCCGTGCGCAGCGTTCCCGGTGGCGCGCTGTACGCGGCGGTGAAGGGAGCCGTCACCAGTCTGACCCTCCAGTCGGCGGGTGAGCTGGGGCGGGACGGCATCCGGGTCAACGCCGTCATGCCCGGCTCCGTGCCGACCGACGGCGCCCGTGCCGTGGTCGACGACGCGGGCTTCCGGCTCCGTATGTCCCGCACCCCGGTGGGCCGCCTGGGCCGCCCGGAGGACATCGCCGCCGCCGTCGCGTTCCTCCTCTCCCCCGACGCCGCGTTCGTCAGCGGGCATGTGCTCGCCGCGGACGGCGGATTCCTCGTCACCTGAGCCGACACCTTCACCGACAGGAGCCACCCAGCATGTTGAGCCGCGAAGAGATGTCCGCCCGCCTGGAAATCACCGATCTGTACGCGCGCTACGTCCACGCCGTCGACAAGAGCGACTACGGCACCCTGGAACAGCGCATCTTCGTCACGGAGACCTCCTTCGACATGTCCGACGCGGGCGGTCCGGTCATGTCCTGGACGCAGGTCAAGGAGTCCGACTTCATGGGCGGCTGGGGTTTCCAGCACTTCTTCCACATCACCTCGAACCTGCAGATCGACTTCGAGGAGGACGGGAACTCCGCCAGGACCCTCTCCACGACCTTCAACCCCTGGGCGACGGTGGACTCCGAGGGCGGGCACCGGCTGTACCACGTCCACGGGCGGTACCACGACCGGGTCGTGCACACCGCCGACGGCTGGCGGATCGCGAGCCGCCGCTGGGAGAACGGCTGGGTCAGCGGCTGGCCCGCCGGTGAGTTCCGGGTCCTCAGCGACATGACGGAGCTCTCGGCGGGAGAAGCCCGATGAAGAACCACGTGTGGGTGGTGGCGGAGCGGTCCGTCGGCTCCTACGACCCCAAGTGCCTGCGCTGGGAAGAACGCGACGTACCCGAGCCGACGGACGGTCACGTCCTGGTCAGGACCACCCTTCTCTTCATCGACCCGACCTCGCGCAACTGGCTCAAGCTCGACCCCGCCACGGCCTACATCCCCCTGGCGGTCGGTGACGTCATGATCGGCGTGGCCGTGGGGGAGGTGGTGGAGTCGCGCGCCGAGGGGTTCGAGGCCGGTGACCTGGTGAGCGGCCTGTGGGGCTGGGGCGAATACGCGCTCGCCTCGCCGCAGTTCATCCAGCGCCACGAGCGGGACGACCGGATCCCGGACGAGGCGTACCTGTCCGTCTTCTCCCACGTCGGACGGGCAGCCGCGATCGGTCTCATGGAGATCGGCAGGCTGAAGCCGACGGACACGGTCGTCGTGTCGGCGGCGGCCGGCGCGACCGGGTCACTCGTGGTGCAGATCGCCAAGGCGAAGGGCTGCCGGGTCATCGGAATCGCCGGCGGGGAACGCAAGTGCCGTTTCGTCGTGGACGAACTGGGCGCCGACGACGCCATCGACTACCGGGCCGAGGTCGTCCGGGAGGCGATCGCGGAGAAGTGTCCCCAGGGCGTGGACCTCTTCTTCGACAACGTCGGCGGTCCGCTCCTCGACGCCGTACTCGCGAACATGGCGTGGAACTGCCGCATCGTCGTCTGCGGAGCGATGTCGCAGTACGACCTGGCGAGCCCCGACGACGCCTACGGCTGCACCAACCTGCCCCTCCTGCTGTACAAGTGCGCCCGCCTGGAAGGATTCGTGGCCGCGGCCTACGCCGACCGCTACCAGGAGTTCGACGACCTCCTTCGTCCCCTGTACCTCGACGGTTCCGTCACCGCCCGCTCCCACGTCGTCGAGGGCCTCGTCAACGCACCGGAGTCCGTCTCGCTTCTGCTGGAGGGCGGAAACGACGGGAAGCTGATGGTGCGGGTGTAGCGGCACCGAAGGTGCGAGCGGAGGGGGAGGTCTTCCTGGTCAGTAGAACTCGACGGTGTTCACGCGGTTGAGGAGGTCGTGTCCGTCGAGGAGGCGGGTGGCGTTGGCCGCGAAGAGTTCCGCGATGAGACGGTCCTCGGCGGCGTCGAGGGCCGCGGTGTGCGGGCTCACCAGGACCTTCGTGGTCCCAGAGCGGGCTGTGCGCCGGCAGTGGTTCGGTCTCGAAGACGTCCAGCGCGGCGAAGCCGACCCGGCCGGAGTCGAGGGCGTCGAGAAGGGCGGCCTCGTCGACGACGCTGCCGCGGCCGACGTTGACGAGGACGGCCCCGGGGCGCAGGGCGTCGAAGAACCGCTTGCCCAGGAGGTGCTCGGTGGCCTCCGTGCCGGGGAGCGTGTTCACGACCGCGTCCACGGTGGAGGCCACGTCGGTGATGCGGTCGGGATGCACGACGGCGGAGACGCCAGGGACGTCGGCACCCCCTGCTCCGGCACCCCTTGCTCCAGTACCCCCTGCTCCGGTACCCCCTCTGCTCGTGCCGATGACCTCGGCGCCCAGTGCGCCGAGCGTCTCGGCGACCTTGCGGCCGATCCCGCCGAGGCCGAGCACCAGCACGGTCTGCCTGCTCACCTGCCCCATCGTCCAGCGCCCGCTCCATGTGTGGTCGCGCTGCTGGCGGTTGAGGCGGGGCAGGTCCTTCGCGCCCGCGAGCACACCGAAGACGGCGAACTCGGCGAGCGGACGTCCGTGCACTCCGGCCGAGGTGGTGAACAGGACGCGCTGGAGTTCCCCGGTCGTCAGACCGGCCGCCCTGACCTGCCCACCGCCGCCCGCGGCCATGGTGTGCACCCAGCGCAGGCGCGGGTTGGACCGGACGGCGCGGGCCAGCGCCGCTGGGTCGACGTCCGGGATGCCGTACAGGGCGTCGGCCGAGTCGACGGCGGCTTCGTAGGCGCGCTGCTGCCCGGGCGTGCGCCGCCAGTCCGGATCGCCCGCGAAGTCGGCGGGCCAGCGCATGGGCGGGAGCAGGGACTGGTCGACCACCAGGTCGATACGCGGCTCCAGCTCCTGGATGCGCGCGCAGTTCTCCTCGGAGACCGGAGCGGCGATCGCGACACGGAGGCGGTCCGGCGCCGGGACCCGCCCGGTCATACGGCGGCCTTGTTCCGCAGCGCCTCGACCTCGGCGTCGAGGGCTGCCTCGCGGGCGACGATCTCCTCGACGGCCTTGAGCGCTTCCTCGGCACGGTGCGGCGGTATGACGATGACGCCGTCCCCGTCGGCGGCGACGATGTCGCCCGGGTTCACCACGACGCCTCCGACGGCCACCGGTTCGCCGATGGTGCCCGGTCCGTTCTTGAAGGGGCCGGCCGGAGTCAGCCCGCGGGCGAAGACCGGGACGCCGAGCTGTTCGATGATCGCGGCGTCACGCACGTATCCGTCGACGACCGCGCCGACGGCGCCGTACACGGCGAACCGCTGGGCGAGGTTGTCGCCGATGATCGCGCGGCCGTCGTAGCCGAACGCGTTGATGACGAGGATGTCGCCGGGTCGGATGTGTTCGAGGGCCGCGATCACGGCCTTGTTGTCACCGGCGACCGTGAGCACGGGAAGCGCCGTGCCGACGGCCCTGGCGCCGGTCCAGACGGGCGCGACGCCGCCGTCGACGATGTTCAGCCGGTCGAGGGCGTCGCCGAGGTTCGCCACGGAGTGGGCACGGAAGCGGTCGAGGAGGTGGCCGTCGACGCGTTGCCATGCGGTGGTGACGCGCACGTTGTCCTGGGTCATCGCAGGTTCCTTCGGACGACTGGCAAGAAAGACTGACAGGAAGTGAGAAGTCTTTCGCGTTTTTCGAGTGACAGTGTGCAGCCGCCCGCTCCATAAGACAAGGGGTGTGCACGGCGGATCAGCAGGCCTACAGGGCGGAATCGGGATGGATCCAGAACGTTAACTTCCGGGCAACACGGAGTCTTGACCACCCCAGAATGCGAACCTATTCTCATTCGCGATTCACATTGCATCTTGGCCCCAGCACCGTTCTGCGGCCCACGACGGCCCTCGACCGTGACGCCCCCACCCGGTCTCCACAGGCCCCCCTACAGCACCGACGGCACACAACTCCCCCCGAGGCGCACGATCCTCAGGACACCGTCCCCGGCGTCCGCGACACCGAAAGTGAACGCGAATGACCATGTCAGACCGGATCGACACCACATCAGATCGCCCCGACGCCGTACCGGACGGGCTCGGCACCACCGCGGCCGGCGTCGTCACCGCCGACGACAAGGTCGTCCGCAAGGCGACCGTCGCGGGCGCGGTCGGCTCGTTCGTCGAGTGGTACGACTACGGCATCTACGGCCTGCTCGTCACCTATCTCGCGATCAACATCATGGGCGAGGCGGAGGCCGGGGGCCTGTTCCTCACCAACGTCGGCTTCCTGATCAGCTTCCTCGCCCGCCCGTTCGGCAGCGTGATCTGCGGCTACCTCGGGGACAGGCTCGGCCGCAAAGGCCTGCTCGCCACCCTCCTGGTGCTCATCTCGGCCGCGACCGCGTCCATCGGACTCGTCCCGTCCCACGCCGTGATCGGTGTCGCCGCACCCGCGCTCCTCGTCCTCCTCCGGGTGCTGCAGGGCTTCTCCGCCGGCGGCGAGGTGGCCGGCGCGATGTCGTTCGTCGGCGAGTACGCGCCGGACGCGCGCCGCAACTACATGATGAGCTTCATCGCCGTCGGCTCGTTCGTCGCCCTGATGTTCGGCAGCGCCTTCTCCGCCGTCCTCATCACCGCGCTCGGCGACGACGCGATGACCTCCTGGGCCTGGCGGGTGCCGTTCCTGCTCGCCGTCCCGCTGGGCTACATCGGCTTCTACATCCGCCGTCAGCTGGAGGAGACCCCGCACTTCGCGGCGCTGCGCGAGCAGAACACCGTCGCGCGCAACCCGCTCAAGGAGGCCCTGACCTCCCCGCGCCACCTCAGGGCGATCGCGCTCACGATCTTCCTGCCCGCGCTCAACGGCCCCGGCTACTACCTGCTCTTCGTCTACATGCCGACCTACCTGAAGACCAACCTGGGCGAGCACAACTTCTCGATGCTCAGGGCGCTCACGGTCACGGCGTTCAGCCTGGTCGCCATCGCCGTGTCCATCCCGCTCATGGCCCGCCTGTCGGACCGTATCGGCCGCAAGCCCGTGCTCGCGGGCTCCGCCGTCGCCATGGCCGCCGTCTCGTACCCGATGTTCAAGCTCATCACCACGGGCGAGTTCGGGCTGGCCTGTATCGGCACGATCGTGCTGGCGGTCGCCTTCTCCGGCCACGCCGCCGTCGTCCACACCGCGCTCGCCGAGATGTTCCCGACCTCCGTGCGCTACTCCGCCTACAGCATCGGGTTCAGCATCTCCACGATCATCTTCGGCGGCAGCGCCCCGCTCGTGATGACCGAGCTCATCAAGTCGACCGGCTCCAACCTGATCCCGGCCTTCGCCTCCCTCACCACCGCCCTGATCACCCTGACCGCCATCGCCTTCCTGCGCGAGACCAAGGGCCGGCCCCTCGCCGCCGGCTGAACCCCGACCCCCACCTCAGGAGACATCATGGGAACCAAGTCCGTGGCCGTAGTGGCCGACCTCGGCGAGAGCTTCGGCAACTACACGATCGGGGACGACGCCGCCCTGCTCGGGCTCGTCACCTCGTCGAACATCGCCTGCGGCTTCCACGCCGGTGACCCCCGCATCATGGACCGCACGGTCGCCGACTGCGTCGAGCGCGGCATCGAGCTCGGGGCCCACCCCGGCTACCCCGACCTCGTCGGGTTCGGGCGGCGGCTCATCGAGGCGACCGAGGAGGAGATCCGCACCGACGTGCTCTACCAGCTCGGCGCACTCGACGCCTTCGCACGCGTGCACGGCGGCACCATCAGCCATGTCGCCCCGCACGGACGCATGGGGTCGATCGCGCAGACCGACGCCAAGCACGCGCGCGCCATCACCGACGCGATCGCCGCGTACAACACCGACTACATCGTGATCTGCCAGCGCGGGCTGCTCGCCGAGGAGTCCCGCAAGCGCGGCCTGGACGTCGGTTACGTGTTCCTCGCCGACCGCGGCTACGGCGACGACGGCATGCCCGTCCCGCGGTCGCACGAGGGCGGGCTGATCCACGACCCCGAGCTGATCGGCCGGCGCTCCGCCCAGGTCGTCGAGGAGGGCACCGTGCGTTCGGTGAACGGCAACGTGGTCCCCCTCGGCCACGACGCGGACGTCCTGCTCCTGCACGGCGACCACCCGTCCGTGCTGGCGAACGGCAAGGCGCTGCGCGCCGCGCTCGAAGCCGAGGACATCCGCGTCACGGGCCTGCGGGAGGTCCTGGCGGAGAAAGCCCGGAAGACCGAGGCCGCGCTGGCCGGCTGAGGCCGGACGCGTCAGGCGATGACCACAGCAGAGTACGGCGCCATCACCGTCGATCCCTTCGGGGACTCGGCGGTGATGGTGACCATCCCCCACGGCGACCGGGCCGTCCGCAGGGCCGGGATCGCCGCGTTCCGCGAACGGTTCCTGGCGCACCTCCCGCACGGTGTGCTCGACGTCGTCTCCGGTCTGGAGTCCCTGCTCATCGAGTTCGACCCGTTGCAGACCGCACTCGACCACGTGGCGTACGCGGCCCGCCTGGTGGCGCGCTGGGCGCCCTCACCGTCGGACCACGCCCACCGTGCCCGCGCCGTACAGCAGTTCACCATCCCTGTGGTCTTCGACGACGGGACCGGGCCCGATCTGGCCTCCGTCGCCGAGGAGTTGGGGCTGTCCCCTGCCGAAGTCGTCGAGGCGATCGCGGAGTCCACGTTCACGATCGTCCTGCTCGGAGCGGCGATGGCCCCGATGATGGACGGGCTCAAGGTGCCCCGGCCGGTACGCCGACGCGCCGAGCCGCGCACGGACGTCGCCCCCGGTGCCGTCATGATCGCCGGTACCAACGCGATCATCCAGCCGTTCCCCGGGCCCACCGGCTGGCGTGTGGTCGGACGCACCCCGTACACCGTCGTCGACATCTCCCGCCCGGATCCGGTCTCGTTCGGCACCGGCGACGTGGTCCGCTTCGTCCCCGTCTCCCCCGCGGAAGCCGCAGCACTCGAAGCCGGATTCCTGCTTCCGCTGGAGGGGGAACACGCATGACCACTGTCGCACTCGACGTCATCAGCGCCGGATGGGTCACGACGTTCCAGGACCTCGGCCGCCGCGGCACCGAGCGCCGCGGTGTGCCCACGGGCGGTGCGGCCGACCAGCACTCGGCCGCCGTCGCGAACCTTCTCGCCGGCAACTCTCGGAACGCCACCCTGATCGAGAACCTCGGCGGCGAACTCGCCCTCGTGCCGGACGCCGACGTCCTGCTCGCCGTGACCGGCGCTCCCGCCCGGGTCACCATCGGCGGGACACCGGCGAGCAGTTGGACGCCGTTGGTGGTCCCGGCCGGCCAGGAGATCAGGGTCCGCCCGGACATGGACCGGGGCACCCGCACCTACCTCGCCGTGAACGGCACCCTGGAGACGAGGACCCTGCTCGGCAGCGCGGCCCCGGACGCCCGCATGGGATTCGGGCAGACGATCGCCGCGGGCTCGCGCGTGCTCCTGGAAACGGAGTTCAGAGGCTTCAGACGCCAACTGTTCGAGCCGCCGCTGTTCCGGCTCCCGGTCCCGGTCACGCGCTTCGACGAGGACCCCTGGGTCATCGATGTCGTCGCCGCCCACGGAGTCCGGGCGATCCCTGGCATCCGCGACGTGATCGAGGGGGCGACCTATGTCGTCACACCCCGCTCCAACCATGTGGGGCTGCGGCTCGACGGGCCGGTGCTGCACCCCGACGACGACGAGGAGATCGTCTCGCACGGCGTGCCCGTCGGGTCGCTGCAGATCCCGCACGCGGACGAGCTGATCGTCCTCGGCCGCTACCGCAGTCTGACCGCGGGCTATCCCATCGTCGGTGTCGCCTCACAGGCATCCCTGCCCTTGCTCGGACAAGCCGGTCCCGGACGTCGGCTGCGGTTCCGCTGGATCGACCGCGAGACCTCGCTTCGCCGCGTCGCGCGCCGCGAGGCGGAGGTCCACAGGCTCGGCCGCGCCGTCGCCGAGGCATTCGGTGCCCTCGGCTTCATGCCGCCCTTGTCCGCGATTAAGTGAAAAGTTATTCTCATTTAAGAAGGAGATCTCGAATTGATCTTCAAGGAGGAACGGTGACGACGCAGCCCGGCGCCATCGCGCTCATCACGGGAGCCGGCAGCGGAATAGGGCGCGAGACCGCGCGGCTCCTCGCCCGGGACGGTGCCACCGTCGTCCTGGTCGGCCGCAGACAGGAGGCGCTGGACGCGGTCGCCGCCACGGTCCGCGAAGAGGGCGGAACCGCCCTCGCCCTGGCCGCGGACATCACACGCGCCGACGACGTCACGCGCGTCCTCGACCGGGCGCAGGCGGAGTTGGGCCCGGTGGACGTCCTCGTCAACAACGCGGGCAGCGCCTCGTCGGTGCTCAACCCGCAATGGACCCCCCACGAGGAGTGGCGCCAGGTTCTCGAAGTGAACCTGACCGCGGTCTTCCGGCTCACCCAGGCCGTGCTGCCGGGCATGCTCGCCCGGAACAAGGGCACGATCGTCACCGTCTCCTCGCTCGCCGCGGTCAACCCCAACCTGCTCGGCGGCGCCGCCTACGGCGCGGCCAAGGCCGGGGTCCGCAACTTCATGACCTTCCTGCACAACACCTTCCGCAACCAGGGGCTGCGGGCGATCACCGTGCTGCCCGGCGAGGCGGACACCCCCATCCTCGACAACCGCGCCCGGCCGCCGGCGCCGGAGGAACGCGCCCTGATGGTGCAGCCCGAGGACGTGGCCGAGGCCATTCGGCTCGCCGTCGCCCTTCCCCAGCGCGTGGTCCTCCAGGAGATGGTCGTCGCCCCGACCAGACAGCGCGACGTCTCCGCCGACCTCGAGATCAGCCGGTGGGCGGGCGCGCCCGCCGACGCCAGGCCCCAGATCTGAACCCGCCACCAGGAGAGCGCATGCCGCCCACCGTCACCACCCAGCCGCCCCGGTTCACCACCGCCGACGCCGTCGCCCGGATCGAGGCCGTCTCCCGCCGGACCCAGCAGCCGCAGTCCCGGTCCGATCTGGTCTCCCTCGCCATGGGCGAACCCGACTTCGACACGCCCCGGCAGATCACCGAGGCGGCCGAGGCCTCGCTGCGCGCCGGACGCACCCACTACTCGCCGCTCCTGGGCGAGCCCGCGCTGCGCGAGGCGCTCGCCGACCGGCTCACCGGCATCGCCGGTGCCCCCGTCTCCGCCGCCGACCTCCTGGTCACCCAGGGCGGCACCGCCGGGCTCGCCGCGTCGATCCTCGGCATCGTCAACCCCGGCGACAAGGTGGTCGTACCCGACCCCACCTACTCCCTCTACGCCGACCTGGTCAGCATGGCCGGCGGCATCGTCGTACCCGTGCCGCTGGCGTCCGACCTCCACTGGGACCTCGACCGGCTCGCCGACGCCCTCACCGGCGCCCGGCTCTTCGTCTTCTGCAACCCCGTCAACCCGACCGGCATCGTGCACGGCCGCGCGGAACTGGAGGCGCTCGCAGGTCTGTTGACGGGTACGGACACGCTCGTCATCTCCGACGAGGCGTACTCCGACCTTGACTACACCGGCCGGCCGTTCACCTCGGCGATCTCGGTCGACGGCCTGCGCGACCGTACCGTCCACTGCCAGACCTTCTCCAAGAGCTACGCGATGACCGGCTGGCGCGTCGGCTACCTCTGGGGACCCGCACCGGTCGTCCGGGCGGCGGCGCGCGTCCACAACACCTTCAACGGCTCGGTCAACACCGTCGTCCAGGACGCCGCGCTCGCCGCCGTGGAGCACTGCGCCGGGGACGTCGCCCGGATGCGTGCCGCGTACGAGCAGCGCCGCGAGATCATGCGGACGGAACTGGCCGCGGTCCCCGGCCTCACGCTCAGCGAACCCGAGGGCGCCTTCTACCAGTTCCCGCGCTACGACATCGGCCTGCCGTCCGTGGAGGTCGTCGCGGCACTGCGGGCGCACGGCGTCGCCGTCCGGCCCGGCAGCGAGTTCGGGGCACGGGGTGAAGGGCACCTGAGGCTGTCGTACGCTGCCAGCCCGCAGTCCATCACCGAGGGCGTCCGCAGGCTGGCCGACGGCCTCGCGTCCCTGCGATGAGCGCCGTCCCGCCCACCACGAGGAGTCGCCCCATGCGCAGTGACACCGAGCGCAACCGCCGGCATCTCATCAAGGCCGCCGCGCTGCTCTTCGAGAACTCGCCGACGCCGGTCAGCCTCGCCGAGATCGCCAGGCACGCCGAGGTGTCCACCGCGACGGCCTACCGCCACTTCTCCTCCGTCGAGGAGATCCTGCACGCCTTCCGGGCCCAAGTGGGTTCCGAATTGCGGGACTTCAGCGTGCGGCAGACCACCCGGGGCATGGCCCGGCTCGAAGCCGTGTCGCGGTACTGGGTGTCCCTCGTCCTCGAACACGGCGGAGCGATGGCCCAGATGCGCTCGCACCGCGGCTATCTGGAGCGGCTGCGCGAAGGGACCGCCTACCTCACCCCGCAGGCCGAGGCGCTCACCGAGCCGCTGCGGCAGACCACCGAGGACCTCGGCCTCGGCGACCTCGGCGACGAGGCCCTGTTCCTGTGGAACGCGCTGTTCGATCCCCGGGACATCCTCGACCTCATCAAGAGCGGACGCACTGAGGACGAGGCCGCGGGCTGTCTGGTCTCCGCGCTGCGTGGCGCCCTGATCGGCTGGGCCGCCGCGAGGCAGCACCAGGGGGAATGAGACGAAGTCCGGCATCATAAGAAGGTACTCTCAAACCGAGAGTGCACTGTCGAACAGATAGATTACTATCAGTTGGGCGGGGGTCCGGATAGCCTTCATCTCAGTGGAGGGAAACGAGAAGGAGCCTCAGATGGCCACCGCCAAGGACCGCGGTCCACGACGCAGGGTCGACGCACGCTCAAGCGTGGAGCGCATCACCGCCGCGGGACGGGCCGTCCTCGGCACGGCCGAGGGGTCCCTCGACCAGATCGCGGCCGAGGCGGGCGTCGGCATCGCGACCCTCTACCGCCACTTCCCGAACCGGGAGGCCCTCGTCCGCGCGGTCCTCGACGACATCCTCAAGACCGACCTGCTCCCCCTCATCGACCGGGCGGCCGACTCGCCGCACCCGCGCCGGTCGCTCCAGGACGTCGCCACCCGGCTGCTCGACCTGATCACGGAGGAGAAGGGGCTGGTCACCTTCGTCAGCAACTTCACCGATGTCGCCGTGGACGCCCTTCAGCGCGTCAGCGAGTCGTTGCACCCCCTGCTGCTGCGCGCGCAGCAGCAGGGGGAGGTCCGCGAGGATCTCACCGCGGAGGACATCCCGCGCTTTCTCGTCATGGCCGTCGCCGGCCTGGCGATTCCGGGTACTCCCCCCTCCCTCCGGGCCCGCTTCATCGCCCTGCTGTTCGACTCGCTCAATCCCGCCAACGCGACCCCGCTGCCCCCGCCGCTGCACGAGGAGGACGACCTGCGCTCCGCGGTGAGCAGCATCGCGCACACCTGACCCTCCCCTGCCCCCTCGGGAGGTCCTTTCAGACGTTACGGCGGTACTGGCCGCCGACCTCGAAGAAGGCGTCGGTGATCTGCTGGAGGGAGCAGACGCGGGCTGCGTCCATCAGGACCGCGAACACGTTGTCGCGGCTGACCGCCGCGTCCTTGAGCGCGGCCAGGGCGGTATGGGCCGGCTCCTGGTGGCGGGCCTGGAAGTCCTGGACCCGCGTCAGCTGAGAACGCTTCTCCTGCTCGGTGGCGCGGGCCAGTTCGACGACGACGGGTTCGGCCGTGTCGGCGTGCGGGTTGCGGAAGGTGTTGACGCCGATGACGGGCAGGGTGCCGTCGTGCTTGCGCTGCTCGTAGAGCATCGACTCGTCCTGGATACGGCCGCGCTGGTAGCCGGTCTCCATCGCGCCGAGCACCCCGCCGCGTTCGCTGATCCGGTCGAACTCCTTCAGCACGGCCTCCTCGACGAGGTCGGTGAGCTCGTCGATGACGAACGAGCCCTGGAGCGGGTTCTCGTTCATGGCCAGGCCCCACTCCCGGTTGATGATCAGCTGGATGGCCAGGGCCCGGCGGACGGAGTCCTCGGTGGGGGTGGTGACGGCCTCGTCGTAGGCGTTGGTGTGCAGGCTGTTGCAGTTGTCGTAGATCGCGATGAGGGCCTGCAGCGTGGTACGGATGTCGTTGAAGTCCATCTCCTGGGCGTGCAGGGAGCGTCCGGAGGTCTGCACGTGGTACTTCAGCTTCTGGCTGCGCTCGTTGGCGCCGTACTTCTCCTTCATCGCGACCGCCCAGACGCGGCGGGCGACCCGGCCCAGGACCGAGTACTCGGGGTCCATGCCGTTGGAGAAGAAGAAGGAGAGGTTGGGGGCGAAGTCGTCGATGTGCATGCCCCTGGCCAGGTAGGCCTCGACGTAGGTGAAGCCGTTGGCGAGGGTGAAGGCGAGCTGGCTGATCGGGTTGGCCCCGGCTTCGGCGATGTGGTAACCGGAGATCGACACCGAGTAGAAGTTGCGGACCTTCTGCTCGATGAACCACTCCTGGATGTCGGCCATCATCCGAAGCGAGAACTCGGTGGAGAACAGGCAGGTGTTCTGGCCCTGGTCCTCCTTGAGGATGTCGGCCTGCACCGTGCCGCGCACCGTCGCCAGCGCACGGGCCCGCAGCCCGGCCGCCTCGTCGGGCGAGGGGTCACGGCCCTCGGCGGCGCGGAACCTGTCGGTCTGCTGGTCGATCACCGTGTGGAGGAAGAAGGCGAGGATGGTCGGCGCGGGTCCGTTGATGGTCATGGAGACCGAGGTGGTCGGGGCGACCAGGTCGAAGCCGTCGTACAGCGCCTTCATGTCCTCAAGCGTGGCGACCGAGACGCCGGAGGTGCCGACCTTGCCGTAGATGTCGGGGCGTTCGTCGGGGTCGCGGCCGTAGAGGGTGACCGAGTCGAAGGCGGTGGACAGGCGGGTGGCGGGCTGCCCCTCGGAGAGCAGCTTGAAGCGCCGGTTGGTGCGGAACGGGTCGCCCTCGCCGGCGAACATCCGGGCCGGGTCCTCGCCGTCACGCTTGAAGGGGAACACCCCGGCGGTGAAGGGGAAGCGGCCCGGCAGGTTCTCCGCGCGCCAGAACCGGACCAGTTCGCCGTGGTCGGTGAAGCGGGGCAGGGCGACGCGGGGGATCTTGTTCCCGGAGAGGGACTCACGGTTGAGCTTGGTACGGATCTCCTTGTCCCGGACCGTCACGACCTGCTCGTCGCCGGAGTAGGACGCGACGACCGCAGGCCAGTCCCCGATCTGTTCCGTGATCTCGTACGGCAGCTGCCGCTGTGCGTCCGCCAGCAGCGACCGTACGTCCTTCGCGTCGAAGCCCGCCCCGGTGAGTTCGGCCCGGACCGCCTCCAGGCGCTGCACCCGGCGTGCCGCCTCGGCCAGCCGGCCGGTCTCCCCGTGGTACGCGCGGACGGAGTCGCTGATCTCGGCGAGGTAGCGGACCCGGTCGGCCGGGACCACCTGCCGGATACCGGAGGAGTGGCGCACATCGACCGGCTGAAGGGCACCACCGGACAGCGGCAGCCCCTTCTCCGCGAGGGCGGTCTTGAGGTACTGGTGGAGCGCGGTGACGCCGTCGTCGTTGAAGGTGGCCGCGGAGGTGCCGTAGACCGGCATGTCCTCGGGCCGCATGCCGAACGCCTCGCGGTTGCGCACCAGTTGGCGGCCGACGTCGCGCATGGCGTCCTTGCCGCCGCGCCGCTCGAACTTGTTGATCGCCACCACGTCCGCGAAGTCGAGCATGTCGATCTTCTCCAGCTGCGAGGCGGCACCGAACTCCGGTGTCATCACATACAGGGAGGTGTCGACGAACGGCACGATCGCCGCGTCGCCCTGGCCGATGCCCGGGGTCTCCACGATCACCAGGTCGAAGCCGGCCGCCTTGACGACGTCGAGCACGTCGGGAAGGTGCTCGGGCAGCTCACGGCTGCCACGGGTCGCCAGGCTGCGGAAGAACACCCGGTTCCCGTCGAGGGAGTTCATCCGGATCCGGTCGCCGAGCAGCGCGCCGCCGCCACGCCGCCGGGTCGGGTCGACCGCGATCACCGCGATCCGCAGCTTGTCCTGCTGGTCCACTCGGAAGCGCCGCACCAACTCGTCGGTGAGCGACGACTTCCCGGAACCGCCGGTGCCGGTGATGCCCAGCACCGGCACCACACGGGCCGGCTCCCGCAGTCGCGCCAGGAACTCCGGCGGCAGCTTGCCCAGTTCGGCACCGGTGACGGCACGGGCGACCGCGAACCTGTCCCCGGCGAGTACCGCGTCGACGTCGGCCTGCTTGCCGTCCCACAGGTCGAAGTCACAGTCCCGGAGCACCGAGTTGACCATCCCGGCCAGGCCCATCCGCTGCCCGTCCTCCGGAGAGAAGATGGTCACCCCGCTCCCCCGCAGCCGGGCGATCTCCTCGGGCACGATGACTCCGCCCCCGCCGCCCACCACCCGGATGTGGTCCGCGCCCTGCGCGCGCAGCGACTCGACCAGGTACTCGAAGTACTCGACGTGCCCACCCTGGTACGACGAGACCGCCACACCGTGCGCATCCTCCTCCAGCGCCGCGTCCACGACCTCCCGCACCGACCGGTTGTGGCCGAGGTGGATCACCTCCGCGCCCTGCGACTGGAAGATCCGCCGCATGATGTTGATCGACGCGTCATGTCCGTCGAACAGCGCCGAGGCCGTGACCAGACGGACCGGGTGCAGGGGCTGGTGCAACGCGCTCATGGAATGCCTTCCCTGACAGGGCTGGGGAACAGCGACTACAGGAATAGTAGGACGTCCTAGTAAACTACTCTAGGTGACAGTGCATGTGAGCATGAGCACAGCGGGCGGACGGCAGAGTCGGGCCCCGGCGTCGAGGCCCGACTCTGTGCGTTTCTCAGCGGGTGGGCAGGAACTCCCACTGCGAGCTCGATGACGTCGAGTCGCTCAGGGTGCCCTGTTCGGCGTGGCCGAGGTCGTTCTGGAGGCTGATGTAGTTGCTCGTCTTGTAGTGGCTGCGCAGTTGCGCGTACCCGGAGTCGGTCGGGACGAACGTCCACTGGGCGCTCCACCAGCTGGAGTTCCCGAGGGAGCCGTGTTCCAGGTAGGCGAGGTCGTCCTGGTTGTGGAGGTAGGCGCCGGTGTTGCGGTTGCTGAAGCGCAGGTACTGGTCGGAGGTGGCGCTCAGGGTCCACTGCGCGGACCACCAGTCGGGCCCGCCGAGCGCGGTGGCGTCCACGTAGGTGCCGCCGCTTTCGAGGTTGAGGTACGTCCCGTCGCTCCGGTTGGCGATCTGGTAGTAGTAGGCCGGCCCGTCGAGGATCGGGAGCAGCTCGTCCACGACGTAGTGCTTCCACTTCAGGTTCGCCGCGTTCACCACCAGCCGCAGACCCTTGACCTGCAACTGGGCCGGGAACTCAACGGTCTTGCTCTCCACGGTGGAACTGTTCGTGGAGTAGGTGAGGGTCCCGGACGAGGCCACCGTGGTCCAGTTCGTCGAGCCGTCGACCGACACCTGGACGTCGAACTTGGTGATGCCCTGGCCCTGGCAGTACTCGCAGGCGACGGTGACACCCGAGATGTTCTGGGGGCCGGCGTAGGTCTCGGTCAGCGTCTGCGGGAAGGACGGGGTGTCGGCGCTGACGTAGGCGTTGTCCAGGTTTCCGTCGATCGCGTTCGCCGGAGCGCCGCCGGAGCTCGCCGTCGAACTCGCGGTCATGGTGGCCGTGCTGAGGCCCGAGCCGAAGGTCAGCCGGATGAACTGACTGCTGGACGCGGTCACCGTGTAGGTTCCGTCGCCGTTGTCCGTGAAGGCGGCGGAGCCGGAGGCGACCCAGTTGTGATGGGCGTCGAAGTAGCCGTCCGAGGCGGCTGTCGGCGCGGAGGACGCGGTGACGGTGAAGGTGCCGGACGCGCCGAGCCCCATCAGGTAGACGTTGCTCTGGTCGGTCTCCGCCACACCGCTGCCGCTCGCGGTGGTCGCGTACTTCACGGTGACCGCGCCGAGCGTCTTCGTCGTGCTGTAGCTGCTGCTGGAGCTGTAGAAGTAGCCGAGGTCGACGCCGTTGGCCTTGCTCATCAGCTGGGGGTCCTTGCCCAGCTGGGTGACGGCGTTGCTCGCGGGGCCGGCGTAGGCGGTGTCCGTGTGGTCCAGGTTGACCATCGTGTAGCGGTTCCACACGTCGCTGTCGTTCATCTCGTACGCCAGCTGGTACGTGGAGTAGTCGACCGCCCCGGAGTCGTAGGCGGCGAGCATCAGCGCGGGCACGTTGGAGGTGCCCCCGGTGTTGGAGGACGGCCCGTTCTCCGGGATAGAGATCAGCTTCTGGTCGGGCTTGATCTTGCTCTGGATGGTGCTGACGGACGTGGTGTACGGGTCGATCCCGACGAAGTCGATGTCCGGGCTGTATGTGACGAACTTGTTGGGGTCGTTGTTGCAGGACAGGTTCATGCGGGTGTAGGTGACATAGGGTCCGCCCTTGATCACCTCGGCCAGCCTGTTCTGCCGTACCGCGAGCTCCATGTTCGCGAAGTCCTTGCCGCTGATGGACCCGTTGGCGGCGACGTAGGCGTTGTACGCGTCGGTGGTGTCCGTGTCGTAGGAGCGGTCGCCGTTGCAGGTCCCGGGCGTCGGCTCGTTGTTGACCTGGATGCCGATGGTGGTGTGCGCGGTGTCGTAGCTCGCCAGGTGGTCGTCGACGGCCTGGAGCGCCGCCTCCTCACGCGCGAGCAGTTTTGGGTCCTCCAGGCTGTACGGGGTGACCGTGCCGTCCCAGGTGTTGGTCCACTGGCGGGCCGTGCCGTCGGAGTTCAGCTGCCGGGGGTAGGTGGTGGTGTCGTCCTGGATGTACGACGGCATGAAGTTCGAGGCGCCGCCGCCACCGACGTTCGAGCCGAACCAGATGACCTCCAGCTTCAGCCCGTTGGCCTTGGCGTTGTCGATGAACGAGTTCAGCCAGGTGTAGTCGTAGACGCCCTCGCTGGTCTCGAACTTGTTCCAGAGCAACGGGATGCTGATGGTGTTGAAGCCGAGCCGCTTGGCGTCCGCGTAGAAGGCGGCCGTGTCGGCGAGCGTCAGCCCGTTGTAGCGCAGGGCCCGGTCGACGCGGTACTGCACCGGGAGCGGGTTGAACGGGACGCCGTCGACCTGGATCTCGCGGCCCGCGACCAGGCGGGACACAACGGTCGAGGTGGCCGCGTGCGCGCTCGGGGCGGGTCCGGCGACGGTGAGCAGCCCGGCGCTGAACAGGCCCAGCGCGGCGGCGGTGACGGCCCGGAACGCGTTCCGGGCGCGGAGTCTTCTTGGTTGCACGGGTACGGGTGTCCTCTCGGAAGACGGAGGTGGGATTCCGGGGAGGGTCAGTCGGTCCACCAGGCCGCCGTGTCGGCGGGCAGCTTGCCGGCGGGCAGCGGGGCGCTGGACAGGAGGGGGGTGCCGGGGTGCGGTGCGTCCACCGGGGCGTCCCCCGTGTTGACGGCGCAGGTGAAGCCGTCCCCTCGCCGGAAGACGAGGACTCCGGGAGGAGCCGGGAGCAGTTGGACGGGACCGGCGTCGGCGAGGAGGTCGCGGCGCAGGCGCAGCGCCTGTCGGTAGAGGTGCCAGGTGGAGGCGGGGTCGGACTGCGCGTGTTCGACGGTGTGGCGGGCGAAGGAGAGTGGTTGGGGCAGCCAGGTGTGCGGGGTGCCGGAGAAGCCGAACGGGGCCGTCGTACCGTTCCAGGGCAGGGGGATCCGGCATCCGTCGCGGCCCAGGCGGCGGCCTTCGGTACGCCAGTAGATGGGGTCGGTGATGCGGTCGAGGGGGAGGTCGACGACCTCGGGGAGGGCGAGTTCCTCTCCCTGGTAGATGTAGACCGCGCCGGGGAGGGCGAGGGCGAGCAGGGCGGCGGCGCGGGCCCGTGCGGTGCCGGCCTCGATGTCACCCGGACCTGCGCCCGGGGCGCCGCCCCCGTAGCGGGTGGCGACGCGGACGGTGTCGTGGTTGCCGAGGACCCAGGTGACCGGCGCGCCGGTGCGGGCCGCCTGGTCCTGGCCGCGCCGGATGGTGGTCGCGAACGCCTCGGCGTCGAACGGCGAGTCCAGCAGGTCCCAGAAGAAGCCCTGGTGGAGTTGATCGGGCTGGACGTACTCGTGCAGATGCCGCTTGCCGATGCCGGTGATCTCGCCGATGAGCGGCCGGTCGCTGCCGTCCCGCGCGGCGTACTCGTCCGCGATGCGCCGCCAGGCGCGGTACACCTCGTGCACCTCGGGGCGGTTCCAGGCGTGGACGTTGGTGGCGTCCGCGATCCGCTCCTCCTCGAACGGGTCGGCCACGTCCGGGAGTTCGGGGTCCTTGTGCAGCCCCTGGGCCGCGTCGATACGGAAGCCGTCGACACCTCGGTCCAGCCAGAACCTCAGCACGCCCTCGAACATCTCGACCACGTCCGGGTGGTTCCAGTTCCAGTCGGGCTGTTCCGGGGTGAACAGGTGCAGGAACCACTCGCCGTCGGGCGTCCGCCGCCAGGCGGGGCCGCCGAACATCGAGCGCCAGTTGTTCGGGGGGTCGTCCCCGTCGCCGGGACGGAAGTGGAAGCGTTCGCGCTCGGGGCTGCCCGGTCCGGCGGCGAGCGCGGCGCGGAACCACGGGTGCTCGACCGAGCAGTGGTTGGGCACGATGTCCAGCAGCACCCGCAGGCCCAGCCCGTGCGCCTCGGCGACGAGCCGGTCGAAGTCGTGCAGGGTGCCGTAGGCCGGTTCGATGTCCGTGTAGTCGGCCACGTCATACCCGTGGTCGTGCTGGGGCGACGGGTAACAGGGCGTCAACCAGACGGCGTCGACGCCGAGTTCGCGGAGATACGGCAGTCGGGAGCGGATGCCGTCGAGGTCGCCGACGCCGTCTCCGTCGGAGTCGGCGAAGCTGCGGACGTAGATCTGGTAGGTGACGGACTCGGTCCACCAGGCAGCGTTCGAGGGGGCGTTCAAGAAGTCGTACTCCTGACTCGGTGTGGGGGTGGGGTCAGCCCTTGACCGCGCCCTGGGTCATGCCGCGGATGAGGTGACGCTGGCCGATCAGGTACAGCGCGATCACGGGGGCGATGACGATCAGCGTGGCGGCGCAGAGCATGGGCACGTCACGGGTGTTCTGGTCGATGAAGAAGCCGAGACCGGCCGGTGCGGTGCGGCGGGAGGGCTCCTGGATGAGGATCAGGGCCAGCAGGAACTGGTTCCAGCTCCACACGAAGAAGAGCATGGCGAGGGTGGCGATGGCCGGGCGCGCGGTGGGGATCATGATGCGCCGGAACACCGACCACTCACTCGCGCCGTCGACCCGGGCGGCCTCGGCGAGTTCCCTGGGGACACTGAGGAAGTGGGCCCGCATCCAGAAGGCCCCGAAGGGCATGTACAGGCCGATCAGCGGCAGGATCAGCGCCCAGTAGGAGTCGGTGAGGCCGACCTGCTTGAGGTCGTAGTAGAGCGGGATGACCGCGGCCTCCGGAGGCAGGGTCAGTCCGATGAGGAGGAAGGAGAACAGCAGCCTGCTGCCGGTGAAGCGCATGGTGCCGAACGCGTAGCCGGCCATGGTCGCGAAGAGCCCGCCGATCGGTACGACGACCAGGGCGATGGTCGCGCTGGAGCGCAGCAGGGAGCCGAAGCCGGCGATGGTCCAGGCCCGCCGGAAGTTCTCGAAGTGCGGGGTCGACGGCCAGGACAGCCCGGCGACGGGTGCGCCGGCCGGGTGCAGGGCGGCCAGTGTGATGGCGGCGAAGGGCACCAGGACGGCTGCGGCGAAGGCCCACAGGACGACGGTGCCGGTCAGTCGTTCGGCGCGGGTGCTCATGACGGACGCGCTCATGAGTCCTCCTTGGAGAGTCGGCCGAGTGCGAGCACGATGACCGAGATCAGCACGCTGAGCACGACGGCGAGCGCGCAGGCGAGCCCGACCTGGCCATCGGTGAAGGCCAGTCGGTAGATGAGGACGGCCGGCACGATCGACGAGTCGCCGGGGCCGCCGCCGGTGGTGGCGTAGACGACGTCGAAGCTGGACAGGGCGGCGATGACGGTGACGACCGTGGCGACGACGATCTCGTTGCGCAGGGCGGGCAGGGTGACCGCGAAGAAGGTGCGCACCGGACCGGCGCCGTCGATACGGCACGCCTCGAACAGCGCCGGGTCGATCTTGGCGATGCCGGTCAGGAAGAACACCAGGCACAGGCCGAGCATGACCCAGGTGCCGACCAGGCCGACCGCGGGGAAGGCCCAGGTGAAGTCGCCCAGCCAGGCGCGGGTCAGGCCGCCGAGCCCCACGGCGCTCAGGACCTGGTTGACCACGCCGTCCTGGGCGTACATCCAGCGCCAGGCGATACCGCCGGCCACCAGCGGGACCACCTGGGGCAGGAACAGGACCGCCCGGGCCGCGGATCCCCCGGCGCCGGTCCGGCCGCCGAGGACGGCGGCCAGGACCAGGGCGATCACGATCGGCAGGACCGAGTAGAAGAGGACGAAGCCGAGCGAGTGCTCGATCGCCCCGTACAGGTCCGGATCGGTCAGCACCTGACGGTAGTTGGCGAGGCCGGCCCAGGTGCCCACGCCGATGCCGTCCCAGTCGTAGAGGGACAGCCACATGGTGTGCAGCCAGGGCAGGGCCACGAACACGGTGTAGGCGAGCAGCGCGGGGGCGAGCAGCAGGTAGGCGATCCGGCGGCTCTCCCGGCGGGGTGGGCGCCGGGCCGGGCGCACCGGCGCGGGGGGTGCCGGCGTCTGACGGCGCCGGTCCAGGGTCTTGGTCATCACACGGTCTTCCGGTTGCCTCGACGGCCTACTTGGTGTG
Source organism: Streptomyces sp. NPDC048277 (assembly GCF_040652235.1). Classification (NCBI taxonomy): domain Bacteria; kingdom Bacillati; phylum Actinomycetota; class Actinomycetes; order Kitasatosporales; family Streptomycetaceae; genus Streptomyces; species Streptomyces sp. NPDC048277. The sequence goes on from NZ_JBEZLQ010000003.1 coordinate 468,639, forward strand.
CGCCTTGGACCAGTCCTTCTGCACCGCGTCGACGTACTCCTGCGGAGTGACACGGCCGGCGATCAGGGACTGCGAGGACGAGGTGAGGGTGTCGTTCATCGAGGAGGTGGCGTTGGCGTAGAAGCCGACCAGGCCGTTGTCCTGGTTGACCTGGGCCCACGCCTTGGACATGTCGCCCAGCACGCTCTTGGCGTCCGAGCCGGCGGAACTGCTGGAGTCGGCCGGCATGAAGTAGTGGTCCAGCTGGACCTGGGCCGCCGCCTTGCTGTGCCAGAAGTCGAGGAACGCGGCAGCGGCGTCGGCGTTCTTGGAGCGGGCGGAGATGCCGTAGGCGATGGAGCCGCCGACGGCCGCGTACTTCCCGTCGCTCGACGCCTTCGGGTAGGCGACGAAGCCGACCTTGCCGGGCAGGGCCTTGTCGATGGTCGCCGCGTCCCAGTTGCCGTCGACCAGGAAGAGGCCGTCGCCCTTGGCGAAGGCGGCGACCGCGCCGGAGAGGTCGGTGCCGTTGGCACCCTTGGAGAGCTCGCCGGCCTTGGACCACTTCAGCAGGCTCTGGGCGCCCTGGAGGTTGCCGGGGGTGTCGAAGGTGGATCCGGTACGGCCCTCGAACCACTTCCGGGTGGTCTCGGCGCCGTCGACGGACTGGGCGATCGACTGCACGACGAACGCGGAGTGGCCGTCCAGGTTGGGCATCTGCAGGCCCGTCTTCCCGGCGGCCTCGGCCTTGTCGAGGTCGGCCTGGAACTCCGCGAGGGTGGTCGGCGGGGAGGTGATGCCGAGCTTGGCGGCGAGTTCCTTGTTGTAGAAGACGCCCACCATGGAGAAGCCGGCCGGGGCCGCCCACAGATGGCCGGTGCCCAGCGAGGTGCCGTCGGCACCCACCTGCCACTGGGAGAGCTGGGAGCTCGGGTAGATCTTGTCCCAGCCGTACGCCCTGGCGTAGGGATCCAGGTTCAGCAGGAGCTTGTTCCTCACCGTGGTGCCGACCATGTTGAGGAGCACGATGTCCGGCGAGGAGTCGGAGGCGAGCGACAGCCCCAGGGAGTGGTTGTAGTCGTCGTAGCCCGTGTACTTCATGGTGATCGTGATGTTCGGGTGCGCCTTCTCGAAGGCCGCGATCAGGCCCTTGGTCAGCCCGGCGTTCTCCGAGGTGGCGAGCGTGAGGGTGATCTTCTTGTCCGAGGGGATCGTGGTGGACACCGCCGTGGTCCTCGTCGTGTCCGACGACGCCCCGCCCGGTGCGCAGGCGGCCACCAGGAGCAGGACCGCCGTCGCGGCGGTGGCACCCGCGCCGTGGCGGATCGGGCGGCCGTGTCTCCGGCGGGTGGTCATGGCGTGTGACATGGTGCGACTCCTGGCTGCGACCGAGGGTGGGGAAGGACTGTCCGGGCGGGAAGGGGCGTTCCCGGGACTTCATACATACGAAGATGCTTTTCGTATGTCGGCGCGGCTCAGTACAGCCTCGTAATCAGCGGTCGTCAAGGGTTCACGCGCGAGTAATATGAAAGTGCCCTACAGAAGCGAGGGTCCATCGGCGGCGACGCCGGTGCGTCCCATGACCGAGGGATGGCATGCGCAATCGTGAGAACAGCGGCGCTGACCAGGCGTTCATCCGCGCCCACAACGCCCAGGCGGCGCTGCGTGCCCTGCGGCACACCGGTACGCCGGCGACCCTCAGCCAGCTGGCGAAGACCGCCGGGCTCTCCCGCCCCACGGTCGAGTCCGTGCTGGCCGACCTGACCGCCCGCGGCTGGGCCGAGGAACTCCCCCCGGACGACGGGGCGATGGGACGCCCGGCCCGCCGCTTCCGCTTCCACGCCGCGGCCGGGCACGCCGTCGGTCTCGACATCGGCATGCGCAAGGCGCTGGTGATCGTCACCGACCTGGGGGGCCGGGTCGTCGCCACCCGGCGCTGCGCACTCGGCGACGACCTGCCCGGCCCCGACCGCCTGGAACGCGCCGGGAACCTGGTCGAGGAGTGCCTCCAGGAGGCCCGGCTGGCACCGTCGTCCCTGTGGGCACTCACGGTCGGCCTGCCGGGTCTCATGGACCGCGCCGGACGCATGACCCGCTCCACGGTCCTGCCCGGGCTGACCGGGGTGAACCTGAGCGGCTATTTCGCCGACCGGTTCGGCTGCCGGGTCAACGCCGAGAACGACGCGAACCTCGCGACCCTGGCCGAGCACTGGCGCGGCTGCGCCCGCCATGTCGACGACGTCGTCTACATCCTCGCGGGCCGGCGCACCGGCGCCGGAATGATCGTCGGCGGACGTCTGCACCGCGGCCCCAACGGCGCCGCGGGCGAGATCGGCAACCTGCGCATGCTCGGCTGGTGGGACGCCCCCGGCGACCTGGAGTCCCATGGCGCCGACGCCGCGGCCGTCTTCGGTGCCGCGCAGGCCGACCCCGAGGCCGCCGAAGCCGTACGGGCCTACACGTCCGCGCTCTCCAACGGCATCGCCGCCCTCGTGCTCACCCTGGACCCCGACCTCGTCGTCATCGGCGGCGGTCTGTCCCGCGCGGGCGAGCAGCTGCTCCAGCCGCTGCGCGACCGGCTGGGCGAGTTGTGCCTGACCACCCCCCGTATCGAGGTCTCCGCGCTGGGCGACGAATCGGTGGCGCTGGGCGCGGTGCGCACCGCCCTGGACCACATCGACCAGGAGGTCTTCGAGGCGGGGCTCCAGCTGTGACCGCTACCATCGCGGCATTCGCGGCACCGTCCCTTCAGGACGCGAGGGACTCGCTGGACCCGCCGGACTCGCCCGAGCGCAGGTGTTCCCGCAGCCACTGCTCGGTGTTGCTCACATGCAGCAGCGCTGCGGCCTGGCTGACGGCCGCGTCGCGGCGGGACAGGGCCGCGAAGATCGCCTCGTGTTCGGCGAGGGTGCGTCCGGCTGCCCGGGTGTCGACCAGGCCACGCCAGATGCGGGCACGCAGCGTACGGCCGGACACGCCCTCCAGCAACGTGAGCAGCGATTCGTTGCCGGTGGCCGAGATGACCGCGCGGTGGAACGCGGCGTCGTGGGCGTTCAGCCGCTCGACATCGTCGCGTGCCCCGCGCATGGCCTCCAGATGCCGCTCCACCTCGGCCAGTTGCTCGTCGGAGATCCGGGTCGCGGCCAGGGCCGTGGCGACGGGTTCGAGCAGGCGCCGTACCTCCATGAGGTCCCGCAGGGCGGCCGAGTCTCCCTGGAGGAGTTCCACGGCACCGCCCAGCCCCTCCAGCAGCAGGCTCGGCTGAAGGCTGGTGACATAGGTTCCGTCACCGCGCCGGATCTCCAGGACCCGGGCCACGGCCAGGGCCTTGACCGCCTCGCGGGCGAGGTTGCGGGACAGACCCAGCTGGGCCGCCAGCTCCGGTTCCGGCGGCAGCTTGGAGCCCGGCGGGAGCGCGCCGGTCCGGATCAGTTCACGGATCTGCTCAATGGCCTTGTCCGTCAGGGACACCGCGACCTCTCTCCCTGCCCGGCTCCGCAGGCTCAAAGTGACCTCGATGATACGGGCGCACGCACCGCCGACCACAGGGAGATGGGATGTATATGCAGAGGCGATCGGAGTATCCAGCCGCCACTCCACCACACTAACCCGGTTCATCAGCAGTTTTCTCGTACGACGGTCAGGATCTACGCCCCCACGGCCACCCGCCCCATAGAATCCATCCCATTAATCGAGTGCATGCCTGTTGACATGGACGGGATACGTGGACGACCTTCATGCGTAGCATCCGGCGCCCGGGTCCCCCCGTCCCCCTCCGCAACAGGGATGTCCTCATGCCGAGTTCAATCAGCAGACGCCAACTCCTGGCCGGTGCCACCGCCGTCGTGGCCACCGCGATCGCCGCCGACGGGTTCGCCGTCGGCAGCGCCCGGGCGGCGTCGAGCTCCTACACACCCACATGGGACTCCGTGAACCAACACACCGCCTCACCCGAGTGGTTCAAAGACGCCAAGTTCGGCATCTACTTCCACTGGGGCGTCTTCAGCGTCCCCGCGTACGACAGCGAGTGGTACCCGCGCAACATGTACGACTCGGGCAGCAAGGCCAACAAGCACCACATCGCCACCTACGGCGACCCCTCGGTCTGGCCGTTCCACAACTTCGTCAACGGCGCGGACGACCTCGCCGGCAACCACGTGGAGTTCGCGCCGAAGCTCAAGTCGGCCGGCGGGAACTTCGACCCCGCGGAGTGGGCCCAGTTGTTCGTCGACGCGGGCGCGCGGTTCGCCGGACCGGTCTCCGAGCACCACGACGGCTTCTCCATGTGGGACAGCCAGGTCAACGAGTGGAACTCGGTGGCCAAGGGCCCCCGCCTGAACCTGCTGAAGCTGTTCATCGACGCCATCCGGGCGAAGGACCTGAAACTGCTGGTGGCGATGCACCACGCGTACAACTTCACCGGCTACTACGAGTACGCGCCCGCCCAGACGGACGCGAGCCTCAAGAAGCTGTACGGGCAGCTGAGTTCGGCCGAGGAGAACCAGCTCTGGTACGACAAGCTCAAGGAGGTGATCGACCTAGCCGAGCCCGACATCCTGTGGCAGGACTGGCGCCTGGACCACGTCGACGAGACCCAGCGCCTCGACTTCCTCTCGTACTACTACAACCAGGCCGCCAAGTGGGGCAGGGAAGTCGTCGCCACCTACAAGGACGGCCTCGACAGCCACGGCGAGGTCTACGACTTCGAGCGCGGCGGCCCGGCCGACCTCACCGCGCCGTACTGGCTGACCGACGACAGCATCTCCAGCTCCAGTTGGTGCTACACCACCGGCATCGGCTACTACTCGACGCAGCAGATGCTGCACGCGCTGATCGACCGGGTCAGCAAGAACGGCAACATGCTGCTGAACATCGCGCCGATGGCCGACGGCACGATCCCGCAGGGGCAGAAGGACATCCTGCTCGCCATCGGTGACTACCTGGGGCGCTTCGGCGAGTCGATCTACGACACGCGGGCCTGGACGGCCTACGGCGAGGGCCCCACGAAGATGGGCGGCGGCTCCTTCACCACCCCCACGGCCGGCACCGCCCAGGACATCCGCTTCACCCGCGACAAGGCGAACACCGTCCTGTACGCCACCGTGCTGGGCTGGCCCGGCAGTTCACTGACGGTCAAGACGCTCAACTCCGCCCGGATCGACGTCTCCTCGCTGGCGTCGGCCAAGCTGCTCGGCTCCACCGCCGGCAACTACATCGGCCTGCCGACTCCGACGCAGGATTCCACGGGCCTGACGGTCACCCTGCCGTCGTCCGCGCCCTTCACCGCGAACGCCTACGTCCTGAAGCTGACCTTCACCGGCGAGATCCCCAGCCTGCGGCCACTGGCCGGGGCCGTGGGCTTCAAGGACGTCGACTACTCCGGCTCCGGCACCGTCCTCGAAGTCGGCGACTACACCGCGGACGACCTGACCCTGGCCGGCCTCGCCCCGCTCACCCTCTCCTCCCTGCGGCTCGCCCCCGGCTACCAGGTCATCGGCTACTCCGGCGACGACTTCACCGGCACCGCCTGGACCTTCACCGCCGACAACGCCGACCTGAGGACCACCGGCAACAACGACAAGGTGACGTCCCTGAAGGTGCAGTTCAACCCGGCCACGTACGTCAAGGTCCTCAACGTCACCGACGGCCTGGCTCTGGACAGCGGCGGCAACGTGTCCTCCGGCTCCAACCTGAAGCAGTGGACCTGGGACGGCAGCAGCAACCTTCAGTGGCAGGCGGTCGAGGTGGGCGGCGGCTACTACAAGCTGGTCAACCGCACCAACGGCATGGTCGCCGACGGGTGGGGCGCCACCGCCGACGGCTCCGCCGCCCGGCAGGCCGCCTGGAACGGCGGCACCAACCAGCAGTGGCTGATCACCCACCGCGGCGACGGCCGCTACTCCGTCGCCAACCGCACCACCGGACTCGTCCTGGACGGCGGCGGCAACGTGTCCTCCGGCTCCGTCACCAAGCAGTGGACCTACGACAGCAGCACCAACCTGCTGTGGACCTTCACCGCCCTCTGACCCGCACACCGATCCTGGCTCCGGTCCCCACTTCCGCTCACAGAGGGCTCGCCGTCGCTCCGGCGCGCCCTCGGTCGGTCTTGTCGAAGAACTGCTGCGAGCGGCCGGTCACGGTGGGGTTGGCGGCGCACAGGGCGTAGCCCCACATGGCCTCGACACGGAGCTGGTCGTGCAGCGGGCGCCCGACGATCTCCAGCACCGTCTCCTTCGCGGACTCCACGGCGGCCTGGTCGCAGCGCAGGATGGTGGACACGAGCAGTTCGGTCTGTGCTTCGAGTTCGTCGTGGGGTACGACCCGGTTGACCATGTTGGCGGTGTAGGCGCGTTCGGCGCTGATCGGTTCGCCGGTGAGCAGCAGTTCCATGGCGACGCCGACACCGCAGGTGTTCACGAGCCGGACGATGCCGCCGTCGGCGGGGTGCATGCCACGGCGGACCTCGAAGGTTCCGAACTGGGCACGGTCGGAGGCGATCCGGATGTCGCAGGCCATGGCGAGTTCGACGCCGTGGCCGAGGCACCAGCCGTTGATGGAGGCCACGATCGGCTTGCTGATCCGGGAGAGGGGGCCGCGGGTGATGCCGCACAGGCCGTCTTCGAGGCGTTCGCGGCCGACCATGGGGCCGACGGTCTGCCACTCGGGGGCGTGGGTCTTGAGGTCGGCGCCAGCGGTGAAGGCGTCACCGCTGCCGGTCAGCACGGCGACCCGCAGCTCGGGGTCGTCGCGGAAGTCCGCCCAGATCTCGCAGAGCAGTTCGTGCGTCTCGATGTCGACCGCGTTCTTGACCTCGGGCCGGTTGAGCGTGACGTAGGCGACGCCACCACGCTTGTCGTAGAGGACCTTCGCTGACATGGCGGACCTTTCAGGAGGTTCAGAGCGTTCAGGGAGTTCAGGGGGTTCAGGAGGCGGCGGGGTCGAGGATCTCGGGGAGCCGGGAGCGGTGGAACCCGTCGAACCGCTCGCCGCGCTCCGGGGACCGCAGCTGCCACCAGCCGGGCTTGGCGTTCGGCGCGCCGCCGTCGATACGGACGCAGGTGCCGGTGATGAAGGAGGCGGCGGGCGACAGCAGGAAGACGATCGCCGCGGACACCTCGGCCTCGGTGCCGAAGCGCTGCAGGGGTATCTCCCGGGCGACCTCGTTCTGGATGAAGTCGCGGTCGGCGTCGTCGTAGGTGTCGAGGCCGCTGGAGGCGATGGACCCGGGAGCGACGGTGTTGACCCGCACGCCCGACGAGGCCCATTCGGTGGCCGCCGACTCGCTCAGTGTCAGCATGCCGCCGCGGGCGGCGGCCGAGTGGGAGAAGTGGGGCCAGCCGTGCCAGATGTCCGCGATCATGTTGACGACGGCGCCGCCGTGCCGGGCCATCCACCGGTTGTAGACCTCGCGCATCACGATGAATCCGCCGGTCAGGTTGGTGCGTACGACCGCCTCGAACCCCTTGGTGGTGATCGTGGACAGTTCGGCCCGGTACTGTCCGCCCGCGTTGTTGACCAGTCCGTCGATCCGGCCGTGGGCGGCCAGGACCTCGTCGACGACAGCGGCGACACCGCTCTCGTCCCGGATGTCCGTGGCGTGTGGCGTGACGGTGCCGCCGTCCGCCCGGATCTCCTCGGCGACGGCGGCGAGTTTGCCGGGGTCGCGTCCCACGATCGCCACGGAGGCGCCGAGCGCGGCGAGTTCATGGGCGGTGCACCGGCCGATGCCGCTGCCGCCGCCGGTGACGACGACGCTGCGGCCGGCGAACAGGCCCGGGGTGAAGACCGATTGGTAGGGCACGGGCAGAGGTCCTCTCGTGAAGCAGGGGTCAGGCTGTGGCGGTCGCGGGCCTGTCGGCACGGGGTGCTCGCAGCGCGGCCTTGTGGATCTTTCCGGTGCCGGTCATCGGCAGCGCGTCGGTGAACCGGACCTGCTTGGGCACCTTGTATCCGGCGATCAGCGCCCGGCAGTGGGCCAGGAGGCCCTGCTCGTCGATGTCGGCGCCCGGGTGCTTCACGACATGGGCGACGACGCGTTCCCCCCACCGTTCGTCGGGCGCGCCGACGACCGCGCAGGCGGCGACGCCCGGGTGCGTGCCGAGCGCGCGTTCGACCTCGGCCGGGTACACGTTCTCGCCCCCGGTGACGATCATGTCCTTGAGCCGGTCGACGAGATACAGGTGTCCGGCGCCGTCGAGTCTGCCCAGGTCGCCGGTGTGGTACCAGCCGCCGGTCAGCGCGGTGGCGGTGGCTTCGGGCTGGTTCCGGTAACCGCTGAACATCATGGGTGAGCGGACCAGGACCTCGCCGACCTCACCCGGTGACAGGGCGCGGCCCGCCGTGTCGACGACCCGGACGTCGACCAGCGGCAGCGGAGCACCGCACGAGGTCAGCAGGGCGGGCTCGCCCGGGTCGTGCTGCTCGGGCCGGAGCAGGGTGATGATGAAGGTCTCCGACGTGCCGTAGAACTGGGTCAGTTGGCAGTCGAAGGTGGCGATCGCCCGGCGCAGGGTCTCGGGTCCGATGGGCGATCCGGCGTAGAGGAGGCGGCGCAGCGAGGAGAAGTCCTGGCTCGCGGTGCCGGGGTGGTCGAGCAGGAGCGCGATGGCGGTGGGGACCAGGCAGGTGACCGTCGGCCGGTGGCGCCGGATCGCGGCCGGCAGCGCGTCGGGGTCGAAAGCGGGCATGATCGCGACGGTCCCACCGTGGTACAGGGCGGTCAGCGAGACCCAGCTTCCCGCCAGGTGGAACCCCGGCATGACCATGAGGGCCACGTCGTCGGAGGTCCACGTCTCGGTGCGTTCCAGCGAGGAGATCAGGAACCAGTTGGCGAAGGCCCCGTGGGACAGCTCCACGCCCTTGGGCCGTCCCGTCGTACCGGAGGTGTAGGACACCAGCGCGATGTCCTCGGTGTGGATCCGGGGCGCGGGTGGTGCGCCGGGGTGCCGGCCGAGCCAGTCCGCCAGGCCGGAGCCATGCAGTACGACGACTTCGACGGCGGGGGTGACCGAGGCACAGACGCTGTGGGCGACTTCGGCGAATTCGGCGCCCGCCACGAGCAGCGCGGGACGGGCGTCCGCCACCAGTTCGGAGAGTTCCGCCGGTGTGCAGCGCCAGTTGAAGGGTACGAACGCGCAGCCGGCCTTGGCCGCGCCGAACCAGAGCTCGAAGAACTCCACCGAGTTCTTGGCCAGCAGACCGATGCACGAGCCCGGGGCGACACCGGCGGCCGTGATGGCGGCGGCCAGGCGGTCGGTCCGCTCGTCCAGCTCGGCGTACGTCAGGGAGCGGTCGCCCTCACACAGCGCGATCTTGTCCGGGGTGGTCGCGGCCCAGTACCTCGGCAGGTCGACGAGCGTGCGGATCTCGGCATGGAGCCACATGACGCCCTCTCTCCACGTTATGGACTGACCATTATTAATGTCACTCCAAATGTGTCCGTCAAGAGGGATGACCCGGGGGAAAAACCTCCCTCGACCGGGGCGATGTACGGCGGTGTCCCGGCGCCCAGCATGGGGACCACTTCGAGCCACGAGCCGCCGTACGGAATCACGACACGGCAGCACCGGACCTTCGCCTGGGAGGGAACATGACCACCGCCGAAGCCATCCAAGCCCCTGCCGTGCCGGACGACATCGCCCGGCAGATCGTTCTGCCGGAGGGCCACCGCGACGACGTCCCGCTCTTCGCGGCCTACCGCTGGCTGCGCGAGAACAACCCCCTCGGCCGGGTCGAGGTCGAGGGCTACGACCCCCTCTGGCTGGTCAGCAAGCACGCCGACGTCATGGAGATCGAACGGCAGCCGGACGTCTTCACCAGCGGCGGCGGCGCCGACCCCGGTTCGCACAACCCGATCCTGCAGAACCAGGCCGGGGACGCGTTCACCCGGAGCCTGCTCGGCGGCAGTCTGCGCGTCCTCGACGCCGTCACCTACCTCGACCCGCCCGAGCACACGGCGGTGCGGGGCATCGCCGCCGACTGGTTCCGGCCGGCGAACCTCAAGAAGTGGGAGGACACCGTCCGGGGCCTGGCCCGGGAGGCCATCGGCAAGTCCCTGCACAGCGGGGCCAACGACCTCGACCTCGTCAGGGACTTCGCCCTCGGCTTCCCGCTGCACGTCGTCATGAGCCTGTTCGGGGTGCCCGAGAGCGACGAGCCCCGGATGATGGCCCTCACCCAGGACTTCTTCGGCACCGCCGACCCCGACGCGCGCCGCGCCGACGTCGAGGAGCTGACCCCGGAGGCCGCGGCCCGCCAGTGGAAGGCCGCCATCGACGACTTCTACGCCTACTTCGACGTCCTGGTGGAGGACCGCAGGAAGAGTCCGCGGGACGACCTCGCCACGATCATCGCGTGCGCGAAGCAGGAGAACGGTGAGTACTACCCGAAGACCTTCGCCTACGGCTGGTTCGTGGCCATCGCCACCGCCGGGCATGACACCACGTCCAGCACCCTGTCCGGCACGATCGAGCAACTCGCCCTGAATCCGGAGTTGTTGACCAAGGTGCAACAGAACCCGCAGCTGCTGCCCGACCTGGTCAACGAGGGACTGCGCTGGTCCTCCCCGGTCAAGCAGTTCACCCGCCGGGCCACCCGGGACTGCACCCTGCGCGGGCGGCGGATCAGCGAGGGGGACCGGCTGATGCTGCTCTACCAGTCGGCCAACCGCGACGCCGACGTCTTCGACGACCCGGACACCTTCCGGATCGAGCGGCGGCCGAACCGGCACATCGCCTTCGGCTACGGGCCCCACATGTGCATCGGCCAGCATCTGTCCAAGCTCGAACTCCGGGTGATGTTCGAGGAGTTGCTGCCGCGCATCCGGAGCGTCGAGATCACCGGCGAGCGCCGGGTCGTACAGACCAACTTCGTCGGCGGGCTGCGCAGACTGCCCGTGTGCCTGGAACTTTCGTCGTGACCACAGCCCCGGACCGGGTGGTCGTGGTCGGGGCCGGACAGGCCGGGGCCACGCTCGTCGCGCGGCTCCGCCAGGGCGGGTACCGGGGGGAGATCGTCCTGCTCGGGAGCGAGACGGACCATCCCTACCAACGGCCGCCACTGTCGAAGGCGTTCATGGCGGGGGATCTCGAACAGTGGCTCCGCCCCGCCGAGTTCTACCGCGAGCAGGGCATCGACATCCGCCTCGGCGAGCACGTCGTCTCCCTCGACCGGGCCGCCCGGCAGGTACGCACCGCCTCCGGGGACGCCATCGGCTACGACGTCCTCGTGCTGGCCACCGGAGCCCGCCCGCGCCGGCTCCCCGTGCCGGGCGCCGACCTGGACGGCGTGATCACCCTGCGCACCCTCGCCGACGCCCGTGTCCTGCGCAAGTACCTGCTGGACGGACGCGGACTCGTCGTCATCGGCGGCGGTTACGTCGGCCTGGAGGTGGCCGCGGTCGCCCGGGCCCACGGCGTCGAGGTCACGGTCGTCGAGCGGGAGCCGCGGGTGCTGGCCCGTACGGCGAGCGCCCGGTTCGCGGAGTTCCTGGCGGACCGGCACCGGGCGCGGGGCACCCGGATCGTCACCGGGGCCCGCCTGCTGCGGTTCGGCGGGCGGGACGGGCGGGTCGACGGTGTCGAACTGGGCGACGGCTCCCGCGTCGGGTGCGCCGCCGTACTCGTCGGGGTCGGCGCGGCTCCCCGGGACGAACTGGCCTCGGCGGCCGGGCTCGCCTGCGACCAGGGGATCCTGGTGGACGCGTCGGCACGTACCGGCGATCCGTCCGTCCTGGCCATCGGGGACGCGACGCGCCGCCCGGTCACCGGCGCGGACGGGGCGGTCCGTCTGGAGTCCATCCCCAGCGCGACGGAACAGGCCGGACAGGCCTGCGCCGCCATCCTGGGCACCGCCCCTCCGCCGCCCGAGGTCCCCTGGTTCTGGTCCGACCAGTTCGACCTCAAGCTGAAGATCGCCGGGCTGGTCGACGACGGACGCGAGGTCGTCCTGCGCGGCGACCCGGCCGCCGGCCGCTTCGCGCTCTTCCACCACGAGGACCAGGTCGTCACCGCCGTGGAGTCCGTCGGCGCACCCGCCGAGTTCGCGGCCGGCCGGAAGTTCATCGCCACCCGACGGCGCATCGACCCGTTGCGCCTGGCGGACGCCGGGACGCGGCTGTCCGACACCGTCCTGAACTGAGCACGGAGCACCCGCATGCCCAAGGTCACCTACGTCGTACCCGACGGAGCCGTCCACGAGGTCGAAGTCCCCGGCGGACAGAGCGTCATGGAGGGGTCCGTCCACCACAACCTGCCCGGGATCGTCGCGGAGTGCGGCGGCAGTTGCTCGTGCGCCACCTGCCATGTGTACCTCGACGACTCGTCCGGGTCGCCGTTCCCCGAGGCCTCGGACGAGGAGCGGGAACTGCTGGAGTTCACCGACGGCGTCCGGCCGAACTCCCGGCTGGCCTGCCAGCTGATTCTCACCGACGACTGCGCGCCGGTACGGGTGACCGTGGCCGGCGGCGACAACTGACCCCCCTCAGACACCCCTCACACACCTCAGACACCCCCCAGGCAAAGGAGCGACCCATGGACATCACCGCGGCCGTGGTGCGAGAACTCGGCGGCCCGTTCGCACTGGAACAGGTCACACTGTCGGATCCGGCGGACGACGAGATCGTCGTCGAGATCGCCGGTGTCGGGCTGTGCCACACCGATCTCGCCGCCCGGGACGGCCACTTGCCGTTCCCGCTGCCGGGCGTCTTCGGCCACGAGGGAAGCGGGGTGGTCGTCGAAGTCGGGCGCGCCGTCACCAAAGTGGCCCCCGGTGACAAGGTCGGGCTGACCTTCGACAGTTGTGGGCTGTGCCCGCAGTGCCGTACGGGTGAACCCGCCTACTGCCGGCAGTTCATGGCCCTCAACTTCGGCGGGGCGCGGCCCGACGGCAGCAGCGCGCTGCACCTCGACGGCACCGCGCTCGGGTCGGGGTTCTTCGGTCAGTCCTCGTTCGCGACGCATGCGATCGCGCACGAGCGCAACGTGGTGAAGGTGCCCGACGACGCACCGCTGAGTCTGCTCGGCCCGCTGGGCTGCGGGGTGCAGACCGGCGCCGGAGCCGTCCTCAACTCCCTTGACTGCCAGCCTGGTTCGTCGCTGCTGGTGCTCGGCGGCGGTTCGGTGGGGCTGTCCGCCGTGCTGGCGGCAGCCGTGCGCGAACTCGCCACCGTGGTCGTCGTGGAGCCCGAGGCCACGCGCCGGGAACTCGCGCTCTCGCTGGGGGCCACCCATGTCGTCGACCCCGCCGCGGGCCCTCTGTCCGAACAGGTCCGTGCCATCGTCCCCGACGGCGTGGACCACGCGATCGACACCACCGGGATGGTCCCCGTGCTGGAGCAGGCCATGGCCTCGCTCGGCCAGCGCTCGAAGCTCGGCATCATCGGCGTGCCCGCGGATCCCGCGGCGGCGCTCCCCGTCAATCTCATCCAGGCGCAGGTGCTGGGCGTGACGGTCACCGGGATCGTCGAGGGCGACAGCGACCCGGACGTCTTCATCCCCCACCTGCTGGACCTGCACAGGTCCGGACGGTTCCCCTTCGACAAGTTGATCACGACGAAGCCGTTCTCGGAGATCAACGAGGCCGTCGCGGCGCAGCAGCGCGGCGAGGCCGTGAAGATCGTGCTCGTGCACGCATGACAGTCAGGAGTCGGACATGTCACTGATCACCTACGACCGGCTCTATGTGGGCGGCCGCTGGACCGAGCCCGCCACGGCCGCGACCATCGCCGTGCACTCGCCGACCACCGAGGAGCACATCGGTACGGTCCCGGAGGGGGCCGAGGCCGACATCGACGCCGCGGTCGCCGCCGCCCGCCGGGCGTTCGACGACGAGACGGGCTGGGCGAAGTGGACGCCGGAGAGGCGCGGCGAGGTGCTGGAGCGGTTCGCCGCCGCGCTCGACGCACGGGCCGCCGAGACCGCGCGGCGCGTCAGCCTGCAGAACGGCATGCCCATCGCCGTGGCCCAGAACTTCGAGGGGATGTTCCCGGCGCTGCTGCTGCGCTACTACGCCGGGCTGATGAGGGAGACACCCCAGGAGGAGACCCGTACGGGGATGTTCGGCGGTGCCGCCCGGGTCATCCGGGAGCCGGTCGGTGTCGTCGCCGCGATCGTCCCGTGGAACGTGCCGCAGGCGATCACCTTCCTCAAGCTCGCCCCGGCGCTCGCGAGCGGCTGCACGGTGGTGCTGAAGCCCGCGCCCGAGACGGTGCTGGACGCCCTGCTCATGTGTGAGGCGGCGGCGGAGGCCGGGCTCCCGGAAGGGGTGCTCAGTGTCGTCCCCGGCGGCCGGGAACTCGGCGCCCATCTCGTCACCCACCCCCAGGTCGACAAGGTGTCCTTCACCGGGTCCACCGCGGCCGGGCGGGCGATCGCCGAGTCGTGCGGCCGGCTGCTGCGGCCGGTCACCCTGGAGCTGGGCGGCAAGTCCGCCGCGATCGTGCTGGACGACGCCGACCTGGCGTCGAACATCGAGAGTTTCTTCGCCGCGACGCTGCTGAACAACGGTCAGATCTGCTGGCTGGGCACGCGGGTGCTGGCCCCGCGCTCCCGGTACACGGAGGTGGTGGACACCGTCACCGGTCTCGCGCGCTCGCTCACCGTGGGCGATCCGCTGGAACCCAGCACGCAGATGGGCCCGCTCGTCTCGTCGCGTCAGCGCGACCGGGTGGAGTCCTACATCGCCAAGGGCCTGAGCGAGGGCGCCCGGCTCACCTCAGGCGGGGGCCGCCCGAAGGACCGGGAGCACGGCTGGTTCGTCGAGCCGACGGTCTTCGCCGATGTCGACAACGCCCACACCATCGCGCAGGAGGAGATCTTCGGCCCGGTGCTGTCGGTGATCCCGTACGGGTCGGAGGAGGAGGCGGTAGCCCTCGCCAACGCCAGTGACTACGGGCTCGGCGGCACGGTGTGGACGTCCGATCCGGACCGCGGTGAGGCCCTGGCCCGCAGGGTGGGGTCGGGCACGATCGGGATCAACGCCTATGTCAACGATCCCTCGGCGCCCTTCGGCGGCGTCAAGAGCAGTGGAATGGGGCGGGAGCTGGGCCCCGAAGGACTGCACGGCTACCAGGTGCTCAAGACCGTCTACCTCGACGGGGCGGGCACCTGACCGGTGAGTTCCTTCACCAGTGCGACGGCCTCGGCGCGGTTCGCCGCGCCGAGCTTTCGCAGCACACTCTTGACGTGCGTCTTCACCGTCTCGACGGAGACGTACAGCTTCGCGGCCGCCTCGGCGTTGGATTCCCCGGCACACAGATGCTGCAGTACGTCGAGTTCACGGCGGGTGAGTTCGGACAGGGGCCACCGGAGCTGCTGAAAGGAGACGGGCGGTGCGGGCGGCGGTGCCGGGACGGCTTCCGGCGGGCCGGCGGGCCCGAGCACACCGTCGAGCACGTCCCCCACGAACCGCGCCTGGTCCTCCAGCCGGTTCCGCAGCGCGCGCAGCTGTTCCTGGCAGTACACCCGCTCGAAGGCGAGGCCGAGCCCCTCGGCGAACAGCCCGAGCAGCTCACGGTCGAAGGAGTCGACGGTCCCCGAGTCCTGGTGCTGGTCGGCGTGGACCAGGGCGACGACCTCACCGCGGGCGACCAGCGGCGCGGCGACATAGCACCTGGTACCGCTCAGCGTGACCAGTTCCCGGTGCACCCGGGGATTGCTCTGCGCGTCCCGTACGAGGACCGGGACCCGGCGCCGGACCACCTCGGTCTCCGGGAGCTCGCGCCCGAGCCGCCCGGGCGAGGTGCTGCCGATGCGGACCAGTTCCGCGGTCAGCCAGGGATCCTCGTCGGCGAAGGCCGCCTGCGCGGTCCAGTCCCCGCCCTGCAGACGGGAGATGAGGGCGCGGCGGTAGCCGAGGCGGCCCGCCTCGACGGGGACCTGCTGGACGAGTTCGGCGAGTGTGGTCACCGACTGCAGCCGGTGCAGGGCCTCCCGTACGTTCCCGACGGCGGCCGAACGCCTGCTGAGCTCGGCCTGCCTGACCGAGCCGCGGACGGCCTGGACCGCGATCAGGAGGGCGGCGAGCCGCCGTTGGGCCTCGTCGTCGGTTCCGGGTCCGGCCAGCCGGGCGGCTAGGAGGCGCTCGGCGGTGTGCAGCGCCGCGTCGGCGAGCCGCAGGTCGAGCGCCCCGCGGGCGGGCAGGAGGCCCGGTTCGCGGGTCAGCTCGGCCGTCCTCGCGAGCGCGTCGCGGACGGCTCGGTGCATCTGATGCCGGTCGGCGGGAACGTCGTCGTCCACTGCCGCCTCCTCACCTCGAACTCAAGCGGGCAGATTCGCCAGCCGTACCTGCCCCCGTGCCGCGAGACGCCCCTCGCCGTCGACCACGTCGACCGTCCACAGCTGCTGGGAGCGCCCCCGGTGGACGGGCACCGCGGAGGCGGTGAGCCGGCCGTCGCTCACGGGCCGCAGGAAGTCGGTCTGGTTGGCGCTGCCGACCACCCGCCCGCGGTCTCCCCACCACAGGCTCGCGCCCACGCTGCCCGCGGTCTCCACGAGGGCGCAGTACACACCGCCGTGCACGATGCCGTGCCCTTGCAGATGCTGGGGAGTGACAAGGCAGGAGACCACCACGTGATCGGCTTCCAGTACCTCGTACTTGACGCCCAGCACCCGGGCCAGTCCCACGTCGATCGTCTCTGCGTCCATGGCCCAAGGATACCGGGATCGGCCTGACAGGGAACCAATGCGAATGGTCGAACCTTTTTCACACGCTCCCCTTGATGCCACGAACACCACCTCCTAAAATATGCTAATGGTCAGGCCTAATAATTCCCCGCGAGAGGACCAGGTACCCATGGACGAGTTCACCGATGTGACCTACGAGGTGGAAGACGGTCTCGCCTGGATCACGATCAACCGGCCCGACCGGTACAACGCGTTCCGTGCCCGCACCGTCGACGAACTCGTCATGGCCTTCAAACGCGCCTGGGCCAGTGACGAGGTCGGTGTGGTCGCGCTGACCGGCGCGGGCGACAAGGCGTTCTGCGCGGGCGGCGACCAGAAGCAGCGCATGGAGACCGGTGACTACGGTCCCTCGCAGAGCGGTCTGTTCGAGGTCGACGCGCTGCACCGGGTGATCCGGGACACGCCGAAGCCGGTCATCGCCGCCGTCAACGGCCTGGCGATCGGCGGCGGTCATGTGCTGCACGTGCTGTGCGACCTGACCATCGCCGCGGACACCGCCCAGTTCGGGCAGAACGGCCCGCGCGTCGGCTCGTTCGACGCCGGGCTCGGCTCGGGCTACCTGGCCCGGGTGGTCGGCGAGAAGCGGGCCCGCGAACTGTGGCTGATGCTGCGCCGGCTCAGTGCCGAGGAGGCTCTGGACTGGGGCCTGGTCAACAAGGTGGTACCGGCGGCCGAGTTGCGCTCCGCGGTGCGGGAGTGGGCCGACCAGATGCTGGAGTTCTCGCCGACCGCCCTCAAGGTGCTCAAGCAGTCGATGAACACCGACACCGAGCACTTCGTGAGCATCGGGTCGATGGCGTACACCACGCTCAAGCTGTTCAGCGAGACGGCCGAGGCCGAGGAAGGCATCAGGGCGTTCAACGAGAAGCGCAAGCCCGACTTCACCAAGTTCCGGGGCGCCTGAGATGCGGCTGAGCAGAGAGCAGCGGGAGTTCGCGGACACCGTCCACGCCTTCTCGCTCCGCGAGTGCGGCACCGTGGCCCAGCGCGACGCGGTCACCGAGGGCGGCCGGCTCTCCAACAGCCCGCCGATTCTGGCGAAGTTGGCCGCCCTGGGCTGGCTGGGGGTGTCCCTGCCCGCCGAGTACGGCGGCGGGGGCGCCGGCTTCGTCGACGAGTGCGTGTTCCTGGAGGCGAGTTCGCGCGGGCTGCTGCCCATCACGGGCTACGGGTCCGGTCTCACCGCGGCGCAGACCTATCTGCGCTGGGGCTCCGAGGAGCAGAAGAAGACCGTCGTCTCCAACCTCGCGGGCGGCCGCCTGGAGGCGATCGCGCTCAGCGAGCCGGAGGCGGGCTCCGACCTGGGCGGCGTACGCCTGCGTGCCACCCGCGACGGCGACGACTACGTCCTGGACGGCCAGAAGACCTGGATCTCCGCCGCCCACGTGGCCGAGCATCTCCTCGTCCTCACCCGCGAGGACGCCACCGGCACCAAACACCAGGGGCTCACCCTGCTGATGGTCCCGACGAGCACGCCCGGCGTGGAGATCCGCCCCATCGAGACGATGGAGGCACACACCGTCAACGACGTCTTCTTCACCGACGTCCGCGTCCCCGCGTCGGCCGTCGTCGGCAACCCTCGGGGCGCCTGGAAGCAGCTCATGCGCGGTCTCGGCGTGGAACGGCTGATCATCTCGGCGATGAGTCTGGGCGCCGCCCAGCGCTCCCTCGACGACGTGATCGACTACGTCGGCCGGCGCGAGCAGTTCGGGCGCAGGATCGGCGGCTTCCAGGCGATCCGCCACCGGATCGCCGACCTCGCCACGGACATCGAGTGCGCACGGTCCTTCGTCTACGACGCCGCGGCGCGGATCGACGCCGGCGAGGAGGACGACCTCGCCCGGGAGAGCTCGATGGCCAAGCTGCGCTGCACGGAGATCGCCAAGAACACCGCCCTGGAGGCCGTACAGATGATGGGCGGCTACGGCTACGCCCGCGAGTACGGCGTGGAGGCCCAGGTCCGCCGGGCGTTGGCACCGCCGATCTACGGCGGCACCAACGAGATCCAGCGGGAGATCATCGCCAAGAGCCTGCTCGGCTAGGTCGCTGGGTCGCTAGGACAGCGTCGGCAGGTAGGTGTACGAGCGGCTGCGGGTCAGGGCGAACTCGAAGATGCCCTGGCCCCGTGCCCCCGCGCAGGTGAAGGCCGTCAGGCGGTCGGTCAGCGGGGAGTCCAGGGTGCGGGGCGACACCGACCCGTCGAGCGGGTACACGTCGTGCTCCAGGTGGTCGCGCCCGAGGTGCCGGCCGTGCTGTCCGCCGTAGCCGGCCCCGGCCATGTAGCCGCCACCGGCGGTGGCGTCGCAGTCGATGACCTGGACGGTGCCGCTCTCGGCGGTCACCTCGACGGTGCCGCCCTTCAGGTCCAGACCGTCGTCGAACCGCAGGGCGTGCCGTACATCCGTGATCGGGTCCAGGCGGCCGTCCTCGTACATCACGGCCCCTTCGAGCAGCAGGCGTTCCTGTCGTCGCGTCTCCACCAGCAGGAAGCCGACGGAGCGGTCGGCGAACTGGGCCTGGCACCAGATGTGCAGACCCTGGCCGCCGGTCATCGTGCGTACGCCGCGGGAGCGGTCGCGCTGCCCGTACCAGCCGTCGGCGGACCGGCGCTGCCCGTCCACGGTGAGGGTTCCGGTGTAGCGGCCGGACTGGAAGAGGTGGTCGAACGACGTGGGGGTGCCGTCGCCGTTGGTCACCTGGATCTCGCCGGTCCAGGCCGGGGTGCGGGCGCGCCAGAGGAGATCGAACTCCAGCCCGGCCGGATTGGGCCCCAGCGCGATCCGCCAAGCCTGCATGGGCTCCACGACCTCCCACGAGAAGGGCCCGGCGCTCGCCCCGTCGGTGGCGCTGAGCTCTGTGGAGAACCGCAGGTTGCGCTGTTCGGTCCCGGTGACGAGGAGCGCGAAACCGTCCACGACGTCCTTCGCCGGATGGACTCCGAGTCCGACGAGGACCGACGGGGCGGACTCCGCCACGGGGTGGAGGTTGAACACGAACCGGTCGAAGAACCTCTCCGGGAGAAGGCTCGGGGTGCCCGGGCGGACCAGGGCGTCGTGAAAGGTGTCGGTCATCGGCTTTCCTCCGCGAGTTCGGGCACGGGCAGTGCGGCGGCCCGGTGCGCCGCGTCCAGGAACGAGCGCACCAGGCGCGCGTCGGCGTAGTACGGGTCTCCCTCGCCATGCACGGCGCGCCGGCGGCCGTATTCGTAGAGCACGGCGAGCTTCCAGAGCGCGAGCGTGGTGTACCAGCTCAGGTCGGTCAGATCGCGGCCGGTGCGCCGGGCGTACCGGGCCGCGAGTTGGGCGCGGGTCGGGTAGCCCTCCTCCAGCATCGCGGTGCCCATGGCCTGCGTCGGGGTGAGCGGGCTGTCCGCCGCGGGCACCGACGCGAGGAAGTACCCGACGTCGAACAGGGGGTCGCCGATGGTGGCCAGCTCCCAGTCGAGTACGGCGGCCACGGTCCCGTCCGGGGCGAGGATCACGTTGCCGATCCGGTAGTCGTTGTGGACCACGGCGGCCCCGGACTCCGCGGGCACGTGTGCCGCCAGCCAGCTCTGGACCGCCGCGAAGTGCGGCGGCGGGCCGCCGTCCGGGTCGGCGACCAGACGGCTCATCCGGCGCAGGTGGCGGGCGTTGAAGCCGTCCGGGCGGCCCCGATCGCCGAGCCCGGCCGCCCGCCAGTCGACCGCGTGCAGATCGGCGAGGGTGTCGACGAGGGCTTCGCCGATCCGGCGCCGGAGTGCGGGAGTGCCGAGCGGCGCGGGTGTGGCGGTGGTGACCACCGGGCCCTCGGTGAAGCTCATGACGTAGCACGGCACGTCGAGCACCTCGCCCGCCTCCGCTGTGGCGAGCACGGCGGGCACCGGCACCGGCGTGTGCCGCAGCGCGTCCAGGAAACCGGCCTCGCGCAGCATGTCGTGCGCGCCGGGCGGGGTCGGGGGCGGCGGGGGCCGCCGTACGACGACGCGGTGGGTGCCGTCCGACACCAGATACGTGAGATTCGAGTGGCCGTCGCCGATGCGCCGTACGTCCAGGTCGCCGGCACACAGACCGCGCTCGGCCAGGAAACGGGCGAACGCGTGCAGGACTTCGGGGGTCATCGGGCTCCTCATCGCCCGGTGAAGCGGGGCGCGCGCTTCTCCTTGAAGGCGGTCAGCGCCTCGGGCATGTCGTCGGTGCGGGTGAGCAGGGCCTGGCCGCGGTTCTCCAGTTCGAGCGCGGCGGCGTACGAGGTGATCTCCTGGTTGCGCTGGATGGCACGCTTGGAAAGGCGTACGCCGCCCGGGGAGTTGGCGGCGATGAGCCGCGCCGTCTCGACAGCCTCGTCCAGCAGCAGCTCGCTCGGCACCAGCCGGTTGGCGAGCCCGATCCGTACCGCCTCCTCGGCACCGACCAGCCGGGCGGTGTAGCCGATCTCGGCGGCCCGGCCGGGTCCGACGAGCCGGCTCAGGTGGTAGGAGGTCCCCAACTCGCCTATCGACAGGCCGACTTTGACGAACGCGGCGCTGAACTTGGCGGTGGGCGCGACCAGTCGGATATCGGCGGCCAGGGCGAGCGACAGTCCGCCGCCCGTGGCCGCGCCGTGCACGGCGGCGATCACCGGGAAGGGCAGGTGTCGTATCGCCTGGATGCCGCCGGTGGCGGTCTCCTGGAACTTGAGGAACTCGCGCACGCCCATCCGCGTGATGACGTCGATCTCGTCGAGGTCGAAGCCGGCGCAGAAGGCCCGCTCCCCCGCGCCGGTCAGGATCAGCGCGCGCAGGGGGAGGTCCCGAAGCGCGCGGGCCGCGATGCCGTACTCGTGGAACATCCGTACCGTCTGCGCGTTCATGCGCTCGGGACGGTTGACGCGCAACACGGCGGTGCCGACGCCGAGTTCCTCGATCTCCAGTGTTTCGAGCTTCGGGAGGTCCACTGCGGTCACCGCCCCGTGAAGATCGGCCGGCGCTTCTCCTTGAACGCGGCGAGCGCCTCGGACATGTCCTCGCCGCGGGTCAGCAGCGCCTGGCCGCGGTTCTCCAGTTCGAGCGCGGCGGCGTACGAGGCGGTCTCCAGGTTGGCCTGCAGAGCGCGCTTGGAGAGCTGTACCCCGCCCGGGGAGTTGGCCACGATCGACGCGGCGAGCGCGAGCGTGTCGTCGAGGAGGGCGTCCGGCTCGCTGACGCTGTTCACCAGGCCGAGGCTCAGTGCCTCCTCGGCTTCGACCAAGCGGCCGGTGAAGCAGATCTCGCTGGTCGCGGCGGGGCCGATGAGCCGGGTGAGCAGCCAGGAGGCGCCCAGGTCCCCGGCGGAGAGGCCGATGCGGACGAAGGCGGCGTTGAACCTGGCGGCGGTGGAGGCGAGGCGGATGTCGGCGGCGAGCGCGAGCGAGAGACCACCGCCCGCGGCGGCCCCGTTCACGGCCGCGACGACCGGTACCCGCATCGAGCGCACGGCGAGCAGGGCGCGGGCGGCGCGCTCCTGCCGGTCGAGCATGCCGAGCGGGCCGAGCGTCGGCAGTTCCTCGGCCTCGTCCAGGTCGTAGCCCGCGCAGAACGCCCGGCCCGCGCCCGTCAGCACGACCACCCGGCAGTCGTCCTCGTCATCGAGGGCGGTGGCCATGGCCTCCAGCTCGTCGAACATCGTGGTGGTCATGGCGTTGAGCCGGTCGGGCCGGTCCAGGGTGACCACGACGACGCCGGGTGCGGGCTCCGTCAGCCGCAACGTGTCGTAGGGGGTGTCCAGGCTCTTCATCGGGCCTCCTTGCTGGGTTGTCAGGCGAAGTCCGGGCGGCGCTTGGCGACGAAGGCGGCGATGCCCTCGGCCGCCTCGCCGCTCTCGAACAGCTCCTGTTCCTGGTCCGCCTCGTAGGCGAAGCCCTCCTCGGCGGTCAGGTCGAAGGCGGCGTCGACCGTACGGACGACGGCGAGCTGGGCCGGGAGCGAGGCCTTGGCCAGTTCCCCGGCGAGGGTCAACGCCTCCTTCACGACGTCGCCGTCGGTGAGCCGGTCCACTAGGCCGATGGCGAGCGCCTCGGCGGCCGGGACCTGGCGGGCGGTGAGCATGATGTCCAGGGCGCGGCCCCGGCCCACGAGCCTGGGCAGCCGCTGGGTGCCGCCCGCGCCGGGGATCAGCCCGATCTTCACCTCCGGCAGGCCGAAGCGGGCCCTGGGGCCGGAGACCCGCAGCGTGCAGGCCATGGCCAGTTCGAGGCCGCCGCCTAGGGCCAGTCCGTCGACCGCCGCGACGGAGAGGAACGGCGCGGCGGCCAGCCGGTCGTTGACCGCGCGCATCCGATCGCCGTAGGCCGCGAAGGAGGCGGCGTCGATCGTCGAGAGCTGTTTGATGTCCGCGCCGGCCGCGAAGAAGCCGTCGAGGGCCGAGGAGATGACGACGACCTTGACGTCGCCGGCCGCTTCGGCGGCGTCGAGGGCGGCGTGCAGGCCGTCGAGGAGGGGGGTGCCCAGGGCGTTGGCGGGCGGGCGGGCGAGGGTCACGTGCAGGATGCCGTGGGCTTCCCGCTTCCAGGTGACGACTCCACTGTCCATCGGTGCTCCGTCTCCTCGTTCCTCAGGCCATCGTGAGTCCGCCGCTGACCGACAAGGTCTGGCCGGTGATGAACCGGGCCGCGTCGGAGGCGAGGAAGGCGACGGCGGGGGCGACGTCCTCGGGCGTACCGAGGCGCTTCATGGGCACGGCCCTGGTCATGCCGCCGATCACCTTCTCGGCGTCCTGGCCCGAGCCGTCGATGAAGCGGCGCAGCGCGGGCGTGTCGGTCGGGCCGGGGCAGACGGTGTTGACGGTGATGCCCTTGGTGGCGACCTCACGGGCGAGGGTCTTGGTGAAGGCGATGATGCCGCCCTTGGCGCCGGAGTAGACGGCCTCCATGGAGGAGCCGACCCGGCCGGCGTCGGAGCCGATGTTGACGATCCGCCCGAAGCCGCGCTCGGCCATCCCGGGCACGACGGCCTTGGTGACCCGGAGCGCGCCCTTGAAGTTGATGTCGAGGACCCGGTCCCAGAACTCCTCGGTGGTGGCGACGAACGGCATGAAGTCGTCCCAGCCCGCGTTGTTGACGAGGACCTCGACCGGGCCCAGCTCCGCCTCGACCTGGCGTACGGCTGCCTCGACCGAGGCGGTGTCGGTGACGTCGGCCTCCACCGCGATGCCGTTGATCTCCTTGGCGGTCTGCGTGGCCGTTTCCGGGTTCAGGTCGGCGATCGCCACCCGGAAGCCCTGCGCGGCCAGTTCGGCGGCGATGCCCCTGCCGATGCCCTGCGCTCCGCCGGTGACGAGTGCGACGCGGTTGCTCATGGGTCTCCTCATGGGTTCAGTCGGCGGCCGGGGCCCACAGCACGGGCCCGGCGACGATCGAGTGGCTGGTGAGCTTGCGGCCGAGGACGCCCTGCGCACTGCGCGCGGCCTCGATGACCCGGTCCAGGTCGAGTCCGGTGTCGACGCCCATCTCGTGGAACATGCCGACCAGGTCCTCGGTGGCGATGTTGCCGGTCGACCCGGCGGGCACCGGACAGCCGCCGAGCTCGCCGAAGCTGGACTCGAAGCTGGTGCAGCCGGCTTCGAGGGCGGCGTAGGCATTGGCGAGGCCCTGTCCTCGGGTGTTGTGGAAGTGGGCGGTCACCTCGACGCCCGGCAGGCGCCCGAGGGCCGCGGTGAAGAACTGCGAGACATACGCCGGGTTCGCCATCCCCGTCGTGTCGCCGAAGCCGATCTCGGTGGCACCGGCCTCGGCGAACTCCTCGGCGAGGCCGAGCACCCGGTCGAGCGGCACCTTGCCCTCGTAGGGGCAGCCGAAGGAAGTGGCGATCACGGCACAGAACTTGAGCCCCTCGGCCACGATCCGCTTGCCCATGACCTTCACGTCGGCCATGGTCTCCTCGACCGTGCGGTTGATGTTCTTCTTGTTGTGGGTCCCGGACGCGCTGACGAACAGGGCGACGTCCTCGAAGAGTTCGCGGACCTTCAGCGCGTTGTCGAGGCCCTTGCTGTTGGGTACCAGCACCATCCGCTCGACACCGGCCGGCAGGTCGATCCCCTTCAACACCTCGACGCCGTCGGAGAGTTGGGGAATGACGTCGGGGCGGACGAAGCTCGCCACCTCGATCCGGGTGACACCGGCCCGGCCGAGCGCGTCGATCAGCCGGATCTTGTCGGGGGTCGCGATGGTCTCCGGCTCGTTCTGGAAACCGTCGCGCGGGCCGACCTCCCGGATGTGCACACGCCGGGACTCGCCCGGAGTGCGGTTGTCGGGCAGCAACGTCATAGGGGCACCTCCTGGTCCGCGAGGCTCCTGTCCAGCCTCTCTCTGTACTGGGGTGCGGCCACCTCGATCAGCCGGCGGGCGCGCTCGGCGACGGTGCAGCCGGTGAGTACGGCGGCGCCGTGCTCGGTGACGACCATGTCGACGTCGACCCGTGCCGTGGTCACCACACCACCGCGCAGCCCGGGGACGATCGCCGACTCGCCGCCCGACTCCGAGCGCAGCGCGATGATCGACCGGGCGCCGGTCAGGGACGCGGCGCGGCTGAAGTCCACCTGGCCGCCGACCGCGCCGATGTGCACTCCGCGGCTGACTTCGGCGCCGACCTGGCCGAGCAGGTCGACCTCGATGGCCGAGTTGACCGACACCAGCGAGCGCAGCCGCGACAGCACCGCCGGAGCGTGGGTGTAGCTGGCGGCCCGGAACTCCACGGGGAAGGTGTGCAGCCGGTCGTACATCGACGTGCTGCCCAGCGCGGCCCCGGTGACCACGATGCCGGGG
Organism: Streptomyces sp. NPDC048277; assembly: GCF_040652235.1. NCBI lineage: Bacteria > Bacillati > Actinomycetota > Actinomycetes > Kitasatosporales > Streptomycetaceae > Streptomyces > Streptomyces sp. NPDC048277. Next base: position 494,057 of record NZ_JBEZLQ010000003.1, read on the forward strand.
TCGATCTCCTTCTTGGCTCCGGTCACGACGCCCCGCTCCACGAGGTCCAGGACACCGTCGGTGATCATCCCGGTGTGGACGCCGAGGTCGGTGTGGGCGCGGAGCGCGTCGAGCACGGCGCCGGGCAGCGAACCCACGCCCAGCTGAAGGGTGTCGCCGTTCTCGATGAGAGCCGCCACATGCCGGGCGATGGCGCGGTCCACGGCGTCCGCCGGGCGGGAGGGCGCCTGGGTCAGCGGGCGGTCGGTCTCCACCGTGGCCGCGAACGCGCCGAGCGGCAGCCGGTCGGACCCGACGGTCCGGGGCATGCGGTGGTTGATCTCGGCGATGAGTGTCCGCGTGTGCGGCAGCGCGTCGGCGACGTACTCGACCCCGATCCCGAGGGACACCATGCCGTCACCGTCCGGCGGGGAGACCTGCACGAGGCCGACGTCGCAGGGCAGCCTCCGCTCGGCGAACATCCGGGGCAGGGCGGAGTAGTGGCACGGCACCACCTCCAGCTGTCCCGCCCGGCTCAGTCCGCGCAGCCGGCCGAGACCGCCGTACGACAGCACGGTCAGCGCGTCGGGGAGGTCGCCGGAGAGCCGCTCGTTCCAGGTGAGGCCGCTGAAGGCGCGGACCGGGCCGATGGAGTCGGCCTGGTCGAGCAGGGCGTTCACCAGCGGTTCGGGCTCGGCACCCGCCTGTCCCCACCACACCCCGTCGCCGGGCCGCACGAAACGCGTCAGGTCGATCATCGGTCGACCCGCTGGACGAGGGTGGCCGTGCCGAGTCCGCCTCCGCAGCACATGGTGACCAGACCGGTCTCGACGTCCCGGCGCTCCATCTCGGCGATCAGCGTGCCGAACAGGCGGGCGCCGGTGGCACCCACGGGATGGCCCAGGGCGATCGCGCCTCCGTTGACGTTGACGCGGTCCATGTCGGGGCGAAGCTCCCGCTCCCAGGCGAGGACGACGGAGCTGAACGCCTCGTTGATCTCGATCAGGTCGATGTCGCCGATCGCCATGCCGTTGCGCTCCAGCAGCTTGCGGGTCGCCGGAATGGGACCGGTGAGCATGATCACCGGGTCGACGCCGACGGTCGTCTGGTCGAGGATCCGGGCGCGAGGGCGCAGGCCGTACCGCTCGGCGGCCTCCCGGGAGGCGAGGAGCACACCGGCCGCCCCGTCGGAGATGGGGGACGAACTCCCCGCCGTGATACGGCCGTCGGGACGGAAGACGGTCTTCAGCGCCGCCAGCCCTTCCAGGGTGGTGTCGGGCCGGATCGTCTGATCGCTGGTCCGCTTCTCCCCCGCCAGGTCCAGCGGGATGATCTCCCGCTCGAAACGCCCCTCCGCGACCGCCTCGCTCGCCAGCCGGTGCGAGAGGACCGCGAACTCGTCCATGTCCGCACGGGAGATGCCCCACCGGTCGGCGATCAGCTCGGCGCTCTCGCCCTGGGGTACGAAGTCGTAGCGCGCCCGGAGTTCGGCGGGCCACGGGTCGCCGTACAACTCGGAGATCTTCGCCGGGGAGTTCATCGGCACATGCCCCATGTGCTCGACGCCGCCCGCGATCACGATGTCGTGCGTGCCGGAGGCGACGAGCGCCGCCGCCATCTCGACGGCCGTCTGGGCGGAGCCGCAGCGGCGGTCGAGGACGGTTGCCGGAACCTCGGGCGGGTAGCCGGCCTGCAGCCAGGCGTTGCGGCCGATGTTGCGGGACTGCTCACCGAAGGGCGCCGTGCACCCGATCACCAGATCCTCGACGGCCTCGGGGGCCAGGCCGGTGCTCTCCAGCAGGGCCGTGTAGACGGCGCCGAGCATGTCGTTGGGATGCGTGTCGCGGTACCAGCCCCGCTCAGGATGCGACTTGCCCATCGGCGTGCGCAGCGCCTCGACGATGAGCGCCTCGCGGCCAATGCCGGCAAAGGGTCGGACAGCGGCGCCCCGCAGGGGCGCGGGGAACTGCGCGCCCAGCCCCGACGGCGCCGCAGACGAACGACGGTTCATCAGATCACCGTCCCGCCGTCGACCGGCAGCACCTGACCGGTGATGTACGACGCCGCGTCCGACGCGAAGAAGACGAAGCTTCCGGCGATCTCGTCCGGCTGGGCCCAGCGCCCGAGCGGGATGCGGGCGAGGGTGAGCGCGGCGAGCTTCTCGTCGCTGCGGACGGTCTCCGTCATGGAAGTGGCCGCCAGCGGGGCGACGGCGTTGACCGTGATCTGCTTCCTCGCCAGTTCCCGGGCCAGGGACTTGGTGATCCCGACGACCGCCGCCTTCGCCGCCCCGTAGTTCACCTGCCCGATCGTCCCGACCAGGCCGGCGGCCGAGGTGACGTTGATGATCCGGCCGGTGCCGTCGGCGGGGAGGAAGGGCAGGACGGCCTGGCTCACGGTGAAGGTGCCGCCGACGTGGATGTCGAGCACCCGCGAGAACTGGTCGGCGGTCATCTTCGGGAACATCGCGGGTGCGATCGCCCCGGCGTTGTTGACCAGGATGTGCAGCACGCCGTCGCCCAGGTCGGCGGCCGACCGGGCTGCCTGGGCCGCCTGTTCGGGGTCGCGGACGTCGAGCGGTACGGGTTCTGCCCGGCCGCCGGCCGCCACGATCTCCTCGGCCGTCCTCGCCGCGGCGTCCTTGTCGATGTCCGCCACGACGACCGCGGCGCCGGCGGCCGCGAACGCCCGGGCGACGGCGGCGCCGATGCCGTTGCCCGCACCGGTGACCAGGGCGGTGCGCCCCACCAGAGAAAACATCAGTAGCTCCTGGGAAGGCCGAGGACGTGCTCACCGAGGAAGTTGAGGACCATCTCCTGGCTGAGCGGGGCGATCCGGGTCAGCCGTGCCTCCCGGAAGTAGCGGGCGACGTGGTACTCCTCGGAGTAGCCCATGCCGCCGTGGGTCTGCAGGGCGCGGTCGGCGGCCTGGAACCCGGCGTCGGCGCACAGGTACTTGGCGGTGTTCGCCTCGCGGGCGCACGGTTCGCCGTTGTCGTACAGCCAGGTCGCCTTGCGCAGCACCAGTTCGGCGGCGTCGAGCCGGGCGAGGGAGTCGGCCAGCGGGAACTGCAGGCCCTGGTTCATGCCGATGGGGCGGCCGAAGACCTCGCGCTCGTTGCCGTAGCGGACCGCCCGGCGCAGTGCGGCCCGGCCGATGCCGAGGGCTTCGGCGGCGACGAGCATCCGCTCGGGGTTGAGTCCGTCGAGGATGTACCGGAAGCCCTGGCCCTCCTCCCCGATCCGGTGTTCGGCGGGGATGCGCAGGTCGTCGATGAACAACTCGTTCGAGGTGACCGCGTTGCGGCCCATCTTGCGGATCGGGCGGATGTCGACGTGGTCGCGGTCGAGGTCGGTGAGGAAGAGAGTCAGCCCTTCGGTCTTCCTCCCCGCGTCCTCGAACTTCGTGGTGCGGGTCAGCAGCAGGATCTTCTCGGACTCCATGGCCTTGGAGATCCACACCTTGCGGCCGTTGACGACGTAGTCGGAGCCGTCGCGGCGGGCGAAGGTCGTGATCCTCGTGGTGTCGAGGCCGGCGCCCGGCTCGGTGACGCCGAAGCAGACGTGCAGGTCGCCGTTGACGATCCGCGGCAGGTTCTCCTTCTTCATCTCCTCGCTGCCGTGCACGATCACCGGGTGCATGCCGAAGATCGACAGGTGCATGGAGCTGGCGCCGTTCATGCCCGCGCCCGACGCGGCGACCTCCTCCAGGAGCAGCGAGGCCTCGGTGATGCCGAAGCCGTGGCCGCCGTACGCCTCGGGGGTGGTGATGCCGAGCCAGCCGCCGTCGGCGAACGCCTGGTAGAACTCGGTGGGGAACTCGTGTGCCGCGTCCTTCTCCATCCAGTACTGCTCGTCGAAGCGCGCGGCGAGTTCACGGACCGCCGTGCGGATGGTCTGCTGGTCCTCGGTGAGGGCGAAGTCCACGACCTCACGTCCCTTCCGGAGTGATGAGGGCGAGCCCGTCGGCGATCCGCTCGTTCCAGGCCGCCGGGGCGCCGAAGAGCTGTTCGTCGAGCTTGGCCCGCTTGAAGAACAGGTGGAGGTCGTGCTCCCAGGTGTAGCCGATCGCGCCGTGCAGGGTGAGCGCGGTGTCGGCGGCGCGTGCGCCCTCGGCGGTGACCTGGGCCTTGGCGGCCGCCGCGTGCAGCGGGGCCCGGGGGTCGCCGCCGTCCACGGAGGCGGCGGCGAAGTAGACGACGGACCGGGCGGCCTCGATGCCGACCAGCATGGTGGCGGCGGCGTGCTTGACCGCCTGGAAGGACCCGATCGGGACCCCGAACTGGTGCCGCTGCTTGCTGTACTCCACCGTCAGGTGCAGCATCCGCTCGGTGGCGCCCAGCGAGTCGGCGGCGACCAGGACGGCCGCCCGGGCCGACGCCTGACGCAGCAGGTCGGTGGCCTCGGCGTCCAGCCGGACCGACGGAGCGCGGTCGAGCGTGACGTCGGCGAGGGAGCGGGAGCGGTCCAGGGGGCGCCGCGGAGTCCGTACGACTCCCGGTGCGTCCGCCTCGACGAACCGCAGCCCGTCCCCGGCCGGCACGACGAAGCTCCGGGCCGTGTCCCCGGCGAGCACCCTGGCGACCTTTCCGGTGACCGTGCCGTCGGCGTCCATGCGCAGCGGCACGGGGGCCTCGTCGGGGACGGCCTCGGCAGGGATCAGCAGGGCGGCCGGACCGGCCTGCGCGGGCGCGGCGAGCACGGTCGCCAGCCAGTCGGCCGACGGAACCGCGACGCGCCCCAACTCCTCTGCGGTGAGGGCGAGTTCGACGAGTCCACCGCCCTGTCCGCCGAGTTCCTCCGGGAGTCCGACACCGGTCCAGCCGTCGGCGGCGAAGCGCGCCGGGAAGGCGGTCGCGTCGCCCGCGTCGAGCCAGCCGCGTACCGTCGCCGGGGGTGCCACGTCGGCGAGCCAGCCCCGGAACGTCTTCTGGTACGCCTGCTGTTCCTCAGACAGCTTCCACTGCACCGCCGCCGCCCTCCTGACCACTCGTCGCGCTTGCCTTGACCCGCAGCCGGATCGCCTCGACCGCGTCCGGGTTCTCCGCGCCCGACAGGTCGCCCGGGTCGGTGCCGAGCACCGCCGCGCGGACCGCGCGCCGCAGGATCTTCGCGGACCGCGTCTTCGGCAACTGGTCGACGCCGACGATCCGGGCGGGCGCGAACGGCCTGCCCACCTCATCGGCCACCCGCCGCCGGAGCCTGGCCGCCACCGTCTCCGCATCCTCCGCCGCGGGGCTCGGCACGTAGAACGCCCACACCGCCTCGCCCTTCTTCGGGTCCGGGACGCCGACGACCGCGCACTCGGCCACCGCCGGGTCCACCGCGAGGACGGACTCGATCTCCGCCGGGGCGACCCGCTTGCCGGCCACGTTCATCACGTCGTCGGAGCGGCCGAGGACGAACCAGTCGCCCGCCTCGTCGACGAGGGCGTGGTCGCCGTGGAGCCAGAGCCCGGGAAGCGCCGACCAGTAGGCCTCGTGATACCGCTCGGGGTCCTTCCACACGCCCCGGGTCATCGACGGCCACGGCTGCCGGCACACCAACTCGCCGACAGTGCCGCGCAGTTGACGGCCCTCGTCGTCCACGACGTCGACGTCCATGCCCAGCGCCGGACCGCCGAGGGAGCAGCTGCTGATGTCCTCCACCGGGTACGGGCACAGGAACGAGCCGCCGACCTCGGTACCGCCGGAGAAGTTGATGACCGGGACCCGGCCGCCGAACACGTCGCGGGCGAGCCAGTCGTAGGACTCGGGGTCCCATGGCTCGCCGGTCGAGCCCAGCACCCGTACCGAGGAGAGGTCCGCCGAGGGCGGTTGCCCGGACACCGCCCGCAGGGTGCGGATGAGGGTGGGCGACACCCCGAGCATGGACACCTGGTGCCGCTCTGCGAGCCGCCACAGCCGGTCCGTGTCGGGTACGTCGGGTGAGCCCTCGTAGAGCAGCAGGGTGCCGCCGTTGGCGTGGGTGCCGAAGACGGAGAGCGGGCCCATGATCCAGCCCATGTCGGTGATCCAGCAGAAGGTGCGGCCGGGCGCGATGTCGAAGCCGTACGCCACCTCGCTCGCGGTCTTCACCAGGAACCCGGCGTGGGTGTGCACGGCCCCCTTGGGCCTGCCGGTGGTTCCGGAGGTGTAGGCGAGCAGGAGCACGTCGGAGGCGGCGGTGTCCTCGACCCGCGGATCGGGGTCGGACTCGATGAGCCGCGCCCAGGACACCTCCTCGTCGCGGGTCTCGCCGACCACGACGACCAGGTCCACGCCGGGGCAGGACTCCAGCGCCTCCCGCACCTGCGGGAGCATGCCGACGTCCTTGCCCCGGCGGACGGTTCCGGCCGCCGTGATGACCGCCCTGGCGTCCGCGTCCCGGATCCGCGACGCGATCGCGCCGGGCCCGAAGCCGGAGAACAGCGGCACCGCCATCGCCCCGATGCCCACCACCGCGTACAGCGCGACGACCGCCTCGGGTGTCATCGGCAGGTGCAGCGCGACGGCGTCCCCCCTGCCGATGCCATGGGCGCGAAGTCCCGCACGGACCCTGGCCACTTGGTCGTCGAGTTCCGCGAACGTCAGTGCGCGTACGGCCCCGTCCTCGGTCTCGTGCACGACGGCCGTCGCGTCGGGTGTACGGCGTGCCCAGCGGGTCAGGGCCGCGTCCGTGATGTTGATCCGGCCGCCGGCGAACCACTCGGCGTGGGCGATGCCCCGGTCCAGGTCGACCGTACGGGTGTACGGCGTGCGGAACTCGATGCCGAGGTCGTCGACCACCGTGTCCCAGAAGGACGCGATGTCGGCCACCGACCTGGCGCGCAGCTCGTCGGCGGTCGACGCGCCGAGGATGCGCATCAGGCGGGCGACGTTGGAGTGCTCCAGGTGGTCCCGTGACGGGTGCCAGGTGTAGGGCATGTCAGCTCCTGGGCATGCCGAGGATGCGCTCGGCGACGATGTTGCGCTGGATGAACGTCGAGCCGCCGGCGATCGCGGTGCCCCGGGACTGGTTGGCGAGCCGCAGCCACTGCCGGGCCGTCGCCTCCTCGTCGTCCAGGCCGAACTGGCCGCCCAGCGGCTCCAGGGAGAGCCGGAAGTCGGCCAGATCCTCGACCAGCGGGCAGAAGTAGAGCTTGCCGATCGAGGTCACGGCCCCCGGCGGGCCCTCGGAGACCGCGCCGGACACGACGCGTCCGCCGATCGTGCGGTGCACCAGCGCACGCGCCCACAGGTCGGCCACCTTCTGCCGGACGTGCGGGTCGGCGCCCAGCGGGCTGCCGTCGGCCGCCTTCATGGTGCGGACGTCGGCGATGACGTCCTCGATCGCCTTGGTGGTGTTGACCCGGCCGGTGGCGATGGCGACCCGTTCGAAGGCGAGGGTCGCCATCGCCACCTTCCAGCCGCCGTCCACCTCTCCCACCACGGCGTCGTCGGGGAGGAAGACGTCGTCGAGGAAGACCTCGTTGAACTCCGGCTCACCGAGCATGTGCGCGAGGGGGCGCACGGTGACGCCCGGGCTGTCCATGGGAAGCAGGAAGTAGGTGATCCCCCGGTGCCGCTCGCCGCCCCCGGTGCGGGCCAGCAGGATCGCGTGCGCGGCGAGTTGGGCGCGGCTGGTCCAGATCTTCTGGCCCTGGATCCGCCAGCCGCCGTCCACCTTGGTCGCCCTGGTGCGCAGGGAGGCCAGGTCGGATCCGGAGTCCGGCTCGGAGAAGAGCTGGCACCAGATCTCCTCGCCGGTCAGGATCGGCCGCAGGTGCCGCGCCTTCTGGGCGTCGGTGCCGAAGGACGCGACGGTCGGCCCGGCGAAGTCCTCGCCGATGGTGTTGAGGCGCTCGGGGGCGCCGGCCAGGTCGCACTCCTCGGTGAAGATCGCCCGCATCCGCTCGTCCAGCCCCTGGCCGCCGTACTCCTTGGGCCAGGTCAGTCCCGCGTAACCGGCGTCGAAGAGCATCCACTGCCACTGCCGCCAGAACGGCGCCTTGGCGACCAGTCCGGGCGGCTCCGGCCAGGGCAGCCGGGGCAGTGCCGTGCTCAGCCAGGTCCGGACGCCGTGCCGGAACTCCGCCTCGTCAGGGGCGTCGGAAAGATCCATGATCACCACCTCTCCTTGACTGCAAATTATACTATAGGTCAGACCAAATAAATGGCCTGAGTGTTCCCGTTTCAGTGATCACATCGCGAGAGCGTCGCGAACCGATCAGCCCCCGGCCGCCTTGAGCTTCTCTGCGATGTCGGCACGCAGCAGGTGCTTCTGCACCTTGCCGGTGGCCGTGGTGGGCAGGGAGTCGACGATCTCCAGGCGTTCGGGGACCTTCTGGATCGCCAGGCCCGCGGCGAGGAGGTGGTCCCGCACCTCGTCGAGGGTCAGGGGCTCGGCACCGGGCGCCGGGGTCAGATAGCAGCAGACCCGCTCACCGAGGCGCTCGTCGGGCATGCCCACCGCGGCCACCTCCCCGACGGCCGGATGGCCGGCCAGCAGGTCCTCGACCTGGCGGACGCTGATGTTGAGCCCGCCGCGGATCACGATGTCCTTGAGCCGACCGGTCACCCGCACATAGCCGTCCTCGTCCATCACCCCGAGGTCGCCGGAGCGCGAGAAGCCGTCCGCGGTGAACATCGCGGCCGTCTCCTCGGGACGTCCGATGTACTCCAGGCAGTTGGTGGCGCCCCGGTACGCGATGTCCCCCTCCCGCCCCCGCGGCAGTTCGTCGCCCTGCTCGTCGAGGATGCGGACCTGCTGCCCCGGGGCCGCCCTGCCGTCGGAGGTGACGGAGCGCTCCGGGTCGTCGTCGATCGCGCAGAGCGTGGTGGAGAGGTTTTCGCTGCGGCCGTAGAGGCTGAGGACGCGCATGCCGGGGAAGGCCTCCCTGGCCTCCCGCACGAAGGCGCCGGGTATGGGCGAGCCCGCGCAGGTCCAGAACCGCATGCTGCTCGCGTCGTGCACATCGGGGTCGTAGACACCCAGCATCATCCGCAGGAACGTGGTGGCGCTGACGGCCGCCGTGCAGCGGAACTTGGCGATGCGCGCGAGACCCTCGCGCGGCTCCCACTGCTCCATCAGATGCGTTCCCGCGCCGTACAGGAGCGGCAGCAGCACGCTGGTGACCAGGCCGGTGGTGTGCGTGATCGGGGAGGGGCCGAACTGCACGTCGTCCTCGGTGTAGTTCCAGGCCCTGCCGAGCAGCCGGGCGCCCCCGGCCATGGTGTTGAAGGTGTGCAGGCACCCCTTCGGACGGGCCGTGGTGCCCGAGCTGAACACGATGGCGAACGGTTCGTCGGGGCCGGGAGCCGCGGGCAGGACCGCCTCGGCCTCCTCCGGTACGACGCCGGCCGCCAGGTCCTCGTACCGCACGCAGCCCTCGGGCACCGGCCCGCCACGCAGCACCACCACGTTCCGCAGGCCGGGCTGGGCCGCGGCGATGTCCCGGAACATGGCGCCGTGGTCGAACCCGTGGAAGACATCGGGTGTGAAGGCGACCCGGACCTGAGCCGTCTCGACGATGTAGGAGACCTCGTCCCGCCGGTAGATCGGCATGATCGGAACGATGACCGCGCCGATCCGGCTGACCCCGGCGGCGATCACCACGAACTCGCTCCAGTTGGGGGCCTGTACGGCCACCCGGTCGCCGGGCCGGACGCCGAGCCGGGTCAGGCCGACGGCGAGGCCCAGGGCGGCGTCGCGCAGTTCCCGGTAGGTGTACGAGGTGGTGGAGTCCGTGACGAAGACCTTGTCCGGGCGGATCCCCACCTGCTGTTCGAGGGCACCGAAGAAGCCGTGGTCGCGCCACACTCCGTCGGCGTAGTAGCTGTCGATTTGTTCTCTGGTGTAGCGGTCGTGCACAGTCGCCATGGGCATGCGGCTCGCCTGCCAACCTGTCGCCGGTCCTCCCGGGGGCGGGTAGGAACGTATCTGGTGAGAATGATGCCTAACGTAGAATGGTCTGACCGTTTAGACAATGCTTCTGCAGAAGCTCTCCCACTTCCGCGACCGCCTCGATCCCCGCCTCGACGGACTCGGCAACGGGGATGAGCGTGAGGTGCACGGCCCCGGCCTCGACGAACGGCACCAGGAACTCGGCTATCCGCTCAGGAGTCCCGGCGGGGGCGATGTGCCGGAACTTCTCGTAGGGCAGCCGGTAGAGCCCCTCCAGCCTGGCCGCCAGCAGTTCCCGGGCCCGCTCGGAGTCCTTGTCGAGCCCGCACCACACGTTGACCCCGAACCAGCCCGGCGGCTCGCGATCGAAGCCGGCCGCGGCTTCGAGAACGCTCGCCCGGGTCTCCGCGAAGCGGCGCGCCGAGCAGAAGATGCCGAGCCAGCCGTCGCCGAACCGCGCGGCGCGCCGGACCGCCACCTCCCCCTTGCCGCCGATGACCAGGGGGATGTGCGGCTCGGGCGACGGGAGGATCCGGGCCCGGTCGAGCTGGAAGAACTCGCCGCAATGGGTGACTTCCTCACCCGCCAGCAGGCGGCGCACCAGCATCAGCGACTCATCGAGCCGGCGGCCCCGAGTGCGGGGATCGACACCGGCGTTGGCGACCTCACGGCGGTCCTCCCCGCCGACGCCGACGCCGAGCGTGAGCCGCCCGGGCGCGGACTGGCTCAGCGTGGCGAGTTGCCGCGCGGCCGTCATGGGGTGACGCAGACCGAGGAGATAGACGCCGACGATCACCGAGAGCCGCTCGTGCGAGGAGAGCAGGGTGCTCGCGGAGACGAGACCGTCGAAGCCGGTCCCGCCGTGGAAGCTGATGTGGTCTCCGACGCAGACGTGCGCCAGTCCGGCCGCCGCGGCCTTGTCGAGCAGCAGGCGACGGCGGCCCAGGTCGGGCGTGGTGAAGCCGTCCTGGTCGGAGATGCCGAGGGTGAACGGGCTCATGGGGCGACCCCTTCCGGGCACTTCGGGCAGAGCGGGGGCTGGGCCCCCGGGGTATCCTCACTGTAACCTAATAAGGTCTGACCATTATCAGCTGTGTGCAGTTACGTTGGATGCGACGAGATTCGAGCGAGGAGCGTGCGCGTGACCACACGAGGAATCACCGTTCTGGCCGGCGGACTGAAGGACACCCGGGAGATCGCCCGGCGGGCCGAGGCGGCCGGGTTCGACGCGGTCTGGTCCGGGGAGTTCCTCCACCGGTCCGCGATCGTCTCCGTCGCCGCGACGGCCGCGGCCACCACCCGCATCGGCGTGGGAACGGCCATCGCCTACGCCGTGGGCCGCTCCCCGCTGATCCTGGCCAACGACGCCCGGTTCCTCGACGAACTGAGCGACGGCCGGCTGGTCCTGGGCCTGGGCACCGGAACACGCCGGATGATGCAGGACTGGCACGGCGTCAGCGATCCCGACGGCCCGGCCACCAGAATGGAGGAACTGGTCCCGCTGCTGCGCCGGCTCTGGCGGCTGCACGAAGGGCCGGTGCGGCACCAAGGCCGCTTCTACTCCCTGGACATCACCCCCACCGCCGACATCCAGCCACCCACCCGACCCGCCGTTCCCATCTACACGGCGGGCGTCAATCCCCGGATGATCGAGGCGGCGGGCCGGGTGTCGGACGGCCTGATCTGCCACCCCACGCTCACCGACCGGTACCTCGACGAGGTCGCCAGGCCGGCCATCGCCCGGGGCGCGCTCAAGGCGGGACGCTCCCTGGGGGACATCCGGCTCAAGGGCGTCGTCATCTGTGCGATCGCCGACGACACCGCGTCGGCACGCCGCGAGGCAGCCGCGCAGATCGCGTTCTACGTGGCCCCCAAGGCCTACGGTCCGGTCATGGTGGCCTCCGGCTTCGCGGCCGAGGCGGCCGAGATCCGGGCCGCCTTCCAGGCGGGCGACCACCGGCGGATGACCGACGCGGTCTCGGACGCCATGCTCGACCAGATGGCCGTCGCCGGGACGGCCGACGAGGTGCGCGACGCCCTGCCGGCCCTGGAGAAGCGCTACGACCACGCGGCGCTCTACTCGCCCAGCTTCACCCTGGCTCCCGAGCGGGTCGCCGAGAACACCGAGGCCGTCATCGAGACGTTCGCCCGCCGAAGCGACCGCCTCGGGTGATAGTTTGAAACAGGTTTAAGTTCAGACCATTGACTACCGGAGACCCATGTCCGACGCATCAGCCGCCCGGCCCGCCGGAGGCAGGCCGTCCACCATTCAGCTGTCACCGGTCGAAGTCCCCAAGGCCTCCGACGTCCTCGCCGCCGAGCTGCGCGAGCGCATCCTGAGCGGCGAGTTCGTCGAGGGCACCGCGCTCCCCCCGGAGCGCGAACTGGTGGTACAGACCCAGATGAGCCGGGCGACGGTCCGGGAGGCGCTGCGCATCCTGGAGGTGCAGCGGCTGATCCGGATCAAGACCGGCCGCGGCGGCGGGGCGATCGTGCAGCGACCGGGCACGGAGTCCGTCGCCAGTTCGGTGAGCCTGCTGATCCGCGGCCGCCAGATCCGGCTGTCCTCGCTGCTGGAGACCCGGGAGGCGATCGAACCCCACTGCGCCCGGCTGGCCGCCGTACACCGCACCGACGACGACCTCGCCGCGCTGGAGGCCGCGAACCGGGCCATCGCCGTGGAGGACGGCAGCCTGGCCGACTTCCTGCAGGCCAACGTCGACTGGCACGTGGCGGTCGCCGTCGCGAGCCACAACGAACTGCTCGCCGGGTTCATGAGCGCCCTGTCCCGCGCGATCTACACCTCGACGGAGAACGAGCGGTTCATCGACGACGAGGTGCGCCGCACGGCCGCCCAGGCGCACCGCTCCATCACCGCGGCGATCCGCGCGAAGGACCCCGAGGCCGCGGTCCGCCGAATGACCCGGCACGTACACGGATACGCGGACGCGGTCCTGGAGGTCGACGATCGCACGGAGATCACGGTCACCGAGGAGGAGTGACCAGCGCCCCCGAAGGGGCGCGGGGAACTGCGCGACCAGCCACGATGGCGCCGCAGCCACCAGACGGCGCATCGTGGCCCTTCCAGCGGAGCGCTACCGCATACGCCACCGCGGCGACCGCTTCTCCCGGAACGCCAGGACGCCCTCGCTCATGTCCTCCGTCGTGAAGGCCAGGGCGAGTTGGGCCTGGAGGGTGTCGAGGGCCTCGTGCAGCCCCATGTCCCGGGTGGTGTCCAGGGCGTCCTTGCCCAACCGCATCAGCAGCGGTGACTTGGCCGCGATCCGGTGCGCCCACGACACGACCGCGTCCCCGAACTCCTCGTCCGGCACCACCCGGTTGACGAGTCCCAGCTCGCACGCCTGCCGCGCGGTCAGCAGATCGCCCAGCATCATCAGCTCGTTGGCCCGCATCCGGCCGACGTTGCGGTAGATCAGCGCGGAGATCATGAAGGGGAACACGCCGACGTTGATCTCGGGACAGCCGAAGCGTGCCGACTCCTTGGCGATCACGAGGTCGCAGGCGAGGGCGAGCCCGAACGCCCCGGCGAGGACGTCTCCGTTCGCCGCGCAGACGACCGGCTTGCCCAGGGCGCCGATCAGCTTGAACAGACGGGGGAAGCGGTCCAGTTCGGCGTACTTGGCGACGGGCGGCCGGCCGTCCGCGAAGCCACGCAGGTCACCCCCGGAGGAGAAGACACGGTCGTGCGAGGACGTCAGCACCACGACCCGGACGGCTTCGTCGCGCCGTGCCGTCTCCAGTGTCTCCAGCAGTTCGTCGAGCAGTGCGTCGCCGAGGGCGTTGCGGGACTGCGGATGGTCCAGCGTGACGAAGGCGGCCCCCGCCTCGTCGACCGCGTAGCGAACGAGTTTCCCGGTCATACGATGCCTGCCCTTCGGTTCTCCGCGCGCGGCGTCAGTTCTGGTCGGTTCCGGTCAGTTCTGGGTGAGGACGACCTTGCCGAATCCCCGCCCCTGTTCGAGGTGTTCATGTGCCTCGGCGGCCCGGTCCAACGGAAAGACACGGTCGATCGGCGGGGGCGGGATCCTGTGGTCGCGCAGGAGGCGGAGCAGGCCGGCGAAGTCGTGCGGGCTGCCCATGGTGGTGCCCAGCAGGTCGTACTGGCCGAAGTAGAAGGGCCGTACGTCGAGCGAGGCCCGTTCGCCCCGGGAGGCGCCGAGGACCACCAGACGGCCGCCCGGACGAAGCGCCCGCAGGGAATCCGCCCAGGAGCCCACCGGGTCCAGCACCAGGTCGAAGCCCCGGCCGCCCGGGGAGAGGCTCCTGGCCGCATCGGCCCAGCCGGGCTCGGTGTAGAGGACACCGTCGGCGGCGCCGAGGGAGCGCGCGTTCGCGATCTTCTCGGCGGAGGAGGAGGTCACCACCGTCCGGGCGCCGATTCCGGCGGCGAGGGCGACCGCCGTGGTGGCCACTCCCCCGCCGGCGCCGAGCACCAGGAGCGACTCCCCGGCGCGCAGTCTGCCGCGGGTGAACAGCGCGCGGTGGACGGTCAGTCCGACCAGCGGCAGCGCCGCCGCTTCCGCCCAGCTCAGCCCGGCGGGCTTGGGCACCACGCACTCGGTGGGGACCCGCACCGACTCGGCGTACGTGCCCGACAGCCGGTCCCCGAGGATCTGCCAGCCGGGCCCGGGCGCGCTCTCGTCCTCCCCCCACCACAGCGAGGGCAGGATCACGACCTCCTCCCCGGTGTCGGCCCGGATCCCGGCGCCGTCCGCGCCCGGCACATGGGGCAGCGGCGAGCCGTATCTGCCCTGCCGCACGAGCACGTCGTGCCAGTTCAAGGCGGCGGCACGCAGGTGTACGACCGTCCAGCCGGGTTCCTCGGCGGGCGCCGGGACCTCCTCGGACCGAAGGTTCCGCGCCGGACCGAACGCGCGCAGCACGGCAGCGTGCACGGCGACCTCCCTACGCTAAAGGTTAGACCATTGAATGTATAAGACCATTCTCGGGGTGAACAGACAGGGGGAGAAATCTCCCTCTGCGGGGACGACGCGCTCCGCCGGGCCCGTGCCCACCATGCAGAGGACCACCCGCCCCTCGACGCAGAGGAGTCACCCCGTCATGGTCACCATCGCGGACACGAGGAACACGGCGGCCCATCCGCCCTCCGGACAGCTCACGGTCCGGCACGACTACCGGACCTGGACACTGCTGGCATGGTGCGGGCCGCTGTTCATGGCCGTGTTCATCCTGTTGTGGGGCGCACTGGCCGGCAACCTCCCGCCGTTCCCGCCGAGCGCGACGGCCGCCGAGGTCAGGGCGCACTATCTGGACCACCGGCTCGCCATCATGATCGGCATGTCGGTGTGCCTCACCGTGACGTCGTTCTACATGGCATGGGGCTGCGCCATCTCCCATGTGATGCGCCGCGTCGAGGGGCCCGGCGGACTGCTCGGCAACCTGGAGATGATGGGGGCCACGATCACCACGGCGCCGATCATGACGGCGTGCGCGATCTGGCTCACCGCGGCCCATGAGGCCCGCACCCTCAGCCCCGAGCTGCTGCACATGCTGTACTGGGCGGGCTGGCTCCTGATCGACCTGGCCTACTTCGTGACGTCCTTCCAGATCGCCGCCATCAGCCTGGTGTTCGCCCGCGACACGCGGGACCGGCCCCTGGTGCCCAGCTGGGTGAACTGGTGGGGGTGGGTCACCTTCGCGTCGTTCTTCGTGGTGAGCGCGATCCCGTTCGTGACCACCGGCCCGCTGGCCTTCAACGGTGTCATCAGCTTCTGGATCGCGTTCGGTACGTGGTTCGTCTGGTGCCCGGCGCTGTCCTTCCACATCATCAGAGCCATTCCCAGGCTCAGGGCGGAGGACGAGGCGGCCACGGCGGCCACGGTCCCGGTCACCGGCTGACACCGCGGTGGGACTCACCACCACGAGTCGCGGCAGGCTCCCGGAACCCGGGCGCCTGCCGGGCGTCGAGGGCGTCTGGGTCTTCCTCGGCGCCGACCTCGTCATCTTCTGCGTGCTGTTCGTCTCCTTCATGAACGACCGCAGGGCACAGTCCGCCCTGTTCGAGAAGTCCCGGCTCACGCTCAGCCACACCCTGGGCGGAGCCGACACGCTGATCCTGCTCACCAGTTCATGGCTGGTGGCACTGGCGGTGGGGGCCGCACGACGGGACGAGCGGAAGCGGTCCCGGATCTGCCTGACGGGCGGCTTCCTCACCGGCGCCGCGTTCGTCCTGTCCAAGTCGGTGGAGTACGGCGAGAAGTTCGCCGTCGGCATCACCCCCGCCACCGACCCCTTCTACATGTGGTACTTCACCCTGACCGGCATGCACCTGGCGCACGTCGTGGTGGGGAGCTGTCTGCTGGCGGCGCTCCGGGTGAGATCCCGGCGGTCCGCGCCGAGGGTCGGCGACCAGGTGCTCCTCGAATCCGTGGCGTCGTTCTGGCATCTGGTCGACCTGCTCTGGATCATCATGTTCCCGCTGCTCTACCTGACGAGGTGAGACCGACGATGCCGCCGTCACCGGCCCGAGGACTGGGCGTCGTCTGGATCGCCCTGATGGTGCTCACCTGCGCCTCCGCATGGCTGCTCACCGACGGGCCGTTCGGCCCGGCCGCGGCCACCGCCGGGGTGTTCCTGATCGCCGCGGTCAAGGCGCGCTGGGTGATCCTCCACTTCATGGAGCTGCGCGAGGCACCCATTGCCACGCGGGTGTTCTTCGAGGGGACGGTCCTCGCCGTCACTTCGGTGCTTCTCGTCGTCTACGCGATCACTTAACCGATAGTCTACTATCAGATCGATAGGTGACTATCAGTTGTGCCGTCGAGTCGGCGAGCGGAGTGACGCTCGCGTGAGGATGAGGGAGAGGGCATTCCGTGGACGCACCCCGCGCGGAGACGTCGACCGAGGCTGCGAACAGCCCAGGATCGGAGGCTTCCGAGGTCTGGGGCCTCGTACTCTCCAGTGGGGCGGCACGCGGAGCCGCTCACGCCGGTGCCCTGCTGGCCCTGGCCGAGTACGGGTTCGACACCGAGGTCGTCGTCGGGACGAGCGTGGGCGCGCTCATAGGTGGTGCGTGGGCAGCGGGGCTGTCGGCGGCGAAGATCGCCGAGCGCATCGAGGTCGCGACCTGGTCGGACTTCGGAAGCCTCCGGCCGAGCCGGCGGATCTCGCTGATCGAGACGACCGCGCTGAGGGCGAACCTGCACTGGATCTTCCAGCGCCGGCACGTCGAGGACCTGCCCCGCCGCTTCGCGGCCGTGGCCACCGACGTGCGCACCCGTCGGGCGGTCCTGCTGGACCGGGGCTCGGCTGCCACGGCGGTCCAGGCCGCGGTTGCCGTCCCCGGCGTGTTCCCGCCGGTCCGCGTCGGTGACAGGGTGCTCGTCGACGGGGCACTCAACTCGCAGCTGCCCGTCTGGGCCGCGCACCGGCTCGGTGCCACACGAACGATCGGCATCCGGCTGCGCGTGCCGTCGTCCTCTCGGAGCGGTGTCTCAGCGCTTCAGCGCGCGGTTCTTCCGCCCGCGGAAGCAGTTCAGCCCGACATCGAGATCGTCATCGACACCGACGGACACTCCTCGTGGTCCTCACGCGATGTGTCCCGGCTGATGGCCCTCGGACACGAAACAGCCTCTCGCCAGCTCCAGGCGTACGCTCGGGAGCTGAACCTCCCTCAGCTGCAGGTTGCCGGTGTCCAGCGCTGAGACAAGGCCCCGGGAGGCGCACGCTCCGCACACGGGGTCGCCGCGCGACGTCGACCCGCTCGACCGCTTGGCCGCCCGGGTGCTGCGACGCGGTGCCGGCGCCCTGATCGCGCTGGGCGTGCGGGCAGCGGCCCGGCTGGAGACCGATGGGCTCGACGAGGAATGCGGTGATCTGGGGAAAGGCCCCCTGATCGTCATCAATCACCGCAGCTTCCTCGACCCGCTGGTGGTGGTGACCCTGTGTCGCAGGTACGGCGTGTGGCCGTACACGTTCGCCCGCGAGGATTTCTTCGACAGGCCTTTCAGCCGCACGGTCCTTCGTGTGCTGCGGGCGATCCCCGCCCTCCGAGGGCGTTCGGCCCTGGGCGGGCTGCGCCGGGCCGAGCGCCTGCTCGCGGACGGCCAGGTCGTGGTGATCGCCGCGGAAGGACGTATCGTTCCTGATCACGAACGGTCCGATGGTGTCGGGGAGCTTTTCGGCGGGGCTGCCTGGCTCGGGTACCGCACCTCCGAGATGGTGGTGCTCACCCTGACCGGAACGGATGACGCATGGCCGGTCGAGCGCAGACTGCCGCGGTGGAAGGTGCTGGCCCGGCCGACCGTCACCGTTCGCGCACGCCGGGTCTCCCTCGATCCGGGCATGCGGGGCCACGCGATCACTGCCGTCATCCGCGCGACGATGTCCGAACTCATCGACGGCGCCTGACCCGTGTCGGCCGCGCCGCGCCGATGTCACCCCGGCTGGGGCCCGGCCGCCGCGACGGCGCCGGTGCCCGCCCAACTGGCGAGCAGGCCGAGGGCCTCCCGTTCCCGGGAGTCCGGTTCGGGCGTGTAGAAGTTGAGGCGCAGGCCGGGGTCGGACGGCAGCTCCATCGCCTCGTAGGGCAGGGCGAGATCACCGACCAGCGGGTGGTGCAGGTGCTTCACGCCGGAGCGGTGGAACTTCACGTCGTGACGTGCCCACCGGCTCGCGAACTCACCGCTCCTCGTCGTCAGCTCTCCGATCAGATCGGTCAGCACCTTGTCGTGCGGTGCCCGGCCCGTCTCGTTCCGCAGGAAGGCCACCGCGTCGTCGGCGCCCTTGTCCCAGTCGACCCAGAATTCCCTGCTCGCGGGGTCCAGGAACATGAAACGAGCGGTGTTGACCGGCCCGCGCTGCGCGAACAGCGGTGAGTCGAAGACAGGTGTGTACAGGGCGCGGCCCAGCGCGTTGGCGGCCAGGATGTCGAACCGTGCGTTGCGGACGTACGCCGGTACGTCGGTCATGGAGTCGAGCAGCCGCAGGATCGTGGGCCGCACCCGGGAGGCGGTCACTGCGGGCCGCCGGCCTGAGGGAGTGGCCGCGCGGGCCAGGTCGTAGAGGTGGGTGCGCTCGGCCTCGTCGAGCTGCAGGGCGTGTGCGAGGGCTTCGAGGACCGCGTCGGAGGCACCGCTGAGGTTTCCGCGCTCCAGCCGGACGTAGTAGTCCACGCTCATGCCCGCCAGCAGAGCGACCTCCTCACGGCGCAGGCCCGCGACACGGCGCTTCCCGCCGTAGACGGACAGCCCGGCCTGCTCCGGAGTGATCCGAGCGCGCCGGGTGCTCAGGAACTCGCGGACCTCGGCGGCCAGGTTCTTCTTCTTGTCACTCTCGGTCATGGTCGGACCTCGGGAACTTGACGGGCAACGCGACTCCCTCACGGTAGGTGCGTCGGTGAGCGTCTGCGAGGTACTGCCATTACCTGGAACAGCAGTGACTCCCACCTGCGCGTCCACCCGCGGTTGTCTGGAGAAGACCAAGGGCTCCGAGTCCTCGGCGGGCCCGATGGAACCGATGGAACCGACCTCAAGGAACAGCGTGCGCGCAACACTCACGTACAAAGCCGGCGACGTCCGCGCCGGGCACGGCGCCGACCCGTCGGGTCGCGCCACCGTGATCCTTGCGATCATCTGCGTCAGCTACTTCATGGTGATCCTCGACAATTCGATCGTCTTCACCGGGCTGCCGCAGATCCGCTCCGACATGGGGTTCTCCGAGACCGGCCTGTCGTGGATCACCAACGCCTACGTCCTGGTCTTCGGCGGGCTGCTGTTGCTGGGCGCCCGGGCCGGTGATCTGTTCGGACACCGCAGGGTGTTCGTGTTCTCCCTCGCTCTCTTCTCGCTGACGTCGCTGCTGGTGGGCGCCGCGCAGACCCAGTGGTGGCTGATCGGCGCCCGCGCACTCCAGGGCATCGGGGCCGCGGTGCTGGCGCCGTCCGCGCTGTCCCTCTTGACGCGCAGTTTCGCCGAGGGCCGGGTCCGTGACCGGGCGATGGCCGCCTACAGCGCTGTCGCCGGTCTCGGCGCCGCCTTCGGCCTGGTCGTCGGAGGGCTGGTCGCCGATCTGGTCTCCTGGCGGGCCGGGTTCTTCCTCAACGTCCCGGTCGGCGTCGTGATGATGGTGCCGGCCCTGCGGTTCCTGCCCGAGACCGAACGCCGGCAAGGGCGCTTCGACATCGCCGGGGCGGTGCTGGCGACACTGGGTTCGACCGCACTGGTCCTCGGCATCGTGGACGCTGCCGACCTCGGCTGGACCGCTGTCCCCACCTTGGTGCCGCTGGCGGCCGGCGTGGTGATGCTCGGGCTGTTCGTCCGGGTGGAGCGGCGGGCCGCGCAGCCGATCGTGCCGCTGCGGCTGTTCGCCGACCGGGAGCGCACCGGCGCCTATCTCGCCCGGATGCTCTACATGGGCGCGATGATGGGGTTCTTCTTCTTCACCGCGCAGTTCGTGCAGAGCGTCTACCACTGGACACCGCTGCAGGCCGGCCTCGCGTTCCTGCCGATGACGCTGGTCAACTTCGCCCTCGCCGTCCAGGTCCCGCGGCTGCTGGAACGGGCCGCACGGCCGCTGGTGCTCCTGACCGGGGTCGTCCTGACCACGCTGGGCATGGCGTGGCTCAGCCGCCTCGACCTGCACACCCCTTACCTGACGGGCCTGGCCCTGCCGATGGCGCTCATCGGCGCCGGCCAGGGCCTGACGCTGGCCCCGCTGACCTCCAGCGGTGTCGACGGCGTCGCCCCCGCGGACGCGGGGGCCGGATCGGGGCTGGTCAACACCGTGCACCAGATCGGCAGCGCGCTGAGCCTGAGCGTCCTGACCGCCGTGGCCGCCTCCGTCTCCACCGGGCACACGGCCGCGGACATCGCCGCCCGCTCGGGAACGGCCCTGACCGGCTCCACCGTCCTGCTCGCGCTGGCGGTCGTGACCGTCCTCACCCTCATCGTGCCCGCACGGGCCACGCACCATGAAAGGTCCCTGTGATGCAGACCCTCACCCTCAACAACGGCGTCGAGATGCCGGCACTCGGACTCGGCGTCTTCCAGACCCCGCCCGACGAGACCCGGGCCGCCGTCGGAGCCGCGCTCGACCTCGGCTACCGGCACATCGACACCGCCGCCGCCTACGGCAACGAGCGCGAGGTCGGCCGGGCCCTCCGCGACTCCGGTGTGCCGCGCGACGAGATCTTCGTCGAGACGAAGATCTGGATCAGCGACTACGGCTACGACGAGACCCTGCACGGCTTCGCGAAGAGCGCCGCGAAGCTCGGGGTGGACCGGATCGACCTGCTGATCCTGCACCAGGCCCTGCCGTCCGAGTTCGACAGGACCCTCGCCGCCTACCGCGCCCTGGAGAAGCTCCTGGCCGACGGAGCGGTCCGCGCGATCGGTGTCAGCAACTTCATGGTCGACCACCTGACCACGCTGCTCGACGCCACCGCTGTCGTCCCGGCGGTCAACCAGCTGGAGATCCACCCCTACTTCCAGCAGCGCGCCGTCCTCGACTTCGACGACCAGCACGGCATCCTCAACCAGGCGTGGTCCCCGATCGGAGGGATCACCTTCTACCCGGGCTACGGCGAGCACCGCAAGAACGTCCTCGATGACCCGGCCGTCACCCGCATCGCCGGGGCACACGGCAAGAGCCCCGCCCAGGTGCTGCTGCGCTGGGGCCTCCAGCAGGGCCGCTCGGTCATCCCCAAGTCCACCAGGCGCAGCCGCATCGCCGAGAACATCGACGTTTTCGACTTCGAGCTCACCGCGGACGAGCTCACCGCCCTGGACGCGTTGGAGACCGGTCGGCGCGGTGGCCCCGAACCCGAGAACGTCACCCTCGCCGCCTACGGCCGCGCCGTCCCCGAAGCCTGACCCGCCCCCTCGGCACCACTCCGTTCGAAGGATTCACCGTGTCCACCACCGTCAGGGCGTTCGGCGCCCACGACGTGCGTCAGCCGCTCGTTCCCGGCCACGAGATCGTCGGACGGGTCACCGAGACCGGATCCGAGGTCACCCGCCACCAGATCGGGGATCTCGTCGGCATCGGCTGCATGGTCAACTCCTGCCGTCGTCCGCGTTCCCGACACCCTCGACCCGGCCGCCGCGGCGCCACTGCTGTGACCACCGAGCCGATGCCGCTGGATGTCTTCCCCCTGCTGCGGAACGGCCGCGCCTACACGGGCTCGCTGCGACACTGACCTGGCGAAGGTCGGTGCCGCGGAAGAACTGGACCTGGAGTCCGAGCGGGCCGACGGCACCCTGCGCGACCCCGTGACCATGTGGGTCGTCCGCGCCGGCGACCACCTCTACGTCCGCTCGGTCAAGGGCACCGCCGGCCCCTGGTACCGGGGCACCCAGTCCCGCCACCAGGGCCGCATCGTCGCCGGCGGCGTCCGGCGCGTGTCAACCGGTACCCGAGCATCGTCGAACACGTGCTGACCGGCCGCGCCCGCGAGTCCACCCTTCGCCTCGAACCTCGCTGACACCCACCCCCATCCCCCGTAGGAAGAGATCCGCTCATGCGAGCCACCCTGATGTACGCGGCCCAGGACGTACGCGCCGAGGACGTCGCCGACCCCAGGATCCAGCAGCCCACCGACGCCGTCGTACGGATCGTGCTGTCCTGTGTCTGCGGCAGCGACCTGTGGCCCTACAAGTCCCTGGCCCCCACGGACAACCCCCGCCACATGGGCCACGAGTTCCTCGGCGTCGTCGAGGACGTCGGTTCCGAGGTACGCACCCTCAAGCCCGGCGACGTCGTCGTGGCCCCCTTCGTCTGGGCCGACAACACCTGCGCGTACTGCCGCGAGGGCCTGCAGACCTCCTGCCCGCACGGCGGCCAGTGGGGCGTCAACGGGGTGGACGGCGGACAGGGCCAGGCCGCCCGGGTACCGCAGGCCGACGGCACCCTGGTCAAGATGCCCGTCGGCGAGGACTCCGGCCTGCTGCCGGACCTGCTGACCCTCTCCGACGTCCTGTGCACCGGCTACCACGCCGCCCGCACCGCCGGGGTACGGCCCGGCGACACCGTCACCGTCGTCGGCGACGGCGCCGTGGGGCTGTCCGCCGTCATCTCCGCCCGGCTGCTGGGCGCCGAGCAGATCATCCTGATGGGCCGCCACCGCATCCGCACCGACCTGGGCCGCGGCTTCGGCGCCACCGACGTGGTCGCCGAGCGCGGCGCCGAAGGCATCGCCAGGGTCCGCGAGCTGACCGGCGGAGAAGGCACCCGCAAGGTCCTTGAATGCGTCGGGCTGAAGGACGCGCTCGTGCAGAGTCTCGCCGTCGTACGCGACGGCGGCACCGTCAGCCGGGTCGGGGCTCCCCAGTTCACCGACGTACCGTTCGGCTTCGCCGACTTCATGCGCAACGTCACCCTCACCGGCGGCGTCGCCCCCGCCCGCGCGTACATCGAAGAACTGATGCCCCACATCCTCGACGGCACGATCCGCCCCGGCCGCGTCTTCGACCGAACCGTCGGCCTCGATGACATCGCGGACGGCTACCGGGCGATGAACGACCGCGAGGCCCTGAAGGTACTGGTGCGCCCATGACCCCCGGCGAAACCGGACACTGCCCCGGGCGCGCCGGAAAAAGTCGCGGGGCGTTGTCGATCCGGCCGCGGCCCGTTCGACATCCTGGTGTGGGGCGTCTCGCCACACGAGGATGCGACCGGACCTGACGAGGAAAACACCATGGAACAGCTGCTGAGAGTCATGAACTTCAGCGTCTCGAGTGACGGAATCGGTGCCGGTGAGCACCAGACCCTTGAGCGTCCCTTCGGCCATGTCGATCCCGGGAGGCTGTTCGCCTGGGCCGGTGCCACGGCGAGCTGGCCGATGCGCACCGACGGGGGAGGCAGCCGTGGCCTCGACGACTACTTCACCCGGGACTTCGCCCGCAACATCGGCGCCGAGATCATGGGCCGCAACAAGTTCGGCCCCCAGCGTGGGCCCTGGCAGGACCACGACTGGCTCGGCTGGTGGGGTGACGAGCCCCCGTTCCACACCCCGGTGTTCGTGATGACCCACCACCACCGTCCTTCGTTCACGCTCTCCGACACCACGTTCCACTTCGTCGACGGCGACCCGGTCACGGTCCTCGAACAGGCGCGGGAGGCGGCGCAGGGCCAGGACGTGCGGCTCGGCGGCGGGGTCACCACCATCCGGCAGTTCCTCGACGCCGACCTGGTCGACACCCTGCATGTGGCGGTCTCGCCGGAGAAGCTCGGTTCCGGGCTGCGGCTCTGGGACTCCCCCGACGACCTGCTCGACCGGTTCCACCTGGAGGTCGTGCCCAGCACGAGCGGCGTCGCGCACCACCTGTTCTGGCGGAGGTGACACGAGGCGCGGGAGCGCGGTGACGGACGCGGTCGGCCGGGCTTGGACACCCAAGCCGTCCCGGCCTCGTCCACGAGGGCCTCTCCCCTGCCCCAGACGCTCGACGGCCCGTCGCGGCACTTGGAGCGCGGCACTTCCGGCGGAGCGTTACGCGGTCGGCGGCGGAAAGACCCGTTCGCCGTTCGCCGCCTTCGTGATGGCGATGGCCTCGATCGGGCAGGACTCGGCCACCTCCAGGACCAGTTCGGACGCCGGGAGGGTCGCGGACCGCGCACGCCCCTGGCCGCCCTCGTCCAGTTCGAACTCCTCGGGCGCCGAGGCCGCGCACAGTCCGGTCCGGACACACACCCGCTTGTCGACGCTGACCGTCCACCGTTCCGCCGTCACCGGGCTCCTTCGATGACGAGCGGCAGGGTCTTCCAGCCGCGGACGGTCGAGGTCTGGGCCAGTTCGGCGTGGTCCCAGTCCACGGCCCAGCCGGGGAACCGCTGGAGGATCTCCTCCGCCGCCACCCGGCCCTCCAGCCGGGCGAGGGCCGCGCCGAGGCAGTAGTGGGCGCCGACGCCGAAGCTCATGTGCTGGGTGACCCGGTGGATGTCGAAGCGGTCGGGGTCGTCGAAGCGCCGGGGGTCGCGGTTGGCGGCGGCCTGGATGAACAGGATGGCGCTGCCGGCCGGGACCGTACGGTCGTAGAGCTCGACGTCCTTGGTGACGTAGCGCGCGGTGAACGGCCCGGTCGGCTCGAAGCGCAGGATCTCCTCGATGGCGTTGGGGATGAGCGAGGGGTCGGCCGCCAGCTCCCGGCGTGCCTCGGGATGGCGGGCCATCAGGGCGCCGAACCAGCCGATGAGCCGGCCGGTCGTCTCGTTGCCGGCGCCGGCGACGACCGTGCAGTAGGTGAGGACCTCGTCGTCGGTGAGGGTGCGGGTGACGCCGTTCTCGTCCTCGAACTCGGCGGTGATCAGCTCGGTCATGAGGTCGTCGGAGGGGTGCTGCTTGCGCCACTCGATGTAGTCCTTGAAGGCGTCCGTGCTGAGGATGTCCTCGTGGTTGATCCTTCCGCCGCCCTCGGTGTCCAGCGTGTCGTCGGTGTAGTCGCGGATGGCGGGCTGGTCGGCCTCCGGGATGCCCAGCAGCATGCCGATCACGCGCATCGGCATCTCGGCACCGACGGCCTCGACCAGGTCGAACCGCTCGGCGCCGGTGACCGGTTCGAGCGCCCGGCGGCAGAAGGCCCGTACCCGCGGCTCAAGGGTGGCGATCCGGCGGGGTGTGAACACCCGGGCGAGCAGGCGGCGGTGGATGTCGTGGACGGGCGGATCCTCGAAGAGGAGCGTGCCGGGCGGGAGTTCGATGTCCGCCTGGATGATTTCGAGGATGTCGCCACGGGAGGAGGAATAGGTCTGCCAATCCGCTAAACCGCGCTGGACGTCGGAGTGACGGCTGACGGCGTAGAAGTCGTGCCGGTCGTTGTAGTAGAGGGGCGATTCCTCGCGCAGCCGTGCGTAGAGGGGGTAGGGGTCGCGGGCGAGGGCGGGGTCGAAGGGGTCCCAGTAGATCGTGTCGGCGGTGGTCACGGGCACAACTCCTCTGCTGTGCGGCTCACTTGAGCAGGGCTCCTGCCTCGATCGGCAGGGTGACGCCGGTGACGAAACGGGACTCGTCGCGGGCGAGGAAGAGCACGGGTACCCGTGGAGCGAGCCATCGAGGTGGCCCTCCGTTCGCGCTGAACGAGTGTTTAACGCGCGTGCTGAACACCTGTTTAACAGCGGCCGCCCGGAGCCGTCAAGGACAATGAGCGGCATGACTGCGCCTCGCCGTATGGGCACCGAGAACTCCAAGACGCGCCAGGTCCTGCTCGATGTCGCCGAGCGGCTGATGCTGGAGGAGGGCTACGCCTCCGTGGGCATCCGCCGGGTGGCGCGCGAGGCCGAGGTGGCACCGGCGCTGGTGCTGTACTACTTCCGCACGCTGGACGACCTGTTCCTGGCGATGCTGCGACGGCGCGGCGAGCACGAGATGGAGCGGGTCGCTCGCCTGCTGGACGGCCCGCAGCCACTGCACACCCTGTGGCGGATCGCCAGCCACCCGGGCAACGCACTGACCACGGAGTTCGCCGCCCTGGCCAACCACCGCAAGGCGATCCGCACCGAACTCGCCGCCTTCGCCGACCGCTACCGCGAGGCACAACTGGCGGCACTCACCCGACGGCTCACCGAAACGGGCGTCGAACTGCCGCCCGAGGTGTCGCCGGCCGCGCTGCTCGTGCTGACGAACGCCCTCGGCCGGATCATCATGATGGAGAACACGATGGGCATGACGACCCGTCACGCCGAGGCCCTCGACTTCGTGGAGCAGTTCCTCCGGCGCTACGAGGGGACCGCCGCGGACGCCTGAGCGAGCCGGCTGCTACCAACCGGTGGTTTTCGCCTCGCCGTCAGGCCTGCGCGAGAGGGCCGAGAAGTGTGCGACGTCGGTCGGAGCCGCGCTACCGCCGCCGCCAGGGCAGGGCTTCCCGCTCGTCGCTGTCGGCGTCCATGCGCTGGAGGGCGGTGTTGATCGCCTCGCCGATCGCGGCGAACTGGGTCACCTGCTCGGGGGTGATGGCGTCGAAGATGGCGCGGCGGACCGCTTCGACGTGGCCGGGAGCGGCTCGCTCCAGGAGGCCCATGCCGGTCGGGGTGAGCACGGCGAGCTGGTTGCGGCGGTTGGCGGGGTCCTCGCGGCGCTCGACGTAACCGGCCTCCTGGAGACGGGTGACGGCGTGGGTGAGGCGGCTACGGGTGATCTTCAGGCGTTCGGCCAGCTCGGACATGGTCAGGTAGTGGTCCTTGACCGAGGACAGGTGGGCCAGCAGGGTGTAGTCGGCATGGGTCACCCCCGCGTCGCGCCGCAACTGCCGGTTCAGGTGGTCGGACAGGTGGGTGGAGAACTGGACGTAGGCGAGCCACGCCCGTTCTTCCTCGGGGTTCAGCCAGCGTGGCGCCGTCGTGGTCATGGGCTCATGGTAACGTTTCGGTTTTAATTTTCAAACTTTTTCCCTGGGGGTGCTCATCCATCGCGTGGATGAGCCGGATACGGGATTCGGATCGCGTGGGGGATGGCGACCGGGGTTCCGGACGCCGCATAGTCGTCCGTACCCCGCACGTCGCTGTCCGGACCAGCCGCCGGTGCGCGGGTTCCTCCCCGCATGCCGTGCGCCCTCGGTGGCGTCCCCGACGGCATGCCCGCTCCGTTCGCCGTCCCTGGAGTCGCCATGCCCGGTTCCGTGCCCCCGTCCCCCGCCGTGGTGGATGACGACGCTCCGTCACCCGTCGCCGTGTCGGGGCCCGCGCATCTGCTGCGGGTGACCCTGCTGATGGCGGGCAGTTGTCTGCCGATCCTGGGTGCGGTGCTGATCGCCCCCGTCCTGCCGAAGATGCAGGACTACTTCGCGTCGGTGCCCGGGGCCAAGGCCCTGGTGCCGCTCGCGCTGACCGTTCCGGCGCTGGCGCTGGCGCTGCTGGCGCCGTTCGCCGGAGTGATCGTGGACCGGCTGGGCCGCAAGCGCCTGCTGATCGTGGCGACCTTGCTGTACGCCGTGTTCGGCACGGCCCCGCTGTGGCTGCACTCGCTCGGCGCGATCATCGCCAGCCGCGCGCTGGTCGGTGTCTGCGAGGCCGCGATCATGACCTGCTGCACCACGCTGATCGGCGACTACTACTCCGGGCAGCGCCGGGTGAAGTACCTCGCCCTGCAGACCATGTGCGCCTCCGCCTCGGCCACCGTCTTCTTCGTGCTCGGCGGCGCGGCCGGATCGGCGGGCTGGCGGGTGCCGTTCTGGGTGTACGCCGTGAGCCTGGTCCTCGCGCCGCTGATGGCCTCCGCGCTGCCGAGCCCGGCGGTCGGCGGTACGGCCCCTGCCCAGGCGTCCGCCGAGGGCCGACGTTCCTTCCCCTGGCGGCAGTTGAGGGGCGTCTGCGCCCTGACCTTCTTCGGCGCGATGGTCTTCTACACCGTTCCGGTCGAGATGTCGTACCTCCTCGACGACCTCGGCGTGCAGAACTCCGGCGTGATCGGACTGGCCACGGCCGTCGCGAGTGCGGCGACCGTGGGCGGTGCCGTCACCTTCGCCCGGCTGGGGCGCTCCCCCGACCCGATGCTGCCCGGGGTGCTCGCCGTGTGCGCGGTGGGATTCGGGGTGATGTTCCTGGCGGGCAGCGCGCCGCTGCTGGTCGTCGGGGCGGTCGTCAACTGCGTCGGTACCGGGATGCTGTTGCCGGCGCTGCTGACCAGCGCGATGTCGCGGCTGGCGTTCGAGGACCGGGGGCGGGGCACGGGGCTGTGGATGGCGGCGTTCTTCGGTGGGGAGTTCGTGTGCCCGCTGGTGCTGCTGGGCGGGGAGTCGGCGGTCGGTTCTCTTGCCGGTGCGGTGGGCCTGCTGGGGGTGGCTTGTGCGCTGGTGGCGGCGGGGCTGTTCGCGGTCCGGCGGCGGGCAGGGGCGGTGGATTCCCGGCCGTTGCCCGAGCAGTTGGCCTGAGGCGGAGGACGCCTGCGGATGAGCCGCAGTCGTGTGTGTGGCGACTGCGGCACCGTGGGGGCCGATCGCGCAGTTCCCCGCGCCCCTAGAGGGGCGCCTTGGCGGACGTCAGACTCGCCCCCACCTCCGCCGCCTTCTTGCGCAGCCAGATGTGGGCCGCGTCCTGGGCGTGCACCGGGTGCCACCACATCGCCTCCTGGACCGGGACCGCCTCGAAGGGGCAGGGCAGGACGCGTACCGCGGCGGAGCGGACCACCTTGCGGGCGAGGCGTTCCTGGATCATCGCCACTCTGCGGGTGCCCTCGACCATGAAGGGCAGCAGTTGGAAGGTCTGTACGGAGACCTCGACGTGGGGGCTGATGCCGAGCATGCTGAGCTGGCGTGCGGCGGGGGCGTCGTAGGGGCGCTGGTAGACCGCCCACGGCAGTTCGGCCAGGTGGTCGAGGGTGAGGGCGTTGCCGACCTCGGGGTTGTCGTCGGCGACCATGCACAGCCAGCGGTCCTGGTGGAGGTCGACCGCCGGGAAGCCGTCGATGATGCCGTGCGGCAGCAGCAGTCCGTCGATGGTGCTCAGGATGGTCGCGGTGTTCTCCTCGACGTTGGGCTGCAGGTGCCGGAACGTGAGGCGGATGCCGGGCGCCTCCCGGTGCATGGCCCGCGCGAGCGCGGCGCCGAAGACGGCCGTGCCGTAGTCGGAGCCGAGCAGCGTGAACTCGCGGGTCTCCGCCGCCGGGTCGAAGTCGGGCTGGCTGGAGAACACCCGCTCCAGCAGGTCGCAGGCGGTCGCGCTGCGGTCCCGCAGGGAGGCGCCGAGCGGGGTCAGCTCATAGGCGTTTCCGGTGCGCGCGAGCAATTCGTCGTCGAAATGGCGGCGCAGTCGGGCCAGTGCCGCGCTCATGGCCGGCTGGCTCAGTCCGATGCGCTCGCCGGCCCGCGTGACATTGCGTTCCTCCAGCAGTGCCCGTAGGGCGACGACCAGGTTGAGGTCGAGTCGGGACAGGTTCACCGGGTACCGCCTAGCCAGTCGAGAGCCATCCGTGTCATGGATTCGGCACATCCACAGGATCTATTTCCTTGATTCGCCGATCAGGGCCACAGTAGACCGCAACCCAGCAGGAGGAAATCTGATGGCAACGCTCGCGCAACCTGCCGGCCCGTTCGCGCTCGGCACGTTCTCCGCCCCGGACCGGGAGCCGTTCCCCGGTCTGCTGGCCAGGGAACGGGTGCTCGACCTGAGCAGGGCGCTGGACTGGGCGCCGACCGGCCTGCGCGCCGTGGTGGAACGGTGGGAGGAGACCCTCCCCGTGCTGTACGCCCTGGCGGACGACGTGGCCCTGGACTGGCAGCCGCTGGCGGGCCTGCGGGTGCACGCGCCCGTCGAGCCGCGGCAGATCTTCCAGTCCGGTGCCAACTACCGGCAGCACGTGATCGACCTGGAGGTCGCCCACCGCTCCCCCGACGACCCGCGCACGGTCGAGGAGGCGCGGGCGGAGATCGCCGCGGTGATGGACCGGCGGGCGGCCGAGGACCTGCCGTACGTCTTCATCGGTCTGCCGAGTACGATCGCCGGGCCGTACGACGATGTCGTCCTCCCCGCCTGGGCCGAACAGCCGGACTGGGAGCTGGAGTTGGCGGCCGTCATCGCCAGGCCGGCGTACCGGGTGACCATCGAGGAGGCCCTGGAGTTCGTCGCCGGGTACACGATCGCCAACGACCTGACCGACCGGGCGAGCGTGTTCCGCCGGGACATGAAGGCCATCGGCACCGACTGGCTGCGCTGCAAGAACGCGCCCGGTTTCACGCCGCTGGGGCCGTGGCTGGTGCCGGCCGCGTCGATCGCCGACCCCGGTGATCTGCGGGTGACGTTGAAGCTGAACGGCGACACCATGCAGGACGAGTCGACGAAGGACATGCTGTTCGGGGTCGCCCGGCTGGTGTCGTACATCTCGCGGACTGCGCAACTCCTGCCCGGCGACCTGGTGTTGACGGGCGGCCCGGCCGGCAACGGCATCCACTGGGGGCGGCTGCTGCGCGACGGCGACGTGATGGAGGGCTCCGTCACCGGGCTCGGTGTCCAGCGCACCCGGTGTGTCACGGAGGACGCCTCGTGAACCGGGACGACCCCGAGGGCGCGATCGCCGAGGCCGCCAAGGCGTACTCCAACTGGGGGCGTTGGGGCGAGGACGACGTGCTGGGGACGCTGAACTTCCTGGACGAGGCGAAGCGGCGCGAGGGTGCCGCGCTGGTGCGGCGGGGGGTCAGCTTCTCGCTGTCGCAGGCCTTCGACATGGACGGCCCGCAGAAGGGCTGGCGCCGGCGGACCAACCCGGTGCACACGATGCTGGACACCGGTACCGACGCGGCGCTCGGCAACCAGGGCTTCCCGCACGGCATCGGCGGCGCCGACGACGTGATCGCGATGCCGTTGCAGTGCTCGACCCAGTGGGACGGGCTCGGGCACATCTTCGACCACGGCAAGGCCTGGAACGGCCGGGACGCGGCACGCACGGTCACCTCCGACGGCGACCTCGTCACCGGCATCGAGCACATGGCGCCGTACGTCGCCGGGCGCGGGGTACTCCTTGACGTGGGCCAAGTGGTCGGCACCGACGGTGAGTTGCCCGACGGGTTCCCGATCACCGAGGAGCACCTGACGGCCACCGCCGAGGCGCACGGGGTGGCCGTGGGCCGCGGGGACATCGTCCTCGTCCGTACGGGCCGGCTCGCCCGGGCCCGGCGCGAGGGCTGGGGCGAGTACGCGGGCGGGCCCGCGCCGGGGTTGTCGTTCACCACCGCCGGGTGGCTGCACGGCACCGAGATCGCCGCGATCGCCACCGACACCTGGGGCTTCGAGGTACGGCCCAACGAGTTCGAGAACGCCTTCCAGCCGCTGCACCAGGTCGCCATCCCCAACATGGGGCTGCTCATCGGCGAGATGTGGGACCTCGACGCCCTCGCGGCCGACTGCGCGGCCGAGGGCGTGTACGCGTTCTGGCTGACCGCGGCGCCCCTGCCGATCACCGGGGCCGTGGGGTCCCCCGTCAACCCCATCGCCGTCAAGTAGCCCCGCACACCCGCATCGTCCAGGGCCCGCGTCCGCGCGGGCGACGGAGCCGCATCCACGCCGCCCGAAGTCGCGCGGCCCAACCCGGGAGGTATCCCCCGAGATGGCTGACAGCCTCACCCCTACCGTCCTCGTCGTCGGCGGAGGCACCTCCGGCAACGCCCTGACGGTCCTGCTGCGCCGGGCCGGGATCGCCGTCGATCTCATCGAGTCGAGCCCCGACTGGAAGGCGGCGGCCGGTTCCGGCATCACCCTGCAGGGCAACGCGCTGCGTGTGCTGCGCGAGGTCGGCGTCTTCGAGGACATCGAGAAGGACGGCTATGCCGCCAGCGGTGTCGCCGTCCTCGCCCCTGACGGCACCGTGCTGCACGCCCACGAGGAGCTGCGCACGGGCGGCGACGAACTGCCCTCGCACATCGGCATCCAGCGCCCCAGGCTCCAGCAGCACCTGATCGACCGGGTGCGCGCCTGTGGCGCCGGCATCCGGCTCGGCATCACGGCCACCGCGTTCGACCAGGACGACAGGGGCGTGGACGTCACCTTCTCGGACGGCACCAGCCGCCGTTACGACCTGGTCGTGGGTGCCGACGGCCTGCACTCCGCCACGCGCCGCATGATCGGCATCACGGACGAGCCGAAGCCCGTCGGCATGGGCATCTGGCGGGCCCCGGCCCCTCGCCCGGCCGGTGTCTCCCGCACCGAGATGATCTACGGCGGGCGCTGCTTCATAGCCGGTTACTGCCCGACCAGCGAGGACACGGTCTACACGTACCTCGTCGAGCGGGCCCGCGACCGCGCCGCCATCGACCCGGCCACCTACGCGGACGAGATGCGGGCGCTCAGCGAGAGCTACGGCGGCGCGTGGGTGGAGCTGCGCGAGGCGTTCACCGATCCCTCGGTCGTCAACCACACCTGGTTCGACCGGCACCTGGTCGAGGGGCCGTGGCACCGCGGCCGAGTCGTGCTCGTCGGGGACGCCGCCCACGCCTGCCCGCCCACCTTCGCCCAGGGCGCCGCGATGTCCCTGGAGGACGTCCTGATCCTGGCCGAGTCCCTGACCGGCCTGGACGACTGGGACGCCGAGTCCCTCGACCGGGTGCTCACCGGCTACCACGCCCGGCGGCTGCCCCGGGTGAGCATGGTCGTCGAGGCCTCCTGCCTGCTCGCCGACTGGCTGCTGGAGGGCCGGCGCGACGCGGACGTGCCCGGGCTGATGGGCCGTACGCTCACCGCTCTCAAGGAACTGCCGTGACCGGGTCCGAGTCGATCCCGACGATCGACGTCCACGCCCATCTCCTGCTCCCGGACGTGGAGGAGGCCGTCGCCGGTCAGCCCGGGCTCGCGGAGGCCCGCGCCCTGGACGCCCGGCGCAACGGGCCGGCGGCGCTGGCCGTCAACGGGCCCATGGTCGGGCAGCGGGTGCCCCGGCTGACGGACGTCGCGGTGCGCCTGGCCGCGATGGACGCGCAGAGTGTGGACGTGCAGCTGGTGAGCCCCTCGCCGTCGCACTACCACTACTGGGCCGACGCCCAACTGGCCGACAGAATCTGCCGGTTGGCCAACGAGGGCACGGCGCAGCACTGTGCGAAGGCACCGGACCGGCTCTACGGCCTCGGGCTGGTGCCGCTCCAGCACCCGGAGCTGGCGCCGGCGCTACTCGACGACGCGCTGGAGCAGGGGCTGCGAGGCGTGGAGATCTCCTCGCACGCGCCCGGCCGCGAACTGTCGGATCCGGCGTACGGAACCTTCTGGTCCCGGGCCGAGGAGACGGGTGCGCTGGTCTTCCTGCACCCGTTCGGCTGCACGCTCGACGAGCGCCTGGACCAGTGGTACCTCTCCAACACCGTGGGTCAGCCCGCCGAGAACGCGGTGGCGCTCTCGCACCTGGTCTTCTCCGGTGTCCTGGACCGCCATCCGGGACTGAAGCTGATCGCGGCGCACGGCGGCGGCTATCTCCCCACCCACCTGGGCCGCTCCGACCACGCCTGGCGGACCCGCACCGACGCGCGCGGCTGCGCACGGGAGCCGAGCAGCTACCTGAAACAGCTGTACTTCGACTCCCTCGTCCACGACCCGTACGTGCTGCGGGAGTTGGTCCGCGTCGCGGGTGCCGACCGGGTGCTGCTCGGCTCGGACTTCCCCTTCGACATGGGCACGGAGGATCCGCTCGGCGCGCTGCGGGCGGCCCGGCTGCCCGACCCCGACTTCCATGCCGTTCGCGGTGGCACCGCCGCCGTACTGCTGAATCTGTTCTGAGGAGGAACCCCCCATGAGCAACCGTCTGCTCACCCACCTCCGGCACGTCGACCTCGCCGTGCCCGACTACGACAAGCAGCTGGACTTCTACGCCGGTGTCTGGGGTCTGACCAAGGTCGCCGAGGACTCGGGCATCTCCTTCCTGGCCGCCGAGGGCTCGCCCGAGCAGTACGTCGTCCGGCTCCGCAAGGCCGACGAGAAGCGCCTCGACCTGGTGTCGTACGGTGCGGCCTGCGCCGCGGACGTCGACACCCTCGCCGGGCAACTGCTCGCCAGCGGCGTGCAGTTGATCTCGCAGCCGGGCAAGGTCGAGACACCCGGGGGCGGTTACGGCTTCCGGTTCTTCGACGTGGACGGCCGGACCATCGAGGTCTCCGCGGACGTCGAGGTACGGCAGCACCGGAAGATCGAGGAGAAGGAGTCGATCCCGGTCAAGCTGTCACACGTCGTCCTCAACTCCCCCGACCTGAACCGGACCCGGGCCTGGTACGAGGAGCACCTCGGCTTCCGGCTCTCCGACACGCTGAGCTCGCCGCACATGGGCAAGGTCATGCACTTCATGCGGATCTCCAGCCGGCACCACTCCATGGCGCTCGCGAAGGGCCCGCACACCTCGCTGCACCACGTCTCCTTCGAGATGCGCGGCATCGACGAGTACATGCGCGGCTCCGGCCGGGTGATCCGGGCGGGCTTCAAGAAGGTCTGGGGTCCGGGCCGGCACATGGCGGGCGACAACACCTTCACGTACTTCCTCGACCCGCACGGCAACACGGTCGAGTACACGACCGAGCTGGAACTCCTCGACGAGGACACCTGGCACCCGAGCGTGTACGACTTCTCCAGGCCCGAGGTCACCGACCAGTGGGGCACGGCGAACCCGATGAACGAATTGGTGGCCAAGGAGTCGTTCAACGACGTCGACCGCGGTGTCTTCGTGGCCCCGCCGGTCTGACCGTCCCGGCTCGTTCCACCCGCCTTCGCTTTCCCGACGACAGGACCTGCCATGCGTTTCGCCACATACGAGTACCGCACCCGACGCCAGGTGGCCGTCGTCGAGGCGGACGGCACGCTCTACCCGCTGCCCGGTG
This sequence comes from Streptomyces sp. NPDC048277, assembly GCF_040652235.1. NCBI lineage: Bacteria > Bacillati > Actinomycetota > Actinomycetes > Kitasatosporales > Streptomycetaceae > Streptomyces > Streptomyces sp. NPDC048277. Next base: position 529,146 of record NZ_JBEZLQ010000003.1, read on the forward strand.
TCAGCTCGCTGACGGGACTGCTCGCCGCGGGCGGCGGCCTGTCCGGACTCCTCGATGCCGGCGCCGCGATACTCGACGTGCCGGCCGGGCCGAACGTCTCCGAGGTGCGGCTGCTGCCCCCGCTCCAGCCGCCCACGGTACGGGACTTCGTCACCTTCGAGGAGCATGTCGAGGGCGTACGGAAGTCCATCGACGGCAACGCGGGCGTGCCGGAGCAGTGGTACGCGGCGCCGACCTTCTACTTCACCAACCCCTACGCGGTGTACGGCCCGCACGACGACATCCCGGTGCCGCCCGGGGCGCGGGTGCTGGACTTCGAACTGGAGGTCGCCGCGGTGATCGGCCGCGAGGGCCGCGACCTCACCCCCGAGCAGGCCCGCGAGCACATCGTCGGCTACACGGTCTTCAACGACTGGTCCGCCCGCGATCTCCAGTCCGCCGAGATGAAGGTGAACCTGGGCCCGTGCAAGGGCAAGGACACCGCCACCACGCTGGGCCCGTACCTGGTCACCGCCGACGAGTTCGAGAAGTGCCGCGACGAGGACGGCCTCCTGCGGCTCGCGCTCACCGCCTCGGTGAACGGCGAGGTGGTCGGCGAGGACCTGCTGTCCAACATGAGCTGGACCTTCGAGGAGATGGTCGCCTACGCCTCCCGCGGCACCTGGGTACGGCCCGGTGACGTCCTCGGCTCGGGCACCTGCGGCAACGGCGGCTGCCTGGCGGAGCTGTGGGGGGTGCGGGGCAGGCAGGACCCGCCGCCGCTCAAGCCGGGCGACACCGTCACGCTCACCGTCGAGGGCATCGGCAGCGTCTCCAACACGGTGGTCGCCGGCCCCGAGCCGCTGCCCCTGCCCGCGGCCCGGCGCCGTACCCGTGAGCGGCCGTGAGCGACCCCCTCGACGGCCCTCAGCCGCTCCGGGGGGTGAGGGCCGCGTCAAGCGGGGTGCTGTCGGTGCCGCTGTCGGTGCCGGTCTTCGCGGTGGTCAGAACGCCCCGACGCCGTTGGGCGAACCGACTCCGCTCGGACCGTCGTAACCGGACAGGCCGGAGCACAGGTACTCCGACGAGCAGGTGCCGTTGAGACCGGAACCCACGTCGTACAGCGAGTGGCCGGGCGCCGTGTACAGGCGCCGGGCCGGCAGGCCGGAGGTGTGGCCGGTCAGGCCGTAGATCCCGGCGATGACCGGCGCCGACACGCTGGTGCCGCCGACGACCAGCCAGCCTCCGGCGGCCGAGTCGTAGACCGCGACACCGGTGTCGGGGTCGGCGACCGCGGAGACGTCCGAGACGGTGCGGTGGGCGCAGTAGCCGTCGTGCTGCCAGGACGGCTTGGCGGTGAAGCGCGAGCAGCCGCTCCCGGCGTCGCCCCAGGCGGTCTCGTTCGTACGGGTGCCCGAGGCGTCCAGGGTGAGGGAGGTGCCGCCCACGGCGATCACCGAGTCGAACGCGGCGGGGACGGACACGCCGTAGCCGAGGTCACCGCTGCTCGCGGTGATCGCGACGCCCGGGTGCTGGTAGTACTTGGCCTGGATCTGTGCGTTGTCGGCCCCCTCGTCGCCGCCGTAGGAGTTGGAGACGACCTTCGCGCCGAGCTTCACCGCGGTGTTGACGGCGGTGCCGAGGTCGTCGAAGGTGGCGGAGTCGGCGCCGACGTAGAGGATCGAGCAGGTCGGGCAGGCCGCCGAGACCATTTCCAGGTCGAGCATCTCCTCGGTGCCCCAGCCGGAGTTCGCGGTGGGCAGTTGCGAGGTGCCGTCCTGGCCGACCTGGGTCAGGTGGATCGGGCCGAGGCCGAACCGTTCGCGATAGGCGTTCAGTGACTTCTGCGCGTCGGGGTTGGCGTAGGCGTCGACGACCGCGACGGTCGTCCTGCCGGTCAGGCCCTTCAGCCCGTAGGCGCTCTGCAACTGGGCGGGCGTGTAGCCGTCCTCGTAGTCGGTCGTCGCCAGCGGCTTCAGCGCGGAGTCGGTGACCACCTGGGCGTTGCAGCTCGCGTAGCCGGGCCGCGGGGCCGCCGCGCAGGCGGTGGCCGTGCGGTGGGCGGTGTTCAGGAGGGGGTGCCGGCCGGCGAGCTGCGAGCTGTGCGCCGACGACGTGGCCCGAGTCCGCCCGGTCCTGCCGTAGGGCGACGGTGTGTCGGCCGTCGGGGGCTCGCCCTGCGAGGTCGTCCTGCGGGCCGAGGGTGCGACCTGGCCGAGGATCCCACCGGGACCGGGCTTCGCGGCCCCGTCCTCGTAGACGAAGCCGACGCCGGACACGAAGTCCGGCTCCGCGACCATGGGTGCCCCCACCAGCGCGGTGTGCCCGTCGGCCGAGAGCGCAAGACCGGTGCCGGCGCCGCCGGTCGTGCCGCGGAACTCCGACGGTACGAGCGTCGCGTGCTGCGTGTAGCCGGTGCGGGAGCTGTTCCGGACAAAGATCGCGGCAGCGCCGTACAGCCCGTTGCGGGACGGCAGGCCTACGCCGACGACCGAGCCGTCACCGGAGATGTCGACCGCGATGGCGTCGGACATGAAGTCGCGCTTGCCGCCGGCCTGCAGTTCGCCGGTCGGGGTCCAGGACCCGCCGGTGAGCCGGTAGGTGTAGGCGACGCCGGTGCCGTGATACGGCGCGCCCACCACGAGGCTGTCGCCCGTCCCGGCGAGCGCGACGGCCTCGCCGAACCGCTCGTTCGCGGCGCCGTCGGGGGCGGTCAGCTCGCCGGTTTGGGTCCAGTCCCCGTCCTCGCGGGTGAAGGTGTAGACGGCGCCCTTGTCCTTGTTCCGGCTCATCGCGCCCACCGCGAGGGCTTTGCCGTCGTACGACAGGGAGACGCCGTTCGCGTAGCCGAAGCGGTCGCCCGCGACACCGTCCGGCGCCTGCAGTTCGCCGCCGCTGCTCCAGCCGTCCGCGGTCCTGTCGTAGACGAAGACCGAGCCCTGGTTGTTGTAGCGCGCGAAGTCGCCGGCGGCGACGGTCGATCCGTCACCGGAGACGCTCACCGAGAAGCCGAGGTCGTCGAACAGGCCACCGCCCGCGGGCGCCTTGAACTCCGCGTCCTGCTTCCAGCCGGTGTCCTGTCTGCCGAAGACGTAGACGCGGCCGCGCGAGCCGAGCCCGCCGGCGGCGATGGTCCGGCCGTCGTCGGACACCGATACGGCGAAACCTATCTCGGCGAACTGCACGTCGGTCTGCGTCAGTACGGCGTCCTGCCGCCAGGTGCCGCCGGACTTGTGGAAGACGTAGACGGCGCCCTCGTAGTAGTTGGCGTCGGGCGCCCCGAGCACCGCGGTCGAGCCGTCGGCCGACAGCGCGGACGAGTAGCCGATGGTGGCGCCGAGACCCGCGTTCGCGGTCAGCGTCTGGGTCAGACCGCTCCGCTTCCAGGCGTGGGCCGGGTGGTTCGAGGGGTGGTGTCCCGCGTCGGTCGACTGCCCCGCGGGGAGCCCGGCGGGGACGGCGGTGGCCGGAGCGACGGCCGCGGAGTCGAGGGCGGACGCACCCAGCAGGAGCGACGCGACGGCCACCAGGGCGCTGGGGGCGCGTCTAGGTCGTGTGCGCATGGGAGAGCCTTTCGTATGGGTGGCAACGGGCGGAAGGAGCACGGACGTTGCGTCAGCCGAGGTTCAGGTCCGCGTCGTCGACGAAGAAGGACGTCGCGAGCGAGCTGTTCTCCTTGCCGGTCCAGGTGAGCGTCACGGTCTTCCCGGCGTAGGCCGACAGGTCGACGGTGCGCTCGACGTACCCGGTGCCCTGGTCGGTGTTGGAGAACGCCTGGAGGGTGTGCCCGTCGGCGGTCACCGTAAGGGTGTCGCGGGCGCGCTTCGCGCTCTCGTAGCTGGAGATCCGCAGCTGGTAGTCCAGCGTGGCCCTGCACTTGGCCGGGATGACCACCTGCTGGGACAGGGTGGCGGTGTGCGCGGTGCCGTAGCCGTCGAGCCAGGCGTAGCCGGAGCCGCCGTGCGCGTAGGTGCCGTCGGCGTTGACCACGCCGTCGCTCGCGGTCCAGCCCGCGTCCCCGTACTCGAAGCCGGGGTTGAGCAGGACCTGGCCGAAGCAGCCGGTGCCGTTGCCGATGACGGTCCAGGTGAACGACGTGGACGCGGTCGCGCCGGTGCCGTCGGAGACCTTGACGGTGACGTTGCCGACGCCACCGGCGCTGGGTGTACCCGAGATCAGGCCGGTGGCCGCGTCGATCGTGAGCCCGGGCGGCAGGCCGGTGGCCGCGTAGGCGAGCGTGGCGGTCGGGGAGGAGTCGGTCGCCTGGATCTGCAGACTGGCGGCCGTACCGGCGGTGCCGCTCTGGTTGCCGGGGCCGGTGACGGTGATCTTGTTGCCCGCCTTGAAGGCGGTCAGGCCGTCGGGGGTGCCGAGCCCGGTGGGGCCGTCCCATCCGGTGGCCGCGGTGCACAGCAGCGACGGGGTGCAGGTGCCGTTGTCGCCGGACGTCACGTCGTTCAGTCCGCCGTTGTGCGTGTACGGGTTCGACGCGGGCTGGTCGTCGGCACCGGGCGTGCCGGCGAGGGCGTACACGGCCGCGATGATCGGCGCGGACGCGCTGGTCCCGCCGTACACCGCCCAGCCGTCGCCTCCGTATGTCTGGTACACGGCCACGCCGGTTGCCGGGTCCGCGACGGCGGAGACGTCGGTGTCGGCGCGACGGCCGCACACCGTGTCGGGTACGACGCCCTGCCAGGACGGCTTGCTCTCGTCGCTGGAGCAACCCGAGCCGGTGCCGTCTCCGGTGCCGCCCCACACCGACTCGGTCCAGCCGCGGGTGCCGGACGCCCGGGTGAGGGACGTACCGCCGACCGAGACCACACGGTTGGACGTGGACGGGTAGATCGGCCCGGCGCTGTAGCCGCTGTCGCCGCTCGATGCGGTGTAGACGACGCCGGAGGACCGGAGGTACGTGGTGTCGTAGCTGGATTCGTCACCGGACTCCGGGCCGCCGAAGCTCATCGAGACGTACTTGATGCCCAGGTCGGTGGCCTTCTTGACCGCACCGAACAGGTTGTCCGCGGTGTTGTCGTCGGACTCGATCAGGGTGATGTGGCAGGAGGGGCATGTCGCGGAGACCATGTCGAGGTCCAGCGAGATCTCACCCGCCCACCCGCCGTCCGGGGACGGCAGCGGGCTTGTCTGCCCGTTCTGGTTCAGCTTCGTGAAGCAGCCGTTGTCGGTGGTGCAGGCCGGCAGGCCGTACTGGGACCGGTAGGCGGCGAGGTCGGACTCGGCGGTCGGGTCGTCGAAGGCGTCGACGACGGCGATCGTGGCCGCCGTGTCACTGTCCGGCAGGTTGTACGCCGAGTGCAGGTCACCGGGGCCGTAGCCGTCGGGGGTGGCGTCCGTCGCGAGGGCCTTGGCCTCCTTGACGTCGGTGCGTCTCAGGGCGAAGCACGTGTAGTGCCCGGGCGTCACGGCCTGGGCGCAACTCGGTGCCGCCGAGGGAGAGTCGGCCGCCGTCGTGCCGGCCTGAGCCGCGGCGCCGCTCAGTACGAGCACCGACGCCGCCGCCAGGGCAGCGAGGGCGTGTTTCACGGGTACCTCCAAGGGGTGTGGGCAGCGCGGCGCCAGTGCCGAGGGGGAGCGTGAAAAACCGGGGGCCGCGCAGCACCGTGAGGGAGTGCGCACCGTTCTTCGGTGCCGGAGAGTCTGCCAGCGCGCGCCGGAACGCAGGTCACAGGTCGCGGGGTGAATGAATTCCCGGGACAGGTGAAATAAAGGGCGGCCGGGAACGGCCGACGACACCCAACATTCGCCCCTCGGCCCTCGACGACCAGCGACCAGCGACCAGCGACCAGCGACCAGCGACCAGCGACCGCAGCCTCGTCACCGATCGTGGTCGTCCGGCACCAACTCCGCTGCCGCGCGTGCGAGTTCGGCGCGTGTGGACACCCCGAGCTTCTGCTTGGCGGACTTCACCTGGGACTGGACGGTGTGGGGCGACTTGAACAGCTTCAGGGCGATGGCGGAGTCCGTCTCACCGGCCGCCACAAGCCGGACCACCTCCCGCTCGCGGGGCGAGAGCCGGGCACCGTAGCCCTTCCTGCCGCGCCGCCCCGGCCCGCGGGTCTCGACCCCTGCCGTCCGCAGCGCCGCCGCCACCCGCTCAGCGTGGACGGTCGCGCCCAGCCGGGTGTACCGCCGCAGGACGTCCCGGAGTTCGGCGACCGTCTCCTGCCGGGCACTCTCCGGCAGGCACCGGGCCGCCGCCTCCAGCTCGCGCGCCTCCTCGTGCGGGCGCGGCAGTGCCCGCCAGGCCCCGGCCGCCTGCCGGTGCAGGGCCCGGGCCCGGGGCAGGTCGCCGGCGGCGTGCGCGAGCAGCGCCCGGCAGCTGAGCAGCGCCGCGTCGGCGGCCGGCGCGCTGCCGCCGCCGACCCCCGAGGCCATCGCGTCCACCACCGCCAGGGCCTCTTCCCGGCTGCCGGTGAGCAGCAGGGCGCGTACCCGGGCGGGCACGAGGTCGGTGCCCCACAGCCACACCCCGGTACGTTCGATCAGCGAGAACGGCTCCAGCGTCAGTGCGAGGGCTTCTTCCGGATCACCGTCGCCCAGTGCCACCTCGGCCAGGACCGCGCAGGCCTCCATGACCAGTTCGGGACCCAGCCGGCTGGCCGGGTGGTCGAGCACCTCCCGCAGCCGGCGGCGTGCGTCGTCGCTCCGGCCCTCCGCGACGAGGAGCCGCGCCTCGACGACCTCGGCGTCCAGCCGATCGCCGCCGACGGAGCGGGCGGCGGCCACGAGCGCCGCCGCCCGCTCCCGCAGCCCCTCCCAGGAGCCCTCCACATAGTCCAGGTGCAGGCTGATGTCCTCCAGTTCGGCCGACACCACGGGGTAGTCGTAGGTGTGCGCGAGTTCGAACGCGGCCGACAGGGCCGTCCGAGCCGTCGCGTACCGGCCCCAGATCAGCGCGCAGTGGCCGATGTTGCCCAGTCCGCGGGCCGCGTTCAGCCGGTCCCCGACCTTGATGTCGCGGGTCGGGATCCTGGCCGCCTCCCGCCAGCCGTCCACCGACCCGAAGCGCAGCAGCACGGTCGCCAGATCGGAGGTGAGCCGCAGTTCGGAAGCGGCATCGCGGTCCTGCAGCAGCCGGGCGGCCTGCTGCAGCCACGCCTGGCGGGTGGCAAACGACCAGGTGGGCCACGACAGATGAACGCTGTTGATCATCGCCTGCCCGGCGAGGAGCGGCTCGTCCGCGAGCAGCGGAACCGCACGCCGTGTCTCCTCGGCCGCCTCGCTCATCCGATCCTCCAGGATCAGGACCCGGGCCAGCAGCCAGCGCACCCGGCCCTGGTCCAGCCGCGAGAGCCCCGGGACCTCCGCGGCGCGCCGCAGGACCTCCTCGACCGCGCGGTAGGGCTCGACGCCGCGGAACACCGCGAAGGGTATCTTCGCCACGATCCGGGTCAGATCCGCGGGCTCCTGCACAGTGACGGTGGCGAGTTCCAGCAGGATGTTCGCCGCGGTCAGGTCGTCGGCGCGGGCCAGCGCCAGGTCGGCCACCTGCTCGGCGTACCGGGCCCAGCCCGCCGTGTCACCGGACAGCTTCAGATGCCGGGCCAGCCGCACGACGGGCGGTGCGGGTAACGCGCCCAGCGCCGCGGCCGCCCGGGCGTGCAGACGCGACCGCTCGCCGAGCGGCACCTGATCGGCGACGGCGTCCAGGACCAGCGCGTGGCGGAAGGAGATCTCGCCACCGTCCGCCGGGCTCAACAGGTGGGCCGCCAGCAGGTCGTCGACCGCCGTGCTGGCCTCCTGGTGGTCGAGGCCCGTCACTGTGGCGAGCAGCGGGACCGTGGCCGGCTCGGCGAGCACGGCCAGTGCCCAGCCCGCCAACCGGGCCGCCTCCGTGAGCCGTTCGGTCCGTGCGGCCACCGACTCGCGCAGGCTGGCGGGCGGCGCGAGGGCGCCGATGCTCGCCGTACTCCGTTGCACCCCACCGGGGTTGGAGCGCATCTGGTCGTTCAGAGTGCGGACCAGGTCCTCCAGCAGCAGCGGAATGCCCTGTGTGCGCTGGTGCAGCAGGTCGGCGACGCGCGGCGAGACGAGCGGCCCCCGCAGCATCGACGCCACGAACTTCTCGGTGCCGGCCGGGTCCAGCGGGCCCAGCGGGATCACCCGGCCGGTGCCGCCGGCCGCGATGCGCAGGATCCGGGCCACCAGGTGCGGGTCCGGTCGCTCCTCGGTGCGCCAGGTCTCCACCACCCGTACGGGCGCGTCCCCGTCGACGGTGGCCAGGTGCAGCAGGAACTCGTGGGTGGCATGGTCCGCCCAGTGGGCGTCGTCCAGCACCACCGTATGGAAGCCCAGGGTCCGCACCAGCTCGGCGAGTGCCCTGAACAGACGGTGCCGCTCGAGCGCGCTGCTCTCCGCGGGCGGCAGCGGCTCGGGCAGGATGTCCCACCACTCCGGGAACAGCGGCCGCAGCGCCCCGGCGAGCCGCCCCAGCCGGCGGGGGTCGGGCGGCGTCGGGGCGAGCGCCTCCACCAGCGTCCCCATGGGGAACGGTGTGGTGACCGGCGGACACCGCAGCAGCAGGACACCACCGCCGGTGCCGACCGCGTCCGGCAGGGTCTCATGGACGAAACGGGACTTGCCGATCCCGGCCTCGCCCTCGATGACGACCAGCCGGGTCGAGGGCCGCGCCAACGTCTCCCGAAGCCACTGCTGTTCGACGTCCCGGCCGACGAAGGCAGGCGAGGGCACGCTGTGCGTGACGTGCGATCCACCCATACGGTTTCCCGACATTTGCCTCATTCCAAATATGTCAGCTTGAGAGGCTTGCACCGCGCACCTGCGGGTCGATGCTGCCCAATCACGGGAAAACCGATGCCGCCTCGGGGCCGACTCCATTACGCCGTCAGGAAGTGAAAAATGTCCGGCCCTTTGTACGGGGCGGCTGCTGTTTCAGGCGGACGTGCTCGCTGAGGGTGTCCCAGCCGATACCGACCCGTTGCGCCTTGCAGCCGAGGAATTGTCTCCGCCATCCGGTATCGCGATGCCGCTCTCCACCACCCCCTCGGTCAATCTCTGGAGAACCATCTCTGCGCATCAGCGCTTGAGTTCGAGGTGGCTGATTTCATCGATTTCGAGCAGATCGAGCGGAGGGGGCCATTTCGGCGGAGCCGGTGCGGGACGGCAGTTCCCCCTGCACGCCGACGCGGGGCTGGACGAGGGGGCGTTCCGGGAGGTGCGCCGCATCGGCCCGCCTCACGTGAGCAGCCCGCGCAGGGCGGTGCCGACGAGGGCGATCCCCTCGTCGATCTCGTGGGCCGGACCGGCCGCGTAACCGAGCACCAGCCCCGGCGGTCCGGAGCTCATACGGTGCCACGACAGCGGGTGCACCTTGACGCCCAGGTCGAGCGCCGCCGCCGCAAGGTCGGTGTCGCCGAGGTCGCCTCCGCGCATCTCGTCGAAGGTGACCATCAGGTGCAGGCCCGCGGCCGCGCCGTGGACCCGGGCGCCGGGCAGGTGTGCCCGGACGGCCCGCAGCATCGCGTCCCGCCGTCGCCGGTGCCGCAGCCGGACGTGGCGCAGGTGCCGTTCCAGCTCGCCGGAGTCCATCAGGCGGGCGAGGACGAGTTGGGTGAGGATGCCGTTGCCCAGGTCCGCGTAGCGTTTGGCGGTCACGACGGCGTCCAGCCGGTCCGGCGGCACGAGCAGCCAGCCGACGCGGAGGGCGGGCGCCAGCAGCTTGGACACGCTGCCCGCGTAGCAGACGCCTTCGGGCATCAGCGAGCGAAGGGCCGGTACCGGCGGCCGGTCGTAACGGTGCTCGGCGTCGTAGTCGTCCTCGATCACCACCCCGCCGTCGGCCGCCCAGTCCAGCAGTTCCCGTCGGCGTTCCCCGTCCAGGACCACTCCGGTGGGGAACTGGTGGGCCGGGGTCAGCAGCACCGCGCGGGCTCCACCGGCCCGCAGCACCCCGACATCGAGGCCCTTCGGGTCCACCGGGACGGGAACGACCGTATGCCCGTGGTACTCCAACTGCTGGCGTGCGCCGAGCGATCCGGGGTCCTCGACCGCGATACGGCGGATGCCGTCCGCCAGCAGCATCCGGCCGAGCAGTCCGAGGGCCTGGGCCACGCCCGCGACCACCACCACCTCGTCCGGGTCGGCGCGGATGCCACGGTTGCGGGCCAGCCAGCCGACCACGGCCCGGCGCAGAGCGGGGGCGCCCCGGGGATCGCCGTAGCCGAAGTCGGCGGGGGTGACGTCGGCCAGTACGGCACGCTCGGCGCGCAGCCAGCTCGTGCGGGGGAACGCGGCCAGGTCGGGGACGCCCGGGGAGAGATCGATACGGCACGGCAGTGCCCGCAGGGCGTCGACGACACCCTCGCGGTCGGCCGACCCGAAGAGCACGGGCCCGGGCTCCGGTGTCCCGCGGCCGCGGTCACGAGGCGCCGCGGGCACCGCCACGACCACCGTGCCGAGCCGGCCGCGACCGGCGATCTGACCGGACTCGGCGAGCCGCCGGTAGGCCTCGGTGACCACACCCCTGGTGACGTTCAGCTCGTCGGCGAGCACCCGGCTGGCGGGCAGCCTGGTTCCCACCGGCAGGCGGCCGTCGGCGATGGCCGACCGCAGCCGGTCGGCGAGCCAGGCGGTACGCCCACCGGGCGGCGCCTGGCCGATGTCCAGCTGGAGGAAGTCCGATCCGCCGGCCTCGCCGGGACTTGCCGTGCCGTCTCCCGTGGTGGCCGCCTCCGACGGCGGCCCATCGGACGGCCCGGCCGCCCGGCGCGGACTTTTGGACCCCTCGGAGACCGGCTTCGTGGACCTGCCCATGGCATCCATTGTGGGGGCAGGGTGAAGGACATGGATACGACTTCGGCTTCGTACGGCCGGCTCGTCCCGGGCATCGTGGGGATGACGCTGGTCGGTAGCAGCGTCACCGTCTCGCACGGGCTCGTCGACGCCCCGCTGTTCACCACCCAGGCCGTCAGGTACGCGGTCGCCACCGTGATTCTCCTGGTCGTCGCCCGTGTCGCCGGCGCTCGACTCGTGTGGCCGCGCGGCCGGGAATGGCTCTGGCTGGCCGGACTGGCGATCACGGGCCTGGTGCTCTTCAACGTGGCCGTGGTGCGAGGTGTCGCGCACGCGGAGCCCGCGGTGATCGCGGTCGCCGTGGCGTGTGTGCCGGTGGTTCTCGCGGCGGTGGGCCCGTTGCTGGAGCGGCGGTCGCCGAGCCGTCAGGTCCTGGTGGCCGCGCCCGTGGTCGTGGCGGGCGCGGTGCTGGTGGAGGGGACGGGGCGCTCGGACTCCGTCGGAGTGGCGTGGGCGGCGCTGGCCCTCGGGTGCGAGGCCGGATTCACCCTGCTCGCGGTTCCGGTGCTGCGGCGGCACACCCCGTGGGGAGTGTCCGTGCACGCGACCTGGCTGGGCGCCGTACTGCTGACAGTACTCGGCACCACGGTGGAAGGGCCGTCGGCCGTACGGGAGTTGTCCGGGTCCCAGTGGGCCGCCGTCGGCTATCTGGCACTGATGGTCACGGCGGTCGCGTTCGTGCTGTGGTACTCGACGGTCCGCGCGGTCGGGGCCGGACGGGCCGGGCTGCTCACCGGCATCGCCCCGCTCGCCGCGGCGGCCGCGAGCGCCGCCGGGGGCACCGGCGCGCCCGCCCCGTCGGTCTGGGCGGGCATCGGCGTCGTCGTCATCGGCCTGGTCGCCGGCCTGCGGCCACGTGGCGCGCGCGAGGGGCAAGTCGCGGACACTGCCCGGCTGCCCGCGCCGGACCAGGCGCCCACCTCGGCTCACGCCGGGTAGCGGACACGGCGCCTGGCCGGAAACCGGGCGAGCGGCCCCGCGGACGCCTTCCCTGCGTGGACCGAATGTCGGACGCGTTCCCCCCGCCGCCGGGTGCCGCCGCCCAGTTGGAACCGCTCGGGTCACTGGTCGCCGTCGGCAACGTCGCGACGCTGCCGTTCCTCGCCGGACGGCTGCCGGATCCGACGACGGGCGATCCCGAACCGTCCGTCGACGACGACGTCTACGACACCTGTCGGTGGATCGCGCCGGAGCGGGACGACGCGCTCGCGCGGTTCCCGGGACTGTGCGCCCGCGTCCCGCGGCTCAGGTCGAGGTGACGCGTGTGCTCAGCCCGACGTCAGCTGCCGGACGGGGGTCCCGGCGAGGAAGGCGGTGATGTCCTCCACGGCCTCGGTGTAGAAGGTGCGGTAGTTGCCCTGGCTGACATAGCCGAGGTGCGGTGTGGCGAGCACGTTCGGCAGGGAGCGGAACGGATCGTCGGCGGGGAGGGGTTCGGTCTCGAACACGTCGAGTCCCGCCCCGGCGATCCAGTTCTCCCGCAGGGCACGCAGCAGCGCCGGCCGGTCGACGATGGCGGCGCGGGAGGTGTTGACCAGGTAGGCGTCCGGGCGCATCGCGCGCAGTTCCGGCTCGCCGAGCAAGCCGCGGGTGCGGTCGGACAGTACGAGGTGGACGGAGACGAAGTCGCTGCGGGAGAGCAGGTCCTGCTTGCTCGCGGCGAGTCGGGCTCCGGCCTCGGCGGCACGCTCTGCGGTGAGGTTCTCGCTCCAGGCGAGGACCTCCATGCCGAAGGCGGTGGCAACCCGGGCGACCCGTGTGCCGATCTTGCCGAGTCCGAGCAGGCCCAGGGTGCGGCCGGCGAGGTCCTGGCCGACCGTGGACTGCCAGGGCCCGCCCTCGCGCAGGGCGCGGTTCTCCGTGCTGACGTGCCGGGCCAGGCCCAGCAGGAGCGCCCAGGTCAGTTCGACGGGCGGGGTGGCGCTGCTCGCGGTGCCGCAGACGGTCACGCCCTGGGCGGCAGCGGCGGCGAGGTCGACGGAGGCGTTGCGCATGCCGGTGGTGACCAGCAGGCGCAGCCGGGGCAGTCGCCGCAGGAGGTCCGCGTCGAAGGGAGTGCGCTCCCGCATGATCACGACGATCTCGCAGTCGGCGAGTTCGGCGGCGAGCCTGTCCCGGTCGGCGATGTACTCGCGGAGCGTGCGTACCTCCACCTTTCCGGCGAGGGGGCTCCAGTCGGCCAGGGTGAGGGCGGCACCCTGGTAGTCGTCCAGTACGGCGCAGCGGAGGGTCATACGGGCGTTCTGCCTTTCATCGGTCCGCACGCCGGGTGCGGGTGAAATGGTTGACGACGGTGGTGGCGGCCAGGGCTCCGAGCAGTGGCGCCAGCAGGTACACCGCCAGGAACGGGGTGTCGCCCGCGAGCACGGCCGGACCGAACTGGCGGACGGGGTTGGCCACTCCGCCGGAGAGTGTGCCGAAGGCGATGATCTGCGCGGCGATCAGGGTACCCACCGCCCACGGGGTGAACGGGCCGAGTCGACGACTGGAGACGCCGATTCCCGCGACGCCGACGATGCCGAACATGGTCATCGCCTCAACCGCGGCGACGGCGGCCCAGGACCAGTCGGCCGCGGGGCGGACGGCGGCGTAGTCCACGCCCGGGCCGGCCACGACGCCTCCCCAGACGAGCCGGCCGGCCAGCGTCCCCAGGACAGAACCGGCCAACTGTGCGGTGACGAAGGGCAGTACATCCCGGGCGGGCGTTCTGCCGTAGCGCCACATGGCGAGGGTGATGGCCGGGTTGACGTGGCCGCCGGTGCGTCGGCCCCAGGGCGAGAGCATGATCGCGGTGATGGTGTAGCCGGCGATCGGGGCGAGGACGAGCAGCCTGCCGTGGGGCGTGTTCCACCAGCCGCCGTCGGCGTGGGCTACGGCGTCGGCCGGGTGCAGGGTGCCCATCAGCCAGCGGGTCGCGGTGACCACCACGAACAGCATGGCCGTGGTGAGGGCGAGTTCGAGCGCGGCGCCGTGAAGGGTGCGCCGCCACGCGAGGGGTTCGGCGGGGCCGGATGCCGTCGGTGTGCCCACCCGGTCCAGGGCGTCCATCACAGCGGGTCCGTCCAACCGGCGTCGGACCGGGTCAGTACGAAGGCGACGATCGTGCCCGCGGCCAGGAGCAGGGTGGCGACGAGCAGCGGCAGCGCGGGGCTGCCGTGCTGGACGGCGATCGCCCCGACCAGGCCGCCGGTGAACATGGCCAGCGCCGAGAGGGCGCGGCGGCCGGCCTTGCCGCCCTTGCCGCCGGCGGCCCTGCTGTCGGCGGCCATGCCGGTGATGGTCAGCGTCAGGACGGTGGTGGTGAGGTCCGGGACGGCCAGGGCGCGGGCGGCGGCGTTCTGGACGCCCATGGCGAGGCCGAGCAGCGCGATCAGAGGGTACCGAGCGGTGTCGTCGTACGGAGCTCCGACGCTCTGGGCGACGACGTAGGCCGCCAGGACCAGGACGGTCTCCAGGACGAGTGCCAGGTGGAGCACCCGGCCGCGGTGGGCCCGGGCCCCGTGCGCCACCCGGCCGCCCAGCAGGGCGCCCCCGGCGAAGGCGGCGAGCGCGGCCAGCGAGGCGACGAGCGAGAAGCCGGCGGCACCGGCGAGGGCGAAGCCGGAGAAGACGACGTTGCCGGTCATGTTGGCCACGAAGACATGGCCCAGCACGAGGTAGCTGAAGGCGTCCACCAGGCCGGTGACCACGGTCAGAGCGAGCATCAGCGGGGGGAGCGGGCCGTGCCGGTCCCGCCGGTCGGGCACCACGGTGGTCCACGCGTCCCGCAGTACGGCGTGCATGTGTGTCACTCCCGTTCGAAGGTCACCAGGGGCCGGACCCAGACTGCTCCGGCCCCCTCCCGGACATGTGCGGTCAGTCCTCGGCCGTGGCCTCGGCCATGACCTTGTCCGCGGTGCGGAACGCCTCCAGGGCCGCCGGGGCGCCGCAGTAGACGCCTGTCTGGAGCAGGACCTCCTGGATCTGTTCGACGGTGCAGCCGTTCGTCAGCGCGCCGCGCACATGGCCGGACAGCTCGTTCATCTTGCCGAGCGCGGTCAGCATGGCGATGTTGACCAGGCTGCGGGTGGCCCGGTCCAGGCCGGGACGGTTCCACACCGTCCCCCAGCAGGCCTCCGTCACCCACTCCTGTACGGGACGGGTGAAGTCGCTGGCGGCCGCCAGGTTGCGCTCGACGAACTCGGCGCCGAGGACCTCCTTGCGGATGCGCAGTCCCTCTTCGAAGCGGCTGTTGTCCGTGCGGTCGTTCTCCGTCATGGCGGTGCCTTTCACTTGCCCGCGAACTTGGCGCCGAGCAGGTTGGGGTCCTTCTGCGTGAAGTACGCGGCGCTCGGGACGAGGATCCGGTCGCCGCGGATCGCGAGGGAGGTGGGGCCCTCCAGCCCGTCCTTGGCGGTGAGGACGATGGTGTGGCTGCCGTTCGGCTTCACCAGCGCCACCTCGTTGGTGCTGTTGAGGGCGACGAGCAGGGTGTCGCCCTTGCCGGTGAAGGCGAGGTCGTCCGCGGCCGGGAGGCCGGTGGCGACGGTGCGGACGTGACCGGCGGCGCCGTGGCGGCCCACGGGGATGCGCAGCACGGTGCCAGCGTCGAGGTCGGTCGCCCAGACCGCGCCGTTGTGCACCTTGATGCCGTTGGCACCGAGGAAGCTCTGCTGCGCCAGGGCCTTGTCCGTGGACCAGGCGGTGACCTTGCCACCCTTGACGGGCGCGCGCCAGATGGTGCCCAGGACCGAGTCGGCGGCGTAGAGATGGCCCGAACGGGCGTCCAGGGCCAGGCCGTTGGGCAGGCCCTTCGCGGGGAGCGCGGCGATGCGCTGCGGCCTGCCGCCGGGGCGCAGCTTCCAGATACCGGTCAGGTCGGCGGTGCCGGTGGCGTAGTTGAAGTACAGGGTGCCGTCCTTGGCGCGGACGATGCCGCCGAGGAACGGCGAGGACAGCACGGGGGTGGTGGAACCGGCCGCGGGGGCCGGCAGGGTGGCGAGGACCTTCACCTTGCCGTCGGGCCCGATCGCGGCGATCTGGCGGGACAGGGCGAAGGTGACGGCCACCGAGTCGTGCGGCAGCAGGGTGATGTTCTCCGGCTGCTGGCCTGCGGCCAGGTCCAGGTGCGCGACGATGCGCGGCGCGGACACCGGGGCGGTGGCGGCCGAGGCCGGGACGGAGGTCGCGGCCAGGGCTCCGGCCGCCAGGGCGGTCACAGCGACGGACGAAACCACGTGCTTGGTCGACATGGGGATCCATTCGGGACAGGAACCAACGTTCGCGCCCAGCCTGGGGCCCGACAGTCCCAGCAGTCCAACATATGGATCAGCACGCAGCGATCGGCAATACCGATCGACCGCCCACCGCCCACCTGCCGGTCCCGCCCGACGCCGGCCCACCGGTCCAGGCCACCGCCCGCCCACCGGACCCACCCGACGCCGGCCCACCGGCCCCGGCCACCGCCCGCCCACCGGACCCACCCGACGCCGGACCACCGGCCCCGGCCACCGCCCGCCCACCGGACCCGGCCACCGCCCTCCCGCCGGACCCGACCACCACCCGCCTACCTTCCCTCCCCCACGCCCCCATGCCGTTCGATGACGTGCAGGAACGCGGCGGCGGCCGGCGCCAGTCTCTTGCCGTCGTAGACCACCGAGACGTGGTGGACGGCCTCCTCGTCCGCGATGGCGAGGATGCGGGCGCCGTCCGGCGGCTCGTCCTCGGCCTTGAGACCCAGCGCCGATCCGGGCCCGAGGATGGAGGAGCGGGGCACGACCGTGACCCCGACGCCCCGGGAGGCGAGGCGGATCATGTCGTACATCTGCCCGACCTCGAAGTGCCGGCCGGGGTCCACGCCCGCGCGGGCGAAGGCCGCCTCGACCTGGCGGCTCAGCCCGGTGCCCCGGGAGAACTGGATGACCTGGTCACCGTCCGGGAGGTCGCCGAGAGCGATCATCCCGCGTTCGGCCAGGGGGTGTTCACGGGAGACGACCACCACGAGCGGGTCCCTGCCCAGCAGCCGGTGGTCGAGGCCCTCCGGCACCTGGCGGGGGCCCAGCCCGACCACGGCGAGGTCGAGTCGGCCGGACAGCACGTCGGCGGCCATCTCGGAGCTGGGCGCGTTGGTGACGTGGAAGTCGATGCCCGGGTAGCGGACGTGGTAGTCGGCCATCACGTCGACCATGTCGAAGGGGCAGGCCAGGGTCTGCACCAGGCCCAGGCGCAGCCGCCCCCGGCGCAGGCCCGCCAGCGCGTCCAGGGCGGCCTGGGCGTTCTCCACGTCGGACAGGACGCGCCGGGCCAGCGGTTCGAGCAGTTCGCCGGCTGCGGTCAGCCGTACGGAACGGCTGGTGCGGCTGAACAGCGTGGCCCCGACGTCCTTCTCCAGCCGGGCGATCTGCTGGCTGAGCGCGGACTGCGCCACGTAGCAGTTGGCCGCGGCCTGCGTGAAGCTGCGCGTGTCGGCCACGGCCAGGAAGTACCTCAGATGCCGTAGCTCCATGAGCCTTGATCCATCTGTTGAGCCGATCGATACGAGCTGATCCATGTGTTGGACCGATTCTCACTGCTCAGCCTAGCGTTTCGAAGCGCCGCCAGACGACCCTCCCCCACTGCCGCATGCGTGGGGGGACCCCAAGGAGCACCAACGTGTCCAGCACCACCATGCCCGTGGCCGGTGTCCGCCCGTACGAAGGCAGCCGGCACCCGGCCGATCTCGTCGTACGCAACGGTCGTATCCACACCGGCGATCCCGCCCGCCCCGCCGCCTCCGCCGTGGCGATCACCGACGGGGTGTTCACCGCCGTCGGCGACGACGCCACCGTCGCCCCGTACATCGGCCCGGCCACCCGCGTCGTTGACGCGCTCGGCCGGCGTGTCGTCCCCGGTCTCAACGACTCCCATCTGCACGTCATCCGCGGTGGCCTCAACTACCTGCTGGAACTGCGCTGGGACGGTGTCCGTTCGCTGCGCACCGCCCTGCGCATGCTGCGCGAGCAGGCCGAGCGCACGCCGCGGGGCCAGTGGGTCCGGGTGGTCGGCGGCTGGACCGGCGAGCAGTTCGCCGAGAAGCGGCTGCCGACCGTCGCCGAGCTGAACGCCGCGGCCCCCGACACCCCCGTCTTCGTCCTGCACCTCTACCAGTCGGCGATCCTCAACCGCGCCGCGCTGGAGGCCGTCGGCTTCACCCGCGACACCCCCAATCCGCCCGGCGGCGAGATAGTCCGGGACTTCGCCGGGAACCCCACCGGCGTCCTGCTCGCCGCGCCCGCCGCCGGGCTCCTGTACTCCACCCTCGCCAAGGGCCCGGTGCTCGCCCCCGAGGACCAGCTCGGCTCCACCCGCCACTACCTGCGCGAGCTGAACCGGTTCGGCATCACCAGCGCCATCGACGCGGCCGGCGGCTTCCAGAACTTCCCCGACAACTACGCCGCCGTCACCGAACTCGCCCAGCGCGGCGAACTGACCGTGCGCATCGCCTACCACCTCTTCCCGCAGACCGCCGGACAGGAACTGGACGACCTGCGCCGCTGGATCGGCATGGTCTCCCCCGGCGACGGCGACGCGTGGCTGCGCTGCAACGGCGCCGGCGAGAACCTCGCCTGGTCCCCCGCCGACTTCGAGAACTTCGCCGAGCCGCGCCCCCAGCTGTCGCCGCGCGCCAAGGAGGAGTTGGAGGCGGCCGCCCGGCTGCTCCTGGAGAACGGCTGGGGCTTCCGGCTGCACGCCACCTACGACGAGACGATCCGTCAGGATCTGGACGTCTTCGAGAAGATCGCCGCGGACGGCGGCTTCCCGCCCGGCACCCGCTGGCTGTTCGACCACGCCGAGACCGTCAGCCGGAGCAGCCTGGAGCGCATCAAGGCGCTCGGCGGGGCCATCTCCGTGCAGAACCGCATGATGTTCCAGGGCAGGGCCTTCGTCGACCGCTACGGCCCCGAGCGCGCCCAGACCGCTCCCCCGATCCGCGCGATGCTCGACACCGGCCTGCACGTCGCCGCCGGCACCGACGCCACCCGCGTCTCCAGCCACAACCCATGGCTGTCCCTGTCCTGGCTGGTCACCGGCCGCACCATCGGCGGCACCCGGCTCTATCCGGCCGAGAACCGCCTCGACCGCGCCAAGGCCCTGGAGCTGTACACCAGCGCCGGCGCCCACCTCACCGGCGAGCAGGACGTCAAGGGCACGATCAGCGAGGGCAGGTACGGCGATCTGGCCGTCCTGTCCGCCGACTACTTCTCGGTGGCCGCCGAGGACATCGACCGCATCGAGTCGGTGCTGACGGTGGCCGGTGGCAAGGTGGTGTACTCCGCCCTGGACTACGAGAACATCGCCGCCCCGCTGCCGGAGATCAGCCCGGCCTGGAGCCCGGTCGCCCGCTTCGGCGGCTTCCAGGCCGCCGAGCCCGGCGGCGTCCGGCAGGCCCGTGCCCTCACCGAGGCCGCGGCCGACTCCGAGGAGCAGCGTGCCTGGCGCGCGCGCCGTGGCGACTTCGACAACGTCCCGCGGCTCGGTCCGGTCGATGTCCTGGACGGCTGTTTTTAGTACAACTCTTGTCCAACGGCCGTAGCATGCACGGTCGTTGATCTTGTAGGCCGGAGTGGTCCCGGCGGTCTGCCGGGACCGGTCCATCCCTTGTGGAGCAGACCATGACAGCGTCGACGACGCGTGACAGCACCGCTTCCCGGGCCGAATCGTCCTGGGCGCCGCTGGCGGCGCCGGTGTTCCGGGCCCTGTGGATCGCACAGTTCGTGTCGAACGTCGGCACCTGGATGCAGACGGTCGGCGCCCAGTGGCTGCTCCTCGGGCACGGGGCCACCCTCGTCACCCTCGTCCAGACCGCCTCCAGCCTGCCCGTCGTACTGCTCGCGCTGCCCTCCGGAGTGCTCGCCGACCGCTTCGACCGGCGGCGGCTGCTGGTGGCCGCGCAGTTCGCCATGTGCGCGGTCGCCGCGGTCCTCACCGTGCTGGCGTTCGCCGGCGGGCTCACGCCCGGGCCGCTCCTCGCCCTGACCTTCCTGCTCGGCTGCGGCACCGCCCTGATGGGCCCGGCCTGGCAGGCGATCCAGCCGGAGCTGGTCGACCGGAGCCAGCTCGGGCAGGCGTCCGCGCTGGGCGCGGTCAACATGAATCTGGCCCGCGCCATCGGACCGGCCGTCGGCGGTGTGCTGGTCGCCGCGGCGGGCGCGGGCTGGACCTTCGCCTTCAACGCGGTGTCCTACCTGGGCATCGTGATCGTGCTGCTGCTGTGGAAGCGCCCGCCGGCCCCACCGGTCCCGGCCGCCCAGCGCGAACGGTTCCTCACCGCCCTGTACGCGGCCCGCCGTTACGTCCGGAACGCGCCCGGCATCCGCCGCATCCTGCTGCGCGCCGCCCTGTTCATCCCCGGCGCCGCCGCCGTGTGGTCCCTGCTCCCGCTGGTCGCCGGCGAATCGCTCGGCCTCGGCTCCGGCGGGTACGGCCTGCTGCTGGCCGCCGTCGGCATCGGCGCGGTCAGCGGCGCGTTCCTGCTGCCGCGCATCCGCGGGACACTGGGCGCCAACGGCACGCTCGCGGTCGGCGCCGTGGTCTTCGCGGCCGTCCTGGCCGTCCTGGCCACCGTCCACCTCACCTGGGTCGTCGCGCTCGCGCTGCTGCCCGCCGGGCTGGCCTGGATCGGCGTCCTCTCCACCCTCAGCGCCGCGACCCAGACCCGGCTGCCCGGCTGGGTACGGGCCCGGGGGTTGGCCGTCTACCTCCTGGTCTTCCAGGGCGGCCAGGCCCTCACCGCACCGCTGTGGGGCGCCCTGGCCCAGTGGCTGGGCCTGACCGGCGCGCTGCTGGTCGCGGGTGCCCTGCTCCTGCTGACCGCCGTGAGCGTGCGCCGGTGGCCGCTGTACGACGCCGCCCACATCGACCCGACCCCCTCCGACCACTGGCCCACCCCGCCGCTGGTCTTCGAACCCGGCCCGGCCGACGGCCCGGTGCTCGTCTCCGTCGTCTACCGCGTCGCCCCCGACGACCGCGCCGCCTTCACCGACGCCATGCGGAACGTGGCCCGCTCCCGGCGCCGTACCGGAGCACTCACCTGGGGCCTGTACGAGGACGGCAACGAACCGGGCCGCTTCATCGAGAACTACCTCACCGGCTCCTGGGCGGAACACCTCGCCCAGCACCACTCCCGCCTCACCAGCACCGACCGTCACTTCGAGGAACGGGCCCGCGCGCTCCTGCTGCCCGGCACCGAGCCGGAGGTCACCCACGCCTTCGACGCCGTCACCGGGCCCAGCGCGCACACCGGCTGAACCAGCACATCGAACAGAGAGAACCCACATGACCGCCATACGTGGCACGGACGTGTCCATCCGCACCCAGGACGGCACCGCCGACGCCTACTTCGCGCACCCCGCCGACGGAACCGCCCACCCCGCGGTGGTGTTGTACATGGACGCCTTCGGTCTGCGCCCGCAGCTCAAGGCCATGGCCGACCGGCTCGCCGGGGCCGGATACACCGTGCTCGCCCCGAACGTGTTCTACCGGCACGGGAGCGCCCCGGTGGTGCCGCTGCCCGAGTTCATCGCGGACGCCGACCGCCCGGCCCTCTTCGAGCCGATCATCCCGCTGATGGGCGACCTGACCGGGGACGCCGTGGCCCGCGACTCCGCCGCCTATCTGGACTGGCTGGCCACCCGCCCCGAGGCCGCCCCCGGACCGGTCGGCACCACCGGCTACTGCATGGGCGCCCGCCTGGCCCTGCTCACCGCCGGCCACCACCCCGGCAAGGTCGCCGCCGCGGCCGGCTTCCACGGTGCCGGCCTGGCCACCGACGCCCCCGACAGCCCCCACCTGCTCGCCGACCGCATCATCGCCGAGCTCTACTTCGGCCACGCCGACAACGACCCCTCCATGCCGCCCGAGCAGATCGAACGCCTCGACAAGGCCCTCACCGAAGCGGGCGTCACGCACCACGCCGACGTCTACGCCGAGGCCGCCCACGGCTACACCATGGCCGACACCGACCGGTTCGACGCCGGGCCCGCGGAACGGCACTGGACCGCGCTGCTCGACCTGTTCGGCCGCGCCCTCTGAGCATCCCGCCCCGCAGGAACCCGACGGAACAAGGAACAAGGAGCAGCCTCCCGTGGCAAAGCTGGAGATCATCGTCGCGAGCACGCGACCCGGCCGGATCGGCCTCACCATCGGCGAGTGGTTCGAGGCCCGCGCCAAGGAACACGGCGGATTCGACGAGGTCGAACTGGTGGACCTCGCCGAGGTGAACCTGCCGTTCATGAACGAGCCGCACCACCCGCGGCTGGGCAGGTACACCCACCAGCACACCCGTGACTGGAGCGCCAAGGTCGCGGAGGCGGACGCCTTCGTGTTCGTGATGCCGGAGTACAACTACGGCTACAACGCCGAGCTGAAGAACGCCATCGACTACCTGCACCGCGAGTGGCACTACAAGCCGGTCGGCCTGGTCAGCTACGGCGGTGTCTCGGCCGGTACCCGGGCCGCCCAGATGATCAAGCAGGTGGTGACCACCCTGAGGATGACGCCGGTCTTCGAGTCCGTGTCGATTCCCTTCGTGCACCAGTTCCTCGACGAGGAGGAGGGGCTGGTAGCCAACGAGGTCATGAACGCCTCCGCCCCGGCGATGCTCGACGAACTCGTGCGCGTCGAGGAAGCCCTGCGCCCCTTGCGCGACGCGCCGGCGCAGTCCTAGCCGCCGATCCTCTGCGGGCGCCCCGACCGGGGGCGCCCGCTCGTCCCGTTGTCCCGACCCTGGGGGTCAGTCTCCCGCCGTCCCGGAGATCAGCGGGAAGCCCTTCAGGATCTGCTGGAGGTGAATGACCTGCCGGGGGATGAACTCCGCGATCGTGAGGCCGACGACGTCCCCGGCCCCGTCGAGGTCGGCGACGACGCGCCGTACCTCGCTGCTGGTGAGCCCGTCCGGTTCGGGACCGAGGCCCAGGACGATCTCGTTGCTGTCGACCGTGTCGACGTCGAAGTGGACGGCCAGCCGCGAGCACCCGGTGGCCGCGAGCCAGTCGAGCAGCGGCTGCGAGGACTCCCGGAGTTCGTCGGGCGCGAAGGTCTTCAGGCCCCACCCGGTGATGTTCGCGGTGACGTCGGGCTGCCACGAGTGCAGCCCTACCAGCGCGACCCGGTCCGGGGAGACGGTCGCCGGGAGCAGCTTCAGCACGTCCGGGTCGCCCTGGCCGACGAGCGCGGAGACCGCCATCGCGTGGTAGCCCTCGTACCCGGTCTCGGGGGTGTCGACATCGGGGTGCGAGTCGATCCAGATGACGGCCAGGTCGTCGCCGTAGCGGCGGGCGAGTTCCGCGAACGGCGCGACGCTGACCGCGCATTCGCCGCCGAGCGTGGCGATCCGCGCCGGGTCGTGCTCACGGATGATCTCCAGGGCCCGCGCCAGCTGTGCGACGACGACGTCCTTGGCCTCGACGCCGTCGCGCAGCTCGGTGCCCTCGTCGGTCATCGTCACCGGCACCGTCGCGGTGGGGCCGTCGTGCGGCGGCAGCACGGCTTCGAGCACCGCCGAGCCGACGGAGTAGCTCCGGCGGGCCACGTCGAACGGGAACTCGGAGGCGAACAGCCTGACGCTGGAGGACCCGGCGCCCTGCCACTGGGGCCAGACCAGGCGCAGATGGACATCCTCGTGATCCGTCACGGGATTTCCCTTCCTTGTAGTTCCCACCCGGTGTCGAGCTCGACCGAGGCGAAGCCGACCAGCAAGCAGGGGTGACGGCGGCTGTCAGGAGCGGGCCCCGTCCCGGGTCAGGCGCCCACGTAGGTCGCCAGGTGTTCGGCGGTGCGGGTGGAGCGGGCGGCGACCAGGTCGGCCGGGGTGCCCTCGAAGACGATCCGGCCGCCGTCGTGGCCGGCGCCGGGGCCGAGGTCGATGATCCAGTCGGCGTGGGCCATCACCGCCTGGTGGTGTTCGACGACGATGACCGACTTGCCGGAGTCCACCAACCGGTCCAGCAGGCCGAGGAGTTGCTCTACATCGGCAAGGTGCAGACCCGCGGTCGGCTCGTCGAGGACGTAGACGCCGCCCTTGTCGGCCATGTGCGTGGCCAGCTTGAGGCGCTGGCGTTCGCCGCCGGACAGGGTGGTCAGCGGCTGGCCGATGGTGAGGTAGCCGAGGCCGACGTCGACGAGTCGCCGGAGGATGCGGTGGGCCGCCGGGGTGTGCGCGGCGCCCGCGGCGAAGAACTCCTCGGCCTCGCTCACCGGCATCGCCAGCACCTCGCTGATGTCACGGCCGCCGAGGTGGTAGTCGAGGACCGACGCCTCGAACCGCTTCCCGTCGCACTCCTCGCAGGTGGTGGCGACGCCGGCCATCATCGCCAGGTCGGTGTAGATGACACCGGCGCCGTTGCAGGTGGGGCAGGCGCCCTCCGAGTTGGGGCTGAACAGCGTGGGCTTGACGCCGTTCTCCTTGGCGAAGGCCTTGCGGATCGGGTCGAGCAGTCCGGTGTACGTCGCCGGGTTGCTGCGCCGGGAGCCGCGGATCGCGCCCTGGTCGACCGAGACCACCCCGGCGCCCCCGGGGATCGAACCGTGTACGAGGGAGCTCTTGCCGGAGCCGGCGACGCCGGTGACGACGGTCAGTATGCCGAGGGGGATGTCGACGTCGACGCCCTGGAGGTTGTGGGTGGACGCGCCTCGGATCTCCAGCGCGCCGGTGGGCTTGCGGACGCTCTTCTTGAGGGAGGCCCGGTCGTCGAAGTGGCGGCCGGTGATGGTGCCGCCGGTCCGCAGGCCTTCGACGGTGCCTTCGAAGCAGACGGTGCCGCCGCCCGCGCCGGCGCCGGGGCCGAGGTCGACGATGTGGTCGGCGATCGCGATGACCTCCGGCTTGTGCTCCACGACGAGGACCGTGTTCCCCTTGTCGCGCAGGCGCAGCAGCAGGCCGTTCATGCGCTGGATGTCGTGCGGGTGCAGGCCGGTGGTGGGCTCGTCGAAGACGTAGGTGACGTCGGTGAGCGAGGAGCCGAGGTGGCGGATCATCTTGGTGCGCTGGGCCTCGCCGCCGGACAGGGTGCCGGCCGGCCGGTCGAGCGAGAGATAGCCGAGGCCGATCTCCACGAACGACTCCAGGGTGTGCCGGAGCGTGTCGAGCAGCGGTGCCACCGACGGCTCGTCGAGACCCCTGACCCATGCGGCCAGGTCGCTGATCTGCATCGCGCAGGCGTCGGCGATGCTGATCCCGTCGATCTTCGAGGAGCGGGCGCCCTCGCTCAGGCGGGTGCCCTCGCAGTCGGGGCAGGTGGCGAAGGTGACCGCGCGGTCCACGAACTCGCGGATGTGCGGCTGCATCGACTCCTTGTCCTTGGAGAGCATCGACTTCTGGATGCGCGGGATCAGACCTTCGTAGGTCATGTTGATGCCCGCGATCTTCATCCGGGTCGGCTCGCGGTGCAGGAAGTCGTGAAGTTCCTTCTTGGTGAACTTGCTGATCGGTTTGTCCGGGTCGAAGAAGCCGGACTCGGCGTAGAGGCGGGAGTTCCAGCCGCCGCCCTTGTAGCCGGGGACGGTGATCGCGCCCTCGCTGAGGGACAGGGTCTCGTCGAAGAGCTGGGAGAGGTCCAGGTCGGTGACGGCGCCGCGGCCCTCGCAGCGCGGGCACATGCCGCCGGTGATGCTGAAGCTGCGGCGCTCCTTGACCTTCTGTCCGGCGCGTTCGACGGTGACGGCGCCCGCCCCGCTGATCGAGGCGATGTTGAAGGAGAACGCCTTCGGCGAGCCGATGTGCGGCGTGCCGAGGCGGCTGAAGAGAATCCGCAGCAGGGCGTTGGCGTCGGTGGCGGTGCCGACGGTGGAACGGGGGTCGCCGCCCATCCGCTGCTGGTCGACGATGATCGCGGTGGTGAGGCCGTCGAGGACGTCGACCTCGGGGCGGGCCAGGTTCGGCATGAAGCCCTGGACGAAGGCGGGATAGGTCTCGTTGATCAGCCGCTGCGACTCGGCGGCGATGGTGTCGAACACCAAGGAGCTCTTGCCCGAGCCGGAGACGCCGGTGAAGACGGTCAGCCGGCGCTTGGGGATCTCGATACTGACGTCCTTGAGGTTGTTCTCGCGCGCGCCGTGCACACGGATCAGGCCGTGTGTGTCGGCCACGTGAGGTGTGGACGTCTGCGTCTCGGTCGTTCTGGCCATGCTCAAACCCGTCTCCATCCGCTGCGCGGGGCCTCCGTCGACGGCCGCCACGCTAGCCGGGGTGGAAACACTAGCGCTTCTCCATTACTGACCGATTCGTGCGTACCGGGGCAACGCCGGAGTGACGCGGCGCTGCCCGTCGTAGCGGCGGGGGGCTCAGCCGAACCAACGGGTGAGGGCCGGTTCCAGGGGTGTGCCGTCGGTGGTGGACCAGGCGATGTAGCCGTCGGGCCGGATCAGCAGGGCCTCGGCGCCCTCGACGTCCTCGACGGTCTTCGCCACGATGTGCTCGACCCGGTCGGACCGGTCGCCCACGGACCTCTGCCCGCCGTCGAGGGAGAGCAACAGGCCGCGGCCGGAGTGCATCAGCCGGCTCACCCGGGTCGGACCGGCCGCGGTGGTCAGCTCCAGGTCGATCATCCGGGGGCCGAGACCGGGGTACCGGACGTCGAGACCGGACATCAGGCCCGAGACGTAGCGGTTGGTGTCGGGCAGGCGGAGCAGTTCGGTCGCGAGGGTGCGGACCGCCGCGACCTCCTCGTCCTGGCCGGGGTTCATGAGCACGGCCTGGGCCCGGGTGTGTTCCAGTACACGTGCCGCGACCGGGTGCCGTTCGTCGTGATAAGTGTCCAGCAGCCCGGCGGGCGCCCAGCCGCGCACCTCGGCGGCCAGCTTCCAGCCCAGGTTGACCGCGTCCTGGACGCCCAGGTTCACGCCCTGGCCGCCGATCGGCACATGGATGTGTGCCGCGTCCCCGGCGAAGAACACCCGTCCTTCGCGGTATCGCTCGACCTGCCGGACGGCGTCGCTGAACCGGGAGGCCGCGCGCAGCTCGCCGAGTTCCGTCTCCCGTCCGTACACGGCGTACAGCGCCTCGCGCACCTCGTCGGAGGTGACGGGTGCCTCGCGGCCCGGGCCGTCGCCGGAGAGTTTGCCGTAGATCAACCGGTACCGGTCGCCGTCGAGGGGGTGCAGGATGGTGAAGTAGCCGCCGGCGGTCCGGGGGTACTGGCTGAAGTGCCCGCGGCCGGTGGGGACCGTGTCGGACCGGGAGGCGAGGGTGAGGTCCACGGCCACGGCGGACATCCGGCCCGCCCGTCCGGGGAAGGGGACGCCCAGGGCCGACCGGACCGTGCTGTGTGCTCCGTCGCACGCGACGAGGTAGCTGCCGCGTATCTCCCCGACCGTGACGCCGTCCGCGTCCTGCTCCACCGCCGACACCTCGTGTCCGCGCAGCACGGGTACGCCCCGCTCGACGAGACGCTGTTCGAGGAACGCCTCCAACCGGGCCTGCGGGAGGATGACCGGGTACGGATGGCGGGTGCGCCAGGGCCGACAGTCCAGCGCGACGGGCAGCATGGCGAAATGCCCCCCGTCGGTGTTGCGGGACGGCGCGTCGGCGAGCAGGGGGTCCAGCAGCCCGCGCAGGTCAAGCACTTCGGCGGTGCGCGGTTGCAGTCCGCCCGCCCGGGACTGGGGGGTGCGGGTGTGCTGCCTTTCCAGAACCACGACCGGTACGCCGGCCAGCGTCAGTTCATGGGCCAGCATCAGGCCGGTCGGACCTGCCCCCACCACGATGATCTCGGTTCGCATGACGCCTCCTGAAATGCACTCGGTGCAAGAATGCACTCAGTCTACCATCGGGTAGACTGAGTGCATGAATCAGCGGATGGGCCTGCGGGAAAGCAAGAAGGAACGCACCCGGGAGACGATCTCGGCGACGGCGATCCGCCTCTTCCTGGACAGGGGCTTCGACCAGGTCTCGATCACCGAGATCGCGGAAGCGGCGGAGGTCTCCCGGCGGACCCTTTTCGTGTACTTCCCGACCAAGGAGGACCTCGTCCTGCACCGGTTCGCCGACCACGAGAGCGAAGCGGCCCGTGTCGTGCGCGGGCGTACGGCCGGCCGGCCGCCGCTCGACGCGCTGCGGGAGGCGCTGCTGGACGCGTTGGCGCGGCGGGACCCGAACACCGGCCTCAACGACACTCCCGAGATCATGGCCTTCCTGAGGATGGTCTTCGTCACGGAGAGCCTGGCCGCGCGGCTGACGCGGTACACGTCCCGCGGGATCGAGGCGCTCACCGAGGCGCTGCGGGAGGCCGGCATCGGTCCGCTGGTCGCGCGGCTCGCGGCCGCTCAGGTGATCGTGGTGCAGCGGGAACTCGCCGTCATGAACCAGACGCGTCTGGCGGACGGTGAGTCCGCCGACGAACGCTACCCGGAGGCCGTACGAGCGGCCCACCAGGCGTTCGACCTCCTCGACGACGGCCTGAGAACCCACCTCACCGGCGCGGAACGGCCCTGAAGGAGCCGTTCTCGCTCGCCGTCAGCACGCCTTGCACACACGCACCGGACACCCCTCATCCTCACCGGCCGTGGGAGTTCCCTCCGCACATGTCGCCGGGAACCACGCGCCGGCCCGCCACCAGATCGATGACCAGCTCGGCGCCGCCCCAGGCCGCCCGGAGTTCTCCCGCGCCGAACTCCTGCCGGCAGGCCGGGTTGTCCAGATGGGGTGGGCACGGCTCGGGGTCGGGCAGCGCGCCGTCGACCGTGAACGCCCCGCTCCAGGCGAGGTCCAGTCGACGGCCGTCCCGTGCCGTCCACGCCACCCGCGGATCGCCGTGCCGGTCCCGGCCGAAGTCGGGTGCGGCAAGTGCGTCGGTGAACTCGGCGAAGGAGCCGTCCACCGCGCGCCGTCCGACGGTCGCCACATAGGCGCGCCCGTCGCCGGCGGGCGTCCAGGCCTGCCGGGCCTCGTCACCGGTGGTGTCCGGGCGGAAGCCGCCCTCGGCCGCCACCGCGACATAGCCGTCCCCGACGCGTCCGGCGAGCCAGCAGCCGTACTCCCGCCACTCGTCGAGGAGTTCGGCCGGGAACCACAGATGGGTGGTCGCGGTGCCGTCCGGGATGCGGTGCAGTACGAGGACGGTGTCGCGGTGCTGGCGGGCGCGCGGGAGGATGCGCTGCCCGGCCCAGGCGTTCGGGCGGGCCGAGGAGCTGATGGTGTCGGCGGCCGGGTGGGTGGCGAACACCTGGACCTCCGCGCCGAGGGTGGCACCCCAGATGTGCTCCTGGAGCCCGGGCAGGCCCGCCCGGTAGTCCTGCACACTGGACAGCATGGCGTCGGGGGTGCGCCAGATGCGCAGGTCGGAGTCGTACGGGCGGCTCAGCAGGTCGTGGTGGAGGCGGTAGCCGCCGCGGTAGACCTGGCGGCCGTCCCATTCCTGCGGCGGTTCGGAAGCGATCGCGGGGATCACCGGCGGCACGCGGTAGTGCGCGGCGGTCGCCAGGACGGTTGCGGGCAGGACCGCGCCGTTCAGTGAACCGACGCCCCACAGCAGCCACATGACGGGCGCGGTCTCCTCGAAGCGGGAGGAGCGCAGGGTCGGGGTGTAGGAGCGGCCGTGGGCGGCGCCGTGCACGCCGCGCCAGGAGTTGGCGGCGAGGGTGAGCAGCACCTTGTCGAGGAGCGCCTCGGCCAGCCGGCGCAGGTCGTCCGACCCGGCGAACTCCACCAGCGACACCAGGGCCAGGGTGTCGATCGCCAGATAGGCGTTGGAGTCGAACTCGCTGAAGCCGCCCGCGAGTTTGCGCCGCATCCACTCCTCGGCGAGGGCGTGCCCGTGCTCGGCGTGGCGGCGGCCGGTCCAGCCGGTGTTGGTGAACTCCTCGTCGGGGAACAGCTCTCCGGCCAGGAGTTCGGCGGTGTGCCAGACGAACTGGTGGTTCTCGGTGAAGTAGCACATCGCGTCCAGACCGGGCTGGTCGATCCAGTACTTGAACCCGGTCAGCGCGCGGCGCACCCGCTCCCGCTGCCCCGGTTGCCAGCAGCCGCCGGGGATGCGGTGCCACAGGTGGACCAGGCCGACGGCCTCGAAGTCGGCGCAGTCGGCGCGGCTGTCGAGCATCGTCAGCGGGCCGTCCAGGTCGGCCCGGTCCAGCGGGACTTCGGGGCCGAGGGCCTGCCGGGCGAGGGCCCGGGCC
This sequence comes from Streptomyces sp. NPDC048277, assembly GCF_040652235.1. Classification (NCBI taxonomy): domain Bacteria; kingdom Bacillati; phylum Actinomycetota; class Actinomycetes; order Kitasatosporales; family Streptomycetaceae; genus Streptomyces; species Streptomyces sp. NPDC048277. Next base: position 559,083 of record NZ_JBEZLQ010000003.1, read on the forward strand.
GCGCCGGGGGTGGCCCGGCCGACGTGCTGCAGCAGTTCGGTGCGCCAGACGGCGGGATCACCGGTCGGCGCCGCGCGGCGCTGCGGGGGCAGGGTGGCGACCCGGGCCACCCGGAACACCGGTGCGAGGGGGTCGTCGGCGGTGATGCGCAGCACGTTCTCGCCGGTGTCCAGCATGGACGCGGCGTTCTCGGTGTCCGGTGAGCGCCTTGCCGGCGCCACTGGAGCGGCCCCTTTCTCCGGCAGGACGACCGGCTCGGCGGGCCGGCCGTCCACCGACACCCGCAGGCGGCCGCCGGCCGGCCCGGAGATCCAGGTACGGCCGTCGGCGCAGGCCCACGGGCCCACCGCGACCGACTCCAGCAGCTGCTCGGCGGCGCGCGAACGGTACTCGTCGGCTCCCGGCGAGGGGACGACCACACGGACCGGGAGGCCGTCGATCCGCAGGCTCGCCGTATGACGGACCTCGCGGAAGGCGACCTGCCAGGTGGCCAGGTGCACGGTCGTCGGGCCGGACCGCAGCCGGACCCGGAGGCGGTGCCGGAGCGGCTCCATGTACCCGAAGTCCTCGCCGGAGAGCACCGGTTCGCCGTCGACGAAGAGCACGAAGGGGCCGGTGCAGCCGACTTCGAGCTCGCGGTACTCGGCCTGGTCCACCTCCAGGACGGTGCCGGCGAGCGCGTGCCGGTACTCGGGGGTGAAGCAGAACTGGCTCCAGTCGAGCAGACCGTCCTCGCCGGTGTGTTCGCGCTGCCAGTGCGCCGAGGAGACCGAATCACCCGCGGAGCGGGTCCAGTCGAACGCCGTGCCCTCGGCGAGGGCGGGCAGCGGCTGGTCGGTGAGCAGGGGGTGGAGGCCGTAGAGGCGGCGTTTGAGCGGTGCGACGTCGGGGCCGTTGGTGAGCACCCACCGGCCGTCGTCGCCCCACGGGCTGCCGGTGGCGGACAGGACCCGGTCCAGGTCGTCGCAGGCACTGCGCCACGCGGGGCTGACCAGCCAGTCGCGCACGAGGCCGTCGCGGTCCAGCGAGTGCACCGTACGGCCGGTGGGCTGGAGTGACGTCACTTGATCGCTCCTTGGGAGATACCGGAGATGATGTGGCGTTGCAGCAGCAGGTAGAGGATCACGACCGGCACGATCGACACGACCGACACGGCCAGGATCTGGTTGAAGGGAATCGCCTGCTGGCTCGCGAAGCGGGCGATGGCCACCGGCAGGGTCTGCTTGGACTCGTCCTGGGCGACGATCAGGGGCCACAGGAAGTCGTTCCAGCGCCAGATCACGGAGAAGATGGCGACCACGGCCAGAGCGGGGCGGCTCAGCGGCAGGATGATCCGCAGGAAGATCCTGAACTCCCCCGCGCCGTCGATGCGGGCCGCCTCGATCAGTTCGTCGGGGAGCGTGAGCATGTACTGCCGTAGCAGGAACACGCCGGTGGGGGTCGCCGCCGGCGGGATGATGAGACCGAGCAGGGAGTTGGTCATCCCGAACGAGGAGACCACCTGGTAGACCGGCAGCAGGATCACCTGGAGCGGGATCATGATGGTCGACAGGGTGATGAGGAAGAGCAGGTTGCGGCCCCGGAAGTTGTACTTGGCCAGGGCGTAGGCGGCCATGGAGTTGATCGCCAGGGTGAGGAGGGTGGCGGCGGCCGTGACGATCACGCTGTTGGTCAGGTACCGCGCGAAGTCGAAGGCGCGCAGCCCGGTCGTGTAGTTGTCGAGGGTCGGGTGGTGCGGCCACAGGGTGGGCGGCGCGGCGGCGAGTTCCTGCCGGGTCTTGAAGGAGGAGAGCGCGGCCCAGGCCACGGGGGCGAGGACCACCAGCGCGCCGATGGTGAGCAGGGTGGCACGGACGACGGCCGCCGTCCCGGGGGTACGGCCGGTCGCCGAGGTCCAGGTGGCTCCGGATCTGCCGACGGCCCGGACGCGCGGCGGGGCCTGGATGCTCATATCGCCTCGCTCCGCCGGCCGGCCAGGTAGTTCAGGAAGGTGACGGCGAACACCACGCAGAAGAGGATCACGGCCGCGGCACTGGCCATGCCGTACTGGATCGGATAGCTGAAGCCGTGCTTGTAGATGTACTGGACGATGAGGGTGGTGGCGCCGACCGGCCCGCCGCCGCTGAGGGTGTAGATGTAGTCGAAGGCCTGGAACCCGGCGATGGTGGAGAGGATGACGACGACCGCGACGGTGGGGCGCAGCAGCGGGAGGGTGATCCGGCGGATGCGCTGCCACTCGCCGCATCCGTCGATGCGGGCCGCCTCGTAGATGGTGGTGTCGATGGCCTGGAGGCCGGAGAGCAGGATCAGGGCGTAGAAGCCGAGGTGGATCCAGACACCGACGAGGACGACGGTCACCATGGCGAGGTCCGGTGAGACCAGCCAGCCGGGCCGGCCGAGCCCCATGGCGGACACGACCTCGTCGACCAGGCCGGTCTGCCGGTCCAGGGCGGCTTTCCAGACGATGCCGACGACGACCGGGGAGATCATGAGCGGGAGCAGATAGGCCGCGCTCAGGGCACCCCGGCCGCGCCGCTGGGCGTGCAGTGACAGGGCCAGGGCGATGGCCAGCACCGTGGAGGCCGCCACGAACCCCGCCGTGAACAGCAGCGTGTGACGGGCCACCGTCCAGAAGTCGCTGTCGCTGAGGATGGTGCCGTAGTTGGAGGTACCGACGCTGCGGAAGGTGAGGCCGTCGCCGCTGTCGTAGAAGCTCAGGTTGAAGCCGTTGAGGGCGGGCCAGATGGTGAAGACGGCGAACACGGCCATGTTGGGGAGGACGAACAGGTACGGGACGAGTTTCCGCTTCCGCGTCATGGCGGGCCTACCGGGCGGCCGCGTCGATGGCGGTGCTCAGGTTGGCGACCGCGCGCTTCACGTCCTCCTGGCCGGCGACGACCTTGTCCGTCTCGGTGATGAGCGCCTGGGCCGACTTGGTGAACGCGGGGCTGGAGTTGGCGGTGAAGGTGTCGTCCGGGGTGTTGGCCAGGTCCTTGAGGAAGGTGTTCATGTCGGTGCTGTGGCTGGGGTACTTCAGGCCGGACGCGGTCAGGTCCTGGCGGGTGGGCAGCCAGTAGGCGGTCCGGTCGATGGTGCGCTGGTTCTCGGTGGTGTTCATCCACTCCACGAACGCGGCGGCGAGGGCGGGTTCCCCGCTGTTCTTGAAGGCGACCATGTACTTGCCGCCGGGGAAGCCGCCGCAGCGAGCCTCGCACGGGTTGGGGGCCGCCGCCCAGGTGAACCCGGCGCTCTGGGCGAAGGCGCCGACCTGCCAGGGGCCGGACAGGTAGACGGGTGCCTGGCCGGCGAGGAACTGGTCGTTGCCGCCCGCGTAGTTGTCGCCCGCGCCGAGCCAGAAGTCCTTGGAGATGGTGTTGTTCTTCACCAGGCCGGTGAAGAAGGTCAGTGCCTTCTCGGCCTTCTGCCGGTCGAGGCCGTTCTTGTTCCCGGGGCCGACCAGAACGGTTCCGAACTGGCTGAGCACGGTGCTCAGCCGGTTGCCCGACTTGTCGATGGCCATGGCGTACGGCATGTGGTTGGCCCTGGCGACCTTCTCGGCGTCCGCGACGAACTGGTCCCAGGTCCACTTGGCCGGGATCGCCACCCCGGCCTTCCTGAAGGCGTCGACGTTGACGAACGGCCCGTTGACGGTGAGGTCGCTGGGCACGGCGAGCATGTGGCCGGCGGTGTCCTGCACCGTCCTGGCCGCGCCGGTGGTGAACTGACCGGGGTAGCTGTCCCCGAAGTACTGCTTGAAGTCGACGGCGACGCCGGAGTAGGCGTGCCAGTCGCTGACTCGTGCCACCTCCGGCGCCTGACCGGAGGACAGCCGCGCCTGGAGCGAGGTGTCGAGGTTGGCGTACGGCACGATCTGCAGGTTGACCGTGGCGCCGGTCTCGGACTCGAAGCGGGTGATGGCCGAGCGGGTGGCCTTCTCGTCCGCGGGGCCGTCGGTGAAGTAGACGTAGGTCAGCTTCCTGCCCTTGAAGCTCTTCCAGTCGATCTTGGTGGGAGCCGCCGACCGGTCCCCGGACGAGGCCGGGGATCCTGGTGCGCAGGCCGTCGCCGCCAGCGCCACGACCGTACTGATCACCATCACGCAGATACGTTTGCTTACGCGCATGGTCCTCCACCCTTCTCTTCATCGAGCGGTGCGGCCTGCCGTCCCTGCGTCCGCCGGGGGCCACAACGAGGCTGGCCATACAGGGGGTTGAGAGGCATACTGCTCCGCGTTCCGCGATAAGGGAAGACCGTCCCATCCAGCGGGACGGTCGGGTTCCTACTGGTTCGCAAACCCGAGGAGTTCCCATGACCGACGCCCGGCCCGCCTTCCGTCCCACGGAGTTCACCGGCCCGTCCCCGGCCGCGCTGCGCGAACGCTTCCTGGTCGAGGGCCTGTTCGGGCCGGGCGGGTGCCGCGCGCTGGTGACCGGGGCGTGGTCCGGGAGCGGGGCGGCGACCCCCGAGACGCTTGCCGCTGCGGGAGCCGACGTCGTGCTCCGGGGCCGCACCGAGGACGGCGTGCGCGCGACGGCGGACGCGTGCCGGGCGCTCGGGCGAGCGGTGGCCGTGGTCGGCTGCGACCTGGCCGACGCCGGTCACGTCGCCGCGACCGCGCGGGCGGTGGCCGAGGAGCACCCGATCGATGTCCTGGTGAACAACACCGGCACGATCTCGCGGGCCCTGGCCCCCGACACCGGGGCGCTGCGCGCCGATCCGCGGCGCGAGCCCGGGGTCCGGTCCCGGATCCCGGCCGGACGCCGGGGCACGCCGGACGACATGCGCGGTGCGACCGTGTTCCCGGCCGGGCCCGCCGCCCGGTGCATCACGGGCCATACGCTCGTGGTGGGCGGCGAATGGATGGGGCGATGAGCGACTCCCCAGGCCCCCGGGAGTCCGCGTCGCCCGGGACGGACCGGCCCGGAGCGGTGGCCAAGGTGGTGCGGGTCGTCGAGGCGATGACGGAGCACCGCGGTATCAGCGAGATCAGCCGCAGCACCCGGCTGCCCACCTCCACCGTGCACCGCATCGTCCAGGAACTCGTCGCCGTGGGCTGGGCCCGCCGGGACGGGGAGAGCGGCTACCTGCCCGGCATCGGGCTGCTCACCCTCGCGGCCCGCGCCGAGTCCGAGGCCGGCATCGCGGCGATCGCACGGCCGGCCGTGCGGCGGCTGCGTGACGCCACCACGCACACGGTGCACCTGGCGCTGCGCCACGGCGACCAGGCCGTCTACGTCGACAAGCTGGAGGGGCTGCGCGCCTACGAGATGCGCTCCCGGGTGGGCCTGGCGATCCCCCTGCACTGCACGAGCATCGGCAAGGCCCTGCTGGCGGCCCTCCCCGAGGACGAGGTCCGGGAGATCCTGCGGCGCGCCGAGACACCGGCCGTGACCCCGCGGACCATCGACGACCCGGAGGAACTGCTGCGCCACCTCGAGGAGGTCGCGCGCCGCGGCTACGCGGTCGACGACGCGGAGAACGAGCCGGCCACGCGGTGCATCGGGGCGGCCGTCCACGACTGCCGCGACACCCCGATCGGCGGCATCAGCATCTCGTCGATGGCCTTCGAACTGGACGAGCGGCGCCTGCGGGTGCTCGCGCCGCTCGTCGTCGACGCGGCCCGCGAGATCTCCCGGGCGCTCGGCCACCGCTGAACCACCGTCACGGGGTCCGCTCCACGGCCGGCTACGAAGATTTTGCGTTCTCGCGGTACGCCCATGAACCGGCCGCCACCTGCCCGGATTCCGCTTTGTCCGACCGAACGGCCCACAGGTAACTGTGAGTTCACCCGGCTTGTCTTCCTCGGCAGTCTACGCGCGTGGTGTCATGCCCACGCTCACCCACCCCCCACGTGAGCGTCTACTCGACTAGGAGTCACGCAATGCTGTCGAAGCTTCTCGGTCGCGCGGGTGTCGCCCTGGCGGCCAGTGCGGCCGTGGTCGCCACCGCGGTTCCCGCGAGCGCCGCGAGCTACACCGCGTTCGCCTTCTCGCTCAGCAGCAGCGAGCCCACGATCTACGACTTCATCAACTCGGCCACCGCCTCCCTCGACATGACCATGTACGAGCTGGAGGACACCACGGCCGTCAACGACCTCATCGCCCTGGAGAACAAGGGCGTCACCGTGCGGGTCGTCCTGGACCGCCAGCACAAGAGCGCCAACAACTCCGCCTACACGTCCCTCACCAACGCGGGCGTGGGCGTGGTCTGGTCGTCGTCCAGCTTCGTCTACACGCACCAGAAGACGATCACGGTGGACGCCACCAAGTCGCTGGTCCTGACCGGCAACCTGACCTCGCAGTACTACTCGACGGGCCGGGACTACGGCGTGTTCACCGACGACACCCGGGACGTCGCCGCGATCGAGAAGGTCTTCAACGCCGACTACGCCGGCACCTCGATCACCCCCACCGACGGTGACCACCTGCTCTGGTCCCCCACCGACTCGCGCAGCCGTCTGCTGTCCGTGATCAACGCCGCCACCACGACGCTCGACGTCGAGGAGCTGGAGTTCAGCGACAGCACGGTGGTCGACGCGATCGCCGCCAGAGCCGAGGCGGGCGTCAAGGTGCGGGTGGTCCTGGAGACGCCGGGCAGCTACTCCAGCGAGGTCTCCGAGATCGAGGACGCCGGCGGCACGGTGGTCGGCTACTCCGACTCCAACGGCTTCTACATCCACGCCAAGGCGATGGTCGCCGACTATGGCCTGTCCACCCAGGAGGTGGAGGCCGGCTCCATGAACATCAGCAGCAACTCGCTGTCCAACAACCGTGAGTTGGGCATCATCCTGACGGGCACCGGGGTGGCGCAGTCGGTGGCCACGACCATCGAGACCACGTTCAACAGCGACTACGCGGGCGGCACCGCCGCGTAGCTGTCTCCCCTCCCCCGCCGGCGCACGGTCGGTCGCGGGCCACGGCGCCTCCGGCCGCCGGGTCCGCGACCGGCCGCTCCCGCACGCCTCCCCCGGCGGACCGGTGGGGGACCTGGCCGACCGGAGCGACCGGTCGGGCATCGGCGGGGAGGGTGCGGCCACATCGGCTGCGGCGTCCGCCCCTGGCCGGATCCCGGCACGGGGGCGTGCGCACGGCTGCGAGGATCCCGGCGCCGGACCGGAGCGGCACCAAGATCAGGGCAGCCGCGTACCGGGCCCGGAAGCGGCGGAAGCATGCCGCCCGAACCAGCGATGTCCTCCGTCGCTCAGCGGGGCGCCGCGATCGTGCCGCGGACGACGAGGTGCGGGGTGAGGACCACCTCGTGCGGCTCGGTGCGGTCCTCGTCCAGCCGTTCCACGGCGGCGGCCACCGCCTGCCGGGCCTGTTCCTCGGCCCGCTGGCTGACCGTGGTCAGGTTGAAGCAGCTCAGCCGGGCGAGCCGGTCGTCGTCGTAGCCGGCCACGGACACCTCGCCGGGGACGGCGACTCCGGCCCGGGCGAGTACGGCCAGGATGCCGATGGCGGACTGGTCGTTGAAGGCGAGCACGGCGGTGGGCAGGTCGCCGGAGTCGAGGAGATGGCGGGCGGCGCGCTCACCGGCCGCCTCGGTGTGGTCGCCGCCCAACACCCTGACGTGCGCGTCCAGGCCGTGCCGGCGCATGGCGGTGCGGTATCCGCGGCGCCGGTCGGTGGCGATCACGCCCTTGCCGCCGTCGACGTAGGCGATCGCGCGGTGCCCGAGGCCCACCAGGTGGTCGACGAGCTGGCCGACGCCGTTCTCGTCCGCGGTGCGTACGACGTCCAGCCCGCCCTCGGCCATCCGGCGGCCCACGACGATGACCGGTGCCTTGCGGTCGAGGGCCGCCAGGATGTCGGCGGGCGCGGTGGGGCCGAGCAGGATCAGGGCCTCGCTGCGGAAGGCCAGCAGGGTCTCGACGGCGGTGTGCTCGTCGCGGGTGCGGGTCTGGGTGCTGAGGACGAGGTCGTAGCCGACCTGTTCGGCGGCCGTGTGCAGATGCTCGACGAGTTCGGCGTGGAACGGGCTGTGCACGTCGACCATGACGCCGAGCAGCCGGGTGCGGCGGCTGGCGAGCATGCTGGCGGTGCGGTCCACCTGGTAGCCGAGGTCCGCCGCGGCCTTCAGGACACGCTGCCTGGTCCGCTCGCTGGGGCCGGGGACGCCGCGCAGCACGAGGGACACGGACGCCGTGGACACGCCCACCCGGGCCGCGACGTCCTCCAGTCGTGGGCGCCTTGTCGTCCCGTTCCCCCGGCGCCGGGATCCGGCATCGTCCACTTCTGCCTCCCCTGCGGCAATCTCCTCGCGCGGCACCCTTGACACGTTGATCGGAACGAGTCGATAGTACCAGAACTTAAAGCGCTTTAATTTGTCCTGACGTGAGGTGCACGAAGCCATGAGCCGTATCCCCTTCCCGCACTCCCGCAGCATCGCCCCCGCCGTGGCCGTGGCAGCGGCGGCCGCCCTGGCCCTGACCGGCTGTTCCAGCAGCTCCGGCGGCAAGAGGGCCGAGCAGGACAGCGGCGCCGCGTCGGCCGGCAAGGCCTCCACCCCGCGCATGACCATCGCGATGGTCACCCATGCCCCGGCCGGCGACACCTTCTGGGACACCATCCGCAAGGGCGCCGAGGCCGCCGCCGCGAAGGACAACGTCAAGCTGGTCTACTCCAACGACGAGACCGCCGCCGACCAGGCCAACCTGGTGCAGAACGCGATCGACCAGAAGGTCGACGGCATCGCCGTCACGCTCGCCAAGCCCGACGCGATGAAGGCCGTGGTCGCCAAGGCCGAGCAGGCCGGCATCCCGGTCGTCGGCCTCAACGCCGGCCTGGACGTGTGGAAGCAGCAGAAGCTGCTGGAGTTCTTCGGCCAGGACGAGTCGGTCTCCGGCCAGGCCCTCGGCACCAAGCTCAACGGCACCGGCGCCAAGCACGTCCTGTGCGTGATCCAGGCCCAGGGCGACATCAACCTCGAACAGCGCTGCGCCGGGGTGAAGAAGACGTTCGGCGGCACGACCGACACCCTGTACGTCAACGGCACCGACATGCCGTCGGTGAAGTCGACGATCAGCGCGAAGCTGACCCAGGACAAGTCCATCGACGAGGTCGTCACCCTCGGCGCGCCCTTCGCGCTGACGGCCGCCCAGTCCGTGTCCGAGTCCGGGAGCAGCGCGAAGGTGGCGACCTTCGACCTCAACAAGGACCTGATCTCCGCCATCGAGAAGGGCACCGTCCAGTTCGCCGTGGACCAGCAGCCCTATCTCCAGGGCTACCTGGCCGTCGACTCGCTGTGGCTCTACCGGACCAACGGCAACTACCTGGGCGGCGGCGAGCAGCCGGTACTGACCGGCCCGGCCTTCGTCGACAAGTCCAACGTCGAGACGGTCGCGAAGTTCGCCGCGCACGGCACCCGGTGAGACCGGGCCAACGCCCGACCGTGCCCGCCGGCCCGTGGCCGTAATCTTGCGCACGTGAACGCCGTGATCGCACCCGAACCCCTGGACTCCGCGCAGCCCCGACCGCAGTCGCTCCTGCTCGCCTTCTTCGGCAACCACGTGCTGGAGCAGGGCCCGCTGGGCGTGTACTCGGGGAGCATCATCACGGTCCTGGGCCGGGCGGGCGTGGGCGAGCAGGCCGTGCGGTCCACACTCACCCGCATGGTCAACAGGAACCTGCTGTGCCGCCACCGGCAGGGGCGCCGGATGTACTTCGGGCTGACGCCCCTCGCCACCCAGATCCTGCACGACGGCCGGCGGCGCATCTGGGAGACGGGCGCCGTGAACGACGACTGGGACGGGTCCTGGACCCTGCTCGGCTTCTCGCTGCCCGAGTCCTGGCAGCGCCAGCGGCACGATCTGCGCTCGCAGCTCGGCTGGTCGGGGTTCGGTCCGCTCTACAGCGGCCTGTGGATCGCGCCCGGCCGGGTGGACGTCTCCGCGGTCGTCGCCGAACTCGGGCTCTCCGCCCATGTCAAGATCTTCCATGCGCTGGCCGACGGGGCGACGGACATCGACCTCATGATCCGCGACACCTGGGACCTGGAGTCGATCGCCGCCCGGTACGAGGACTTCCACACCCGCTGGGAGGCCTGGCGCGCCGGACCCGACGACGATGCCGTCGTCACCCGGCTGCGCCTGGTCAGCGAGTGGCTGGACATCATCCGCACCGACCCCCGGCTGCCCGCGCGGCATCTGCCGACCGACTGGCCGGCCCACCGGGCGGAGGCCACCTTCCACCGCGTCGCGGCCGAGACCGACGCCCCGGCCCGCCGGATGGCCGCGGACCTCCTGGACACGACACCGCTGTGACGGCCACGGACCGCGCACCGTCGGCGGTGTGCCGTACATGATGGCAGCCGCCCGAATCCCGTGATCACCAGGCCTCACCTGGCGATCTATGCTTCATGGTGCAGGACGTTCGCCAGACCGTTGAAGGAGAGGGTGCCCGTGTACGGCGCGACGCTCTCCGTCCGGCATCCGCACCGTGTTCGTCTCTCCTGAGGAAGCCCCGTTGAACTTCTGGTCGATCTATGAGCACGGCTTCGCACGTGTCGCCTCGTGCACGGGCCACACCGTCATCGCCGACCCGCGCGCCAACGCCGAGGCGGTCCTGCGCCAGGCCCGCCGCTGCGCCGGGGACGGTGTCGCGGTGGCCGTCTTCCCCGAGCTGGGCCTGACCGGCTACTCGATCGAGGACCTGCTGCTGCAGGACGCGGTGCTCGACCAGGTCGAGGAGGCGATCGCGACCGTCGTGGCCGGTTCCGCGGACCTGCTGCCGGTGCTCGTCGTGGGCGCCCCGCTGCGCCATCGCAACCGGATCTACAACTGCGCGGTGTTCGTGCACCGCGGCCGGATCCTCGGTGTCGCGCCCAAGTCGTACCCGCCGAACTACCGGGAGTTCTACGAGCGGCGCCAGATCGCCTCGGGCGACGACGAGCGGGGCGGGACCATCCGGATCGGCGGCGAGCGCCTGCCGTTCGGCGTCGACCTGCTGTTCGAGGCGGAGGACGTGCCCGGTCTCGTGCTGCACGCCGAGATCTGCGAGGACATGTGGGTGCCGGTGCCGCCGAGCGCGGAGGCGGCGCTGGCCGGGGCGACCGTGCTGGTGAACCTCTCGGGCAGCCCGATCACGGTCGGCCGGGCGGAGGACCGGAAGCTGCTGTGCCGCTCGGCGTCCCAGCGCTGTCTCGCCGCGTACGTGTACGCGGCGGCCGGTCTGGGCGAGTCGTCCACGGACCTGTCCTGGGACGGCCAGACCATGATCTACGAGAACGGCGCGCTGCTGGCCGAGACGGACCGGTTCCCGCTGGACGACCAGTACGCGGTGGCCGACGTCGACCTGGACCTGCTGCGGCAGGAGCGGGCCCGGATGGGCTCCTTCGACGACAACCGCCGTACACACGCGGCCCGCACCGGCGACTTCCGGACCGTACCCTTCCGGCTCGACCCGCCGAAGACCGACCTGGGGCTGCGCCGCCGGGTCGAGCGCTTCCCGTTCGTGCCCGCCGACGCCGAGCGGCTCGCCCTGGACTGCTACGAGGCGTACAACATCCAGGTCGCGGCGCTCCAGCAGCGGCTCGCGGCGATCGGTGGCCCGAAGGTGGTCATCGGGGTGTCCGGCGGCCTCGACTCCACGCACGCGCTGATCGTCGCCGCCCGGGCGATGGACCGCGCGGGCCGTCCGCGCACCGACATCCTGGCCTTCACCCTGCCGGGCTTCGCCACCGGCGAGCACACCAAGGGCAACGCGCACCGGCTGATGAACTCGCTGGGCGTGACCGCGGCCGAGCTGGACATCACGCCGACCGCACGGCTGATGCTCAAGGAGATGGACCACCCGTTCGCGGCCGACGAGCCGGTGTACGACATCACCTTCGAGAACGTCCAGGCCGGGCTGCGCACGGACTACCTGTTCCGGCTCGCCAACCAGCGCGGCGGCATCGTGCTGGGCACCGGTGACCTGTCGGAGCTGGCGCTCGGCTGGTGCACCTACGGGGTCGGCGACCAGATGAGCCACTACAACGTGAACTCCGGTGTGCCGAAGACGCTGATCCAGCATCTGATCCGCTGGGTCATCAGCAGCGAGCAGTTCGACGCGGAGACCGGCAAGACCCTGGCGGCGATCCTCGACACGGAGATCAGCCCGGAGCTGGTGCCGGGCGAGGAGCTCCAGTCCACCGAGTCCAAGATCGGCCCGTACGCGCTGCACGACTTCACCCTCTACCAGGTGCTGCGGCACGGGTTCCGCCCGTCGAAGATCGCCTTCCTGGCCTGGCACGCCTGGCACGACCGGGAGGCGGGCGCCTGGCCGCCCGGCTTCCCCGAGGCCGACCGGAAGGCGTACGACCTGGCCGAGATCCGGCACTGGCTGGAGTACTTCTGCCGCCGGTTCTTCGCCTTCGCCCAGTTCAAGCGCTCGGCCATGCCCAACGGCCCGAAGGTCTCGGCGGGCGGCTCCCTCTCCCCGCGCGGCGACTGGCGCGCCCCGTCCGACAGCTCGGCGAAGGCCTGGCTGCACGACCTGGACCGCGTCCCGGAGGCGTAGGGGGTCAAGTCGGCGGCCGGCGGCGGCCCTGCGGGCCTCGTTTTGCGTCCGGCCTCCGGGGTGCGCTAAAGTCGATCTTGCGCGCGGCGCTCCGAATACGGGTGATACGCGATGCGTTGGTGGTCCAAGGAAAGACGCCCCGCTTCCTGCGGGGAGATGCAGGTGCAAGGCCTGCCCGGCGCTCCAGCAGGAGACCCGCCCCTGATCCGTCAGGGGCGGGTCTCCTGACGTGCGGGCGCGGACGCGGTGCGGAGGTCCCAGGGCAGCAGGACGGCGCTGGCGAGGCAGAGGACACCCGCCACGAGGAGCGCGGCGCGCACCCCGGTCCAGCTCGCCAGGAGGCCTCCGGCGAGCATGAACACCGGCTGTACCGTCTTCGAACTCACCGACCAGGCCGTCACCACGCGGGCCATGACGTGGTCGGGCGTCACAGCCATCCGGTAGGCCACGAAGGACGGGTTGAACACCCCGGCCACGCACAGCAGCCCCGTGTCGATCGCGACGAGCACGGCCAGGCCGACGAGACCGGACGGCACCAGCGGCAGCAGAAGCAGCCACGGGGTCCGCAGCACACCGAACAGCAGCAGCACGCGTTCCGCGCCCAGCCGGCGGGTGAGCGGCACCGTCAGACGTGAACCGACGATGCCGCCGATGCAGGGCAGTCCCAGGGCCAGACCGTACTGCCACGGGGCGAAGTGCAGCTCACGCAGCATCAGTACGGTCATCAGCGGGGACGTCATCATCACCGGGCCGCCGAACAGCATCGAGTTGAAGAAGAGCGGGCGGAGGCCGGGGTGGCCGAGGATGCAGCGCCAGCCCTCCGTGAGACTCCCCCGTCGCGCCGCCGAGGGACCCGCCCCGGCCGGGGACTCCGGGCGGACCGGGGGCGGCGGTTCGGGGGTGCGGAGGCGGCGGACGCCGAGGGCCGAGAGGAGGAAGGAGACCGCGTCGACCGCCAGGGTCGCCGTCGTCCCCACGATCCCGATCAGCAGGCCACCGACCGGAGGACCCGCGCTCTGGCTCACCCAGTCCGTGGTCTCGAAGCGGGCCGCCGCCCGGACCCGGTCCCCTTCCGCCACGAGTCCTTTGAGATGCGCGGTACTCGCCGCGGAGAACACGATCATTCCCGCCGCCTGCACCACACCCACGACGCACAGCTGCGCGAACGTCAGCAGGCCGAGGGCGGCCGCCACGGGCACGCTCCCCAGGGCCGCGCACCGCACCAGGTCCGCGGCGACCATCACCGGGCGCTTGCGGTGGAACTCGACCCGGCTGCCGAGCGGCAGGGTGACCGCGGCACCGGCGACCGCCGACAGCGCGGCGAGCAGCGAGACCTGGAACGTGGTCGCGTCCAGCGCCGCCACCGCCACCAGCGCCAGCGCGCCCGAGCTCACGGCCGTCCCCGCCGCACTCACGGCGTACGCACGCCACAGTCGAGCGAAATCCCGGCGGACGGAGTCGAGTGGACCGGCAGCAGTGATCACAGCCGGCGATCCTAGGGACCTCCGGGGTGGCACCCGGCCAAATCCGGCCAGCCGGCCGCTCGTCCATGATCGCCGCCGCGCCGGGCAAGCCGGTGCGGGCGTCGGCCCGCCCGTGCCGCGCGTCGTCCGCAGCGGCGACCACCGCGGAAGCGGCGGCGCGGGGCCCGGGACGGGAAATCCGGCGCACCCTGACGGGTGAACATCCGGCCGGCACCCGGAAGGAGCCTCAGCGCGGGGCAAACAGCCTGGTCAGGGGATTTGCGGTCGCACCGCGGGCGGAGCGCGCGGCCCGGGACCGGTTGCGGTGCCTCTCGGCGCTTCTCACGGTGGGCGAAAGGACAGCAGTTCTCGAAAGGAAACCCATGCGCGCCCTAGTCTCCCGCGGCTTCCTCGTCTCCCCCCTGGTGTGTGCCGTCCTGGTCCTCGGCCCTGCCGCGGCGAGCGCTGCCGCCGCCGACGCCGGCCGAGAAGCGTCGGGACCCGGTGCCGCGCAGCCGGTTCTGCCGCCCGGCACCGACATCACCACGCTCCCGCACCGCATCGACGCGATGGACACGGCGCGGCACGACCGCGCCCTGGCCCCGCTCCTGACCACGCTGCCCAACCTCACCGCGGCGCACGGCACCCGTCTCGACCCGGACCGGACCGCCGTCTACGCACAGGCGGTACGGAAGTGGGTAAGCGCCCTCCGGGAGCGGCTGAGGCACCTGGACACCGGCGCAACCGACCGCGCGCACCGGTCCCTGCCCCGCGCGGCCGACCCCGTCGACGACCTGGTGAACGCGATCCAGTCGGCGGTCGACAGCCTGCTCGGCTCGCTGACCTCGCTCGACGTCGATGAAGTGCTGAGCACCGTCGACGACTTGCTCTCCCCGATCCTCGGCACGGTCACCGGCCTCCTCGGCAGCGAGGTGCCCGCACTGCCGGCGCTGCCCTCCGTGGACACCCCGGCACCCGCACTGACCGTCATCCCCTGAGGAGTTGAGCGGAGCGAGTGCGGTCGGCGGCGGTGCGTCCGGGACCGTGGACGCCCCGCCGCCGTACCCGCCCGTCAGCGCTCGCTCCACCCCGGGACCGTCTGCAGCACCTGTTCGGCGACGCGCAACAGCGCCGTGTCGTCGGGGTACACGTCGTCCTGGCGCCAGATGGCCAGCTCGAACGTGCCCTTGCCGTCGTCCTTGCCGTGCTTCGACACCAGGACGCAGCGCGCGGTGCCGCCTGGGCCCGTGTCCGCCTTCCCGCCGGCGAGGTTGAACTTGAAGGAGATGGTCGGGCTGGAGTAGACGACGGCGGGGTGTCCCAGGACCGTCGTCCTGCGTGCGTCGTTCAGCAGGTCGCCCGCCTCGGAGACGGGCATGTCGTCGTACGACGCCGACAGCTTCACGGAGTACGTCTTCAGGGACACGGTCGCCTCCGGCGCGGCGATCTTGGTGCCCCCGGCGAGGGTGATCCAGCCCCCGCTTCCGCCGGCGGTCTCGATCTTCTCCCGCGGGGTCCCCAGGAGGGCCGGGAGGTCCGGGCGGTTCAGCACCGTGCACAACCGGGCGCCGGACACATAACGGGCCGGCAGATGGTTCGTCGGGTTCGAGCAGCTCGCCGGTGCGCTGCTCGCGTCCTTGTGGCGGACCAGCTTGTGCTGGGCCCACAGCCCACCCATGACGGCCGCGACCAGGACCACCGCCGTGATCGCCTGAAGAACCGGTCTGCCGCCCTCTTCGGGCGCGTTGAGGCCGTCGGTCATCTCCCCCACCCCGCTGTGCGTCCCCTGTGCACGCCAGGAGCCTAACTGATGTTGACGTGAACGGCACAAGCCGTACAGGACCCGCGGTGGCTGTGGATTCCTCCGGGAGTGTTTGATGGCGGCAGCACGCAACACGCCGGAGGAGGCAGACGTGGACGCGGTGGGCGACGGACAGGTCGTCGAGGCGGGCGGGAGCGCTCTGGTGGTGCGTCGCGCGCCACGGGACCGGGCCCGGGCGGCGGTGCTCGTCCTGCACGGAGGACAGGAGAAGGGGCTCCGTCCCTCCCGCCCCTGGCAGCCGGCGGCGCTGCGCATGCGCCCCTTCCTGGGCGTGGCCGCATCGGTCTCCTCGCCCCGCGAGGTGCTCATCGGGCAGGTCCGGTACCGCTACCGGGGCTGGAACGAGGCCGCCGACCCGCTCCAGGACACCCTGCGGGCCCTGGACGAGCTGCGGTTGCGGGCCGGGGACGTGCCCGTGGTGCTGATCGGGCACTCGATGGGCGGGCGGGCGGCGCTGCGCGCGGCGGGCGATCCCTCGGTGTGCGGTGTGCTCGCGCTGGCTCCCTGGTGCCCGCCGGGTGATCCCGTGGCCGATCTCGCCGGGACCAGGATCCTCGTGCTGCACGGCGACCGGGACCGGGTCACCGAGCCCGCCGAGTCGGCCGCCTACGTACGGCAGGCCCGCGTGGCCGGTGCGGAGGCCGGCATGGTGCTGCTCAGGGGCAGCGACCACGCGATGCTCCGCCGGAGCCGCGAATGGCACCGCGCCTCCGCCGCCGCCATCAGGCGGCTGCTGCACCCCGAACGTGACCTCGACGGCTGGACGGCCGAAGCCTGCGGGGCACAGGAGCCGCTTCTGCGCTGACACCCGTCTTGGTAAGGTGCCACGCCCCCACGCGACTTCGACCCGGAGGACGGC
The DNA here is from genome assembly GCF_040652235.1 of Streptomyces sp. NPDC048277. Taxonomy (NCBI): domain Bacteria; kingdom Bacillati; phylum Actinomycetota; class Actinomycetes; order Kitasatosporales; family Streptomycetaceae; genus Streptomyces; species Streptomyces sp. NPDC048277. Next base: position 575,724 of record NZ_JBEZLQ010000003.1, read on the forward strand.
TGATGTCGATCACGAAGTCGATCAAGATTGTCACGTACCTGACAGTCACGTTCCTGGTTCTCACCCTCTTCGGCACCGCCCCGGCGACGGCCGGATCCCAGTCCCCCGCCCCGGCCCCGGCCGCCTCGGCCACCGCCGCCTGGCAGCCGCCGCTGTCCACCCGGGGCCGCTACATCGTCGACGCGAACGGGAACCGCTTCCGCCTCAAGGCCGCCAACTGGGACGGCGCACAGGGCTCGTGGACCGGGAGCGGCAGCATCGACGACCCCGCCAACCACCACGCCGGGCAGGACTCCTACGGCATCCCCCTCGGCCTGGACCGCGCCGCTCTCCCCCAACTCCTCTCGGACTTCCACGCGTTGGGCATCAACAGCATCCGGCTGCCGTTCTCGAACGCGATGATCCACACGACGGCCCCGGTGCCGGACGCCGCGGTCGCCGCCAACCCGCAGTTGCGCGGGAAGACACCCCTGGAGGTCTACGACGCCGTCGTGGCCGCCCTCACCGGCGACGGCTTCGCCGTCATTCTCAACAACCACACCAACACGTCCCGTTGGTGCTGCGGCATCGACGGCAACGAACGCTGGAACAGCAGCCAGTCGACCCAGCAGTGGGCCGACGACTGGGTCTTCATGGCCCGCCGCTACGCCGCGAACTCCCGTGTCGTGGGCGCCGACCTCTACAACGAGGTGCGCCGGGACGTCCTGGACGACCCCAACTGGGGCCTGGGCGACGACCACGACTGGTACGCGGCCGCCCAGCTCGCCGGCGACCGCATCCTCACCGAGGCCGACCCGAACCTCCTCATCGTCATCGAGGGCATCAACTGGACGGGAATCCCGGTCGACGGGCTCCCCCACGGCCGCCCCGCCCTCACCCCCGTCCGCACCCTCTCGAACACCCTCGTCGACGCCCACAAACTGGTCTACTCCGCCCACTTCTACGGCTACACCGGCCCCCACCACAGCGGCGCCACCGGCATCGGTGAGACCAGTGACCCCCGCTACCAGGACCTGACCCGCGACGAGCTGTACCAGACCCTGGCCGACGAGGCCTTCTTCGTGACCACCGAGGGCAAGCACTACACCGCCCCCGTGTGGATCAGCGAGTTCGGCATCGGATCGAACGAGACCGGCACGGCGGCCCGCACCTGGTTCGGCAACATCACCGACTACTTCACCGACCACGACACCGACTTCGCCTACTGGCCGCTGGTCGGCTGGGAGGGCCACGACGACTGGGCGCTGCTCCGCTACGACACCTCCGGCCACCGGTACGGCCTCCTCGACGGCGGGGACTGGCGGGCCACCGCGTGGGACCACCTCATGAGTTCCGCCGGCCGCACCGGATACGTCGCGCCGGGCACGACCTGGCGCATGCTGTCCACGGACCACGGCGACCAGGTCGAGTCCCTGCGCGTGCGGGCCGGCGGCGACTGGGACTCGGGCGCCTACAAGGCGGCCTGCCCGGACGGGCTGCGGCTGATCGGTCTCGCGCACTCCGGCGGACGCGGCCTGTGCACCGACGCGACGGCGGGCGACCTGCGGGCCGCGGGCAACACCCAGACGGTCGTCACGGACGAACGGTACGTCCCGGCGGGCGGCGACTGGGCGTCCGGCTACACCAAGTTCCAGTGCCCGGCGGGCCAGTTCGTCATCGGGTACAGCCGCCGGGGCGAGCGGGTGTCGGCGGTGCTGTGCGCACCGGCCGCCGCCGCGGTGGGTGCCGGTGGCCGGACCCTGTGGTTCGACCGGTCCGACAACCGCCCCGCCGACGGCGCGGGCGACGACTACGCCTACGGCGCCTACAAGGGGCAGTGCACCGCCGACGAGTACATCGCCGGGGTCGCCTTCACGACGCGCGTGGGCAGTACCCCCGGTCCGGCCGCCGCACTGTGCGTCCCGCTCCAGCCCTGACCGTCCGGAGGTGCCGGCCGCGGGTACCGGCGCTCGGCACCTCCGGCGCTCTGCCGGAATCGGCGGCTAGGACTCGGCCACGACGACGTAAAGCGTCACGGCCGCGAGGAAGGGCCCCGTGGACAGGTGGTCGAGCCAGCGTCGTGCCGCTTCCTCGGTGAGGTGTCCGGCGGTCACGGCGCGGCGTGTGGTCCGCTCCAGTCCGAGGATCCTGTCGGCCGCACGGGCGTCCCGGAACACAGGGGTGACCGGGATGACCTCGGGCACCGTGAAACCGGCCTCCGTCGCCAGTCGGGGGAGCTGCCTGCCGATGCGGGCGTTGCGGACGGCCCGGTCCGTGACGTACTGGGTGTAGGCGCGGGACAGACCGCTGTCCGGATGATCGACGGCCAGGGTCTCCCAGTCCGGCTCGCTCATGACGAGCCGCCCGCCGGGCCGGAGCACGCGGTGCGCCTCGCGGAGCGCTCCGGCCGGATCGGCGACATGTTGCAGTACCCGGTCGGTGCGGGCCCGGTCCGCGGTGCGGTCCGGCAGGGGCAGCTGATGGAGGTCGCCGAGCAGCACACTGACCGTGCGCTGGTCGGCGGTGCGCTCCCTGGCGGCGGTGGCCATGGCCCGGTCGTGGTCGACACCGATCACCGTGCCCGTCGCGGTGGCGGCCTGCGCGAGCGAGGCGAGATCGGTGCCGGGGCCGCAGCCCAGGTCGAGCACGCGGTGTCCCGGACGGATGCCGAGTTCGGCGAGCATGCGCGCCTTGTAGGAGCGGCCGAGGCCGGTCGCGGCGACGCGGTCCAGGTAGACGATCGGGTCGGGGGTGGCGCTCTCGAACGCTGTCGATGTCATGGCAGGCAGTCAACCGGCTTGCGTGCTCAGGACACGCCGGCCAGGCCGCCACTGGGTGCCGGTGCGGCCAGGTCGTCGTACTGCCGCGGTGTGCCGGGGTTCTCGGCGGTGGCCGTGAGGATGCAGTGCTGGAGGCGGCGCAGCCGTGCCGAGGGTTCCAGTCCGAGGTCTCTGACGAGGAGGGTGCGCAGCTGCTGGTAGACGTGGAGGGCCTCGCCGCGCCGGCCCGAGCGGTGGAGGGCGATCATGAACTGCGCGTGCAGGTTCTCGTGGGAGCGGTAGCGGCTGGTGAGGACGGTGAGTTCGGCGAGGAGTTCGCGGTGCCGGCCGAGCCGCAGGTCGGCCTCGATGCGCTGGTCCAGGGCGCACAGCCGGCTCTCCTCCAGCCGCCGTGTCTCCATGGCCAGGTGGACCCCGGACTGCACGTCGGCGAAGGGCGGGCCGGTCCACAGGTCCAGCGCCCGGCGCAGGGTGCGGGAGGCGGCGGCGAAGTCCTCGGTCTCCATGGCGCGGTAGCCCAGTTCGCAGAGCCGCTCGAACTCGCGGAGGTCGCTGGTGCCGCCTCCGGAGGCGAGCAGATAGCCGCCCGGCAGGGTCGTCAGGACGTCCTTCGCGGTCCGCGCTTCGGCGTTCCCGGGATCGCCCTCGCGCAGTGCCGTCGCGATGAGCTCCCTGAGCTGGAGCACATAGGTCTGCAGGGTGGTGCGGGCGCTGCGCGGCGGGGTGCCCGCCCAGAGTTCCTCGATGAGGGTCCGGACGGGCACCACCTGGTCGGCGCGCAGTGCCAGCAGGGCAAGCACCTGGCGGGGTTTCGGCGCCGTCGGGGCGATGGAGACCCCGTTCTCCCTCACATCCAGTGCACCCAGCAGGCCGATGTCCACACGCGTCTCCCTGGTCCTCTTACCTGACACGACGCCAGTAGAAAACAGCACGACCGGTCTGTCAACAGGGCTGCCTCTGGAGCGTCTTCGACGAACCGTCGGAGAAACTTGCAGAGCCCGCCACTCCTCCGGCACCCGAAGAAAGGGCAGTGCAGCGCGGTGGTTTCGAGGGTGGCCAGGGTGGGACGGCAGCCGTCCCGACGTCCGGTCCGGCCATCGAGCCGCAGGGCGCCTCGATGGCCAAGACCATACCGAAAGTGCCCATCCGGTCGGTTACTTGACCGCCGCTCGGGTCAGCGTTCCCTGCCACGGGCGCCGGCGGGGAAGGTGAGGAACACGATCCCGAGCGCCAGCACCGCCAGTCCGCACCAGGAGACGGCCGGCAGCCGCTCGCCGAGGACCGCGACCCCCAGGACGGCGGCCACGGCCGGTTCGAGCAGGGTCAGGGTCGTCGCCACCTGGGCCGCGGTGCGGCGCAGGCCGTGTCCGAAGAGCCGGTAGGCGAGGAAGGTGGTGACCAGCCCGAGGTGCAGGACCACCAGCGCGCCGCGCGCCGTCGACAGCCACGGCCCGGCGCTCCACAGCAGCACGGGCAGCACGAGCAGGGACGCTCCCCCGAACATCACGCCCATCACCGCGCCGGAGGCATGGCCGCGGGCGATGAGCCGACCGCCGACCAACGCGTAGACGGCGTACGACAGTCCCGCGAGCCCCGCCAGCAGGACGCCGACGGCGTCCATGGGGGCGCCGTCGCCCGCGAGTTCGGGTCCGAGGACCAGCACGGCGCAGCCGAGGACGGCCGCGACGGTCGCGGTCGCCCAGCGGACGGTGGGCCGGGACTGGCGGGTGAGCCAGGCGAGGAGGCCGGCGAAGACGGGGGCGCTGCCGAGCGCGATCACGGTGGCCACGGCCACGCCCGTGCGTGCCACGGCGGGATAGAAGGTGAGTGGGTAGCCGGCCACCGCGAGGGCGCCCAGGGCGAGGAGCCGGCGCTCGCCGCCGGTGCAGGTCCTGGGCAGGGAGCGGCCGCCGGGTGCGGTCAGGAACAGCAGGAGCCCGCCGAGGAGCAGACCGGCGGCGCCGACGGCGGCGGCCGGCGCTCCGGCGGGGGCGAGGGAACCGGCGGTCCCGGTGGTGCCCCACAGCACGGCGGCCGTGAGGATCGGGAGCGGCCCGGCGAGCGGGCCGGCGGGGCGGGGCCGCGGGCGCGTGCGGGCCGCGCCGGTCCGGGCCCGGGAGAACTGGGATGAGGTGTCGTTCGGCACAGTCGTGAACTTCCGTCGTCGAATACCGTCTGCGGACTGGTTTCGGAACGGGCGCACGACACCGGCTCCGGGCGGCCTCGGGGGCCCGGCCGGGAGCGTGGATTCAGACCGTCAGCGGGTGCGCCCGTCAGGCGCAGAGCGGCGGCAGAACGACGTGCCAGTAGGTGTTCACGCGGCGATGGTACAGGGGCGGACAGAAGGCGACCGGCCGGTCCGCACTCCGGGACGCCCGGCCCGACACGGAGCGCGACCGGGTGGTCCATTTCCACGAGGGCGATACCACGGTGTGCCGCTCGGCCTCCCCCGTCGACCGTTCCTATCGCCTCCGTGATCATCGACAGGCGTCCGGCGTACGTCGATGACATGGTCGACGTCGCTTGTCGTATGGTTCGACCAAGTTTTGGCCAACGTGCGTCGTTGCCGTTTCCCGGCACCGGCCGGTGGGACAGACTCAGCCGCGGAGGGGGGACGAGCACGGCCGAGTCACGCCGGGCGTGCCATCCCGCAGTGTCGCGCCGCCCAGGGGAAGGCGGCGAGCAGACCAGCGGAGGGTTGCATGACGCAGTCGCTTCCGGGGCAGAGCCCTGTCCAGGAGCAGGCGCTCACCGTGTCCGGACGACCACCGGTCGTGGTGATAGGCGCCGGACCGTACGGACTGTCGGTGGCCGCCCACATACGGGCGACGGGGGTTCCGGTCCGTGTCTTCGGTGAGGTGATGGGCAGTTGGCGGCACGCCATGGCCACCGGGATGTTCCTGAAATCGACGCCGGCCGCCACCGACCTGTCGGCGCCGGAGCCCGGCGGCCGGCTGGCGGACTTCCGGCGCGAGCACGGCGAGCCGGAGCTGACCGAGCTGACCCCGATCCCGTGCGATGTCTTCGTACGGTACGGACAGTGGTTCCAGAAGCGGTACGTCGGTGAGGTCGAGCCGGCCCGGGTGACCGCGGTCGAGCGGCCCGCGTCCGGGTCCGGGTCCGGCTTCGTCGTCCGGCTGGACGACGGGCAGGAGATGGCGGCCTCGGCCGTCGTGGTGGCGACCGGGCTGAACGGACTCGCCCATGTCCCGGACGAGTTGCGGCATCTCGCGCCCGAGGGGCCGGGGCCCCGGGCCGCGGTGTCGCACACCAGCCATCACACCGATCTGTCGGTGTACGCGGGGCGGCGGGTGGCCGTCGTCGGCGGTGGTCAGTCGGCCCTGGAGAGCGCCGCGCTGCTGCACGAGGCCGGCGCCGAGGCGCAGGTCCTGGTGCGCGAGGGGTCGGTGCTGTGGGGCATGACCCCGGTCCTGACCAGGCCCTGGTCGCAGCGGGTGGCGAAACCCGCCTCGCCGCTGGGCACGGGCTGGGTCCTGGCGGCGGTCTGTGCGGCGCCGGGGAGTGTGCGCCGGCTTCCGGCGGCGGCCCGGCTGCTGCTGTTCCGGCGGGCGCTGGGGCCCTCGGGCGGCTGGTGGCTGCGGGACCGGGTGGAGGGTGTCGTACGTGTGCGCACCTCGCGGCGGGTGACCGGTGCCGTGCTCTCCGGGCCCCGGGTGCGCCTGGATGTCGCCGGTCCCGGGGGCGAGCGCGAGTCCCTCACCGTCGACCATGTGCTGGCGGCCACCGGTTACCGGCTGGACCTGGACGCGCTGCCCTTTCTGTCCCCGGCCGTGCGGCGTGCCGTCGCGTGCGTGCCGGGTTCGAAGGCGCCCGCGCTGCGGGGGACGTTCGAGTCCTCGGTGCCCGGTCTGTACTTCACCGGGTCGCTCGCGGCACCGATGTTCGGGCCGATGATGCGGTTCGTGGCGGGCACGGAGTTCGCCGCCGTCCGGATCGCCAGGCACGTCGGGGCCGCCTGAGCAGGGTTAATTCGGTTGCGGCGGGACCGGTGGGCCCGCTGAGGTGGATCCATGGGCGGTGCCACGGAGCGGGTGCGACGGGCGTCGGCGGGCAGTGACCGCGGGCGCTCGCGGCGCCCGGCTCCGTGGCACGGGCCGGCGGTGCTCGGTGCCCTGATGCTGGCCGCCTTCACCTTCAACACCGCCGAGAGCCTGCCGATCGGCCTCCTGGAGGTCATCTCCGGGAGCCTTCGGGTGTCGCCGTCGGCGGTCGGCCTCCTGATCACCGGTTACGGCGTGGCGGTGGCCGTCGCCTCGCTGCCGCTCGCCCAGGTCACCCGGGCCGTGCCCCGGCGTCATGTGCTCACGGGACTGCTGGCCGCGCTGGTCGTGTCCAGTGCGGCTGCGGCGCTGGCCGGCTCCTACTGGCCGCTGCTCGGGGCGCGGCTGCTGACCGCGCTCGCCCAGGCGCTGTTCTGGGCGGTGTCGGGGCCGGTCGCGGTGGGCCTGTTCCCGCCCGGGGTCCGTGGCCGTGTGATCGGGGCGCTGTCGGTCGCCGGTTCCCTCGCGCTCGTGCTCGGTGTTCCCGCCGGGACCTGGCTGGGGCGGCACGGCGACTGGCGGGCGCCGGTCGCCGCACTGGCGGCTCTGGGGCTGGTGTCCCTGGTGCCGATCGCCGTACTGCTGCCGACGTCGCGTCCGGAGGAGGCGCCCGCGGCCCACGGATCCGCTCCCGACACCCGGCGGTTCGTCACGGTGCTGGCGGCCGGGACCCTGTCCGCCACCGGGGCGTTCGCGGGGTACACCTACATCGTGGCGTTCCTGGGCGACGTGAGCGGGTTCTCCCCGGGCGCGGTCAGCGCCCTGCTCGTGGTTTTCGGCGTCGCGTGCCTGGCCGGTGTGACCGTCACCGGGGCGCTGCTGGACCGCTTCCCGCACTCCGCGCTGACCACCGCCGTGGCCGTCCAGGCGGTGGGCATGCTCGGCCTCTACGCGGCGGGCAGCCGTCCGGTCGCGGCCGTGGTGTTCCTGGTCCTGACGGGCGGTGCGCTCGGGCCGGTGTTCATGGCCGCCCAGAACGCGATGCTGCACTGCGCACCGGGCCGCACGGACATCGCCCTGGCGGCGAACTCCGGCTTCTACAACGCCGGTATCGCGTCGGGTGCCGCGCTCGGCGGGCTGGTCCTGCCGTCGGCCGGCGCCCGGGGCGCCTTCCTCGCGGGCGGGCTGCTGACGGCCGGGGCGTGCGCGGTGCTGCTCGGCAACGGCCGTACCCGTCAGCCCATCTGAGCGAGCGGACCCGGCGTGTCGTCCGCGGGGGCCGCCAGGATGGACCGGCGCAACTCGCCCAGTGCGGCCGAGGGTTCCAGGCCCAGGTCGCGTACGAGGGTGGTGCGCAGTCGCTGGTAGGCGCCGAGGGCATCGCTGCGGCGGCCGGAGCGGTGCAGGGCGAGCATGAGCTGGCCGCACAGGCTCTCATGGGTGGGGTGGCGGCCGGCCAGCACGGTGAGTTCGGCGATCAGCTCGTGGTGCCGGCCGAGTCGCAGATCGGCCTCGATACGCCGGTCCAGCGCGCACAGCCGGCTCTCCTCCAGTCCCCGGATCTGCGGGCGCAGATACTCCCCGGCGGGCACGTCGGCCAGGGCGGGCCCGGTCCACAGGTCGAGCGCCGTGCGCAGCAGCCGGGCGGCCTCGGGGTGGTCCCGGACGTCCATCGCGCGGTACCCCGACGCGGCGAGCCGCTCGAACTCCCGGAGGTCACTGGTCCCTTCGCCGCTGTCCAGCAGATACCCGCCGGGGACGGTGCGCAGGACCTGCTTGGCGGTGCGCGCGCCCGTGCCGTGGCCCGTCCGCTCCAGCGCCGGGGTGATGAGCTCGCGCAGGTGCATGACGTAGGTCTGCAGGGTGGAGCGGGCGCTGCGCGGTGGGCGCTGCCCCCAGAGTTCCTCGGTCAGCGTCTCGACGGTCACGGCCCGGTCGGCGTGCAGGGCGAGGAGGGCGAGTACCTGACGGGGCTTGGGCGCGGTCGGGGTGACGGAGACGCCGTTCTCGCGCACGTCGAGAGCGCCGAGTATGCCGATGTCCACGCCGCCTCCCTCCTCGTCCGCCGCTCGGATGCTCCGAGGCGACTTCGACCCAGAGTCAAAAACGGCGCGGACGGTTTGTCAACGGCGCACCGGTCGGTGTGTTCCCTCGTGTCCTCTGGTCAGGAAGCGGGCGGTACGGCGCACACGAACCCGTCGCTGCGCGCCGCCAGTTGGGGCAGCACCAGCGACCAGAACTGGTCGGCGTGGAGCGGCGCGATCCGGTCACGGTCCTGCGCGCCGAGCACCTCGAAGCCGAACGTAGCGGCGACTATCACCGCGGCGACCCGGTCCGGTGCCACTCCCTCGGCCAGTTCCCCCTGGTGCTGCGCCCGCAGCAGCTGTTCGCACACCCAGGTACGCCACCAACGCCCGAAGTCCGTCCCGGACTTGCGGGAGGGATCGACGCTGAGCCGGAAGCCCGCCCGGACGACGGCATCGGTTGCGACCGCGACGAGCAGTTCCCGGGTGACCGTGATCAGCAGATGCAACTCGGATGTGGCCGACGAGCGCCGGACCGCCACCCGTTCCTCGACGGACCGCCGTGCCGCGCTCTCCACCTCGGCCGCGAGGGCGTCCTTGCTGGGGAAGTGGAAGTGCAGCGCCCCGGCACTCACCCCCGCCCGCCGGCTGATCGCGGGCAGCGAGGACAGCGCGTACCCGTCGTCGGCGAAGGTCTCGGCGGCCGCGAGAACGAGGGCCTCGCGGGTTCGGGCCGCCCGGAGCTGCTTGACCATCGCGTCCCCCTGGTGATCCGGGAGAATCCGGAATTGGGCGGTCCGATTCCCCCTGGTCCTGCAACATTCCGATTTGAGAACCTTAGCAAACAGCGCCATGGGCAGGTTTGTCAGAGGCGGGGACGCACGCGGAGGACGGCGCGGCCGTAAGTCACAAACCAGGCGACCGGTTTGGTTCGAGGCGGGTCAGACCTCGGTTTCCACCGGCGATTCCTGCCGCTGGCGTTCGACTTCCTCCACGACCCGGGCACCCCGGTCGGGTGCGGTGTCCAGCCGGATCAGGGCCGCGGGGGTGGCGATGGCCGGCAGAACATGGTTGTAGAGGACGGAGATACGGTCGTTGAGATCCGTCCAGTCGGAGACGACCTCGGACATGAACTGGGTCCCGATCCAGGCCCCGAGGAAGCACTCCGCGGTCTCGCGGGGGCTGACGTGCGGCAGCACCTCGCCGCGGTCCTTGGCCTCCACGAGCTTCTCGGTGACCACCTCGGTCCAGGCGGGCCAGGCGCTGCCGAACAGCGACCGCCCCTGGATGTCGGCGGACAGCCGTATGCCGGCGAGGAGGATGACCTCCTTGGGGATCCGGTAGGCCAGCGTCATGCCGATGTCCACCCACTCCTGGAGCTTCAGCTCGCGCGGCACCCAGTAGTCGTCGCTTATCTGGGCGTTGATCACGCCTCGCGCGAGGGCTTCCTTGGAGTCGAAGTGGAAGTACAGTGCGCCCTTGGTGACGCCGGCGCGCTCGAGGATCTCGGAGATCGTCGCCGCCGTGTATCCGCGCTCGGCGAAGACCGCCGCGGCGGCCTCGACAACAGCGCGCCGGGTCCGAATCGCACGCTCCTGACGCGCCACGGGGACCCCTCCTCGGTCAAAACAAAACCGGACGTGACGTACCTTACCCCAATCGGGGGTCGGTATTTCGGCCGTCCGGGCCCGATGACCGACCGGTCCCGCGCGGCTGCCGGAGCGTGCGCCCGGGGCTCGCCGGGCAGTTCACCAGGCGGTGCGCCCACCGTCCACGGTAAGTGTGGCACCCGTGACGAAGCTCGCCTTGTCACTGCACAGCCAGGCCGCGGCCTCCGCGACCTCCTCGGGGTCGGCGGCGCGGGCCTGCGGGGCCGAACGGTACGCCCGTGCCTCGTTCTCGGGCGACCTGGCGAACCAGTCGTCGATCATCTCGGAGCGGGTCAGGCCGGGGGCGATGGCGTTCACGCGGATGCGGTTGGGGGCGTACTCGACGGCGGCGGCCTTGGTCAGTCCGATCACCGCGTGTTTGGAGGCGATGTAGGGCGCGGCCGTGGAGGAGGCGACCAGGCCGCCCACGCTGCTGGTGTTGACGATCGAGCCCCCGCCGCTCTCCAGCATGGCCGTGATCTCGTGCCGCAGGCAGTTCCACACGCCTCGCACATTGGTCTCGGTGACCCGCTCGTAGTCCGCGTCGGCTATGAGGTGCATCGGGGTCTTGGGCAGCGCGACGCCGGCGTTGTTGAAGGCGGCGTCGAGACGGCCGTACCGCTCGACGGTGAACTCGACCGTCCTGCGCACCTCTTCACCGTCGCGCACGTCCACGGTGCGGTGGCTCGCCTCGGCGCCCATGACGCGCAACTCGTCCACGAGGTCGCGCAGTCTGTCCGCACGGCGGGCGGTGACGACGACGGTGGCCCCCTGCCGGGCGAACACCCGGGCCGCGGCCGCCCCGATGCCGCTGCTGGCGCCGGTGATGAGGGCGACCCTGCCCGCCAGTACGGCCCCTTCGGCCGCGCTCACTTGGCCACCTCACGGACGACGGAGGGGGCGCCGGCCTCGTCCCAGACGGTGCCGAGCCCGGCCTCGCGGTCGAGGGTGCGCAGGCGCTCCTCGTCGATCTCGGCGAGGCGGCCGACCAGGTGCCGGACGCCGAGTTCACGCATCAGCTCACGCTGGTGGCCGTGTTCGAAGGTGCTGGGGTGGCCGACGAACGGCACGTTCAGTTCCTTGGCATGACCGGCGAAGCGGGCCACGTCGTCGATGAAGAGGACCTGGTGGTAGTCGAGGCCGAAGTGGTCCTGGACGATCTCCCGGATACCGGGGCGGACATCGTTGGTGCAGATGTAGCCCGGGGCGGTGAACAGGTGCTCCCAGGCGCCGAGATGGCGGCGGAAGTGGTTCTCGTCGAGGCCGCCGTAGCAGACGAGGTCGAGGCCGAGGGCGCGCAGCCGGTGCAGGAGTTCCTCGGCGCCGTCGAGGGTGTGGACGGGATGGGTGCGCAGGTAGCGCTCGCGTTCGGCGAAGTAGTCGTCGACGGCCTGCTGCTCGCCCACGCCGGCGCCCGTCTCCTCCAGCAGCACCCTGGCGGCCGCGAGCCGGGGCTGCGAGAAGAGCCGCTGCTCCAGGTCCCGGGTGTACTCGCCGCCGTATCTGAGGACGAGGCGGTGCAGGACGGGGCTGAAGCTGTCGTTGAGCAGGACGCCGTCGATGTTGACGGCGGCGAGGCGCAGGGTGCGCAGTGGTTCCATCGGGTCTCCCTCTCGCAGGCCGTCCGACCATCATGCAGTGGCTGTCGAGACCGGGGAGTCAGGGGTGTGGCCGTGGCGCGGCCAACTCCCTTGGGAACATGGCCAAATGAAACCGCTGGACTGGTTTTGCGGAGTCGTATCCCGCTCGCCATCCACCGATAACCAGCCGTCGACATCTGCCAGTTAGTCCGTTTTTCGCCGTGCCATCGGCATGATTGAGCGCGAAAATACTTGGCCAAACCACCACTGAGCGGAGCCATGCATGGATCGAGTCCCACCACGCTTGGCGAATCCTTTACCTAGTGGCCGACCCGAGAAAACCGGTAGGTCCGTATCTTATAGGCGTCTAACAGAGCTTCAGGTCACACAAGAGCGTTCCGACGGGGGGTTGTCGATGAGCGTGTCCACCAGCGAGATCGAAGTCGGTCTGCCCGCACTGCCCCGGCTGACCACCACGGTTCCCAAGGAGTACGTCCACCGGGCGTCCCTGGCCGAGGTGTTCCTCACCGGCTGCACCGCCCGGGACGACGGGCTGCGGTTCTCCCTCACCGGGCAGTGGCCGCGCGCGCACACGTTCTTCAACAGCGCCGACGGCTCGAGTCATGACCCGCTCCAGGCTGCAGAGACGTTTCGGCAGGCCGGCATGTTCGTGACGCACGCGGAACACGGGGTACCGCTCGGCCATCACTTCGTGCTGTGGTCGCTCAGTTGCCACACCGATCTCGGCCAGTTGCGGATCGCCTCCCGCCCCACCGACTTCGAGCTGGAGGTGACATGTCCGGACCCCGCCCCGCGCGGCCGGGCCTCCACGCGCCGGATGGGCATCGAGTTCGCACTGCGCCGGGACGGCCGGCCGGTGGCCCACGGCGAGGGGCTCTACTCCATCATCACGCCCGCCGTCTACGCCCGGCTGCGCGCCAACCGGCCTGACAAGCGGCCGAGTTCGACCGACCCGGGGATAGCCTCCGGCCCGCTGCCGCCGTCCGCCGCGGGCCGCACCTCCCCCGCCGACGTGGTGCTGACGCCCACCCGCACGCCGTACCGCTGGCTGCTCAGACCCGACCTGAACCATCCGATCCTGTTCGACCACGACGGCGACCACCTGCCCGGGATGGTCCTGATGGAGGGCGCCCGGCAGGCGGCCTGCGCCAGGCTGGCGCCCCGGACGCTGATTCCGGCGAGCACGTCCACGTCGTTCAGCCGTTACGTCGAACTCGACAGCCCCTGCTGGATCGACACCACGGGAGTGACGGCCGCGAGCGACGGCACGGTGGCCGTCGACGTCGTCGGCGTGCAGGACGGCGACATCGTCTTCACCTCCACGGTGAACGGGCCGGTCGTCCAGGGCTGACACCGGGCGCCGCCACGGCACACGTCCGCCGCCGGACCCTGGAGCAGGGCCCGGCGGCGGACGTCCCGTGCGTCAGTGGCGGTGCCCGAAGGCGTGCCGGTCGTCGGCGTCACGGCGGTGGTGCAGACCCCAGGAGGCGGAGTCGACGTAACGCCCGTGGTCGTTGCGCAGGGTGGCGGTGTCGGTTTCGTAGTTCCAGACGGAGCGGTTGCGGTCCTGGTACAGGTCCGTCATGGTGTCCCGGCCCTCCCCGGTGTGGACGCGGACCGTGGCGCGGCCCTCCAGCCGGTAGTGCCGGAAGGTGTAGGTGTGACCCTCGGCGTCCGAGAGCGTCCAGCCGCTCAGGTTCACGTCCCTGCGGGAGGTGTTGGTGACGTCCACCCACTCCCGGTTCAGGGCACGGCCGGAGAAGGCCGAGCGGCCCTGGAGGTCATGCCGCACGGCGCTGATGACGACCGCGCCGCGCTCCGACGCGGGGTACGGGACGGCAGCGGCCGCGGCCGGCAGGGCCAGCGCGCCCACCAGGGCGGCCGCCACGGCGGTGGCGGAACCGAGACGGCGGGCGGTGACAGAAACGGACACGAGGTCCCCCTTTGCAGGGTTCGAGCACACTCCAGCGAAGCCGCAGGCCACGAGGGGTGTGTGGTGCGAGGTGGCGACCGGACGGCCGCGCAGCCACACCCTGCGCCCCGGCCGCGCCCGGACCGGGCGATACACGACACCTATTACGTATCCTTCGCTTTCCTATGACTCTCGCATGTAACGTCCATTTATTAGTTGAATGCACGGATTTGACGCCTCTTCGACCCTTTCTTCCCCACGGACAAAGGCCTCTGACACCAACGAGTGAACGGACGGACGGGGCCCTGATCACCCGAAAGTGAGTAACAGTCAGCGCCCCGGTCGAACCCGTGAGCGGAAGTTGATCTTCTGGGTGTCACGCGGAATTTTCCGACTGGTTGGTAACAAGAGGGGGTCGGGAGAAAGCGTTTGCCGATACGTTTTGGCGTGCCTCATTGGCATGCTCACTCCCCTCAGCGCACACCCTCCCCGTAGGAGACACCCCCATGCGCAGACTCGTTGCCTGCCTGGCGGCCGCGGTGGCCGCCCTCGGCGGGCTCACGGCGACGGCCACTCCGGCCGCGGCGGCCACCTCCGGCACGTTCAGCGTGCTCACGTACAACGTCGCCGGGCTTCCCGAAGGCCTGTCGAGCGCACCCACACCGCGCGACACCAGCACCACCGAGATCGGCAAGCGGATCGCGCCGTACGACATCGTGAACGTCCAGGAGGACTTCAACTACCACGCGTACCTGTACGCCACCGACACCCACCCCTACCGCACGGCGACCAGCGGCGGCGCGGGCATCGGCAGCGGCCTCAACACCGTCTCCAACTACGCCTGGGACACGGACGACTTCGAGCGGGACGGCTGGAACTCCTGCCAGATCGACTCCGGCGACTGCCTCACGCCGAAGGGCTTCACCTTCATGCGCGAGCGGCTCGCCGAGGGCGTCTACGTCGACTTCTACAACCTGCACACCAACGCGGGCACGAACGACGGCGACGAGGCCTCCCGGGCCGACAACCTCAGCCAGCTGACCTCGTTCATCAGCACCCACTCGGCCGGCAACGCCGTCGTGGTCATGGGTGACACCAACACCCGCTACACCCGCTCCGCCGACACCATCGCGGAGTTCGCCTCCAACAACGGGCTCACCGACGCCTGGGTGCAGCTGATCCGCGGCGGCAGCGCGCCGGCCAAGGGCAGCGACGCGCTCGTCTGTGACGACACCGCGGCGACCGTGCCCAACACCTGCGAGGTCGTGGACAAGGTCCTGTACCGCAGCAGCAAGCTGGTGAACCTGAACGCGACCTCGTACAACAACGAGCACGCCAAGTTCCTGACCAGCGACGGTCTGATGCTCTCCGACCACGACCCGATCACGGTCGGCTTCTCCTGGTCGCAGAACGCCAACTTCCAGCTGAGCGACCAGTTCGGCGGTCCGCACGGCGACTACTACCAGGACATCGACAAGGTGGCCGCGGGCGCCCGCGCCACCAGCATCTCGCTGCGCTCCGGCTCCCGCGTCGACCAGGTCGGCATCAACCTCGCCGACGGTACGACGCTGACCCACGGCGGCACCGGCGGCACCGCGTCCTCACTGACGCTGGGCAGCAGCGAGTACGTGACCACGGCGTACCTGTGCGAGGGCAAGTACAACAACACCACCCGCATCTTCTACGCCAAGTTCACCACCAACCTGGGCAACACTCTCGCCGGTGGCACGACGACCTCGGACTGCGTGACCCGCACCGCGCCGTCGGGCTGGCAGATCGCCGGCTTCCACGGCCGCTCCGGTGACGAGCTCGACAAGGTCGGCTTCATCTACACCAAGCGCTGACCGCGCCCGGCCGGCCGGCGAACCGTCACGAGCGGTCCGCCGGCCGGCCGGTGTGTACCCGGTCGAGGATGTGGCCGATCCCCAGGGTCGATCGGTGATGATGGCCGTCATGCACATCCGCATCGACGCCACCGATCTGCCCGGACGCTCCTGCCCGGCGCCCGCGGACAGCGGCGTGAGCGAGTACCGCGCCATTCATGTCGCCGTGCAGCGCCGCAACCGGCCCGCCGAACTGCTCGACCCACAGCCCGGTGACGCCGTGTCCGCGTGCTGGACCCTGCCCTGCACCACGGCGGTCTCGGCCGGCGGTGTCGACATCAAGGGGCCCTATGTCCAG
This sequence comes from Streptomyces sp. NPDC048277, assembly GCF_040652235.1. Classification (NCBI taxonomy): domain Bacteria; kingdom Bacillati; phylum Actinomycetota; class Actinomycetes; order Kitasatosporales; family Streptomycetaceae; genus Streptomyces; species Streptomyces sp. NPDC048277. The sequence continues at coordinate 591,851 of NZ_JBEZLQ010000003.1, forward strand.
GGCGGTCCGGGCGGGCGGTTCGTCTATCTGTCCTGGGGGACTGTGGACGCCGACGGGGCCTTCACCATGTTCCGCCGGGCCAAGCTGATGCTCGGCGCCGTCCCGGATCCCGTGGTCGAGGCCGCGGTGCGGGCCGGCCTGCTCGTCGGCCGCCTCGGGCTGACGGACTCCCGCGGTATGCCGCTGTGCGCACGTGTCGTCCCGCCGGTCGTCGACTGGAGCGCCGGGACTCAGCCCAGGGCCTCGCAGTAGTCGGTCGACGAGGTTTCGGTGGCCGGTGAGGAGGCGGCGGGCGGCGAGGCGGCCGCCCGTCAGCCCGGCTGGACGACTACGCGTGGGAGCCGTAGGCGCGCAGTTTGCGGTAGAGCGTCGCGCGTCCGATGCCCAGGGCGGCCGCCGCGCGCGCCTTGTTTCCGCCGTGGCGGCGCAGGGCCTCCAGGATGGCGGTGCGTTCGGCGTTCTCCATGGGGCTCAGCGGGCGCCCCGCGGGGCCTTCGCGTACGGGGTCGGGCAGTTCGGTCCGCCGGACCGGCCCGGTCGCCCGGCGGCGCTGCGCCAAGGACCGTACGACATGGGCGAGTTCGGTGACGTTGCCGGGCCACGGGTACCGTTCCAGCGCCCGCCTGGCGTCGAGTGTCCAGGTGAGCGGGGGCTGACCCGGCACGGTCGCCGGGGCCACGGCGGTGAGCAACTCCCTGATGTCCTCGGTGCGTTCACGCAGCGCGGGCAGGGTGACCGAGCGGGCGGCCAGGGTGTCGAGGAGCCGTTGGAGGCACGGGCCGGGCGGTGCCCCCGGCGTGTAGGTGACCAACAGGGGTGTGCCGGGCCGGGTTTCGAGCAGGGCGACGATCGCCGCCACGTCCGGCTGCGCGAGGCGCTCGGCGTGGCGCAGGACGAGTCGGCGGGGTGCGGCGGGCAGGGACTCGTACAGTTTCCCTTCGGCCGCGTCGATGACGAGCGGGTCGCTCTCGCCGAGCAACTCGCGGGCCAGGGAGGTCTTTCCGGTGCCGCGTTCACCGACGAGCAGGAGCGGGGCGTGGGTGGCGGCCAGTTCGGCCGCGCGTTCGGTGGCGTGCCGCCAGGGCACCGAATGTCCGGCGAGCGCGGTCGGCAACCGTCCGGCCGGGGCGGCGGGTTCAGGGGCGCGCCTCGGGGCGAGCACGGCGACGGCGCCGACGGTCTCGCCGAGATGCCGGACGAGTTCGACCTCCGCGTCGCGCGGGAGCCCGGTGCCGGGCCCGTCCTGGCGCAGCAGCGCGTGCACCGCGCGTTCCAGGTCCTCGATGTCCCGTGTGGACAGCAGCCGGCCCGCCGTCTCGTTCACCAGCCGGCTGTGTCCGGCGAACGCCACCACCGGCCGGTCCGGCCCCTCGCACGCCCCGAGATAGGCGTCCAGCAGGACCCGTTCGGGTGGCCGGGCGTGCCCGCGCAGTTCCGCCTCCACCGCGGTGGCCGTGGCCTCGGCGAGGGCCGCCTGCGGGTGCGGGGCGCGGCCGCCGCACAGGGCCGACGCCACCGTGACCGTGCCGACCGGCCTGCCGTGGCCGGGCGCCCGCAGCGGCACGCTGACCGCGGAGACCTCCTGCCACACGTCGAGGAAGTGCTCGGGACCGTGTACCTCGGCCCGCCGGCCGGTACGCAGGGCCAGGGCCGCGCTGTTGGGGCCGACCCGCTGCTCGGAGAGGTCGGGGCAGGACACGTCGCCCGGGGCGTGCCCCATGGCCCACAGCACACGCAGCCGCGCGTCGGTGAGGACCAGCGTGGCCCGCTCGTGGTCGAGCACCGGGCCGAGCCGCCGCAGCACCGGCCGGGCGGCTTCCAGCAGCGCGGGGTCGGGCGACCGCAGGGCCCGGGCGGGGAAGGGGCCCGCGGAGTCGTGCCGTACCCCGTAGAAGCGGGCGCGGCGCCAGGCGGCGGCGACCTCGTCCGGTACGTCCTCGGGCAGGGGGTGCCCGGCGAGGAAGCGGGCGCGGGCGCGGCGCAGTTGGCCGAGGGCGGGACGGGTCGGGGGTTGCCGGCCGGCCGTGGGGGGATGCTCTGCGGTGGTCATGGCGCTCCTCACCGTACCGGGAACAGTTGAAGGAGCAACGACCGGCGGGTCCCGCCGCGTTCCGCCGTGGGCCGCGTGTCCCGGATGTCGTACACCGTGTGCCCCGGATGCCGTGCACCGCGTGTCTCGGATTGAGACACCCATGAACGCCCGGACCGTTTCATGATCTTGGACGGTCGGTTTCCGTCCTCTCCTTTCCCCCCGGAGCGTTCCCCGTGCACACCGATGTCGTGACCGACGTCCTGATCGTGGGCAGCGGCCCGGCCGGCGCCTCCGCCGCCCTGGCCCTGAGCACCTACGGCGTACCGAACATGGTCGTCACCCGCTATGCCAGCCTCGCCGACACCCCGCGCGCCCACATCACCAACCAGCGCACGATGGAGGTCCTGCGCGACCTCGGCGTCGAGCGGGAGGCACGCGCGAAGGCCACCCCGCAGCACCTGATGGGGAACACGACCTTCTGCACCAGCCTGGCCGGCGAGGAGCTGGGCCGGGTGCGGTCGTGGGGCAACGAACCGCTGGTGCAGGCGGCGCACGAACTGGCCAGCCCCACGCTGATGTGTGACATACCGCAGCACCTGATGGAGCCGGTGCTGGTGGACGCGGCCGTCGCGCGCGGCACCGTCTTGCGCTACAGCACCGTCTACAAGTCGTTCACCCAGGACGCGGACGGTGTGACCGTCACCGTCGAGGACCGGGTACGCGGCGACGAGTACACGATCCGCGCCAAGTACCTCATCGGCGCGGACGGCGGGCGTTCGCAGGTGGCCGAGGACGCCGGGCTGCCGATGGGCGGTCAGATGGGGGTCGCGGGCAGCATCAACATCGTCTTCGACGCCGACCTGAGCAGGTACACCGCACACCGCCCGTCCACCCTGTACTGGGTGCTGGCCCCGGGCGCGACCGTCGGCGGCATCGGCGCGGGCCTGGTGCGCTGCGTCCGGCCGTGGACGGAGTGGCTGATCGTGTGGGGGTACGACGTCACGGCGGGCGCCCCCGACCTGACCACCGAGTACGCGGAGTCCGTCGTCCGCCAGTTGATCGGCGACGACGAGATACCGGTGACCGTCAGGTCGTCCTCGGCGTGGACGGTGAACGAGATGTACGCCGAGACCTACTCCAACGGCCGTGTCTTCTGCGCCGGGGACGCCGTGCACCGGCACCCGCCGTCCAACGGGCTCGGCTCGAACACCTCCATCCAGGACTCCTACAACCTGGCCTGGAAACTGAAGCTGGTCCTCGACGGCACCGCCGACCCGCGCCTGCTGGACAGCTACACCGCCGAACGCGCGCCTGTCGGCAGGCAGATCGTGACCCGCGCCAACAAGTCGATCGGCGAGACGGCTCCGATCTTCGACGCGCTGGACGGACTCGCGCCGCAGACACCCGAGCAGCTGTGGGCCAACATCGCCGGCCGCAAGGAGCCCACCGAGGCGGCCGAGAAGCAGCGGGCGCGGCTGCGGGACGCGATCGCGTACAAGGTGTACGAGTTCAACGCGCACGGCGTCGACCTCAACCAGCGCTACGACTCGGCGGCGATCGTCCCCGACGGCACCCCCGACCCCGGCTTCGCCCGCGACCCGGAGCTGTACCACCAGCCCAGCTCCCGCCCGGGCGCCAGGCTCCCGCACGCCTGGATCACTTCGGGCACCCGGACCGTGTCCACCCTGGACACCGTCGGCCAGGGCCGGTTCACCCTGCTGACCGGCATCGGCGGCGAGGCCTGGCTGCACGCGGCGCGAGCCCAGGACCTCGACATCGTGACGGTCGTCATCGGCCCCGGTCAGGAGTACGAGGACCCGTACGGCGACTGGGCCCGGCTCAGCGAGGTGTCCGACTCGGGCGCGCTGCTGGTACGCCCGGACGGGTACGTCGCCTTCCGGCACCAGGCCGCCGTCCCGAACGCGGAAGAACTGCTGACCCGGGCGCTGCGCCGGATCCTCGGCCGAGACTGACCCGTCCCCGCGGGGCCGGACGGGCGGCGACCCGGCCGCTCCGTGCCCCCCACACTCACGAAAGGTGAACAGCATGGCCCTCGGGCTGCTCAGGCGCCGGTGGTCCAAGGACGCCCCGGCCCGCTCCGCAGGTCTCACCCTGCCCCTCCCCGCCGGCGCGGGCGGCGTCGCCCGTACCGTCCTGGACCCCGTGGACCAGCCGCTCGGCGGTGCGGAGGTCACGGTCACCGCGCTCGACACCCACCAGGTGACCGCGCGGGGCACGACCGATCCCTTCGGCTTCTTCATGGCGGCGCTGCCGTCCGGCCGCTACAGCATGCTGATCGTCGCCGAAGGCCTGGATCCGCACCGGGAGACCGTCGAGATCGTCCCCGACTTCTGCCCCGCGCCCACGCGGATCCGGATGCAGCCGGCCCGGCAGCTGCCGTTGCCGCCGACCGGGGGCTGGGTCTTCGATCCACCGCACACCGCGATCCGGTTCATCGCCACGCATGTCGGCATGGCCCATGTCCACGGCCGTTTCGAGCGGTTCGACGGCGCGATCGACGTCGCACCGGACATGAGCCTGTCGACCGTCCGGGTGCGGATCGACGCGTCGAGCATCAACACCGGGAACACGACACGGGACAACCACCTGCGTTCGGGTGACTTCCTGGACGTCGAGCGGTATCCGTACATCGACTTCGTCAGCGCCCGCTTCGCCTACCGGGGCGGCAGCAAGTGGACGCTCGCCGGCACCCTGACGATGCACGGGGTCAGCCGCTCGGTCTCCCTGGACACCACCTATCTGGGCACGGTCAACGGCGGCTACGGCGAGGAACTGCGCTGCGCCGCGCTCGCCACGGCCGAGCTGCACCGGGAGGACTACACCCTCAACTGGCGGACGATGCTGGCCCGGGGCATCGCGGTGGTGGGTCCGACCGTGCAACTGGAGCTGGACGTCCAGGCGATGTACCGATCGCCCGACACGCCCACGCCGCCGGAGTGACGATCACGGCATGCGCGGCGGCCGGTGGACTCCTCCGCCGCAGCGGTGCCCGACTCCGGCGCGGGAACAATTGCCCGTGTCCCTCGTATCCGCGGCAAGAATATTGCACGCGCGAGGCGTTTCCGGGCAATGTTCGCAATCACCTGTCACGGCTTCTGCGAGACGATGGTTGTGTACGACAGGACGTGCTCACCCCCTCGGCCGCCCCGGCCCGGCGGCACGCTGAAGGCACCGACTCGCAAGGAGACACGATCGTTGAGCAGCTCGACCACGTCCCCGGGTAGTTACTTCGAGGCCATTGACGACCGCAGCTACAAGCCGACGCAGCACGCGAGCGGGGCCTGGAACACGGACGAGCAGCACTTCAGCCCGCTGGGCGGGCTCGTCGCACACGTCATCGACCGCCATCGGGCCGACCGCGGGGACGAGGGCCTGGTGCTGTCCCGGATCAGCTACGACATCCTCGGCCGCCTCGCCCTCGACGAGTGCGAGATCGAGGTGGAGACCGTCCGCCCGGGCCGGACCATCGAACTCCTCGAAGCCGTCGTACGGATCGCCGGCCGCCCGGTCGTCCGGGCCCGTGCCTGGTTCCTGGCCGGCTTCGACACCGCCGCGGTCGCGGGCGGGCCGGAGGAGCGGCTCACCCCGCCGGAGGAGCTTGCCCCTTGGCGGATGTCGGATGTCTGGCCCGGTGGCTACATCGCCTCCGTGGACGTCCGCCCGGTGGCACCGCCCCGGCCGGGCCGCACGACCGCGTGGGTCTCCACACCGCTCGACCTGGTCGGCGGCGTCCCGGCCGGTCCGGTCGCCTCGTATCTCGCCCTGGTCGACACCGCCAACGGCATCGCCGTCCGGCAGCCGCCCACGGCGTGGATGTTCCCCAACGTCGATCTGACCGTCCATCTCCACCGCCAACCGCGAGGCGCGTGGACGGGGCTGGACACCACCGTCACCTTCGGGCCGTCCGGACAGGGCGTCACCAGCACCGTCCTGCATGACCTCGACGGACCGGTGGGCCACGCCCAGCAGATCCTCACGGTCCGCCCCGCCCCGTAGCCCCGACGGCACCGCCCGTCGGAAGGGCGTCGTCCGCGCGCCCTGCCGGGGGCGGCCCTGCCGGTGGCGGCCCTGCCGGTGGTGCCGGGCGAAGGGTTGCGGCGGTACCGGGTGCGGACGTGCCGGTCGGCCGGTCGCGCCCTGTGCGGTTGCGCGGCCGGCGTGTGTGGCTGGATCTCGGTCTGCATGATCGACGAGAAGGACGCGCGGAGGACGTGGTGTGCGGCGGGGAGGTCGGTCTGTTGTGGGGGCGGGGCGAGCGGCGGCTCCGCCGACCCGGCCGGGGAGCGGCATGCGCCGGCCACCGTCCGCGCCACCGTTTCCCACCCCGGCCTTTCGCTGGGGAAAGCGCTGACCGTTCGCCCTGTCGGACGGGTCGCCGGGCACCAGCCGCCCGCCCGGTGATCCGTGCGTTGGCCATCGACGGTTTTGGATGAGCTTTGTACCAGTTCGCCGAAACCGCTTCACCCAAACACCAGTCGAAGCCGATCGCTGGGTGTTAGAACTTGGCCACTGAACGTCGGGCTGCGAGCAGCCCGCGCACCAATCTTGTTGTGAAATGGGACGGCCTTGTCCAAGCTCAGACCCGTGACCGGCAACTGGCGCGTCGCAAGACGCCTCCAGGCCATTCTGCTCATCCCGGTGCTCGTCGCCCTCGCACTCGGCGGCGTCCGGGTGAAGAACTCGATCGACACCCTGCAGGACGCCAACGACGCCGTGCGTGTAGCGGAGTTGGTGCAGGCGGCGAACGCCTACGCCAGTGACGCGATCAACGAACGGGACGTGTCGGTCATCCCGCTGCTGCAGGGCAAGCGCAACGCACCGGCCGTGGTGGCGGCGCGCAAGGTCACCGACGCGGACGCGAAGGCGTTCGACCAGGCGGTGGAGCGCGCGCCGAAGACGGCGGGCCTGACCCGGCGGATCGCGCTGGTACGGGAGGGCGAGAAGCAGTTGCCGGCGGTACGGGCCGCCGCGTTCACGTCCAAGCTGTCGGGGGTGCAGACGGAGGAGAGCTATCACGCCGTCCAGCACCCGCTGATGGAGATCTCCAACGAACTGGGCTTCGGCAGCAACAACCAGGCGAGCTTCGGCCGCACTCTCTACGCCATCTCCCTGACCCAGGCGGCCGAGTCCCTGGTGCGCTCCATCGGCACACATCTGCTGGTCGAGGACCGCGAGGGGCTCGGCGAGGGGGAGCTGCAGACCCAGCTCGGCTCGTTCAGCTCCTATGTCTACCTGGAGCAGGTGGGCCTGCAGGAGTACGCGGGCGCCGGTACCGCCGGGGACATGACCCGGCTGCGCGCGGCGCTGGCGGACGCGCAGAAGAAAGGCGTCGCGCAGACGGCCAAGGCCGCGCAGGAGGCCAAGACGGCCGGGCAGGCCTTCGTGACGCCGCCGGCGCTGACCAAGATGCTCAGCGAGATCGCCACCGGCAAGCCGACCCAGGAGCTGGCCGCCGAGGGCATCACCCCGGAGTCGTTCTTCGCCGCGTCCGCGCTCGCCTTCGACGCCTACCGGGGTATCGAGGTCAATCTCACCGACACGGCGCTCGCCAACGCCCGGAGCATCGCCGACGAGGCGCGCCGGGACGCGATCCTCAACGGCGCGCTCGCTCTCAGCGCCGTACTCGTGGCCTTCCTGCTCGCCGCGTGGGTGGCCCGCTCGATGAGCCGGGGCATGCGCCGGCTCAGCGCGTCGGCGATGGAGATCGCGGAACAGCGGCTGCCGGCGGTGATCACCCAGCTGTCCCAGGCCGTGCCGGGCCAGGTGGACACCAAGGTCTCACCGATCCCGATCACCACCACGGACGAGATCGGCGAGGTGGCCCGCGCCTTCGACCATGTGCACCGGGAGGCGGTCCGGCTCGCCGCCGAACAGGCGCTGCTGCGCGGCAACATCAACACGATCTTCACCAACCTGTCCCGCCGCAACCAGTCCCTGATCGAGCGTCAGCTCGCCCTGATCACCGACCTGGAGGACCGCGAGGCCGACCCCGAGCAGCTCGCGAACCTGTTCAAGCTGGACCACCTGGCCACCCGGGTGCGCCGCAACGGCGAGAACCTCCTGGTGCTCGGCGGCGAGCGGCCCACCCAGCAGTGGGACCGCCCGCTCCCCCTGGTAGACGTCATCCGGGCGGCCGCCTCCGAGGTGGAGCAGTACGAGCGGATCGACCTGGCGGGCGTCCCGGAGGCCGAGATCCACGGCCGGGCCGTCACCGACCTGGTGCACCTGCTCGCCGAGCTCTTGGAGAACGCCACCGCGTTCTCCTCGCCACGCTCCAGGGTCCGGGTCACGGCGACGCGGCTGCCCGACACCCGGATCATGATCGAGATCCATGACAAGGGCATCGGCCTGGTGCCCGAGGACTTCGCGCTGATCAACCACAAGCTGGCGAATCCGCCGACCGCCGACGCCGACGTCTACCAGCACATGGGCCTGTTCGTGGTCGGCAGGCTGGCCGACCGGCACGGCATCCGGGTCCAGCTGCGGCCGGCCTCCGCGGAGTCCGGCACGACCTCGCTGGTGATGCTCCCGGGCACCATCACCTGGAGCAGCGGCACGGAGTCCGACTCCGACACACTGGCCCTGGCGGCGCTCAAGGCACACACCACGCCCGGGCTGGCGGCCCTGCTCGCGAACGGGCCCGCCGACCCGTTCAGCGGGCACGAGGCCTGGGACGACGGCATCGGGCACCCCGACCTCCCGGCGCCGTCCGCCGCCCGGGCGACCGAAGCGCCCGCGCCGTCCGCGTCGGCCGGTCTGCCCCGCCGCGCCCCCAAGCGCGGCCGCCGCCCCGGCAAGGACGGCTGAAGCCCCCGGCCCGGACGTCAGGGCGGCACGGGGCGCAGGGCCCGCACCACCGCCCAGACCACGGAGACGAACGGCACGGCCACGACGGCGCCGATCACCCCCGCGACGATGCTGCCCGCGATGACGGAGACGGCGACGACGAGGGGGTGCAGCCGTACCGCCCAGCTCATCACGAGGGGGTGCAGCACATGTCCCTCCAACTGGCCGATGACGACGATGAGGACCAGGACGGCGGCGGCGGTGAGCGGTCCGCGCCCGGCCAGCGCCACGACGGTGGCCACGCCGAGCGCGACCGGTGAGCCGACCAGCGGGACGAACGCGGCGAAGAACTCCAGCAGGGTGAGGGGCAGCGCGAGCGGCACCCTCAGCACGAACAGGGCGACCCCGACCAGTACGGCGTTGGTGCCGGCCACGATGATGATGCCGCGGGTGTATCCGGAGAACGTCAGCCAGGCCGCCCGGCCCGCGCGGTCCCAGGCGGGCCGGGCGGCGACCGGCAGCAGTTCGTGGCTCGTCCAGCCCCACAGCCGTTCGCCGGAGTGGATGAAGAAGACCGAGGCGAAGAGGGCGAGCGCTCCCCCGGTGACCAGTTCGACGAGCGTGCCGAAGCCGCTGAGCGCCCGGTTGAGCAGGTTGGAGCGGTGGGACTGGATGTAGTTCACGACCTGCTGCTGGAGGTGTGACAGGGCGCCCGGACCGAGCCGGAAGGGCGGGCGCCGGAGCCAGACCTCGATGCGGTGGATGCCGCCGCGGAACTCGTCGGCCAGCGTCGACGACTCCTGTGCGACCGCGTTGCCCACCAGGGCCAGCAGCCCGAGGAACAGGCAGATGCTGCCGACCAGGCTCACGGCTACGGCCAGCGGCCGGGGCAGCCGACGGCTCAGCAGGTCGGCGAGCGGGCGCAGCACCGAGGTGATGACCAGGGCCAGGAACAGGGCCACGGCGATCAGCTGGAAGCGGCCCAGGACGATGAAGACGCCGTAGACGACGATGCCGACCACGATGAGCCGCCAGGCGTAGCCGGCGGCGACCCGCAGGGCGGGGACGACGACGGCGCCGACGGAGGCGCCGGTGCGCGGATCAGGGGTCCGCTTCGGGATCCGCGCCGCGCGTACGGCCCGGCCGCCCGGCCCCGCGCCACGCGCCCGACGCGCCCGGCCCCGCCCGGCCGCCGGCCCGCCCGCACCCGCCACCGCACCTCCCGCTGCCGGCCTCCGTCCCCCTAGTGCACGTTAGGGGCAATCCGGGCGGGCGGCGGGGTGCACTGGGCCAAGGGGGTCAGTGGGCCGCCGTCGCGGAGACGGCCGTGCGGGCGGCCCGTTCCACCAGGTTCACGCCGTCCGGCATGGACGCGTTGCCGTCGGAGAGGACCGCGACGAGGTAGTGGTGTCCGCCGGCCGTGACGCGTCCGACGCTGTTGATGTCCCACAGGTTGGTGGTGGTGCGCATGAGCCAGCCGTTCTTCAGCGCCCACCCGGAGTCGGCGGCGGCCGAGACTCCCCAGGACTGGTCGGCGGCTGTCTCCGTCATCAGGGTGCTGATACGGCTCCGGGACGCCGTGTCCAGCGCCGTGGCGCCGGTGCCGTAGATCGCGCGCAGCAGTCGTATCTGGTCACTCGCCGTGGTCCGGGTGAGCCCCCAGAGACCGCCGGGTCCGCCCACGGTCGAGGTCAGTCCCAGCCGCTTGTTCGCCGACTCCAGACCGGGGGCCTGGCCGATGGCATGCCACAGCGCGCTGGCCGCGTCGTTGTCGCTGTTGCGGATCATCACCTCCGCCGCGGCGCTCTCGCGTGCGGTGAGGGTCCGCTGGTGGTCCCGCGCGTGGAGCAGCATCGCGGCGAGGATGTCGACCTTGACGATGCTCGCCGTGTCGTACGGCGTGTCGTCGCCGTAGACCGAGGGTTCCCGGCCCGTGCCGTCCAGGTCGACGACGGCGGCGGTCACGCGCTCCGCGCCCTGTGCCTGTACGGCGGTGCGGAAGTCGGCCGGACCCGAACCGGTGCCCGCCGCCATGGCCGCAGGCGCGGCTCCGGCGAGCAGGGTCACCACCGTGGCCGCGACGGAGAGGGTGCGGTTGAGCATGACAGGGGGCCTCGGCATTTCACGTGGAAGGGACACAGATCTGCGAACGTAGACAAAATGCGCGCCCCGCGACATGACCGCCGCCACGAAAGGCCCGGTTTGTGAGCAGAGCAACAGGGGTGGACGCGCCGACATTTTCCGGTGTGCGGAAGACGGATTCCGCATGCCTCAACCGGCCCCGACCGGGGGAAGAATGTGGTCAGAGTGGCGGACCTGGCCCCTGGGAGGTGCCATGAGCACATCGGCGGAACCGCGGGTGAGCGGTCTGGAGGTCCGGTCCATCGACTACGTGCCGCTGGACGAGCGGCACGGCAAGCTGTGGCATCTGGGCCCCCTGTGGTTCATGTCCAACGCGCAGATCGCCACCCTGGCCGTCGGGCTGATCAGCATCACCGAGGGCGGCAACCTGATCTGGTCGCTGCTGGCGATCGTCGCGGGCACCCTGATCGGCACGTTCTTCATGGCCTTCCACTCGGCGCAGGGGCCACAGCTGGGGCTGCCGCAGATGATCCAGTCGCGGCCCCAGTTCGGCTACGTCGGGGCGCTGCTGGTGTGGCTGTTCGCGTATGTGCAGTACGCGGGCTTCAACGTGTTCAACACGATCCTGGCCGGCCAGGCCCTGCACACCACGATCCACGGCAGCGTGAAGCTGTGGGTGGCCGTCGTCACCGTGATCGCGCTCGTCGTGGCGCTGGTGGGCTACGACATCATCCACAAGGCCGAGCAGGTCCTGACGTACACGTTCCTGGTCATCTTCGGGATCTTCACCGTCGGCATGCTGCTCACCCTGCACTACCCGGCGGGCTCGTTCGACCTGAGCGGCTTCAAGGCCACGCCGTTCCTGGCCCAGTTCGGCGTGGTCGCCGGCTACCAGATCAGCTGGGCCATCTACGTGTCGGACTACTCGCGCTACCTGCCGCCGGACGTGACGGTCCGCAAGACGTTCTACTGGACCTACTTCGGCTCGGCGCTCGGCGGTATCTGGCTGATGGTGCTCGGGACGCTGCTGGCCGCCTGGGCGGGCGACAGCTTCGACACGATCCCGTCGATCAACGCGGCCGGCGACAAGATCTTCGACGGCTTCGGGGCGGTCGTCCTGCTGTTCTCCGCCCTGGGGCTGATCTCCGTCACCGCGCTGAACATGTACGGGGGTTCACTCACCCTGATCAGCGCGATCGACTCGTTCAAACGGGTGCGCCCGACACTCGGCGTGCGCCTGCTCACCCTCGTTCTCACTGCGGTGCTCTCGCTCGTCGGCGCCCTCGCCGCGACGTCCAACTTCCTGACGAACTTCAACAACTTCCTGCTCCTGGTGCTGTATCTGTTCATCCCGTGGACCGCGGTCAACCTGATGGACTACTACGTGGTGCGCAAGGGGCACTACGCGATCGCCGAGATCTTCAAACCGAACGGAATCTACGGCCGCTGGGGCTGGCAGGGGATCGTCTCCTACCTGGTCGGCTTCGCCGCCATGATCCCGTTCTTCTCCGTCGGCACCCTCTTCGTCGGCCCCGCCGCCAAGGCCCTCGACGGCGCGGACATCTCCCTGTTCATCGGGCTGCCGGTCTCGGCGCTGCTGTACTGGTGGCTGACCCGCTCGATCGACGTCAAGGCGGAGACACGTGTCGCCGAGGCGGAGGCGGAGATGCTGGAGCGAGCGGCGCACGAGCACCGCGAGCCCTAGCGGTCGTCCGGCCCGCGTCAGTACGCGGAGTTGACGTTGTCGATCGAGCCGTAGCGGTGGGCGGCGTAGTTGGCGGCCGCGGTGATGTTGGCCACCGGGTCGGTGACGCTG